>NZ_CP046401.1:4206090-4806960 GCF_009762775.1 Maribellus comscasis | reverse complement strand
GATTGTCAGCCTGGTTTTAATAAAAACACACGAGAAGAGGATTAAGGATAATTTTTCAGACATAGAAAAGATAACACTGGCGCAGGCAAAAAGAATTCTTTATTTTTTTCTTGCGGTAATGATTGTAGCGTTGGTTTCATTTCTGCTGGGATACAGACTTTCCTTTAGCTTTTCTGTTTCGAATAATATCATCGGTTTTTTTGTTGGAATAATAATTTACAGTCTGGCTTATTCAACCTGGAAAAGACAAAGTATTAAAACAGATGTGATTGTCGAAGAGGAATTGCCCTCCGGCGGAATTAATCGTTCTGAAACAAAACAAAAAGGGCGAAATGTTTTTGTGCTGAATGATAAACAATTGAAAGAATATGGCGCCAGGCTGGAAACGGCAATTCAAAAGGAAAAAGTTTTTATTGAAAATGAATTATCCTTAGCTGAATTGAGTAAGAAAATAAATATTCAACCTTATCAATTGTCCGAATTAATCAACCGGATTTATGGAGAATCGTTTTTTGATTTTATTAACCGGTTTCGTATCGACGAAATTAAATCTCGTTTAAACGATCCGGCCTCCGACTCATACTCTCTGTTGGGAGTTGCCATGGATTGCGGGTTTAATTCAAAGTCGTCATTTAATACAGCCTTTAAAAAATTTACCGGGCAAACGCCCAGCGAGTATCGTAAACAAAAACCGGTGAGCATCACAATATAAAATGCAATTGGAAAAACTAAAACCTACAGAAAAGACGATAGCTGTACTTCCGTTTGTGAATATGAGCGGCAGTGAAGAAATGGAATATTTCAGCGATGGAATAACAGAGGAAATCATTAATGCACTGGCCAGTATTGAGCATTTAAAAGTCACATCAAGAACGTCTTCATTTTATTTCAAAAATAAAAACATTCCCATCACACAAATTGCAAAAGAGTTGAATGTTGCTACTATTTTAGAAGGAAGTGTTCGGCTGGCTGCTAAAACAATACGGATTACGGCACAGTTGATACATGCCGAAGAAGACTTTCATTTTTGGTCGGAGACATGGGATCGGAAACTGGAGAATATTTTTGAGATTCAGGATGAAATTAGTCTGCTGATTGCAGAAAAACTTCGGGAACAGTACGGGCACTTTGAAATTCAGGAGCATCTGGTAGAAAAGAAAACGGAAAGTCTCGATGCTTATGAATTTTTTCTGAAAGGCCGGTTTCATTTTAATAAATGGAATCCGGTGGATGCGCGCAAAGCCATTGATTTTTTTGAAAAAGCCATTGCGCTTGACCCGAATCATACAGATTCGCTTGTGGGGTTGGCTGATGCATACAGTTTTTTTGCAGTTACCGAATTGATGCCGAGGGAAGAAGCCTGGACAAAATCGCGTGAATACATGAATAAGGCGTACTCCCTGAGTCCTGAAAATGCCGGAGTTCATTATTTATTAGCCAATTTTTCGTTTTTTTACAACGCTGATTTTCAGGCGGCTTTTCGTCACGGACTTCGGGCTGTGGAATTAAAATCGAATTATCCGGAGGCGCAGCAGTTTGTTTCAATGTTATTTATGCTCTCCGGAGAAATGGATAAAGCAAAGCAGCATCTGGAAATGGCACACACTGTCGATCCTCTTTCGCAGGAAACATTGTTTTACAGGGCGTATTATAACTATCGTTTTGAAGATTATTCAGAGACGTTAAAATTGTACGATGAATGTCTTGAGAAAAATTCGTATAATATTCCGGCTTATATTGTGCGCAGTTACTGCTTGTTGAAAATGGGACAGTATGATGAGGCGATAAATTTTTTGGGGAAAATGCCCAAAGAAATTGTTGTTCACGATGAGCGGCTAGGAACCATTTGTATTGCAAACATCCTTAAAGGAGATGAGGCAGAAACAGAACAATATTTTACACAATTGCTAGAGGAGGCGCAGAAACCGACTTCGTTTCAGGCACATTCTTATTTGTACCTGGCCTACGCCAACATGGGAAAAAACGACGAAGCTTTTGCCTGGCTGGATAAGGCAATTAAGCTGAAGTCGTCGGTTTTGTTGTTGAGTTATACCGATCCTTTGGCCGAGCAATTAAAGAATGATTCGCGTTATGAAAAATACAGAAAGAAGCTGTATCAACATTCGGAAGCAGTAATAAAACCAAGTTCAGAAAAACCACCTCTTTTAGATTCCGAAACTGCCGATATTTACACCGAAAAGCTGATTCGTTTCATCAGTGAAGAAGAGCCGTTTCTGGTGCCGAATCTTTCGCTTCGTTCGCTTGCCGATCAGGTAGAAATTCACCCCAACAAACTATCGTGGTTGCTGAATGAGCGTATGGGCAAAAACTTCAACGAGTTTATTAATTACTATCGAATTGAATATTTCAAGAAACTGGCTGTAGATCCGGAGAATAGTCATATTTCGTTAATTGGGCTGGCTTATGAAAGCGGCTTCAACTCCAAAACCGTTTTTAATACTTATTTCAAAAAAGAAACAGGAATGCCCCCAAAAGAGTTCCTGAAACACAAGGGTTCGTTTTTATAATTCCGAACTTCTAATTGAAAATCACGAACTTCTGTTGTTTGTTCAACAATTATTTTTGCCACCATAGAAATCACATAAACAAAATGATAATGACAAAAAAACAAACAAAACAAATACTCAGAATAGGTTTATTGGTTGGAACCATCGTTTCCATGTTTTTTGTACCATGGATACTGATAAAAGCCTGGATTACACCACTACCTAAAACGGTACAGGAACAGCTCGATGAAAGTTTAAAATATGGGTTTGATGGTATAATTGTATATATCGATCAGGCCGGAAAAGAACCCGGCTTTTACGCCGCAGGATGGCACGACCGGAAAAGTAAAATACCCGCCGACCCGCAAGCATTATTCAAAATTGCCAGTATTAGCAAGTTGTATGTTGCTGTTGCCGTTGCTAAACTGGTAAATGACAAGCATTTGTCTTTAGATAAAACACTCGCTGATTACTTTCCCGCATTGGTGGAAAGAATTGAAAATGCTGATAAAATCACCTTGAGAATGATGGTGCAGCATAGAAGTGGCATTCCCAACTTTACCGACACCCCTGGCTATTGGGGACATCTGCCAAAAGACAATAGAGAAAATCTGGAGTTGGTACTGGATAAGCCCGCAGAATTTGAACCTGATAAAAAATACAGTTATTCAAATACAAATTATTTGTTGATACGCGAAATCCTTGATAAAACATTGGGATATAGTTATCATCAATATATCAAGAGGGAAATTTTGAAACCGCTTGGGCTGAACAATACTTACAGTTTACTTAGTGAAGTAGATTTAGATGATGTTATGAGCGGATATGACGTAAGTTATGATGGCGATTTAAAGAATACTGCCGGTTCAATGGTAGCCACGGCAGAGGATGTGGGTATATTCTTGCGGGCTTTAAACGATGGCTCTTTGCTAAATGATAATGAACAAACTATTTATTCATCTATTTATGAATATGGACATACAGGATTATTGCCAGGATACTCTGGTATTGCCAGGTATCACAAAGATATTGATGCAGTCGTTGTTCAGTTTGTAAATACAAGTGGCGGATATACATGGAATTTGTCGGAAATTGTTTATAAGCGTATTGTAAAAATACTGAGACGAGAGAGAAACTCTTAATACTGGTTAAATAGCCTTTTATGCTCAATGTTTTGTTGGATCAGAATCTTTCGGCTGTTTCTCAATTTTTATTTTACTCTAAATTGATAATTTTCAATCTATTACACATCCCTTTTGTATAACAATTTTCAAACTTAAAATATTAAAATTTAAAATTATGAAAACTCTTAACATCTATTTTTGTATCCTGTTCGTAAGCTTTGCTTTTACTAATGTTTTATCTGCATATGCAAGTTCTCAATCAGAAAACAATTATCCTGAGATGACATCAAAAGTTGAAAAGCCCAAAATTGATATTCAGTCTGCAATAATTTCAAACAATCTTGAAGCTGTAAAACAATACATTAAGGAAGGAGGCGACGTCAATATAAAAGATCCGGTGAGTGGTTCAACGCCATTGATAACCGCAACTACTTTTGGCAAAACAGATATCGCAAAAGCGTTAATTGACGCTAATGCCGAACTGGATATAAAAAATAATGAGGGTTCAACCGCCTTGCACGCCGCCGCATTTTTTTGCCGTGTTGAAATTGTCCAAATGCTCGTTGATGCCGGGGCGGAGAAAACAATACGAAACAACCATGGAGCAACTCCCCGGGAATCTGTAATTGTGCCATTCAACGAAATGAAACCTGTTTATGAAATGATTCAGCAGCAATTAGCCCCACTCGGACTAAAAATTAATTTAAAGGAACTTGAAATAACCCGCCCTATGGTTGCCAGGATGTTGCAGTAGGCAAAATTGTTTGGCTTTTTAACTCCAAATGGTAACATTCTTTTTGCGAACTTTCCCCGGAACATATCCTTTACATTTGTTTTATGTTTTTATTGAAATCAGAAAGAGAAAATTAAACGTAGTAAATACACAACATGAAAAAAGTACTGAGAGCCATAAAAATTATTCTTCTTACTCCACTTTTTTTAATCGTAGCCTTTTTAATGATATTATCAATAAAATATTCTCCAACCTATGTTTACCGGCTAATCACACAAAATGTAGCCGATGTTTACGACTACAAGCTTTATGAAAACAGGCATATTGAAGGCTCGAAAAATACGTTTCAGTTTACAAAGAATCTGGATGAAGATTATGTGGAATCCTTGTTTCAGGGCAGAGTTGATCGTTCCGGGTTTGGTTCGTTTGAGGAGTGGGCGGAAAAATCGCAAACTACTGCATTAATTTTTATCCGAAAAGACACTATCCTTTATGAGAAATATTTTAACGGCTTTTCAAGAGATTCTTATTTTCATTCCCAATCGATGGCAAAATCGTTTATTTCATTTCTAATCGGAGCAGCAATCGATGATGGACTCATTTCCGGGGTTGATGATCCGATGACAAAATATATTCCGGAACTAAAAGAACGGAATTCCGATTTTGAAAAAATCACAATAAAAAATTTGCTGGAAATGCGCTCGGGACTAAAATATTTTACCGGGTACATTCCGGGCACTTATATTCACCTTCCCTGGCACGACGAAGCCATTGGTTATTACCATCCAAATGTGCGGAAACTGTTGCTTAAAAAGGTGGACATTGCTCGTGAACCGGGCAAATCGTTTCAGTATAACAATTACAATACAAGTTACCTGGGATTGATTATTGAACGGGTAACGCATAAAACTGTGTCGGAATATTTGCAGGAAAAATTATGGTCGCAGGTAATGGAATACGACGCCCTTTTTTCCATCGACAGCAAAAAATCGGGTTTTGAATACATGCCCAGTCGGTTAATTGCCCGTGCCATAGATTATGCGCGGTTTGGTCGCCTTTTTCTGAAAGACGGTAATTGGGACGGCAATCAAATCATTTCAAAAAACTGGGCGGTGGAATCTACACGGGAAAACAAATCGATTCCCCGGGATATTTACCCCAGCTGGTTTGGAGGAGACAACTGCAAGCATGTATATTACAATTACCAGTGGTGGGGACATGCAAATTGCGATTCAACTTTTCAGTTTGCCGCTTCAGGTAACCTGGGACAAAATATTTATGTTATCCCAGACAAAGAAATTATTATCGTTCATTGTGGCAACTCACTGGAACACTACGGCGATGGTGATTTGTGGCAGGTGGCTGAAATGATTGACTAAAGATTTTATATTTCAATATATCACATAAACCTAGACCTTCAAGGTTTCAGAAACCTTGAAGGTCTGTTTTTTTATATATTCATACTTTTTAGCCCGAAATTATAATTCCGAACCTCTCCACAGTTATTCCGAACTTTTGTCATTCGTGGCTCCGCTACATTTGCTTCATGATTTCGTTGAAAATCAAATCAAATGAAAAGTAAAACAATAAAAATAAATGTGATGAAAGAAAAAATGAAAGCAATTGTCGCTACAGGTTACGGAGCACCGGATGTGCTGCAATTACGGGAAGTGGACAAACCACAACCCAAAGGCAATGAGGTGCTGGTAAAAGTTTATGCATCTTCGGCTACTACTGCGGATGGAATGATGAGAACAGGGAAACCATATTTCGGAAGATTAATGACCGGTCTCACAAAACCCAAACATGCCATTCCGGGAACAGGTTTTGCCGGCATTGTTGAAACCGTAGGTGAGAAGGTTAGAAATTTCAAACCGGGCGACCGGGTTTTTGGTGAAACCACACTCGGATTTAGCACCAATGCGGAATATTTTACCATTCCTGAAAACGGAGTGATTCTGCCCATGCCTGAAAATATGAGCTACGCTGACGGCGCCACTTTTGGCGACGGACATGTTACTTCACTGAATTTCCTTAAAGAAATTGCAAAAATAAAACCCGGACAAAGCGTTTTAATCAATGGTGCTTCGGGCAGCCTCGGAACATCTGCTATACAAATTGCCAAATTTATGGGAGCTGAAGTAACTGCTGTTTGCAGTACCCGGAATGTAGGGTTGGTAAAATCGCTGGGAGCCGATAAGGTTATTGACTACACAAAAAAAGATTTTACGAAAATGAGCCAAACCTACGATGTGGTTTTTGATACGATTGGAAAAAGTTCTTTTTCAAAAAATAAAAATATCCTTTCGGAAAACGGTCTGTATTTATCGCCGGTGCTTAAGTTTTCACTGCTTTTGCAAATGATGTGGACTTCTGCCTTTAGTAAAAGGAAAGCCAAATTTGCTGCCACTGGACTCCGTTCCGACGAGGAGCTACAAAATTTATTTGTCGAATTGATTGGGCTTTTTAAAGAAGGACATTTAAAAACGGTGCTCGATCGTCAGTATCCACTGGAAAAAGTTGCTGAAGCGCACACATACATTGCTTCCGGCCACAAAAAAGGAAATGTAGTAATTGTTGTTCAACCTTAAAATTAACGAAGATGACAACGAAAAGAAATTCTGCATTAATGGCTGGGATAGCATTATTAATAATGGCAGTGATTGCGGCATTCACTTTTGGCTATGCACACAGTACACTTGTAGTTCCGGGGAATCCTGAAGTTACTGTTGGTAATTTAAAATCTCATCGATGGCTTTTCCGTACAGAAATTATTGGGTGGCATTTTATTCTTTTGTGTGATATTTTGGTTGCCTGGGCACTCTTTGTTTTTTTCAGAAATAAAAACAAAAAACTTTTGTATCTCACCGCAGCATTGCGAATCGTTTTTGTGTTCATTTTTGGGATTGCCATATTGAATTTAATCTATGTTCTCAAAATTCTAAATGGAAATATTACGCAAGCTCAAATGGCAAGTAAACAAATTATGAGCTATTTGGATTCGTTTGAATCTACATGGTCGTTTGGGCTGATAATTTTTGGATTCCATCTTTTGTTTCTTGGAATTTTGGCATTTCAATCAAAAAGCATTCACAATTTCTGGGGAATATTATTGGTTTTTACCGCAGTATCATACGTGGTTATTCACAGCGTAAAAATCTTTCTTCCCCAATTTGACAACCAAATAAAAACGGTTGAAACAGTGTTGAGTTTACCCATGGCTTTTGGTGAAATTGGTTTTGCCTTTTGGTTGATTATTCGTGGAGGGAAGCCCAAAACAATGTATAAATCAGTAAACGAGTTAAAGCTTCAAAGCTAAAATGAAAATATCAGAATAGGTTATTAAGAAAACAGAAACAAAAAACAAGTACTTTTTTAATTCATTTCAGTTAAACAGAAAACAATAAAGTCCGACTTTGGGAATCCGAACGTCCGGCTTTCTTAAAAACGTCGCCCTCAAACACTTGTATCTCTAATTTTGATTCCAAACAATATTTAATTAAACAAGATGAAAAACAGATTATTATTAAGCCTGATTACAATATTCATATCCGCTACATCAGTTTTTGCTGATGATAACGTAACCATAAGCGGTTATGTAAAGAGCGCCGAAACTGGCGAAGGTCTAATTGGTTCAACCATTTATGTTGAGGAACTGGAAACCGGAACAGCAACCAATGCCTATGGATTTTATTCGTTGACACTGCCGAAAGGAGCTTATACGGTACGGTATTCATACATCGGTTATGAAAACATTTTGCTACCAACAGAACTTTTGGCTGACAATACAAAAGACATCGAATTGCAGCCCGCATCCACTGAAATGGATGAAATTGTAATTCGCAGTGAAGCCGAAGACAAGAATATCAGAAAAGCAGTAATGGGAGTTACGAAACTTTCTCCTAAAGAAACAAAAATGATTCCCGTTATTCTCGGCGAGCAGGATATCCTGAAAACCATCCAGCTTTTACCGGGCGTAAGTTCTGGCATTGAAGGAACTTCCGGATTTTATGTACGCGGCGGAGGTGTTGACCAAAATCTGATTGTCCTTGATGAAGCACCGGTTTACAGCGCTTCGCACCTGATGGGATTTTTCTCCGTTTTTAATTCCGATGCCATTAAAGATTTGGAGTTATACAAAGGAAATGCACCTGCAAATTACGGTGGGCGTTTGTCTTCCATTCTTGATATTCAGATGAATGACGGAAACTCAAAAAAGTTTGCGGCTTCCGGTGGTTTGGGATTATTATCTTCGCGCTTAACCCTTGAATCGCCCATTGTAAAAGACAAAGGTTCGTTTATTATTTCCGGGCGCAGAAGTTACGCCGACATGTTTTTGATATTTTCAAAAAACAAAACACAGAAAAAAACCGACCTCTATTTCTACGACTTAAATGTTAAAGCCAATTACAAAATAAACGACAAAAACCGGGTGTATTTATCCGGGTATTTGGGGCGCGATGTATTTAATATCGACGAACTTTTTGCTTTGAAATGGGGAAACAAAACCGGCACATTTAGATGGAATCATGTGTTTAATAACAAATTATTTCTGAATAGTTCGCTGATTTACAGCAATTATGATTACGGATTTGGCTACAACTTCTCGAACAACATGATTTATATTAAATCCGGAATTCAGGATTTCAACTGGAAGGAAGATTTTCAATACTACATCAATTCAAAGAATACGCTGAAATTTGGTTTTAATGCTATCTATCATACGTACAGTCCGGGAAAAATTAATGCAGAAAAAGATGATCTTTTCAATTCCATTTTTATGGGTAAAAAACAAGCCTGGGAAGGAGCTGCGTATGTTTCGCACGAGTTAAATCTTTCTGACCATTTTAGCGTAAGCTACGGATTGCGGTATTCCGGTTTTATAGCGGTTGGGCCTGATACAGTTTACACGTACAACGCAGATGATGAAATTACAAATACAGAAGCTTTTTCAAAAGGCGATGTTATTCAAAAATACGGCACGCTCGAACCGCGGGCTACATTCAATTTTATTCTGAATAAGCAAAATTCAATCAAATTTTCATATGCAAGAAACGCCCAATATGTGCACCTGTTGTCGAATTCGTCTGCTTCGCTGCCTACCGATGTCTGGATTCCCAGCAGTAAAAATGTAAAGCCGCAGGTAGCTGATCAGTTGGCTGCCGGTTTCTTCCGTAATTTCAAAAAGAACATGTTTGAAACATCGGTGGAAGTGTACTACAAAAGCCTGAAAAACCAGATTGATTATCAGAACGGAGCAGAAATTCTGCTAAATAAAAATGTGGAGTCGCAACTGGTTTTTGGGGAAGGACGCGCTTATGGTGTGGAATTGTACTTAAAAAAACGTACAGGGAAACTAACCGGCTGGATTGGTTACACGCTTTCGCGAACCGAAAAATCAATGGATGAAATTGACAACGGAGACTGGTTTCCTGCAAAACAGGATCGGACACACGATGTGTCGGTTGTTGGAATGTATCAGTTGAATGAAAAATGGAATTTGTCAGCCAATTGGGTTTATAACACCGGAAATGCCGTAACATTTCCAAGTGGCAAATACTCGGTTGATGGATTTACGGTGCCTGTTTACACCAAACGAAACGGCTACCGAATGCCGGATTATCACCGGCTGGATATTGGTGCAACTTACACGCCCAAAAAGAAAAAACGTTTTGAATCGAGTTGGAATTTTTCCGTTTACAATGCCTACGGAAGACGCAATGCTTTTTCCATCACTTTCCGGGAAAATGAAAATAACCCGACACAAACCGAAGCCGTGCGTTTGGCACTGTTTCAAATGATTCCTTCAGTTACTTACAATTTTAAATTTTAAAGACATGAAAACAATTAAAATACTCACATTTATTTTCAGTTTAGCAATCCTGTTCACTGCCTGTCAGGATGTAATTGACATTGACCTTGATTCCGTTGAACCCAAATTGGTTATCGACGCAGTAATTAACGACTCTGTCGTTGTTAAAATTTCCAAATCGACAGATTACTTCGAACCGGGAATTTACCCGCCGGTTTCCAATGCGGTTGTTACCGTAACAGAAAATGCCGGGAATTTGGTACAGCTTGAAGAAACCAATCCGGGCACTTATACAGAATACCAAATGGGAATTGAAGGAAGGGAATATACCCTGGAAGTTGAAGTTGACGGCGAAATTTATACAGGAACAGTTGAAATGCCTTACAAAGTTGCCATAGATTCAATCTCCATCGAACCAACCCCGGATTACATGGAATTTTCCGGCGGTTACCTGGTTAACTGTCACTTAAACGATCCTGAAGGCATTGAGAATTATTACCGGTTAATCGTTTCGAGGATTGAGCAGCAATCGGAGCCGGATGATATCCTGTACGTTTACGATGATGCTTTTGTAGATGGTAACGAAATTTCGATGCGTTGGGACGACGAACAGTTTTTTGAACAGGATACCGTAATTGTTGAATTACAAACTTTAGCCGAATCAACTTATGATTATTACCGAACACTGTCCTCTCTTTTTGAAAGTGGAATGATTGGAAATGCAAATCCATCAAATCCAATTACGAACCTTTCAAACGACGCATTGGGCTATTTTGGCGCTTATACCGTGAGTCGCGACACAGTTATTATTTCAGAGTAAACCATAAAATTTAAAGTCATGAAAACAATTGAATCAGTTCAGTTAATGAAAACCAACGCCCGCACAGCCGGGGTGTTGTACCTGATAATTATAATATCGGGCTTGTTTAGTGAACTGTTTGTTCGCTCGGGAATGATTGTCCCGGGCGACGCCGCTGCAACTGCCGAAAATATTGCCAATAATTCCTTTTTATTCCGAATCGGTTTTATAAGCGATTTGGTAATGGTAATGAGCGATGTAGGTGTCGCCCTGTTATTTTACCTGCTTTTGAAATCGGTCAACCAGGGACTTTCCATGCTGGCCGCTTTTTTCAGGCTGGCACAAGCCACAGTAATTGGACTCAACCTGCTGAATTTCTATTTGCCACTTCTACTTTTAGGTGACGGCGATTATCTCAATAGTTTTAATCAGGAACAGCTTAATTCGCTTTCGATGTTATTCCTAAATGCCCATTCTTATGGATACCTGATTAGCGGCGTATTTTTCGGGATCAGTTGCGTTATTCTCGGAACGCTGATTTTCAAAGCCGAATATTTTCCAAAATGGTTGGGAGTGTTAGTGCTTGCCGCCGGAGTGAGTTATTTAGTCGATTGTGTTGTTAATTTCCTGTTTCCTGAATTCGCATCAATAAGCGAAATGCTGGTGATGACAGTAGCAGTATTTTCAGAATTATCGTTTTGTTTGTTTTTGTTGATAAAAGCGATAAAGAACAATTTTCAAGGATTATCTGTAACCGCGTGAAAAAATTCTTGTCGTACGTAAAAGCAATTTTTAAATTATGAAATCAATATTATTTAGAATTTTTACCATTGTACTTTTCCTGAGTCCATCTTTACTTGCATCTCTAAATATAAACGCTCAAACTTTTGAGAAAAGAGTGGATAGTTTGCTCCAAAACAAATTTCAACCCGATGAGCCTGGAGCTGTTTTTATTGTTGCGAAAGATGGAAAATCGGTTTACCGAAAGGCTTTTGGTAAAGCCAATATCGAACTGAATGTAGATATGAATACAGAGGCTGTATTTCAAATTGGTTCCATGACCAAACAATTTACTGCAGTCGCTATTATGATGCTTGTGGAAGAGGGAAAACTAAACGTAAGCGAAAAAATTACAAAGTATCTTCCCGATTATCCAACTAACGGGGAGAAAATAACGATTCATCATTTGCTGACACATACTTCGGGTATTAAAGATTTTACGAGTATGAAATCGATTATGAGCATTGCCAAAAAAGATTTGTCTCCCAAAGAACTGGTCGATTTTTTTAAAGACGAACCGATGGATTTTACTCCCGGAGAGAAGTTTCAATACAATAATTCGGGTTATGTACTTTTGGGATATATCATTGAGCAGATTTCAGGCATGACGTATGAAGATTTTATTGAAAAGAACATCTTTCAAAAAATTGGCATGAGCGATTCGCGTTATGCCAGCGACCGGGAAGTAATCAAAAACAGGGCTTACGGTCATCAGCAATCCGGTGAAAAAATAGTTAACAAAAGGAATATCAGCTTTAATGTAATCTATTCTTCGGGTGCTTTAATGTCAACCGCCGATGATTTGCTGGAGTGGCAAAATGCGCTCGATAAAAACCTGCTGGTTAGCGAAAAAACAAAAAAAGAAATGTTTACCAATTACACATTGAATGACGGTGAAAAGATAAATTATGGCTACGGCTGGCACATGAAAGAAATTAACGGATATTCCAGTCGCGAACACGGAGGCAGCATTTTCGGCTTTAAATCAATGGGAGTTTACATTCCGGAAAAAGACATTTATGTGGTCGGACTTACCAATTGCGATTGCAATTCGCCAACACAGGTAACACGTGATATTGCTGTATTGGCAACAAATTATATTCTGAAATAGTATCAAAGAAGCCTTTCCATAATGAATTTCAACATAGCTCCATAATATCTGTTCGAAGTCAAACATCTCCCGGATTGAACTCACACAAAGGTTCTCCTTCATTCTGTCGTCTTATTGTATTGGCGAAATCGGATAGAGATCGAATTTAGGTACTTCCATAAAAATATAAACCTGATATATATTGTTGTGTTAAATAAAGGGAAGCTATAAAATTATCTTCAAACAGATTCAAAATATATGAGAAAGGATAAAATTTATATCGTTGGTGCAGGAGCAATTGGAAAAGCATTGGCCGTTTTTCTACAACATGAGAGTAAAGACGTTGTTCTTGTTAGAGGCAGTGTGGATAATAAACCTGCTGAAAAGAAAGTAATAACAGTAACCAATCAGGAAAACCAGATATTTCAGCAAAAAATAACCACAACAACTTTTTGTAATTTAAAAGAAATTAGTGGCATTGTATTGATTACTGCCAAAGCTTTTGCCAATACAGAAATTGCCCAAAGACTAAAAAACAAAGGAAGTAACTTTTCTGTGGTGTTACTTCAAAACGGGCTCAATATTGAAAAGCCATTTGCCACTTTCGAGAATGTTTTTCGTTGTGTTCTGTTCTCGACCAGCCAACTAACAAGCGACAATACGATTTCTTTTAAAATGGTTACAGATTCTCCTCTTGGAAATATGCGAGGAAAAAACTCAAATCAAAATGCAATAGTTAATCAAATCAGCACCTCGTATTTTGGTTTTAAAAGTGAACCTGATATTTTGAACATGGTCTGGGAAAAGGTAATTATAAATTGTGCATTTAATTCAATCTGTCCGTTACTTGAAACCGATAACGGAATCTTCCACCGCAACAGAGAAGCAACTAAGCTGGCAAAAACGATTATTGCCGAATGTATTGATGTGGCTAATAAATGTGGAATCACTCTTGGTCAAAAAAAAATTGAAGAAAAATTACTATTAATAAGCAGGCGGGCCGACGGGCAGCTTATTTCGACCTACGAAGATATTAGAAATAACAGGAGAACTGAAATAGAGAGTTTAAACCTTGAAATCTCAAGGCTGGCTGATAAAATGGGAATGCCCGAATTGGTCCCCAACACCAGGCTACTCGGTGAAATGATTCAACTGAAATCAACAATTGGAATGGCTGATATTAATCATTAGAACTGAAGATAAAACAGTATTTATGGAAGATTGGATTTTAGAAAATAGTTTTGACTTTGAAGGGAGAGAGGTTCGCTGGGGAGTTCAGGGACAGGGAAAAGCAATCATTATAGTTCATGGAACTCCCTGGTCTTCGTTTAACCTGAGACATTTAATAAAAGGATTATCCGATGAATACAAAGTCTATTATTTCGATTTGCTAGGCTACGGGCAATCAGATAAATCTGAAAACGATGTTTCACTTGGAATTCAAAACAAGGTTTTAGCTGCTCTTATCGACTTTTGGAAACTTGAGCATCCCATTGCAATTGGTCATGATTTTGGCGGAACAACAGTGCTAAGAGCGCATTTAGTAGATAATAAATCCTTTGAAAAGTTAGTCGTAATAGATCCTGTGGCAATTTCTCCCTGGGGTTCTCCGTTTTTTAATCAGGTAAATGAACACAAAGAAGTCTTTTCGGAGTTGCCGGATTATATTCATGAAGCAATTGTTGAAGCCTACATTAAAACTGCTGCATACAAAGAATTAAACAAGGAAACCATTGAAGGAATTATTAAACCATGGAAAGGAGAAAAAGGCAAAGCTGCATTTTACAGGCAAATTGCACAAGCCAATTCAAAATATACCGATGAAATACAAGACAAATACAGAACGATAAACACACCAACATTAATTTTGTGGGGAAAAGATGACCAATGGATACCAGCAGAAAAAGGGGTTGAATTGAATAAAATGATTGCAGGTAGCCAATTAAAAACAATTCCCAACAGTGGACATCTGCTTATCGAGGAAAGACATGAAGAATTAATTGCTGAAATGAAACGTTTTATAAAAATGCGCTAAGATTGTACAAAACAAAATATGATTCAAAAAACAAAAGATAAGATTGAAGCTTTCATTTTTGACATGGATGGAGTTATTATTGACTCTGAAGAGATATGGAAAAGAGCTGAAAAAGAAGTCTTTTCATCTATTGGGGTAAAACTGTCAGAAGAATTATGTTCCGTTACACAGTCGATGACCACCACAGAAGTAACAAATTTTTGGTACAGTAAATATCCGTGGAAACACAAAACGTTAGATGAAGTAGAAAATGGTGTAGTAGAGCGCGTTGCACACTTTATCAAAAATGAAGGACAAGCTATTTCCGGTATTGAAAAATTTATAAAAGTTCTAAATTCCAGGGGATATAAAATTGGTTTGGCAACAAATTCACCTTCAGTATTGATTCCGGTCGTATTGGAAAAGCTGGCACTTACTGAGTACTTTGATGCCACTTCGTCGGCGGAACATGAATTGGAAGGCAAACCACATCCTTTTGTTTACCTGACCACTGCTGAAAAATTAAATGTAAAACCGGAAAACTGCGTAGCAATTGAAGACTCTTTTTCAGGATTATTAGCGGCAAAAAAAGCAGGCATGAAAACAATTGCTATTTTTGACAGCCCTAACAGTAAGGTAGAAAATAAAATCGCAGACTACTACATCAGCTGTTATAACCAGTTTGATTTTTCAAAACTTAATTTGGAAGAATAGCTATTTGCATATTTAGGGAGTGAGTCAAACTCCTGTAAATAACACCTCTGAAAAAATACTTTTTAGAAACTAAATAAACGCCGTAAAAATTGTAAAAAGCCCGTGCCTTGATTTTGAGTAACCGATATTTTATATTTGGGTTTTGATTTTTCAAATTATCCTTAAAGTTAATTTTTAGTGTCCTGCATTTTTAGTTAATTTGAAATATACAATGCTTGTATGACCCGATTTAAATTGACAAAAAAGAAAGAATGTACCGTTTTAACATGGCCTGCAAAATTTTTACTACTCGGAATACTATTTCTATTTTTCTATTTTTTTATGTTTCAAATGCCTTTGTATTTGAGCAAAAGTAAACCAGTTTATGGCGACTATCTGGTTCTTGACGGCAGTATGTCCGATTATTCTGTAAAAAGAGCGATTGAATATTTTAATACAAACAATTATAAATTAATATTTACAACAGGTGGTAAGCTTTCGGTTGGATATTATCTTGAAGAAAAAAAGACATTGGCCGAACTAACCCGGGCAACTTTCCTTGAGTTGGAATTTGACAGTACAAAAGTTATAGCAATTCCGGGTGGAAATGTTCTAAGAAACAGAACATATACCTCAGGTCTTACATTGAAGTCCTATTTTGAAGATCAAAATATAAAAAAAGCAAAAGTAGATGTTGTTTCAACGGGATGTCATTCCCGACGAAGTATGCTTTTATTTCAGAAGGCATTGGGAGATAACTTTAAAGTGGGTGTTTATGCTATCGAAGATAATTCTTACGAACTAAAAAAATGGTGGAAAACAAGTAAAGGTGCCCGCACTGTAATTAGCGAGACCATTGCTTTTTTTTACAGCAAATTTTTCTTTTACCCCAATGAAAATCAGAATCAAACTTAAATATCTCATTAATAAAACATTGAATAAGTTTTGCAATTCAAAATATTGTTTATTTTTGTTTGTGATTGAGAAATCTCTATTTGCAAACCATACATCAAAATGAAAAAAATTCTAATTGTCGACGACAAACCTTCAATCAGCAGACTTATAGTTCAATTTTTGAGTAAAACATTTGAAGTAACAACCAAAGAAGATGGACTTCAGGCACTCTCGTGGTTACAGGAAGGCAACATTCCTGATCTGATTATTACAGATTTGCAGATGCCCAACCTCGATGGATTTGAGTTGATCAGCCGTGTAAAGGAAAGTGGCTTTTTCAGGGACATTCCGATAGTAGTTTTAAGTAGTAAAGACAGTAGTACCGATAGAATAAAATGTTTAAAAATGGGAGCTGAAGATTATCTGGTAAAACCATTTAATCCGGAAGAACTCCAAATCAGGATTGAAAGAATACTGGAAAGGTAAACCTACTTTTATGAAAGACGGAAAATTAAATCTTGTCTACATTGGAGAAGATAAAAATATTATTGAAAAATTCACTTCAGTGAATGGAGCAGTAAATTTTAAAAGCTTCCCCAACCCGCTGCAGGCATCGGCCTGGGTTGACCGGAATAACGCGAGTACTGACGGTGTAATAAGTGAGTATGAAATACCGGGAAGAAATGGTCTGGACTTCCACCAGTCGTTTGTTGAAAATTTTGACAAAAAAAATGAAATTCCATACATCGTTTTATGCGATACGAAAACACCTGAAATATTAAACCGGGCATTCAAACAAAAGATAGATGATATTTATACCAGGCCTGTAAATGCCGAGGTGATTTTCAACCGTATTAAGTTTTTAAAAGTTTTAAAGCCACAAATGGCTTTGTTAAAAAAAGAAATTCACCCTGAAGAAAACATATATAAAACTCCTTTTTTTAAACGTTCCTTCGACATATTTTTTGCGGGGCTTGCTCTACTTCTTATTTCCCCGATACTGGTTTTATTTATCATTGCAATTCGACTGGAATCAAAAGGAAAAGTGTACTACATATCAAAACGGGTAGGGACAGGTTACAGAATATTTAATTTCCTAAAATTACGGTCGATGTATCCCGATGCTGACAAAAGACTAAAAGAATTTCAGCATTTAAATCAATACAAAAAGGAGGAACAAACCAGTATAGTTGAAAATAGCCTCGGTGAAAAAAAGGAGGAAAAAGTTGATGAATCGGGAACAATTTTATTTGGTGACGATATCGAAGTTGATGAAAAACAACATATTCAACGTCAAAAAGAAAAGCAGGAAAGCGCATTTGTAAAATTTGAAAACGACCCACGTATCACAAAAGTCGGGCACATCATTCGAAAATTGAGTATCGATGAATTGCCTCAACTTATAAATGTGATAAAAGGAGATATGTCGATTGTTGGAAACCGGCCTCTCCCACTTTATGAAGCAGAGCTACTTACCACCGACGAGTGGACCGACCGGTTTAACGGCCCTGCAGGGATTACCGGGTTATGGCAGGTTGAAGCAAGAGGCAAAACATCAAAAATGTCGCCGGAGGAGCGCAAACAACTTGATAACAAATATGTAGAGATTGCGAACAGTAAATTCTCATTCTGGAAGGATATTTGGATTATTATACGTACGTTTCGCGCGGTATTCCAAAAAGAAAATGTATAACCTATGAAATTTTTCACAAAAACCGGTATTGTAATTAGCCTGCTTTTAGTTTGGGTGAATGTAATATTTGCTCAAACGTACGATGAATTGCTAAAAAACACCTCCGGTGGAAAAGATATTACCGAAAGGTTACCCTCAATTGCAGAGCTGCAGGCAAAAGCAATTGCAAATTCCCCAACCCTTAAATATATCGATACCGATATTGAAGTTAAAAACTATCAAATTAAGACGGAAAAAAGAGTGTGGATGAAACAAGTGGGGGTTGAAACCGGCGCCAAATATGGTCTTTTTGATAATTTAGTTATATCAGAAGATATTGGTCAGGGAGACATAAACACTCAAACTACAGAGCAAACAAGATATTATCTGGGAGTATATTTAAAATTACCGTTGTCTTCGGTAGTCGACAAATCCAGCATAAATGCTGCTAAATCAGAGGTAGAAAAAGTCAGATACCAGAAACAAAAAAGTGAACAGGAGTTGAATGAGTTGGTGATTAAACAGTATTACAGCGTTGTACGGGCGCATCGCAGTATCATCGTAAAAGCAAATGCGGTTGAATCATATCGAGTGCAAATGTTAAGGGCTAAAATGGATTTTGAAAACAATCAGATATCAGTTGCCGAATATTCAAGGTTAAACGATATGTTATTGAATTCAATTACGAGCCTTGAAGACGTAAAAATTGAATTCGAAGTTGCTTTGCAACTATTAGAGGAAACGATAGGAGAAGAGATTAAAATTAAAAAATTTGAAAATTGAAACTACTTTTTTTCATAAGACTATTGCTTAAGCATTTTGCTTTGCTGATTATTATGCCGATCGCAATGGCGGCATTGGTGTTCTTCATCACTTCAAAACAATCCAAAACTTATACCTCGAGTAGTTTAATATATACCGGTATCGCCAGCGGTTCTTCAATTACTTCGTTAGAAAGTGCAAAAAGAGATTTATTTGGAACCAACACAGCTTTTGATAATTTAATTACCATTATTAAAGAGCGAAATACCATTGAAGAAATCGGGTTACGGCTATTTGTGAGTCATTTGCTATCAGGAGGTTCAAATATTGAAAAAATATCAAAAAATAAATATCAGGAATTAATGGAAATTGTACCTGATGAAGTTAAGGAGCTGGCCGTAAGGAATGATTTTGATAAAACACTCGAAAATATTAAGGCATACAGAGATAAAGACTACACAAACTTCATTTACGAACTTATTAACTATGAACATCCGGATTACAGCATAAAGAAAATTTCTTCGAAGCTAAAAGTGAGTAGAGTCAAATCGAGCGATTTGATTGAAATCTCATACGAATCCGATGATCCTGGTATTTGTAAAAATACACTGGAAATTCTAAACGAGGTTTTCATCAAAAAATATTCTTTTATTCAGGCAAATCAGTCAGATGCTGTTGTCCAATATTTTAAAGGTCAGTTAGAAAATGCTATAATCAAATTGGATGAAGCGGAAAATGAACTTCTCGAATTTAACCAAACAAATACAATTATCAATTATAACGAACAAACAAAACATATTGCTTCTGAGAAAGAGCATTTTGATTTAACGTATATGGATATCAAAATGAAAAATGTAGCTGCCAAGTCGGTATTACAAGTTCTTGAGGCAAAAATGTCACCGCTTGAAAAGCAAAAAATTAATAATGAAAAGATATTAAACCTGCGAAATAAATTATCAGATCTCAACATTGAAATTGCGTTGAAAACTTACGAAGCAAAAAAGGATTCTTCGCTGGAGCAAGGGTTGATTGAAAGAATAACTGAATTAAAAAAAGAAGAAAATGATACCCAGCAGGAACTGAGAGATGCAGTAAAAGAACAATACCTTTTTGACAACACCACAGAAGGAGTTCCGTCAACAACCATTATAGAAGACTGGATTGACAAAACAATTGAATATGAAGCAACTAAAGCTCAGTTACTTCTTGGCGAAATGCAAAAAAAAGAATATGACCAGCTTTTTATTGATTATGCACCCTTAGGTGCAACAATGAAAAGGTTGGAACGAAAAATTTCTGTGGCGGAGAGAGAGTATTTATCAATATTACATAGTTTTGATCTGGCAAAACTCAACCAACAAAATATTGAACTAAATTCAAATTTAAAAATATTAGTTGAGCCATTATTCCCCATTAATCCGGAACCAAGCAAAAGAAAATACCTGGTTATTATCGCATTTATGATCGGATTTATTATTCCGGCATCTGTAATTATTCTTTTAGAATTTCTGGATCAAAGTATTGGTACAGCAAAGAGAGCTGAAGAGTTAATGGGATTAAGTCTGGCTGCCATCTATCCCAATCTGTCCAAAATCAATAAAAACATTGATATTGAATCACTTAAAAATAAAGGGAACAATATTATTGTTCGAAGATTAATCTTAAATTCGGAAAAAAGAGAACACAAAAAACCGGAAATTAACTTGTTCTTTAGTATTCAGAGTGGTGAAGGTAAAACGATGATCGCTACAATGTTGCTTAATGAACTGGCAAAATCAGGTTATAAAGTTTTGCTCCTCTCACATAACAAAATAGACGATGTAAAGAATTTTGATATTTATACCTACAATACAAACAAAGCTTTTCAGCATATTGAAACGTCTAATGAGTTTATCAATAACTGTGTATCTGAAAATTTTGACGTTAATCAATATGATTATATATTTTTTGAAATACCCGGCTTGATAGACCACACTTATCCGATTAAACTATTTAAGAATGTAAATCAAACGTATATTATTGTAAGGGCAAACAGGGCATGGACCAACTCCGATAAATACGCTCTAAAAGATGTTATTGAAGCAACGAAGGAAAATGAACCGCAAATTATTTTAAACGGAGTGAAAGTGGAAGAAATGGAAAATGTGCTTGGTGATTTACCCAGAAAAAGAAGCTTCTTTAGGAAATTAATAAAGAACACTTTAAGATTTCACTTTTATTCAAGATGATGTTTTTATCAATCCTATAATAGAGTTTATATGAGCATAAATATAAAACGGATACTTTATGAAAAAAACATTATATCGCTCATAACCAGTAGCATAGGTGCTCTATTGGGATTAATAAGTTTTATGCTTTTAACCCGGGAATTGGAGCAGAAACTTTTTGGAGATTGGGTTTTATATCTGACACTATCCACTTTTTTTGATTTACTGCGTTTTGGATTGACTAGTACAGCTTTAGTACGTTTTGCATCAAGTGAAGATGAAAATAAAAATAAAACCTATCTGGGAACCAGTTATTTGGTTGGTCTGATTGTCGTGCTTGTAATTGCAGCAATCTTCGTTCCCAGTCATTTTATTATTGCTGGCTTTAACTGGAAAATAAACGACGGTTACAGACTATTTATAACTTTTTATCCAATTTTAGCTCTTCTAAACTTATCGTGGAACAACTCAGTTTCCTATTTTCAGGCCAGGCAGAAATTCAAACTTATTTTGTTTTTACGTATTACTCGTAGTGGCAGCTTTGTGGTCTTTTTAATATTGAATATTTTGTGGCTGCATTGGGGACTTTTGGAAGTAATAATTGCGCACTTAGTAACCAATCTACTTCCAAGCATAGTAGTTTTTGTTAAGAGATGGGACGGTTTAATGTACATAAGAAGGGCAACAAGGGAATCAACAAAAGAAATGTTGAATTTCGGCAAATATTCGATGGGGACTTTGGTTGGAAGCAGTTTATTAAAAAGTGCAGATACCTTTATAATAGGTTTAAGCCCGATACTCGGTTCTGTCGGTATTGCGCAATATGCAATACCCTTAAAATTAATTGAGTTGTTGGGGATTCCATTAAGAAGTTTTACAATTACGGCATACCCTAAAATGTCGAAGAGTAGCTGGAAAAAAGATTTCGACCACGTAAAAAAGATATTTTACGGATACAGTTCAGTAGTTACAATACTGTTTATCCCGGTTGCTGTTTTATGTTTCCTGTTTGCTAAACCTTTGATTCTGTTTCTTGGTGGAAATGATTATAAAGATTCATTACCATTACTGATAACGATTTTTAGAGTTTTTACATTGTACTCGGTTTTGCTGCCTATTGATCGTTTTACAGGCGTCGCCTTAGACAGCATTAACAGACCTAATTTAAACTTTAGGAAAGTGGTAATAATGGCTGCAGCCAATATAGTGGGCGATTTAATTGCTGTATTTATTTTTGAATCGCTTCAGGCAGTTGCTATTGTAACAGTTTTATTTACTCTTATAGGGATTTTTATGGGCTACTTTTATTTAAATAAAGCGCTTAAGCTCGAACTAAAATCTTTTATCGCGGAAGCAAAATCATTCTTTTTAAACCTCCGGCACCAATTGTAAATATGACGAGAGTTTTTAATAAAATATATGGTAGCGAATTATTAAAAAACCCCGTTTATCTTTCTGTATTAATTCTGGTTATGCTTTGCATTGGATACCTCCTGGCCATAAAAGGATTAATTATTGGCGTTGGATTTTTGGTTTTGCCTTTTGTTCTGGCTTATGTATTCGCAATTTTTATAACTCCGCGCGTAGGATTGATTGGATTATTTCTGTTCAACTTTTTTGTACTGGGATTAACAAGGTATATAAAAGGAGTACCTTTAGGGTTAGGAGTCGATGCCCATTTTATTTTACTCTATCTGGCGCTTTTTTTTAAATCATTTTTTCAAAAAGTTCCATGGAAAAATGCAAAAAATGAACTTGTTTTTTTAGCCTTCATCTGGTTTGGATATGCATTCTTCCAGTTGTTTAATCCGGAAGCGGTAAGCAGAATAGCCTGGTTTTATTCCATGCGGGGAGTAGCGCTTTATATGCTTTTTACAATTCCCATAATATTTATTATTTTTAATAAACATAAAGATCTTGAAGTATTTCTTAAAATATGGGCAGTACTCGCCCTTTTGGCAAGCCTGAAGGGAATAATGCAAAAATTTATTGGGCCAGACCCCTGGGAACAAGCCTGGCTTGATGCGGGGAGCGATAACACCCATATTATTTTCGGAAAACTAAGGATATTCTCCTTCATGTCTGACGCCGGTCAGTTTGGAGGTGCGCAAGCGCATTCGGGAGTTATATTTGCTATTTTAGCGTGGCATGAAAAGAAATCAAGAAAATGGAAATTTTTCTATGCAATTGTTTCCTTAATATCATTCTACGGAATGATGATTTCAGGGACTCGCGGAGCAATTGCTGTTCCAATCATGGGATTTGCAACTTATATTGTCCTTCAAAGAAATACCAAAGTAATCATTGCCGGAATTCTAATGGGATTAGCGGTATTTGCATTTTTTAAATTTACCACTATCGGAAATGGAAACTATACGATAAGGAGAATGCGTACTGCTTTTGATCTGAATGATGCATCCTTGCAGGTAAGACTTGAGAATCAACGCAAACTGAAGGATTATATGGCAGCCAGACCTTTTGGTGGTGGTCTCGGTTCTGCGGGCAACTGGGGGAAGCGCTTTTCACCAGACACTTTTCTGGCTCAAACCCCTACCGACAGTTGGTATGTCATGATTTGGGCAGAACAAGGCATCGTTGGACTTTCTTTGCATTTATTGATATTGTTTTATATCGTAATAAAAAGTGCAAACATTATAGTTTTCAAGCTAAAAAGCCCTTTGTTAAAAGCACAATTGGGAGCATTGCTTTCAGGTATGACGGGTATTATGGCAGCATCTTACGGGAACGGCGTTTTCGGTCAGATGCCTACCGGCATCATCATCTATTCCAGTATGGGGTTTTTATTCCTGGCAAAGAAATATGAAAAAGAATTAAAACAAAAAGACAAAATCATTAGTAATTCAAAAAACAGGTAATGGGTAAAATGCAAAACACAAAGTACCCTTTTGTATCAATCATTACAGTAAATTACAATCAAAGTAATGTTACTACAGATTTTTTGAACTCGATAAGAAAAATAACCTATCCGCATTTCGAGATAATTGTCGTTGATAACGCTTCACCTTCAGACACGCCTCAAAAATTAAAGGAAAATTTTCCTGAAATTAATCTGATTTTGAGCAAAAAAAACCTCGGATTTGCGGGCGGAAATAACCTGGCAGTAAAAGCTTCAAAAGGTAAATATTTACTGTTTATCAACAATGACACCGAAGTCCCCCCGGATTTTCTGGAACCACTTGTTGAATTATTTGAAAAAGACCAGGGAATTGGGATGGCAAGCCCCAAAATAAAATTTCACTGGAATCCTGATTTAATACAATATGCCGGTTATACAAAAATGAATCCCTACACGGTCCGTAATTACAGTATTGGTTATCACCAAAAAGATTCAGCTGAATTTAATACGCTAAAAGAAACAAATGCTGCTCACGGTGCGGCGATGATGGTTCCCAGATCTGTTATTGAAAATGTTGGAATGATGACCGAAGTCTATTTCTTATATTATGAAGAACATGATTGGGCAGAAAGGATAAAACGGGCAGGATACAAGATATTCTATCAGCCTGAATCCTACATTCTTCACAAAGAATCTGTTTCTACGGGAAAAAACAGTCCCTTTAAAACCTATTACCTGACTCGCAACAGATTGGTTTTTGCCCGAAGAAATTACAACGGAATCGCCAAAATTATTAGTATCTTCTTTCAGCTTTTTATCTCGTGGCCTAAAAACACAATAAAATTTCTGCTGAAAGGACAATTTGATCATTTAAAGGCATATTGGAGAGGTATTATGTGGAATTTTTCGCATTTTAAATCCATCAAAAATAATCCTAAACTATTAACGTAATGAACATCATTCAATTAATTATACATATTCTGGAATACATTCTGCTAATTTACTTTGGTTTTGCAACTGTTTACATTTTCATATTTGGATTTGCCGGCCTGTTTCCCAAAAAACAAAAAATAAATAGGGACGCAACTCTTCGGAAAGTAGCCGTTCTTATTCCGGGATACAAAGAAGATGCAGTTATTGTAGATGTAGCAAAGGAAGCACTCAAACAAAATTATCCCAACGACAAATATGATGTTGTAATTATTGCAGATTCCTTTCAACCTGAAACTTTGGAAAAATTAAAAAAAATCCCCATTAAATTGGTTGAAGTTTCATTTGAAGTCAGTACAAAATCGAAAGCCCTGAATAAAGCAATGTTGGAACTGGGAGACAATTATGATATTGCTCTTGTTCTTGACGCCGATAACATCATGGAAAAAGATTTTGTTTCAAAAATCAACCAGGCTTTTGAGAACGGTTTTATGGTTGTTCAGGGACACCGGGTAGCAAAAAATACAAATACCTCATTTGCCGTTTTGGATGCGATAAGCGAAGAAGTAAACAATCATATTTTTAGAAAAGGCCACAGAAAACTCGGTTTTTCCTCAGCCTTAATCGGCTCCGGAATGGCCTTCGATTATGCATTTTTTAAGAAAACCATGGCAAATGTAAAAGCTGTTGGAGGTTTTGATAAGGAGTTGGAACTAAAACTATTAAAAGACAAGAAAAGAATCGAATACCTGCACGAGGCAATTGTTTTAGACGAGAAAGTGCAAAAATCAGAAGTATTTGCAAAACAGAGGAAAAGATGGTTGTCGGCACAATTTGTATACTTTGGGCGATATTTTTTCCCCGGACTTTATCATCTTTTTTTTAAAGCCAATCTCGACTTTTTTGATAAGGTTTACCAAATGATTTCTCCACCAAGGGTTCTACTGGTCGGGTTAGTAACAATTATTACACTCTTGTATGGTTTTATTGATTTGATATTTCCAAACGCAAACTTTTTGAAATTTGGATTCATGGAATGGTGGCCCGTATTTTTATTGGTAATTTTTGCATTTCTTTTTAGCATTCCCCGAAAATTTTATTCAATTCAAACCTTAAAAGCAGCCTTAACTTTACCCAAAGCTTTCTTTTTGATGTTTGCATCATTATTTAAATTAAAAGGTACAAATAAAAAATTTATTCATACAGAACACGGACAAACAAACTAAACCACCCCATTATGAAAATAGGTATTGAAGGGCAACGACTCTACAGAAAAAAGAAACACGGGATGGATATGGTTGCACTGGAGCTCATAAAGAACCTGCAACTCATCGACAAAAAAAATGAATATATTATTTTTGTAAAACCCGATGTTGACAACACCTGTATTCCGGATGCGCCAAATTTCAAAATAGTAGAGTTAGGAGGTGGCCCCTACCCCACCTGGGAACAAATAGCTCTTCCGAAGGCAGCCTACAAAGAAAATTGCGATATTTTGCATTGCACAAGCAACACAGGCCCCATTTGGTCAAAAGTACCTTTGATTACTATTTTACATGATATTATTTATCTGGAAAGTATTAGCATTTTCAAAAAGGCCGGAACATGGTATCAAAAAGCAGGCAACATGTACCGGCGTTTTGTTGTGCCCCCGGTGGTAAGAAAAAGTAAACGTGTATCTACTGTTTCCAATTTTGAAAAAGAACGAATTAAAAACTTCATGGGGCTTGGCGAAAACCTGGTAGCGATATACAATGGAGTTGGCGAGCACTTTAAAAAAATTACCGACGAAAAAATACTTGCTTCTGCTAAAGAAAAATATAAACTTCCTGATCGTTTTCTTTTTTTCCTTGGAAATACAGACCCAAAAAAGAATACACCTAACGTTTTAAAAGCTTTCGCTGAATTCAATAAACAAAGTGAAGTCAAATACAAATTGGTAATGCTTGATTATGAGGAGACAGCACTTCAAAATATTCTGAAAGATATTGGGCATCCGGAAACAAGAAAAGACATTCATTTGACAGGGTATGTTGTAAATACTGACCTGCCTGCCATTATCAATCAATGTGAAGTATTCCTGTATCCATCCTTACGTGAAAGTTTTGGAATTCCTATTTTGGAAGGGATGGCTTGCGGTGTACCGGTAATTACGTCAAATACTTCTTCCATGCCTGAAATTGCAGGAGAAGCGGCGTTGATTGTTGACCCGTATAAATCAGAAGAAATTACAGGTGCTATTCAAAAAATAATACAAAATGAAGCGTTGAAGAAGGACTTGGAAAAAAGAGGTATTGAACGTGCGAAAGGATTTACCTGGAAAAAAATGGCTGAAAATTATTTGGATATTTATGAAAAAGTTTACGAGGAATTAAAATCTTAAGTTATGATAAAAGGAAAGGATATAGTGGTCATTGGAATCCAACCCTGGGATATTGAGATCGGAAGTAACTGCAAAGATATTGCGAAAGAATTCTCGAAAAACAACAGAGTACTATTTGTCAATATTCCTATCAGCTATTTGGAAGCCTGGAAGAACTCAGACAATAAAATTGTAAAAAACAGAAAAGCTGTTATAAAAAACCCTTCCCTTTCCATAAAACAAATCAACGAAAATCTGTTTAATCTCACTCCCGCAACTTATATCCATCCAAGTAATTCGTTTCCAGGTTTCTTGTTTAAAATGATAAACAAACAGAACAACAAGAAACTGGCCATTTCGATAAAGAAAGCAACTTACGAGTTAGGATTTAAAGATATTTTGTTATTCAATGACCAACATATGTTTTTAGGATTTTCCCTAAAAGAATTGTTGAATCCAAAGCTCTCGATTTATTATATAAGAGATAACTTATTAATTGTTCCTTACTGGCGTAAGCATGGACTTCAAATGGAACCATATTTAATAGCAAAGTCGGATATTGTTTTTACCAATTCGCTTTATTATGAAGAATATGCGAGAAAATATAATGAGAACAGCTTTATGGTTGGACAAGGTTGTGATGTGTCAATTTATCAACCCGATAGAACGGAAGTATCAGAAGAATTAAAATCAATAGACAAACCAATTATTGGCTATGTTGGTTACCTCTCGACCAAAAGATTGGACGTTAACTTAATAGCAGGAATCGCTAAAGCAAAACCTGATTTTGAAATCGTGTTAGTCGGGCCTGAAAATGAATCATTTAAAAAAACTGAATTGCATCACATTTCAAATGTTACTTTTCTGGGACCCAGGCCTCCTGAAACTTTACCTTCATATATAAAAGGTTTCACAATTGCTATGAATCCGCAACAATTAACAAAAGCCACCATTGGGAATTACCCCCGAAAAATTGATGAATACCTTGCGATGGGAATACCTACGATAGCGACCAAAACAAAAGCTATGAAATGGTTTAAAGACACTGTTATGTTAGGAGAAACACTTGAAGATTATTTAGAAAATATTGATCTTATTATGAATTCGGACACAGAGGAGAAAAGAGTTAAAAGAATTCAAACGGGAAACAATCATAGCTGGACAACTTGCGTGAATTTGATGTATGACAAAATCAAGGAAATCGGGCATTGAAGAGTTAGATAAATATGTTAAAATTACAATTACAAAATAAAAAGACAGAGCTATGGGCATGAAGAGTAATTTTTATTGGATCTGGAAAAAGATAGCAGAAAAAAATACCAGAAGCCATTACAAAAAATTGTATGTAAACGAATACAGTTTTTTTGAATCCCACAAGGATAAAAAGCCCAAAAACCTTATGAGAAGGGAAATGAAAATCTTACAAAAGTATTGGGGGTGCTATCCATTTCAATACATACGGTATGGTATGTACCTAAAATCTTGCACATTAAGCATCGAAGAGATGAAAGATTATATTCCAAACTTTTTTGCATATTACCTTTTTTTTCCAAAATTCTTTACCGAATATCTTATGGTATCCGAAGACAAAGAATTGACATACCAGGTATTAAAATCGATGGATATCCGACAACCCAATCTTTTGTTTCAATATAAAAATGGCAGATTCTATAGTCATAACAAGTCAATCCTCTCAGATGATGAAGTAAATGACCTCATAAAAAAAACCAAAGCTGAAAAACTTTTTATGAAGCCGACAATGGGATTGGGTGGAAAAGGAATTATGGTTTTTAACAAAAATAAAATTTTTACCGATGAGGAAGGAAATCAGTTAAGTGCTGAGTTCATTAAAAAAACCCTTGGTAAAAAAGATAACTATCTGGTTCAGGAAGGGCTGATACAACATGAGGAAATCAATAAAATATACCCCAAATCGATTAATACAATCAGGGCCTACACTGAAGTAAAAAATGGTGAAGCAAAGTTTTTGTTTGCACTTCTAAGAATGGGGCACGGGGGAAAACAGATTGATAATGCCAGTCAAAAAGGATATGTTTGCCGAATCAATCCCGAAAAAGGAGAACTAGCTTCGTACGCTACATCCAGACTATTTGAAAAGACTGACCATCACCCCGATACAAATTTTAAGTTTGATGGATATAAAATTCCATTCTGGGATGAAATCAAAGATTTTGTTTTAGTCGCGGCCCAAAAGAACGAAAGTATAGGATATGTTGGTTGGGATATAGCCTATACAAAAGACGGACCTTCTGTGATTGAAATAAACGCTGCACCAGGTCTTCACAGTCTACAGGAAAATTTTGGAGGAGTGAGAGAAGCATTTGGAATTAAAAATCCTAAATCATATTGGTACAGCACTAAATTTATAATGCAAGACAAATGAATTTTATAACTGCGATAAAATCAAATCCGAAACTTAAAAGCTTTGTTTTGTGGACCATCGCTCCGAAACGAAATCCAAGACCTCGTCTTTGGGTACGCTGGTTTTTAAATCCAATAAAACACAAAAAGGGGAAAGGTGCCAGAATAAGACGTCGCTCAAGAATTGATGTTTTCCCGTGGAATCGTTTTGAAATTGGAGCGCTTACAACCATTGAAGATTTTTGTACCGTAAACAATGGTTCAGGAGATGTTATTTTGGGTGACCGGGTGCGTGTTGGTATTGGCTCAGTGATCATTGGCCCTGTTACCATGGGAAATGGCTCGGGACTAGGGCAACATGTATTTGTAGCTGGTTTTAATCATGGTTATGCCGACGGTTCTAAAAACTCAAGTGCTCAGCCACTTGATATTAAACCAACCTCAATTGAAGAAGAAGCTCACATTGGGGCCAATTCAGTGGTTGTTGCTGGCGTAACTATTGGAAAACGGAGCCAGGTGGGAGCAGGCAGTGTAGTAACCAAAGACATTCCGCCATTTTCAGTAGCAGTAGGGAATCCGGCTCGTGTAATCAAACAATTTAATCTGGAAACAAATTCCTGGGAAAAAGTAAAACCTTCAAAATAAGTCCTTATGAAAACCTTGGAGATACTATTCTGGCTGGCACTATTTATTATTTTCTATTCGTATCTGGGTTACGGTATTTTATTATATGCCATTATAAAAACCAGAAGAGCATTAGGATTGTCAAAACCATATTCTGAAAATGAAGATTACGAGCCTGAAGTTACCTTGTTCGTTGCTGCGTATAACGAAAAAGACTATGTCGATGAAAAGGTTAAAAATTCGTTTAGTCTGAATTATCCAAAAGAAAAAGTAAAACACGTTTGGGTAACCGATGGTTCTGATGACGGAACCCCTGATTTGCTAAGGAAATATGCAGGAGTTGAGGTTTATCATTTAGACGAACGGGGAGGTAAAATTGGAGCAATGAACAGAGGGATGCAATTTGTAAAAACCCCAATCGTAATTTTTTCCGATGGAAACACAAACCTGGGAGAAGATTCAATAAGAGAAATGGTAAATCTTTTCAGAAATCCCAAAGTTGGCTGTGTTTCAGGAGAAAAACGCATTTACAGCAAAGATGCTGATGCAGCAGCCGGAGCTGGTGAAGGTTTGTACTGGAAATATGAATCGACCTTAAAAAAATGGGACGCAGAATTATACTCGGTTGTGGGTGCAGCAGGCGAACTCTTTGCCATCCGAACCGAACTTTGGCAGGAAGTGGAAAAAGACACTTTGCTGGATGATTTTATAATTTCTCTCCGTGTAGCGATGTCTGGGCACACTATTCAGTATAATCCCAATGCCTATGCTATCGAAACAGCATCAGCCAATGTAAAAGAAGAATTGAAAAGAAAAGTGCGTATTTCAGCGGGAGGAATACAGTCAGTGGTTCGTCTTTATCCTCTTCTTAATATTTTTAGATATGGAACGTTATCTTTTCAATACATATCTCATCGTGTTTTGCGATGGACTCTTACTCCTCTTTTGTTATTACTAATTATTCCTGTGAATCTTATTTTAGCTGTCAATTCAGGAATGGAAATCAGTAATATTTATACACTGCTTTTTTTCGGACAGGTACTTTTTTATATAATGGCATTAACCGGTTGGTTCCTCGAAAACCGAAAAATTAAAGTGAAAATACTTTTTGTTCCCTACTATTTCTTTATTATGAACCTCTCTGTTTTTCTGGGATTTAAAAGATATATAAAAGGGAATCAGTCGGTAAAATGGGAAAGAGCGAAGCGGGGATAGAAGAAATAATTTGCCAATAACAAAAAGTTCGAAAACACACTTTTAACAAATTTAGGCATTTGTTACCCCAAAAATCAGCAATCGGGTCCTTCAAAATTTGTATACTTCTCCAGCTAAATACCTATCTTTCATTACAATTTTAATAACTAGTATTTCTTTAAGACCAGATTGTATGAAATCACTGTTTTCATTTTTTAGATCTTACTTTTTCTTTGGATTTTTTTTAGCCAATCTAATCCCAACCACTGTTTTAGCAAACGATATAAATTCAACAAAACCATTTTACATTGATGAGAATGCCTCCTATTATGTAAATACTGAAACTTGGAATAACCTGCCACAAGGCGGTGACACCATTTTTATTTCAGCCAACAGAACCCATGCATTAAAATTCCAATACCTTAGCGGAAGCGCAGAAAACCCCTTAGTAATTATCAATTCAGGTGGTCAGGTTAATATTGACTCAGAAACAGCATGGGGTGCTCTTACTTTCGAAAATTGCCAATACATAAAAGTTAGCGGAGCAGGACATCCAGGTTATAAATATGGTTTTCTGTTATCAGCAAAAAGTTGTGGATTAGCCTTTTCTGAGTTGAGTTCTGATTGTGAAGCAGAATTTGTAAAAATTAGCCACGACGGCTTTTTTGGAATTTATGCCAAGAAAGATTATGGCGGTAATCCACCATCACCTGTTCCGGTTTTTTCCGATTTAGTTATTCATGACTGTTTTATTGAAAACGTAACAGAGGGAATGTATCTGGGTGAAACCAAAAGTCCGGGCATGGAGTTTAAACATGTAAAAATTTATAACAACATTGTTAGAAATACGGGCAGGGAAGCCATTCAAATTGCCAATATGGTAGAGGATATTGAAATCTACAATAATACTCTTTTATCAACAGGTAATGACAGTACTCTTTACCAGGAAAACATTCTTCAAATTGGCGATAACTCAGCAGCCAATGTTTATAACAATATTTTAATAGGAGCTCCTTCCTACGGAATAATCTCTCTGGGAAATGGGAATAACACCTATACGAACAACTACATTGCTGATTCAAAGGGTATGTACATCGACAACAGACTTTTTACTGATTCAACTGCTGCTATTGAAGTTTCGGGCAACTACTTTAGCCAAACACATGACGGTGAAGTAATTGAAAATCGTAATGAAATTAATTTTATAAGTATAACAAATAATCAGTACGACACACATATCACATTTTTCAACAATAACTCAGGAAACGATACTAATTTTGTTGATTCCGACAATAGTTTAGAAACTATTGAAGAAATTGCGTTTACCGATATTGCTAACAATGACTACTCACTATCAGCAAATTCTTTAGCTATTTACGGGAACATTGGTGCTCCCGGAGGTCCCGAATATTCTGAGTATGATGAAGGTACTACAACAGAGGACACTGTGCCCGTTTCAGAACAGATTAGGCTTTCAAGCAGTATGATTACAGACCTGGTTGAAGGAGGTAGTGTCTATTCGGCAGATTATTTGGTTGATGAACAAGATTCTTCAGTAGAGAACAATGAACACCCAACAAGCCAATCATGGAAACCCTATTGGAATATGAACAACGCTCCGTATAGTGTATATATCGATTTAGGAAAAGTGTATAATATCACTGAAATAGCATTACACGATATGAATAATGTGGCCAACCTGGAAGTATACTATGGTGAACCAGACAACTGGCAAGCGCTTTTTACTGAATCCTGCAACAAATACAAAACATGGAAAACACACGAAACAGACGTTGCAACAAGGTACATTAAATTAACCATGAGCGAAAGTGTTTATGCAGCAGTGAATGAAATTATTATTTATGGCTATGAAGTAGTAGTAGAGAATACCTTAGTTTCTGAACAAATTCAATTATCAGGTAGCATGATATATGACCTCGTTGATGGAGGTAGCGTCTATTCTGCAGATTTTTTGGTTGATGAGCAAAATATTGTAATTGAAAACGATGAACATCCAACAAGTCAATCATGGAAACCGTATTGGAACATGAACAATGCTCCCTACAGTGTTTACCTTGATTTAGGCCGGGTATACAATATCACTGAAATTGCGTTGCATGACATGAACAATGTTGCCAATTTGGAAATATCATATGGAGAACCTGGTAACTGGCAAGCTTTATTTACCGAATCTTGTAATAAATACAAAACATGGAAAATACACGAAACAGATATAGCAACAAGATACATTCGATTAACTATGAGTGAAAGTGTTTATGCAGCTGTTAACGAGATTATACTTTATGGATATGCCGAAGAGAGTGAGGATAGTTCTTTTATGGAAGAAAAGAGCGTTCAATCTGAGTCCTACTCAGTAACGACATCATCTGCAACTATTGAAGAAAGTATTTCTGATAAGAATTTGGTACTTTATCCCAATCCCGCACAAAATAAATTAACAGTTGATATTCCTCAAGATTGGGCGTTCAATTATAAAATAGAGATCATCAACATGCAAGGAATCATCTATTATACAAGAGACTACAATGAATTACATTTTGGAAATCCGACAATAAATCTAGAGGAATATAATATGAATAAGGGAATTTATTTCATGCGTTTTACAAACGACCAGGGAATTGCAAAAACAGTAAAATTTATAAAAAACACCTAATCTAATCAGATTCTTTTTTACTTTCTTTCTGATGGTTTCTGTCTGTAAATAAATGCCCTTTTCAAACTAAATTCAGATAAAATACAAATAACGCCAAAATGAATCGTCGGCGACTTTCATACCACTATCACCAACTGGGCCGATAATGCGTCCCATAACCACAAGTACTATGACAAAACTACATAATGTTTCTACTGATTGATTTTGGTCCTCGTAAAATATATTGTCTGACTATTCGGCAACAGGGAGTAACAGAGAGAAAGTCGTTCCTTTTCCTAATTCACTTTCAACAAAGATTTCTCCGTCATTTTTCAACAGGAAATCAAAACACAGGAGCAATCCCAGGCCGCTACCCGACTCGCGGTTGGTACCGTAAGTTGTCAGGTGTTGGGTTTGATCGAACAATTTTGGAATATTTTCCTTTGGTATTCCTACTCCCGTATCTTTTATTTCAACTTTTACCTTTTTCTCAATCCTCGATGCATTTATACTGATCTTTCCTTTATCAGGTGTAAATTTAATAGCGTTTGACAACAGATTTCGGATTACGACCTTTAAAGTATTCAGATCTGCATACACTTTGGCGTCTTCGTCGACATGCGTTGAGAACTCAATGTTTTTTAAATTTAGGTTTCCCTTATTAAGCAAATAAAGACTACCAACAAGATCATTAAGATCCACTTCTTCTTTTACCAAAACCAGATTACCACTTTGAGATTTTGCCCAACCAAGTAGGTTTTCAAGCAAACTAAATACTTCGTCGGTAGTTTTCACCAACAAGTCAATTGTCGATTTAAACTCATCGCCAGTAGTATTGCCTGCAGTTTGAGAAAGAAATTCCAGAGTCATTTTTACACTACCTAACGGCGAACGCAAATCATGTCCAATCACTGAGAACATCTTGTCTTTTAAGGCATTAAGCTCAGAAAGATGTTGGCTTGTTTTTCGCAACGAATCCTGTGTGTGCTTTAATTCAAGATGTGTTTTTACTCTGATTATTAGTTCATTTTTATTAAATGGTTTGGTAATATAGTCAACCCCCCCGGCTTCAAACCCCATCACTGTATTTTCTTTGTCGCTTAATGCCGTTAAAAAAATTATCGGGAGATTTTCATTTTCGCTTTTTGATTTAATTATACGACAAGTTTCATACCCGTCCATCTCCGGCATCATAACATCCAGCAAAACAAGATCGGGACGAGTTTTATCAACCATCTCGATTGCACTTTTGCCGTTGGTTGCGATTACCAGTTTATAATTTAGTGGCCGTAACGTTAAGGCTATAATTTTAACATTATTGGGGGTATCATCAACAACTAGAACGGTTGGTATAGATTCCTCTGTTTTTAAATTCATTTACTAAATGGATTACTTTCAAACTGATTGATAAGTCCGGGATCAACTTATAGTTGATTCTTTTTTCAATAAATTGTCAAAATATGTTATCGTTTTCTCCAATCCTTCTTTTAAAGGAACTTTGGGTTGCCACCCATTTAATTTTTCTTTTGCCAAAGTAATATCGGGCTGGCGTTGTGTCGGATCATCTTTGGGCAGGGGCAAATGAATTATTTTCGATTTTGTCCCTGTAATTCGAATGATCTCCTGTGCCAATTCCAACATTGTAAATTCACCCGGATTACCAATATTCACTGGCCCTGTAAAAGAATCCTCAGTCGACATCATCCGAGTCATTCCTTCAACCAAATCACTCACATACTGAAAACTACGGGTCTGTTTTCCATCGCCAAAAATAGTAATATCTTTTCCCTGTAAAGCCTGCACAATAAAATTCGACACGACTCTTCCGTCATCGGGTTCCATTTTGGGCCCGTAAGTATTGAAAATCCTGATAATCTTTATCCTTACATCATTTTGCTGGTGATAGTTGATAAACAGCGACTCAGCACAACGTTTTCCTTCATCATAACAAGAGCGGATCCCTATCGGGTTTACGTGTCCCCAATAGGTTTCGGGCTGCGGATGCAATTCCGGGTCGCCATAAACCTCACTGGTTGAGGCCTGAAGAATTTTAGCTTTTGTTCGTTTAGCCAGCCCAAGCATATTAATGGCTCCCATCACTGATGTTTTTATGGTTTTAATAGCGTTATACTGGTAGTGAACCGGCGATGCAGGACATGCCAGATTATAAATCTCATCAACCTCTATATAATAAGGCATTGTAACATCATGTCGTACCAATTCAAAATATTTACTGTCAAGTAAGTGGATAATTTTTTCTTTTTTCCCTGTAAAATAATTATCCAAACAAACTACTTCATTTCCCTGATTTAAAAGGTATTCACAAAGATGCGAGCCTACAAATCCAGCTCCTCCGGTTACTAAAATTCGTTTCATAATTTAATTGATTATTGGTTTTCGACCAATGGCATAATATGTAAATCCCATTTCATTTAATTCTTCCGGATCATATATATTTCTGCCGTCGAATATCAGATTATTTTTCAAAAGTTTCCGCAGTACCCTAAAATTTGGCAATCTGAACTCAGGCCACTCTGTTACCAAAACCAAGGCGTCAGAATCAATACATGCGTCATACTCGTCTTTGGCAAATTCTATCTTGTCTCCCAGTATTCTTTTTCCTTCCTCCGACGCAACAGGATCGTAAGCGATAACTTTTGCACCCTCTTCCAGTAATTTATCAATTATAACCAACGAGGGAGCTTCCCTCATATCGTCGGTTTTGGGTTTAAAAGCCAAACCCCAAACAGCAAATTTCTTTCCTTTTAAGTCGCCATTAAAATGACGTTTTATCTTTCCATACAAAACCTCTTTCTGACGGTAATTCACCGATTCAACGGCTTTAAGAATCTCAAGCGAATAACCATTCTCATCAGCTGTTCTTATTAGCGCCTGTACATCCTTTGGAAAACAGGATCCACCATAACCGGTTCCGGGGTAAATAAACTTTGTGCCAATCCTTACATCTGAGCCGATCCCTTTTCTTACCGAATCAACATCGGCACCAACAATTTCACAAAGATTTGCGATATCGTTTATAAAACTAATTTTTGTTGCAAGCATCGAATTTGCCGCATACTTGGTCATTTCCGAAGAGGTTATGTCCATAAATAAAATGGGGTGACCATTTAACAAAAATGGTTTATACAGCCTCTTCATCACTTTTTGTGCCTTTTCAGAATCGGTTCCGATAACAATTCTGTCGGGTTTCAGAAAATCATCAACAGCACTTCCCTCCTTCAAAAATTCCGGGTTTGAAGCTACATCAAACGGAACTTTTTCACCACGTTTTTCCAGTTCTTCAAGTACTGCATTTTTTACTTTCACCGATGTACCCACCGGAACCGTACTTTTTGTTACAACAACCATATAATGATCCATAGTACGCCCGATTTCACGCGCTACTCCAATGACGTATTTCAAATCAGCACTTCCATCCTCATCAGGTGGAGTTCCAACAGCAATAAAAACGGCATCCGAATCTTTCAAACTCTCCTCCAGGTTAGTTGTAAACACCAACCTCCCTTTTTCAACATTCTTTTTGTAAATATCTTCCAAACCGGGTTCATAAATCGGGATATGTCCTTCCTTCAGCATTTCAACCTTGCGCTCATTTATATCTACGCAAGTTACATTTACTCCCGTTTCAGCAAAACAGGTTCCGGAAACCAAGCCTACATACCCCGTTCCAACTACAGAAATTTTCATTGTTATTGTATTTTTGAGTTAATTAAGATTCCTTATTTAGACAGATTCTGTGTTCCTTTTATAATTTGATACAAAATAAGTATTTATATTAACATCAGAAAAATATTTTTGACATTTCAAGTTGTTTAGGTTGTTTGTGGAAGAAAAACACAAAACACTTACATATACAACTGAAAAACAAAAGGTTACTTAAAAATTTTGCACTTAGACTTAGTTTAACTATTTTCAAAACCAGAATTTCAAAAGTGTGTCAAAAAATTCCGATTAGTTCTTTTAGTTTTAAACAAACCTCTTAAAAAACCAATAACTGGGACAAAAAACACCATAAGCTATGAAGGGAATCGTATTTAGAATGCTGCTTGATTTGGTTGAAGATAGATTTGGTTACCAAATGGTTGACGAAATAATAATCGCATCAAATCTTAAAAGCAAGGGCGTATATACATCCGTTGGAACTTATCCTTACAGCGAGCTGATTGCGCTCTGCACGGAACTGGAAAAAAAGACAGGGATCTCAGTTGAAAAATTACATCTTAGTTTCGGCGAATATGCTTTTAATATTTTTAAACAAAAGTATTCTGAATTCATCTCGGAATTTAACGATATTTTTCAATTTCTTGAACATTTGGATAGTACGGTCCATGTTGAAGTAAAAAAACTATATCCCGAGGCTGAATTACCATCCTTTACATACAAAAGAATAAATGACAAAGAAATTGAACTGATATACAAATCAAGCCGAAAATTGGCTTTTTTTGCAGAAGGACTTATCAAAGGCTCATTATCATATTTTCAAACAAACGCTGAAACTAAAGTTCAACCATTAAAAAATGACAATTCAAATGTTCGTTTCCAAATAAAAAAAATATGAATTCAGAAATTAACCTTTTAAAACGCAGACTCGAACGAGAACAAAAAGCAAGAATCGAAGCCGAAAAATTACTTGAAGCAAAATCGCTGGAGTTGTACCATTCAAACCAGGAATTAATCTCTCTAAATAAAAACCTGGAACATCAGGTAAAACAGCGAACAGAAAAACTTTTGGAAGCTGAAAAGGATTATGAGTTTCTTGTTGAAAGTATTAACGACATGATATTTCGACTTGACCTAAAAGGAAACATCATTTTTGCCAATATGGTCGTTACTCAAAAACTGGGTATAAAAAGATCGGAAGTAGTTGGACAAAATATATACGATCTCCTCCCCGACGAATTCAAAAATAAAATAAAAACGCATTTTACAAGAGAATTTTTAAAACGAAATTGTATTAGTTATTATGAGTTTCCGGTAATCAACAAATACAACAAAACAATCTGGATGGGATTGAACGTACATTTTTCGAGCGAAGATTGTAAATCATGTTTTCAAAAACAACTATCACTTGAAAATTTCGCTCAATCTATGAAGGCCGAAAAACAATGTACTTTTAGCGAAGTAATTGTTGTAGCCCATGACATTACATCTCAAAAATATGCACAAATTAATCTTGAAAAAAGTGAAAAGAGATACCGTGAACTATCGGAATTTCTTCCTGAAATGATTTGTGAGGTTAATTCAAAAGGGCTCCTTACTTATGCAAACCAATATGCCATTGATAAGTTTGGATATTCAAAAGAGGAAGTTTTAAAAAACAACTTTAGTATTATTGATATCTTTCCGCGCCAGGAACAGGAACTGGTTCGACAGGATATCCGCAAAGTTTACGAAAATGGAGAAACAATCTCTAATGAATATAATGCTGTAAAAAAGAGCGGGGAAATCTTTCCGGTACTCACTTATATTTCCCCCATTTATGAACAGGAAAACACCATAGGTGTTCGTGGAGTAATGCTTGATATTACTGAGCGTAAATTATTTGAACAGGAAATTGCACATAACCTGAAACAGCAGGAAATACTTTCCAGAATATCATTAAATTATAATTCATTTGAAGACTTTGATAAAAAAACAAATGAAACTCTCCGCATTATAGGTCAACACGTTAATGTTAGCCGTGCTTACATTTTTGAAAACAGTGCCGAGGGAAAAACTACAAGTAATACTTTTGAATGGTGCGCCGAGGGAATAAAACCACAAATAAAAGAGCTACAGAATGTTCCTTTTTCTGTAATTCCTTCGTGGAAAGATCGTTTGGAGAAAGATAAAATAATTTTCTCGGAAAATATAAAAGAGCTCCCAAGAGATATTTATGATATTCTTGCACCCCAGGACATAAAATCAATTGTTGCTTTTCCACTAATTGCTTCCCATAAAATTTTTGGATTTATCGGTTTCGACGAATGCAATTCGCAGAGAAAGTGGACAAAATCAGAAATTGAACTATTAAAAACCATTTCAAACATTATTTCAAACGCCTTTCATCGAAACAAGATAAACTCAGAATTAATAAAAAGCGAAAGCGAAAACCGGATCATCATCAACTCAATTCCTGATGTAATTATACAAATCGACAAAAATGGTAATATTAAATCTTTTAAATCATCGCAAAAATTTCACTTATTCGCCAAACTGAACGATTCTTCAAACGATTTAGTCAATAATGTTTTTAACGAAAAAATTGCGCAAGCATTCCAAAAAGCGATAAAAGAATGTCTTTTAAATGGTGCATATCAGTTCGATTTCCAAGACCCCAGAGTAAACTTTATTGAGTTTTATGAAGCAAGAATGGTAAAACTCAATAGCCACGAAGTACTTGTTATCATTAGAAATGTGACCGAATCTCGTGAAAATGAAAAACAGCTGATGATTGCAAAAACCAAGGCTGTGCAGGCTTCAAAATCAAAATCTGAATTCCTGGCCAATGTTTCCCACGAGATACGCACACCGCTCAATGCCATTTTAGGCTTTAGCCAGTGGTTATTTGAAGACACAAAAATTGAACAACACAAAGAATACTTAAGTACAATTTTAACCAGTGGGAAGAACCTGCTAAATCTGATTAATGATATTCTTGACTTGTCAAAAATAGAGTCGGGTAAAATGGATATTGAATTGCAGCCAATGAACTACCATGAAATTATTAATGATATAAAAATGGTATTTCATCAAAAAGTAGAACAAAAAGGGCTTTCATTTAAAATCAGCACCGATGCTTCGGTTCCTGAATTTATTTACATGGATGAACTTAGATTCTACCAGATTATTTTTAACCTGATTAGCAATGCCATTAAATTTACGTCAAAAGGATTTGTCCATGTTTCAGCCTTTGCAATGAGAACAAGCGCAAAAGATGAAGTAAACCTTAATATAGTAATCGAAGACACCGGAATTGGGATAGAAGAAGACCAGCAAAAAAATATTTTCGATTCTTTCACTCAGCAAAGTGGACAAAACAACCGCGATTTTGAAGGCACGGGGCTTGGATTGGCGATTGTTAGCGGCCTGTTAAAAAAACTTAATGGGACCATCTCATTAAAAAGTGCCCCAAAAAAAGGTACCGTTTTTACACTTACTTTTAACAGCGTTAAAATTGACAATTCAGAACACGACGAATCGGAAAATGTAGAATATAAACCGAACGCAACACTCGACCCCTGTAAAATAATGATTGTTGACGATATTAATTACAACATAGTGGTGTTAAAAAAACTGATTAATTCAAAAAATGCAACATATATCGAAGCCCAAAATGGTGCAGAAGCTTTGGCCAAATTGAATAATGAAAAACCTGATATTATTTTTATGGACATCCGAATGCCGGGAATGAGTGGATATGATGTTACTGAAGTCATAAAGAATGACGAAAAACTTTTAAAAATTCCTGTCATTGCTTTTACAGCCTCTACAATAAAACAAAAAAACGACAGAATAGATCAATTGTTTGACGGATACCTCCAAAAACCCGTCTTTAAAAAGGAGGTCGATTCCATTCTATTTAAACATTTAAGCTATAGCAACACGGTTCCCATACTGCCGGAAAAAAGCAACGAAGATGAAATTAAAGAACCATTAACTGATTTTGAAAAAGCGCTTCCTGAAGTAATCCTGGAAATCGAAAATAATCATTTCCCATTTTGGCAAAACATAAAAGATAATCTAATTATTTACGAAATTGAGGAATTCAACAGGAAGCTTTCAGAAATGGCTTTCCAGAAATCGTGTAAACCTGTAAGCAAATATTGTGACGAACTAAATATCGGGCTTCAGACTTTTGACATTGAAATCATAAAAAAGAAACTGGATGAATTTCCGCAATTGATTAAAAAACTAAAAACATTAACAAAATAGATTATACATCTTTTTTACGTTTATCTGCAATAATCCATATAAAATACACCTTACCATCGCGTTTTGCATGTAACGATTATAAAAAACCATTATAACATTTTAGTTTAATTGGTTAATTTTGCTACTCGTATGAAAATAAGATTATCAGAAATTACAGGATACTTCAAAATTGAAAGATTAAAAGATGATAAACAAATTGTTGTTTTTCTGATTTGCCTTTTAATCGCAACTGCACTCTGGTTCTTAAATGCCTTAAGTAAAGATTACACCACTACGGTTTCTTATCCTGTAAAATTTGTTAGTCCACCCTCTAATCAGTTTGTTTCAAATAAATTGCCACCAAAATTTGAATTACAGGTTGACGCACACGGATTTACCTTATTGCGTCATAAATTAAGTCTTTCCTTTTCTCCCATTGTTATTAATCTTACTCAAATCACACGCGACTTGGATCCGGTTGCAGACAGATACTCAATCCGTTCTGCGGATCTAATCAATATTGTTTCAGATCAGATTAGCAACGAGATTTCCGTAACCAATATCCGGCCCGACAACTTTATTGTCGTTCTCGACAGTTTAAAAACCAAATCAGTTCCGGTGAGAATGAATGCTGAACTGAATTTTAAACCGCAGTTCAATTTAAAAGACCCCGTTTCAATTTTGCCCGAAACAGTATCAGTAACCGGACCCGCAATACTTTTAGACTCGATTCAATACCTTGAAACCGAGTTTAAATTGTATGAAAGGCTGGACACAGATATGGAAAAAGTAGTTGCGGTAAAACACCCCGAAAAAACCAGTATAAAACCTGAAAAAGTTACATTAAGAATACCGGTTGAAAAATTTACTGAAAAAGAGTTAAAAGTGCCTATACAAATTAAAAACAAGCCGGATAATGTAAAAATAAAATTATTCCCGTCGGAAGTTACACTTTCATTTCTTGTTGGACTAAGCGAATTTGAGAATGTTACGTCTTCTGATTTTGTTATAACCGTTGATTACAATTCGATAAAAACGAATGTTGAAAATATCGGGGTAAAAACCGAACACGAGCCAACTTTTATTGAAATACTTAGAATTTCACCTCAAACAGTTGAGTATTTAATAGAAACCGACTAAAGATTTAAGGATGACAATAAAAGTAGGAATTACTGGCGGAATAGGAAGTGGCAAATCGACCATTTGTAACATTTTTAAACTTTTAGGTGTTCCCGTTTTCGAAGCTGACGTAGTAGCAAAACAACTCCTTGATTCAGATTCGCAAATTAAATCAGGACTCATTCACCTTTTTGGAGAGGGGATTTATATGGACAATGGAAGCGTTAACCGAAAAAAACTTGCCAACATTATTTTCAATGATAATATTCAGCTTGAAAAAATGAATAAAATGGTTCATCCTGTTGTTCGGGAAAAATTTAATGATTGGGTTGACAAACAAAACCACAAATATATAATTCATGAGGCTGCTATACTTTTTGAAAGCGGATTTTATAAAATGATGGATTTTAATATTTTGGTTTCAGCGGAAAAAAGACAGAGAATAGAAAGAGTAAAAAAAAGAGATGCGGTTTCTGAAGCGCAGGTTTTGGAAAGGATGAACAGACAATGGACAGACGAAGAAAAAAGAAAACTGGCAAGTATTGAAATTATAAATGACAACAAACGTTTAATAATCCCTGAGATTATTGAAATAGATAAAAAATTAAAAAAATATGGCAAAATTTGGTAAATGGATAGGTGGAGGCCTTGGATGGGCTGTTGGCGGACCAATTGGAGCAATTTTTGGATTTGTTGTAGGTTCAATTTTTGATGGAAGCGCTGAACAAATGCAACAGAGCGGAAGCCCCGGATTTACAGCAGGAAGAACCACCGGATATTCGGGCAGAACAACTACCGGGGGTTATGTGATGAGTTTGCTCGTTTTAGTGGCTGCTGTTATGAAAGCCGATGGAAAAGTTTTGAAATCGGAACTGGATTATGTAAAAAGGTTTATGGTACAGAATTTTGGCGAAGCTTCAGCGACAGAATCTGTAAAAATGCTTCGCGATATTTTAAAACAAACCATTCCGGTAAACGAAGTTTGCCGCCAAATTCAGCAAAACATGAATTATTCGGCCAGACTGCAACTCCTGCATTTTTTATATGGTATTGCACAGGCCGATGGACAGGTTGATGTTGCAGAGAAACAAATGATTGCCCAAATCAGCAGATATATGGGCATCAACGACAGTGACTACCAGTCAATTGAAGCAATGTTTGTTCCGAACACAGATGCTGATTATAAAATTCTGGAAATTGAACGCTCGGCCAGTAACGATGAACTCAAAAAAGCATATCGCCGTATGGCTATGAAATATCACCCGGATAAAGTTAGCCATCTCGGCGACGATTTCCAGAGAGCTGCCAACGAGAAATTCCAGAAGGTAAATCAAGCCTACGAAAACATAAAAAAGGAGCGAAAAATTGCTTAAGACAGATTTGAGAAATTAGTATGAGTGTGGAAAAAACAATGTAATTTACATCCCAATACTCTCATGAAAATAATATCGACAAATATTGGAGAACCCAAAATAATTGAGTGGCGTGGCAAACAAATAAAAACCGGCATCTACAAATATTCGGTTCCCCACCCTATTTTTCTGGGAGAAGAAGATGTTAAAAATGATCATGTTATTGACCGCAGATATCATGGAGGCACAGACAAAGCATGTTACCTATATTCTGCCAACCATTACGACTATTGGCAAAAATTCTACCCGGAATTAAAAATGCCCTGGGGAATGTTTGGTGAAAATCTTACAGTTGAAGGTTTGCATGAGGCAGAAGTAAATATTGGCGATACTTTCAAAATAGGTGAAGTTGTGGTTCAGGCAACTCAACCACGCCAGCCCTGTTACAAGCTGGGCATCCGTTTTGGGACTCAAAAAATGGTAAAACAATTTGTCGGGTCCGGTTTTGCAGGCGTTTATGTCCGTGTACTTCAAAAAGGCGAAGTGAAAACCGGTGACGAAATTGTTCTTATTGAAAAAAAGGATTCGCTTTCCATTCAAAAAGTGTATAAACTTCTTTATACTTCTGAATTTGAAAAGGAAAAAGAAAACTTTGAAAAAGCAATCAACGATACTTTTCTCGCTGAAAGTTGCCGAAATGATTTACTCAAACGTTTGTCGCTGAAATGATCTTTCAAAATAAAAAAGCAACGAAACGTAACTGGTTGATTCATTTGGCAAGATAAAAGGTAAGTTCAATTTTGAAAAAAGATAAATATTTCAACCATGATGAATAAAAATCACTTGTTAGAATCATAAAATTTGAAAAGTGGCAGAATTTTTTCTAAACTAAGAATCCCGTCACTTCTTTATGCTGATTTGGCATCATCATCTGCACACCCTTCGCGATATTCAGCAATAATCTTTTTTACTTCGCTCGGAGCAACACGGCCATACACTTTTTCGCCGACAGTAACAACCGGAGCTAAACCACACGCACCCACACAACGTAAACAATTTATCGAAAATTTCCCGTCGCTGGTTGACTCCCCGACTTCTACTTTTAACTGACGCTTAAATTCAGCCAAGACCTGCTCTGCACCACGAACATAACATGCTGTTCCCATACAAATTGAAATCGGATTTTCGCCGTGTGGAATCATCGTAAAAAAACTGTAAAAAGTAACGACTCCATACACTTTTGCTACCGATGTTTTTAATTCTTTGGCAATCACTTCCTGAACTTCAGCCGGAAGATATCCTAACTTGTGCTGCACCTGGTGTAAAACATTAATCAATTCACTTTCCTTATTTCCAAATTCAGCGCAAGTATCTTTTATCAGTTGTATTGTATTTTCTGCTAATTTTATTTTTGGCATTTTATGTTGTTTTTAACATTTTCATTCAAATAATTTAGTCAATAGCAATCATTAAAATCGCTATTCAGTTCGATCGAAATACTCGGTATGCAACAAATGATGCGCTTTTTCACTCATCGGTTCTCCCAAAAATTCCTTATACAATTCAATGATATGCGGATTTTCATGTGATTTACGAATTGCTTTGTTTTTATCTTCCTGGTAAATGGCCATCTGTCTCTTTTTCAGCACTTCTGCATTTCCATGATGATAGGGCTGGCCGCCACCACCAATACACCCCCCCGGACAACTCATTATTTCAATAGCATGAAACTCACTTTTACCGGCCTGAATGTCTTCAAGTAGTTTGCGGGCATTTCCCAAACCATGGGCAATTCCAATTTTTAAGGGTAATCCATCAAAATCTATGGTTGCTTTCCGAATCCCCTCCATTCCGCGTAATTCTGCAAAATCAATCCGGGGAAGCTCTTTTTTTGTATGAATCTCATAAGCAGTTCTGACTGCGGCTTCGATCACTCCTCCTGTTGTTCCGAAGATTACCGCGGCTCCTGTTGATTCTCCAAGCGGATTATCAAATGTTTCATTGGGGAGTGTTCTGAAATCGATGTTTGAAATTTTTATCAGGGCAGCCAGTTCACGTGTGGTCAATGCATAGTCAACATCAGGGTTATCATTGGTTTTAAATTCTTCGCGACCACATTCATATTTTTTAGCCACACATGGCATTATTGACACTACAACCAAATCTTCTCTGTTAATACCCAGTTTATCAGCAAAATAAGTTTTCGCAATAGAGCCAAACATTTGCTGCGGTGAACGCGCTGTAGACGGGATATCTTTCATTTCAGGAAACTGATGCTCAAAAAACTTCACCCACGCCGGACAACACGATGTCAAAATTGGCAATTTCACATCTTTATCGCCAGATAAATGTTTTGACAAACGGTTTAACAACTCGGTACCTTCTTCCATGATGGTGAGGTCAGCTGCAAAATCGGTATCAAAAACATAATCGAATCCAAGCTGTTTTAAGGAAGCAACGAGTTTACCTGTAACCAATGTTCCGGCTTCCATTCCAAATTCTTCACCAAGAGCTGCACGAACAGCCGGGGCAGTCTGAACAATTACAGTTTTCGAGGGATCGGACAAAGCGCGGATTACATTTCCTGTTTCATCTACTTCGGTTAACGCACCGGTTGGGCAAACGGCAACGCATTGTCCGCAATACGTGCAAACCGAATGGTCGAGGTTCATTTCAAAAGCCGGCGAAACAACAGAATTAAAACCACGGTTAATAGCCGAAAGTACCCCTACCGTTTGTACTTCATTACACATCATTTCGCAACGGCGGCACATTATACATTTGTCCACTTCACGAATAATTGCAGGGGAAGTATCTTCCCGATAATGTGACTGTTCCCCCTGGTAATGAATTTCACGAATACCCAGTTGATGTGCCATGTCCTGCAACTCACAATTGCCCGACTTTGCACATATCAGACAGTCAGCGGGGTGGTCGGAAAGGATCAGTTCCATCACTGTGCGGCGAGCGTTGATAGCCCGGATCGAATGGGTATTTACTACCATTCCTTCAGCTACTTCGGTGCAGCAAGCCGGAGCAAGATTCCGGCGTCCTTCAACTTCCACTACGCAAACCCGGCAGCCACCGGGTTTATTTTCAATATTTAAATCATGCAGTTTCATGTGACACAAGGTGGGAACATGCACGCCAATTCCTGACGCTGCCTCTAAAATTGTAGTTCCACTTTTTACAACTATCGATTTATTATCAATTGTCAGATTTATTGTATCCATTGTATTCTTTTTACTTGATTATGTTAGGGTTATCGCATCGAATTTACATTTTTCAAAACAAACACCACATTTAATACAGATAGACTGGTCAATAAAATGAGGTTGCCTGCGCTCACCTGTAATTGCTCCAACCGGGCAGTTTCGGAAACATAGAGTACAACCTGTACATAAATCTTCTGCAATTTCATATTTCAAAAGAGCCTTACATTGCCCTGCCGGGCATTTTCCGTCATTAACATGCGCCAAATATTCATTTTCAAAATTTGCAATGGTTGAAAGTACCGGGTTGGGAGATGATTGTCCCAGTCCACAAAGTGACGCATCCTTAATAACTGAACTCAAAACCCTTAGACGTTCAATGTCTTCTACTTCTCCTTTTCCTTTTGTTATTTTGTCAAGAATTTCGTGCAGACGTTTGTTGCCGACACGACAGGGAGTACATTTTCCACACGATTCCTCCAATGTAAATTCGAGATAAAAACGCGCAATGGAAACCATACAATCGTCCTCATCCATTACAATCATTCCTCCTGATCCCATCATCGATCCAGCAGCAATCAAATTATCATAATCGATTGGTGTATCCAGAAAATCTTTTGTTAAACACCCACCGGAAGGGCCTCCGGTTTGCACCGATTTAAATTCTTTTCCGTTTTTTATACCGCCACCAATATCGTAAATCACTTCACGCAATGTGGTGCCCATCGGAACTTCAATTAAGCCAACATTGTTGATTTTTCCGGCTAATGCAAAAACTTTGGTTCCTTTTGATTTTTCAGTACCTATTTTATTAAACCAGTTGGCTCCTTTATTTAATATAACAGGAATATTAGCAAAGGTTTCCACATTATTTACGTTGGTTGGTTTCCCCATATATCCCGAAACAGAAGGAAACGGCGGTTTAAAAGTAGGTTCACCACGTAAACCTTCCATTGAATGAATAAGCGCTGTTTCTTCTCCACAAACAAATGCGCCTGCACCATAACGCAGTTCAATATCAAAATTGAACCTTGTGCCCATAATATCATTACCCAACAAACCGTATTCGCGGGCTTGTTTTATTGCTGTTTTTAAACGCTCAATTGCCAACGGATATTCTGCGCGGATATAAACCAAACCTTTGTCTGCACCTATACAATATCCGCAGATAGCCATGGCTTCCAAAACAGAATGCGGATCGCCTTCCAGAATTGACCGATCCATAAATGCACCAGGATCACCTTCATCAGCATTACAAACTACATATTTTTGGTCGGCCTCCGATTTTCGCGTAATTTCCCATTTTAATCCGGTTGGAAACCCTCCACCTCCACGACCACGTAATCCTGATTCCTTTATTTCCTGAATGGTTTCTTCCGGAGTGAATTCGGCCAGACACTTTCCAAGCGCCATGTAACCATCCCGGGCTATGTACTCTTCAATATTTTCCGGATTGATAAAACCACAATTTCGTAAGGCAATCCTGATTTGCTTTTTGTAAAACTCAATTCCTTTGGAATCACTTATATTTTCGTTGGTTACCGGATCGGTATACAATAAACGCTGAACTGTACGTCCTTTTACTATATGCTCTTTTAAAATTTCTTCAGTATCCCCGGGGCTTACTCTCACATAAAAAGTATTATCGGGCAATACCTTTACAATGGGGCCTTTCTCGCAAAAACCAAAACATCCGGTGCGTACAATTTGCACTTCGTCTTCCAGCCCAAACTCATCAATTAAAGAAGTAAATGAATTTATAATATCTTCACTTTCCGACGCTTTACAACCTGTTCCGCTGCAAATGAGAAGGTGCATTTTATAATCGCTCATAATAAATTTAGTTGAAGGTTTTTATTCATCAATGGTTTTAAAATTTACCGGAATAATGCCATCTACCAGCTTGCCACGTTTGATGTAGACTTCGATAATTTCTTCAGCTTTTGATTTATTTACGTAACCAAAAACCACCGGTTCTTTTCCGGGCAACGTTATTTCCACCGTTGGCTCGGCGTAACAATATCCCATGCATCCGGTTTGCGTAACAACGGCATCAATAGCCTGTTGTTCCAATTCTTCCACAAAATAATTCATGGTTTCTTTGGCCCCCGATGCAATTCCGCACGTTGCCATTCCCACTTTAATCTGTACAGTTTGTTCGGGATGATCGCTATTCTCCCGTAGTTTGATCTTGGACTGTACCTCATCTCTGATTTTTTTGAGATCAGCCAGTGATTTTATTTTAGTCATAGTTGTATTGGTTGTTTTTTATCAGCTTGCTTTTATATCTGTTAAATTGTTTTTTATCAGTTCGATAATTCCATTTTTTATTTCTTTGTTGGTTAGAGGCATTCCGTCAAGCATTTTGATAATATCATCAGATGAAATTTCAAAAATACTTTTAGCGGTTTTATGTGTGTATTTCAATTCTACTTTCCTGTAACTCAACAAAGTGAGATAGTAAGAATTCCACACATCTCCCAACGGTGGCCTGTCAATATTTGATAACTGAAAAACAGCTTTTATTTCCGTTCCCACCCCCTCTTTCGATTTCAGCTCAAGTTTTCCGCCACATTGTTCTGCATTTTGTTTTAGCAGCGACAGCCCCATCCCAACTTTCCGGGTATTTCTGGATGTAAAGAACGGTTCGGTTGCCTGTTGTAATGTCTGCTCATCCATACCGCAGCCGTTGTCCCGAATTATCAAAGTGTAAATGTCATTTTTTTTATCCTCATCAACTATGATTTCAATCAATGTAGCCTTTGCCCTGACCGAATTTTGAACGATATCAAGGATATGTTCAGATATGGTTTTCATCTTATTTGAACAAATCGGTTATTTTTCTGATTCAGAGCCATTTTAATTTCTGAAAAATCGGGTTTTTCAATTATAAAATTGGTGTAAATTTCGCCAATTTGTTCCAAATAATGGGCATCGGAATTGCGTATAAGGGTCTTTTTGTTTTCTATAACATAATGTTTTCGAACATAATTTACCGAAGTATGTTTTGAAACACCTAAAGCATCATATTTTAAATTCTCAGGAATAAATCCCAATTGGCTTATAATCCCATTTGCAGATCGGTCGATATGGGCGGGAATAAAAAGGCCGTTTAAACCGGAAACCAGATTTTGAATTTCATCGATTCCAACTTTTAGCGCAGCAGGAAGATAATAGGGAATCATCTCCAAAATATTTTCTTCTTCATCAATTAATGGCTGATAGCCGAAATAATCTTCCTTGTTTGGAATTTTGGTTATGTTTAAATCGATAAACTGTTGAAAGGTTTCAAGTTCCTTTTCTTTTTCAAAAAACACGAGGCAATGTACCTCTTCTTTTGTTGTAACTTCAGCACCGGTAAGCACAAAGATTCCCTCTCTTTCAGCCAGCTTTTTTACCAACGGCGCTTGTTTTGTAGAGTTATGATCAGTGATTCCGATAATCTGAAGCCCCGTTTCTTTTGCCCTTTTTACAATGTTTCCGGGCGACATTTCCAAATCGGCGCAGGGCGATAAAAGTGTATGTATATGTAAATCGGCCCTGAATATTTGCATTTTGTAATTCTTTGAAAACAGTTACCGCGTTATTTTGTAACGCAGTTCAGTAACTCCGCTTTTATAAACTTTTGAATATGTCAGCTCAAGTCGTGTTTCCCGGGGAATAGCTTCAAACAACTCAATTCCCCCCGGAACAACAATGGGCATAATAAAAACATAAATCTCGTCAATTAATTTCTCGTTTAAAAACCAGGTATTCAGCTGTCCACCGCCAATTAGCCAAATATCGCGCTTCGATTTTTCCCTTAAACTTTGCACAAAATCAACATGATGTTCTTTCACAAAAGTTACATATTTTGTGTTTTGAACTTCTGGATTTCGTGTAAAAACATAGTTTGTTTTTGTTTTGTAGGGGAATTCTATATCCCAACTAATTAGTTGTTTGTATGTGCTGTTCCCCATGATTGTTATTCCAACAGAATCAAGAAATTCAGCATAACCATGATCTGTATTTTCAGGATTTGGGATTGATTCCAGCCACTCTACGCTTCCATCGGCCAAAGCGATTTTTGAATTCAAACTTTGTGCAATATAAAGTTTTATTTTTGCCATTTTCTTTTTAATTGAAGATTATAAAACCAAAACAAACTTGTTCTGAGAATTGATTAATCTTCCTGAAGAAAATTATAAAGTTTCCCTGCGGTTTCAAACGTTCCCCAACGGGTCCCTAATATGGGAATTCCCTCTTCGTTGCTTTTGTTTAATGTTTCAGCTTCGGGTTCAAATCCTTTTACCAAAATTACTGCTGGCAGGTCCTTTAATGACGCGATGGCCAATACATTTTGATGGGTTTGGAGTGTAATCCAGACTTCGCCTTCGCCGGCATTTCCCATTACATCACTCAACAAATCGGAAACATAACCTCCGGATATTTCATTTTCAAGGCCATTATTACCTGAAAATACTATTAGATTAAACTTTTCAACCAAATCAGAAACCTTCATTTCGTCCGCCTTTTTTATTACAATCGGCATCAAAACGTTTTTGTCCCCATATTTTTTCAAGGCTTTTAAATCCTTTTTCAACCGATAATTTATTTTCATTTATATATCTCTTTTGCAAAAAGATACAGTCTGTCATTTTAGCATTCCCCTGAACCATGTCTTCTGCAAGGGCGTGGCAGTTAGGTGCCCCGCAAGCTCCACAATCAATACCCGGGAGCTGACAAAGAATTTTGCCTGCCTTTTGCATCCGATCCAATGCTTTTACCCGATCCTCATGCAATACAAAAACGCTTTTTGCTTCTATTTTATCTGCCTGCAACTTTTTCTGAACAATCGTCTTGCCAACATCCGGCACCTCGGTTTTTGATGCTGACGGATATCGCAAAGCGCGCTTTTGCAAACGTTCCGAAGTAAGAAACCGATTTCCTGTTAATAAAATCCCCCCGGCACATCCCTGGCTGCATGACTTTAATTCGAGATAGTCAAGACCGGTAATCTCTTCGTTTTCCAGGCGTTCCAAAAATTTTACCACGTTATGAATTCCGTCGATAGACATGGCTCTGCTTTTAAACTGTTTGGATTCCCCGCGGGGCAAACTCCACAAAATTCCGTCGCGACTAAGATTTTTTCGCAAGGGAGAGAAATCCTCCGTTTTGCCTTTTGAAATTATTTTCATTATCCGGTTGTACAAATCCTTCATGTTTATGGTTCCGTTTACAACCGATTTTTTCTCTCCAAGCGGCTGGTTCACTGCGGCCATCTTTGCAGAACAAGGACTGATATAAAAAATACCGATTTCATCTTCATTTGCCCCTTTTGCTTTTAATTCTACAATCGCAAAATTTGCGGCTAAATCGTGGGGAGCTTTTAATGGAATTATATTCTCAGCCAGCGATGGATATTTTGATTGTATCAGGCGTACAACTGCCGGACAAAATGAAGAAATTACCGGATGCTCCCGATTTCTGCCGGTTTTCTTCTTTATTTCCTCCGAAAGCCAACGGATAGGTTGTTCTACTTCGTAAATATGAGTAAACCCCAATTCCAAAATTGCCTGGTAAATCTGGTCCTCCGAATGTTTTTCAGGAAACTGCCCGATTAAAACCGACGGAAAAAGTGCAACACGGTAGTTGTAATCAAAAATATTCAGCAAATCATCCTGTTCCACATAAAATGCTTTGGCCGGACATGCGCGTAAACAGTTGCCGCAATCCACACATCTCTCCGGGCGAATAGAGGCTACCCCGTTTACGATACGAATTGCTTCGGTTGGACATGCTTTCATACAATGTGTACATCCAAAACATTTCTGTTCGTCAACTTTTATTGCATGATATTTTTGAGCCGTTTCCATCAAAAATAATTTTTAAACTTTACAAGTGTACCTTTGCCAACCTCACTTACAATATCCAGTTCATCAACATTTTTTTTTATGTTAGGCAGTCCCATGCCTGCTCCAAACCCCATTTCACGCACCTGTTTTGAGGCGGTTGAAAAACCAGCTTCCATTGCTTTTTCCACATCCTCAATTCCCGGCCCCTTATCAGTTAGTTTTACTTCAATAAAATGGCTACCTATCGAGGCTTTCAGGATCCCTTTTTTAGCATGAGCTACGATATTTACCTCCGCCTCGTAAACAGCAATTACAATTCGTTTTATTGTTTTTGAATCAATATTTAATTGTTTCAACACTTTTTTGATTTTACTCGATGCATTTCCGGCACTTGTAAAATCGCCTCCTTCTATTTCAAAAACAAGTTCCATTAATACACCGGTTTTATTCCGTTTGAGAATAACACCCCACTTGCTCTGAAAATCGAAAACGGGGTTTCAAGTAAAACAATCTTATTTTCTTTGGCCAGCTGTATCATTTCCGGTGAAGCCTTTTTATTTCTGGCAAGTAAAACAACGTGAATATCTGCCATTTCAGCGGTGCGAAGCAACTGCACATTTGCAAGGCCCGTTATCAGCAAAATATCTTCCTCATCAAGCGTTAAAACATCACTCATTAAATCTGAACTAAATGCCTTTTTTATATTTTTTTCTGTCAGCAAGTCGCCGGCAACGATTCGGGCTTCAGTTAATTTTTGAATATCACTAATTTTCACAGTTGAATTTTAATGGTTTTATTTTTGAGAAATATTTGTTCTTCAAACAAAGATAAACGAACAAAAATTCAAATAATCAGCTTTTCATCATAAAAAACTGTTTTCAAATAGATTTAAAATGAATTGAAATAAAGGCTTTATTTGTTAATTTTCACATTCCAAATTTCGAAAAACCAAAATATGATCTACGACAAAAAATCATTTTTGACCAATAATATTGATGACCCGGAATTTCACCAGAAAATTATTGATGCGCTCCCCATCCCTATTTTCTACAGAGATTTAAATGGAGTTTACCAGGCTTGTAACAAAGCTCATGAAAAATTTATTGGTCGCCTTCGCGAGCAAATAGTTGGAAAGTCCGTGTACGATATTCATTCCAGGGAAATGGCTGATATTTATTCACGTCGCGACAAAGAATTGCTTGAATCAACAGGTGTACAAGTGTATGAAAATCAAATTAAACATTCCGACGGAACCATTCATAACGTCATTTTTAACAAAGCCGTGATACACGACAATGATGATAAAGTTATAGGTATTGTAGGCTCGATTAACGATATAACCGAATTGAAACGGACAGAAACCCGTCTGAAAAAAGCACAGGAATCGATGGAAGTTTCGTCACACATGTTGCATAAAATTAACGTAGGTATTTTAATGATGGACGATAACCACAAGGTAGTAGATTCGAACGTTAGCTTTGCGCAACTAATGGGCGAAGAAACCACCGAATTGTTTGAAACGATTCCGGGCTTAAAAGGGGCTGATGTAAGCGTCCTGGTACCTGAAGTAATTTTTAAAATGATGTCCAGTATCCTCTCATCAGGAGAAGAAATCCTGGAGCGCGATATTAAATTTCAGAATAAATTGCTGCATGTTTCTGTTGTAACTCTTTATAAACAAAAAGTTGTAGGTGCCGTTATCCGCGACATGTCCGCGCCAATGCTGGTACGCGATGAGATTATAAACCGGGCACAGCGGATAAAAATCCAGAATATAGAAACAGTACAAAAAATCGCCCGATTGTTAGGCGAAAATGCAGCAGAGACAGAAGAACTTTTAAACTCAATTATTGAATCGCACAGATATGGTGACGACGAATAACCCGGGCTACCACGTAGAAATTGATGTTCAGCAAAAAAAGCCAAAAGGTGAGATTGCCTGCGGCGATGTTCTCGAATCGAGTATTACCAAAGAAGAGAGTCGTACAATTTTGGTTTTAAGCGATGGAATTGGTCATGGGATCAAGGCAAATGTACTTGGCACACTTACCGCAACCATGGCTTTAAAATATACAAAACTACATACCAAACCCGAAGTTGCAGCCAGGATTATTATGGAAGCCCTTCCTAAAAGTAACGACGGAAAGGAAAACTATGCCACATTTACCATCATTGAAATTGACCCTGAGGGATATGTAAGAATAATTAATTATGATAATCCGACCATTTTAATTCTTCGGAACGGGAAATTATTTCAACCTAAAGAATATGAATTAAAAATCCGTGGAGAAGCAAATTTGGGAAAATTGTTACGTTGTCGTGAATTTAAAGCTTTTAAAGAAGACAGGATTATATTTATGTCTGATGGAGTTCCTCAGTCGGGGCTGGGGAACAATCGTTTCCCGCTGGGATGGGGAATGGAAAAAATTGAAAATTTTATCTTAAATCAGGTAGGCCGGATGCCGGATATCTCGGCAACAAAACTTTCGCGAAAAATACTAAACCAGGCAGTAATGAATGACAACTTTTCGGTGAAAGATGATACAACCTGTGGTGTGATTTATTTTAGAGAACCCCGAAAATTTATGCTCATTACAGGCCCTCCGTTTTACAAGATTAAAGACTACGATTTTGTTGGACGCGTTCAGGGATTTAAAGGCAAAAAAATTATTTGCGGGGGTACAACAGCCGAAATTATTGCCCGTGAATTAAATCTTGAAGTAAACATCCAGCACGGTGAAAAAAAAGCGGCAGCATTGCCACCGTCGGCAACAATGGCAGGTTTTGAAATGGTTACTGAAGGAATTTTGACTCTGGGAAAAGTTGAAGATATTCTGGAAAATTACAACAGCGACACAAAACTACAGGATAGTCCGCCGGAGCAGGTTGTTAAACTTTTACTTCAACACGATAGTATTGATATAATTGTGGGTACACGTATCAACTGGGCACACCAGGATCCGGAACAACCACTGGAACTGGAATTAAGAAAATTTGTAGTAAAACGAATTGTAAAAATTCTGGTGCATAAATTTTTTAAAAAAGTAAAAGTGGAATACGTGTAATAAGCGCGGCTTCTGCCATAGTATCGAATTAGCGTACTTTTAAGCGAAGAAAGCTTTGAATTGACATGGAAACCGACAGTTAACATCATTTACCTTTTTTTCAGGCAATTTAAGGAGAGTTTTTCAGAAATTAGCGGAACAAAACAAAAGTCATGAAACTGCTAACTCTGCTACTTTTTGTTCTCACTTGCTCTTTTGCACTCTCACAGGAAAAAGAATTTCATATTCAAGGCCGGATAATTGATGGAGATTCAAACCCGGTAGCAGATGTTTACATTTTAAATTACCGCAACCTCGACAAAGCCGTTAGCCGTCAGAACGGAATATTTGACATGTGGGTACTCCCCGGCGATTCACTAATGCTTTCACATGTGTCTTACCTTTCTCTAAGAATAAAGGTTTTTGATTTAATGGTTAATCCGGTTATCCAGATTGCTTTGGACACAGTTAATATAATTGAGGTTGACGTTTTTTCCAATCCCCAGGATGATATGCAAAATGCAAAGAAAAATATAGAATCAATGGGATGGAATCCTAACCCCACTCCCACCGATAATCTCACTGAAAAAGAGATGATGCAGGACATGGTCAATCGTGAAAATAATGTAATGCGTTCGGAAGCGACATCGTTGAAAATTTTAAAGTTTTCTCCTTCTGATGTTGTTGGGGCTATTTCCAAAAAAATAAAAAAACGGAAAAAGTCGAATAAATATTCATCTAAAAAAAAACAGAAAAAAAACTATCCCTGAGTTTCGGAATAGTTTTTTCATAGTTTTTAGACCTCTAAAGTTTTGCGTCCAGTACCTTTAAAAGGTTTCGTAATTTCTAAACTCTCTAAAAATAAGGTTTGTAATCATCATCTTCATTTCATATATATCTTGAAAGATATTATCAATTTGTTATAGTACAAAGTAAAAACAAACAGAACAAAACTACAGATTTTTAATGCTGAAAAGCAATGTTTTGTAAACCGAATTATTAATTACACTTTACTTAAAAGGCCTAGGACTATACTTCTTCCTTTAGAAGATTATGAGTAATAACAGCTACAAAAAAACCTATTCAATATTCAGAATATTTGTAACAACAAAAAATTTGGTGTTTGTCTCAAATTGTTGCAAACAACAGGAGCCGGCCTTCTAACGGTGATGGTATGTAATGAATACATTTGAAGATGATTATACTTCAGCCGGCATCCTGTTTCATGGGCTGGGATTTCACCCATTGTTTGCAAACCTGAAAGGACGGACGGTATTATTTATTAACTCTGGGTTTGTCACTTATTTCATATTTACATATATCTTAAAATTTTCTTTTAGAGTGGAGATGATGTAAATTAAAACCGAAAAGAGGAAACACCGGGAGCTTAAAACTCCCGGTGTAGTCCAGAGGTTTGTAAAAACATCAATCTTTGCGTCACATAATAAATTTACACTCTTTTACCTCCAAAATATTCAATAATTAATTCAAATTCAGCAAACTGCTTATGTTGTCCATCTCCTTCATCAATATCTCTTTATTGACAGGCTTTGGAAAATATTTCCTTATAAATCCCTTTTCTTCAAGATTCTTCACTTTGTCTGTTCTGTTACTACCAGACAGCATATAGCAGATTTTGTCCGGATACGATTCATTTACATACTGAACCAGCTCCAATCCGTCCATCTCTGGCATAACCCAATCGCTAATTACTATTTTTAGCTCAGGGGAGTTGTTTAAAATTGAAATTGCATCTTTGGCAGAACAGGCAGGTACCAATTCAAAATTACTTTCCAGCAATACTCTGCACATTAACAAAATATGTGCAGGGTCGTCGTCAACATAAAGTATTTTAATCTTTTTCATGACTCATTAAATTTACTGTAATTGTTATCATGCTCTTTTACAAAAAACAAAGAATATCAACTCTCTTATTTTACATATAAAATCCGTGAGCGATAATTTTACTATTCCTTCATCTGTTATTGTAAATAAACAATCAATACAGAATACAGCTCAAACCTTAAATCGTATTATCGTTAAATAATTTGTTATTTACGTCCATTAATCTTCGACACAATTTTCTATTGAAAAAAACGGGTTTGTATGTGCTGAAAATTACATTTTATAAATAAGATACATTATCTTCTTACAAAGAAAAAGAGTTTTTGTCTTATTTCCACTATCTTAAAATTGACATAAGTCATTAAATGAAATTGAGACCAAAAAAAATTACATTATTACCTGAACCTATTTTTTTCTTTTGATAAAAATGTATTCAAAAGGTGAAACATCAGGTAAATCCACTCCTTCTTTTATTTTTGCTCTGACCCTGCTAATAGTTTCAGGTGTTGTTCCTAGGTAATTTGCAATATAAACTGATGGAATCTGTTCAATTAATTTAGGCTGGCGCTTTATCAGGAATAAATATTGTTCTTCCACTGTAAAAAAACGATTTAGCGAACGTTCCAAAGAATTATATATCCAGCAAGCTATCAACAAACGTTCAATATCAATTGCTACGGGAACACTTTTGCTTATCTGTTGAAAATAATCCCATTCCATAGACCATACTACCGAATTTGTAAGTAGCTGGATGGATAATATAGACGGACTTTTTCTAATCAAACTTGTATAGACGCTGAATATTTCATTAGGAAACGCAAAGGCTTCAGTAACTTTTTGACTCCCTTTTTGATAAAAAAGATGTGCTATACCTGATTCCAAAAACCATATCTTAGACACGGGTTGACCCGCTTTAACCAAATATGTCGCCTTCTGGTATTTTTCTTTTTTAATCTTTGCAAGAATATCATTGGGAAGGTTTAACTTCAATTTAGTTAAATAGTGAACGATCTTTTCTTGCTCCCTTTGCATATAATTGAAGCTTTTCGGATTTTTTAAGCTGTTAATTAATAAATCAAAAACCATTCGACACTTATCTTTAGTTCATCCTAAGTTTACACACATAGTTATCCACTTGAAGGACTCTGTCAAATCAAATATAAAGGACAATAATTTACATTTTCAAGGTGTTAGTCAACAAACTATACCCTCAATGGGGATAATATTGCTAAAAACCTTTTTAATAGAATTTTGTGATTTGTATCAAGCATTCCATATTTCATATTTACGACATTTTAGGGAATAATATTCAAAGAAGTACAAAGGAATTAAACTTTTGCCGAATATTCTTATATTCAACTTGATTTTAGTCAAGAAAATACGTTTTTTGTAATAAAAAATTAACCTCTTGTAATAAATTGTTACAAAATAAAAATAAGGGCCTCCAAAAGACACTTATTATTATTGGAGTTATCCATTATTTTGTCAAACACCATTTCCTAACAACTGACAGCTAATCGTTATTGATGGGTGGCAAATACATTTACCGTCCTCATCCGGCATACCTAAAACATTTCGCACGGAAACTCTGTACTACTCCCTAAGAAAAACATGATAACGCTTACCTATAAGCTTTCTTCGTAAACTCCGGAACTCAAATTAATAATTAACTTGTTTCACACCGGCTTCAAACACATTTGCACCTGGAATATTTTCTAAAAAAAATCACCAAATGCTGCGAGACAGCTGTCAACACAATCTTCAAATATTTCAACTGTAATGTTTTCTTAACCCCGCGAAGGATAGATCCCCTGCAGCGCGATAATATAATTTATACACTGATAAGGCTGAACATTGTTGTGAGGTAGACCCCCTCCGGAATTATTAACAGTCACATCAACAGCTCCAGCCTTCATAGTTGTATTAGCTTTTTGGGCATATCCTTCTGTATTTTTATTTAACGTAGCAGCTACGGTGCCTCCCGGATTGGACGCATCCGCTTGTCCGTTTTTTGCCTGAATAGTTCCGGTTGCACTATGATTATGTGCGGGAATTTGACTTATATTTAACAGAATATTTTCTTCTCCGGATTTTTCTCCCAGTCTTCTGGGTGTTAATCCCGGACCGTTGCCCGGATGCATTGGAACACGTCCTCTTAAATCAGGCAGTCCAAAAGTTGTTCGGCCGTCTCCTCCATATGAAGTACCTATAATTGAAAATAAGGCCTGGTTTTGTACAATTGAAAGCAATTGTCCATCACAAAGTGCCCATCCTCTTGGAGCGAAATTTCCTCCGAATAGCATTATTTGACCTATAAATGGTTCCATAAGAAAATGATTTAATGGTTTATGATTATACCTAACACTATGTAATATAATACCTTTTTGCCTCTTTTCAAAACAAATACTCCGCCTTACTTATTGATTTCTATAACTATATCATAATAATTTTCTCAAAAAAAATACAACTAATGAATTTCTCCTATCAAACAAAAACCAAAAAAGCAGGAAACTATATGCTTCCTGCTTTTTTGTATAATAAATTAGTTATTCCCCAAAACTACACCATCGGATATTTTTTAAATATCGAATCTGATTTCATAAGAATATCAACATACTGTGCTCTCTGATATGCAAACGGGTCTTTCATATTTTTCCGCGAAAGTTTTCCTCTGAAATCGTCCAATGATTTGTATTCTTTTTCTTCCATCCACTTGTTCAACTCAATCAGGATATCAGAAACAACTGAAGGCTGGTTTTTATATATCGTACTCACCATTTGCACAGCATCTGCGCCGGCGAGTATCATTTTAATTACATCCTGTGCACTGTAAATACCCCGGCTGGCACAAATACTTCCTTCCAGATTTCCGTAAAGCAACCCCGCATAACGCAAACTAACCATATGATCTTTGGGATTACTCAACTCCCACGGATAGTAATATTCTTCCTTTTCCGCATCAATCTCAGGCTGGAAAAAACGGTTAAATAAAACATAGGCATCTGCACCAGCTTCATCAACCTTTTTAATAAAATTAAGCGGATTGGAATAAAACATACTTATTTTCACACTTACGGGAATGCTAACTGCTTTTTTTACTGCTTTTACAATCTGAATCTGTTTATCCTCGATAGATTTCCCGGTCACTTCGAAATACCCCGGAGTAGCATACAAATTAATCTCCAAACCATCAACACCTGTTTTCTCCAATTCTTTGGCATATTCAACCCACGTAGGTTCATAAATTGCATTTAAACTTGCAAAAACCGGAACATTTACACTCTTCTTTAATTTTTCAAGATTATATAAATGCTCCTTAGGGCCGGCATGTTCCAGTGTCGGAAACAAATCAGTCATTTCAGCGTTACGTTCGTTATACTCATTAAGTTCTTCATCCATCTGAAGATTTTCAAGTTGAATTTGCTCCTCAAACAACGAACGATAAACGATTGCCCCAATTCCGGCATCTTCAATTTGTTTGATTGTTTCAGGCTTGTTAACCAGATTGCAAGCTCCAAGAATTAATGGGTTTTTTAATTTTATACCCATGTAGGTTGTTGATAAGTCTGCCATAATATTTGATTTTTAATGTTTTATTCCTGTTCACAATAAGTAACTAAATTTAGAAATATTTTGTTCAAGAATAATTCTAAATTTATCCTAATATTTTTAAAAATAAAGAAAATCCTTAAAGTTGACTATCCCCGAGGCAGAGCCCCGGAGAACTATTTGATTAAAAAGCACAAAAAAACCACCTGTAACGATACAAGTGGTTCAATTATATTAATTTCATTACAATCAATAACTTACAGCAAACTTAATGTTACGGTTAACCCAGCCATTACAACTGAAACCATTGTCATAAGTTTAATAAGGATGTTCAATGAAGGACCAGAAGTATCTTTGAAAGGATCACCTACGGTATCACCTACAACACCTGCTTTATGAGCTTCGCTTCCCTTTCCGCCGTAATTTCCTTTTTCAATGAATTTTTTAGCGTTATCCCATGCACCTCCAGCGTTATTCATAAATACAGCCAGCGTAAAACCAGCAGTTAAACCTCCGGCTAAAAGACCAATTACCCCGGCAACTCCCATTGATGCACCAACAATTACGGGAACAATGATAGCGACAAGTGAAGGAACCAACATCTCTCTCTGAGCTCCTTTAGTTGAAATTTCAACACATTTGGCATATTCAGGTGTGGCTTTACCTTCCAAAATACCTTTAATTTCGCGGAACTGACGACGAACTTCATCAACCATCGCACCGGCCGCACGTCCAACAGCTTTCATAGTCATTGCACTAAACAGGAATGCCATCATTGAACCAAGGAACAATCCACCGAGGAACAACGGATTAAACAATGTAATATCGTAAGCAGCTGAAAAATCTTTTACAGAAGCAGCTGAAATTTTTACAGCTTTTATACCTTCTTCTACTGCAGGAGCAACATCATTATAAAAAACATACTGACCTTTAGCAACAAATCCTTCACCACCTTTGGCTATTTTACCAAACCACAATCTTACTTCTTCCATGTAAGCCGAAATAAGCGCCATTGCAGTAAGTGCTGCAGAACCGATTGCAAAACCTTTACCCGTTGCAGCAGTAGTATTTCCTAACATATCCAATGCATCCGTTCTCTCACGAACTTCAGGAGGTAATTCCGACATTTCAGCATTTCCACCAGCATTGTCGGCAATCGGTCCAAAAGCATCGGTTGCCAGCGTAATACCTAACGTTGAAAGCATACCTACAGCAGCGAACCCAATTCCGTATACTCCCATTGCAAAATGCTGAGCACCACCGGCAGCCCAGAAAGCTCCCATAATACCCAGAACAATAGTTACAACTGGTATCCATGTAGAATTCATTCCAACAGCAATACCATCGATAATGGTTGTAGCAGGGCCTTGTTGCGCCTGGTGTGCTATACCTTTTGTAGGTTTATATTCATCGGAAGTATAATATTCGGTTGCCTGACCAATAATTACACCGGCTGCCAAACCAATAACAACAGCCCAGAAAACGCCCCAGGTAATCCATCCCATAAATGCCAAACCAACCAGGGCAAGAAGTATAAGAACAGAACTACCGAAAGTTCCGATAAACAAAGCTCTTAATAATGTTTTTTGTGTTGCTGATTCTTTTGTACGAACCATAAAAATACCAATAATGGACAAAACAATACCAATGGCAGCAACAATCATTGGCGCTGTTACGGCTTTAATAGGATCAATTCCTGTACCTGCCAGAGCAACCGCCGGAAGCGCAGCACCTAATGCAGCAGTTGCAAGGATCGAGCCGGCATAACTTTCATAAAGGTCGGCTCCCATACCGGCAACATCTCCAACATTATCTCCAACATTATCTGCAATGGTTGCAGGGTTGCGCGGGTCATCTTCAGGGATACCAGCTTCAACTTTTCCAACCAGGTCGGCACCAACGTCAGCCGCTTTAGTATAAATACCACCGCCAACACGTGCAAACAATGCCTGTGTAGATGCCCCCATACCAAAGGTTAACATCGTAGTTGTAATTTCAACCAGCTTTTGTGTTTCGGTTGTCCCCTCATGAACAAACTGGAGACCAAGAAAATGCAAACCGTTAGCCATATGTTCAGGAGTAAAAATCACTTTACTCAACAGTAAATACCATGCGGCAATATCAAGAAGGGCAAATCCTACAACAACTAATCCCATTACGGCTCCACTACGGAATGCTACCTGCAAACCTTTATTCAGCGATTGTGAAGCACCGTGGGCTGTTCTCGCCGAAGCAAAAGTGGCTGTTTTCATTCCCAAAAATCCGCAAAGTCCGGAAAAGAAACCTCCGGTTAAAAAGGCGATGGGTACAAATGGATTTTGAACACCAAAATACGCCATTATTGTTAGCAGGATAAACAGAACGACAAAAACAATTATTACAACTTTATACTGTCTCTTCAGATAAGCCATTGCACCTTCGCGAACATATTGTGCAATCTCTTTCATCCGATCAGTACCTTCTGAATTTTTCATCAACGATTTGAAGAAAATCCAGGCAAATACCAGCGCCAAAATTGAGGCAACGGGTACTAATAAGAAAATATTACTCATAAGTTGATAATTTTATGTAACTGCTGTTACGGTTTAGATTTATAATAAATATACTTTAAATTGAATCGTTAAACTCAGTTTGATTTATGGTCGTTTTTAATAAAAAAAAATTTCCAGCAGACAAAGATAAATTTTAAAATGAAATGCTAAAGATTTGGTGACCTGTTACACAATAGATTGAAAATAAATTAACAAATCATTTTGATGTCAGTCTTTTGAAAAAAATATGGTAAACCACCACACAGATTTCACGTTTAACTCAAAATTGAACCAGATATTAAAAACTTTTTAAAGAACACCCGGGAAATTTAATCAAATTGAAATGATTATTTGTTAATGTTTCATTAGCTTGAGTAGCACTTACTCAAAAAATCGGAATTAAAAATGAAATTTTTCGATATTTATAACAAATACAAACATCTGTTCTCATGAAAAAAATTGTACCTGCTTTAGTTTTATTTCTTATTACTCTTTTGCCTTTTGTTGGTTTTGCCGAAAAATTCACCGGTTTTTTTAACTTTTCATATTCTGAAAAAGAAAATAAAGTAACACTTGAAGTTGATAAGCTTGATGCAGAGTTTTTGTATGTGACATCTCTTGCTTCGGGGGTGGGTTCAAACGACTTAGGCCTTGACAGGGGAAAACTTACCGGAACGAAAGTGGTAAAATTTGTAAAAGCAGGAAATAAATTATTACTTGTACAATCCAACTACGACTACCGGGCTTCGAGTAAAAACGACGATGAAATAAAAGCCGTTGACGATGCATTTGCTATATCAGTACTTTGGGGATTCAAAATTGAAAAAGAAGAAAGCAGCAAATTTTATGTTGATGCTACCGAGTTTTTCCTTCAGGACGCGGCTAATGTTTCTGCAACCTTGCAACGGAACAAAGAAGGGAATTATAAAATTGAAAAATCGCGTTCGGCAATATACCGGGACGGGCTAAAAAGTTTCCCAAAAAACAGTGAATTTGAAGCACTGATTACATTTACCGGAGAACCATCGGGAAAATTTGTACGCACCGTTACGCCAAGCTCAGATGTGATAAGTATTTACATTCACCATTCGTTTATTGAACTGCCGGACGACAATTACAAACCAAGGGCATTTGATCCAAGGGCTGGTTATTTCTCGACCACATACCAGGATTACGCAACTCCTTTCGATCAGCCAATTGTTAAACGTTTTATTGAACGGCACCGGCTGGAAAAGAAAAACCCAAATGCCCGGATAAGCGAACCGGTTGAGCCGATTATATATTATGTTGACAGGGGAACTCCGGAACCTATTAAATCGGCGCTTATTGAAGGCGCAAGCTGGTGGAACGAAGCTTTTGAAGAAGCCGGATTCAAAAATGCGTTTATTGTAAAAGAGATGCCCCAGGGTGCCGACATGCAGGATGTACGCTACAACACCATTCAGTGGGTGCACCGCTCAACACGTGGCTGGTCCTATGGCTCAACAATAAGCGATCCCAGAACCGGTGAAATATTAAAAGGACATGTTTCTTTGGGCTCGCTCAGGATACGCCAGGATTTTATGATTGCGCAGGGATTGACTTCACCTTTTGGAAAAGACACAAAGGAGATTGAAAAAGCCAAAGAAATGGCGCTGGCGCGTATTCGTCAGCTTTCAGCACACGAGGTCGGACACACCATTGGCCTGGCCCACGCCTACAGTTCAAGCAGCGAAAACCGTGCTTCGGTTATGGATTATCCGCAGCCGCTGGTAAAAATCAAAAATGGGAAAATAGACCTTTCGGAAGCTTACGATGATAAAATCGGAGACTGGGATAAAATTGCCATTAACTATGGCTACCGCGAATTTTTAGATGATAAAAAAGAAAAAGAAGGCCTTGATAAAATCATTCAGGATTATATAAAAAATGGTACAACTTTTCTCTCCGATCGGACTTCCGGAGGAGGAATCCAGCCATACACCAGTCAGTGGGACAATGGCGAAAATCCATACAAAGAACTGGAAAGAATGATGGTAATCCGAAGGATTGCTTTAAGTAACTTTGGCGAAAACACGATTCCGGAAGGAGCGCCTTACGCCACCCTTGAAGATGTTCTTGTTCCGGTATATTACTACCATCGTTACCAAATTGCTGCAGCTGCAAAAATAATCGGTGGATTAGACTACCGCTACGCTTTAAAAGGTGACGGACAAATGATAACTGAAATGATTTCGCCGGAAGACCAGGAGAGAGCCTTACAGATTCTGTTGCAAACCATCTCGCCCAACGAGCTGAAAATCCCGGAGAAATTAATCCGGATGATTCCTCCCAAGCCCATGGGCTACGGCAGAAGTTCTGCGGAAAATATAAAATCAAACACAGGATTAACTTTTGACCCTCTAGCCGCTGCCGGAAAATTAACGAATATGGTTTTTAGCGAACTGTTAAACCCGCAACGGGCACAACGTTTAATCGAATATCATGCAAGGAACAACACTCAGCCGGGTTTTTCCAAATTACTGGACGAACTGGTTTCTGCTACATGGGAAACCTACCTCACAAACGGGATAGATGGTGAGCTGCAGAAAGTAGCTAATAATGCGCTCCTCACAAACCTGATGCAACTGGCCTTAAACCCTAATGCCACACCGGAAGTAAAAGCACTGGCATGGCAAAAAATTCAGGATCTTAAAACGTTGGCCAGCCAAAAAAATAATTCGGTATCGCTTTCGGAAACCAAAGCACATTATGCGTATGCTGTTCATCAAATAGAGCTATTTAATACAAATCCTGAAAAATTCAAAGAGATAAAAACCGAAATGCCACCTCAAGGTGCTCCTATCGGGATGGAATAAAATACTATCATTCTATTTGTTTTGGCAGGGGTTGTTCACAATTACTTAAAAAGTAAATACCTGGCTAACAATACAAAAAACAGAAGCAAAAAATAAAATCCGTTGACGTTGGTATTTACCGAACACTGCTTGCCTATATACAACCACAATGCTTTACGATAGATATTGAATTTCCGGAATCTTCTGTTTGACCAGTTGCAATTCTCTCAACAATATAGAAAAAAACCTCAACAGGTTTTAATCATACCTCCGTTTTAAAAAGGCAATTTCATTCAAACTAAAACCAAGATGAAACAATATATAATTCTCTTTTATCAACTGATTGGAAAGTGTTCCGTTTGAACCGATTTCGACACCCCAGTTTACATTTGATATTCTTCCGGGAATAGGTACTCCTGCGCCAAATGAAACACCTTTACTGCTAATCGTTTTGCTCCCAAAACTAAGGTACGAAGTTTCATAGTTGAGCCCTAATCTGTAAATCCAGTTTTTATAGCCTCTGTTAGTTATACGATATTCCCACAAACGAAACTCACTCCCAACCGAGAAACGATGAGAATCTTTAAATTCATTTAACTGAATCGGATACTCTACATCCGACCATTTCTGAAAATTGTAATCGGCCAGAAAAGTCAGGCGGTCAGAATTCTGAATACCTATTCCTATTCCTATTTTGGTTGGAACTTTCAGATGATCGCTATCATATTCGTCGTAATCCACCAGGTTATAGCTTGCATCGTAAACTTTAAGGAAATGGCTCGATTTCAAATTTTGTTGATTACTGAATGTTACACCCAACGAGTAGTTCCATTTTCTCACGGGAAACGAATACTGTATTCCATAATCAAAATAAAAGCTTTTCAAAAAATCCTGACGGACAATCTGATAGGATGGAACCACTCCTGTTGCAATTAAGTTTTCTTCTTGTGTTAATGAACCAAAAAGGTATGAAGCATTTATTCCAATCGACAGGTTTTTATTGATTTTAATCGCATTCCCAAAATACGCCTGGCTGATTCCCCCGCTGCCAACATATTCCGAAATAAACTGTTCATTCTTTCCTTCAACATAATTTGTTTTTGAAACAGAGTATCCAACGCTGCTAAAGGGAACAACACCGATGGAGCCCGCAAACCAGTTTGTATAACGCCACCCAAGTGCCATATAATTAAAGTTTCCGGTATATCCGGTATTTGATTCTCCGGAGGAACTTAAATCGTAATATTTACCTTTAACCCCAAATTCAAAAATCAACCGTAGACTGTCTATTCCGGTATAAGAAGCCGGATTAATATTGTTAAGGTTGTTGCCCGATTTAAGTGCAATTCCTGAACCTCCCATAGAACTCGACCGACTAAAACCTTTGTTTTGTAATTCGCCAGGGCCAAAAATGGAATACGGAGAGACAGTGGTCTGGCCTCCTACATAAATCGATATAAAAAGTAATATTGTAAATAATAGGTGTTTCATGTTCTTTGTTTATCTGTTTCCGGCTTTAAATACGCTCAATTTCTATTCATACATCAGGAAATACAACTTTAAGGTTGGCCGGTAATTGTCACCACTTCTTGCATCAATTACCAGGCGCTGGCCGGTGCTCTGAAATGTTTCACTGGGAAATGTTATTATTAATCCGTTTTCAGGATTAAAATACGAATCACTCAGTTCATCCATAATAAAATCTGTGATATCGAATGTATAATGAATATCTTCGCGGTACATATCGTCAAAATAAAAATCGGCAAGTAATGTTTCATCATTATCATTCTGCACTTCAGCTGTCAAGCGGTTGTATTCATCGGTTGTATACAGCATCAGCTCTTCCGGAAAATCAATTTGTTCATCACTGTCGGGGGCCGGCCGGAGAATCAGTTCGGCTTTGTACAATACATTGCGTGTGTCGAGCTCCATTATTTTTTCGAGGCCTGTAAAATCGAGTCGGGTAACAATTCCTGTTCCGGCCTGTATGTACGATTTGTTATCGGTTTGAGCAGAAGAAATATTCTCTTTCTGGGTTGTCAGGTTTCCAATAAATGTTTCTGTCCTGTCGGCCACAACGTTATTAAAGCAAGTCTCGGCAGAATACATTGGCAAGCGATAACTTGTTTCAGTGCGTGTTTGGCCTTTTAGATGTGTATATAGTACGATATTTATCAACGAATCGGTAGATTTAAAACTCAAAAGCGATGCGTCTTCATCTCCCGGAACCAGGGCAACTCCTTTAAAATAATCCAGAAAGTCGTCGGCTGTAGAAATCTCATCTGCATTATCTTTCATCATTTGCATCAGGGTCATTCCCCAGTTATCGTCAAGCCTGATTTCCAAAGAATCATCCTTGTTGGGTTCAGGAGTAAATTTTATTGAGCCAAGCGGTACATCATTGAATTTAAACTTTGAGGTATTATAAATATAAGAATCATCGGTTTCTTCAATTTCTTCCAAAACTTCATGAACAAAAATGGTTCTTTCTTTTGTTGTATCTCCATATGACAAACCGTCGTAATCCAAAACCAGGGTAAGCGAGTCAAAAATAGCATCATCGTCAATTCCTGCGTAAGTCGGAGCATTAACCTGGAAATAGGAAGTTGAACTCACTTCGCCAAACAGGGCGTCACTATATCTCCCAACCAACAGATTATCTGGCGAATTAGCAGGAATAGAGTCAATTATAAATGTAGATAACTTAAGCGAAAAACTATCAACGATAACAACATGTGTTTGAGAAGAGATAAAATTATCACCAATACTAACCAAATCCAAATCGTTTTCGTCGGTACACGATATAAATAAGTATAATATTATTAAAAGAGGAAATATATTTCTATTCATATAAGATTCTAATTTGAGTCCAAAAGAAGGCAAGAAAAGGAACCTGAAAAAGAAATATATACCAACCCGAGTTTTATATAGATAAATCGACTATTTGTCGATGTTTTAATCTTTATTAACGCCTGAAAATCCCCAAAATAACCGCAAAGATCGGTTTTAGAGACAAATTCCTGGAGTTTATCTATACATATTCAGCAATGGTCTAAATTCCTTTTTTCTGACTATTCAGAGGCATACGTTTGTGATTGGATTCCTGATATTTTAGGATAGATAATATGAAATATTAACAAAACAGTCATGAAAATTAATTATTTATTTATTTTACTTCTTTTTGTACTTTCTTTGGGTCTAAGCTCGTGCGGCAATGATGACGACGATGAATTGATGGGAAACTGGTCGGAAAAATCAGGATTGGATGGAACCGCCCGAAGTGAGGCCGTTGGTTTTGTAATTGATTCCAAATTTTATATGGGAACAGGTTTTGACGGAGAAGACCAGTTAAAAGACTTCTGGGTTTACGATCCGGACGGCGATTACTGGACACAACTTTCCGATTTTCCCGGTGTGGCCAGAAACGGTGCTGTTGGAATGGCCATCAATGGAAAAGGATACATAGGTACCGGTTTTGACGGAGATGATGCATTAAAAGACTTTTACGAATATGACCCTTCAACACAAAGCTGGAACCAAATTGAAGATTTCCCGGGAGAAGCAAGATACAGTGCGACTGCTTTTGCTATCGAAGACAATGGATATGTAGGTACGGGTCGCGGTGATGATCTTTTTTATAAAGATTTTTATACCTACAGTACTTCTTCCAAAACCTGGAAAAGTATAATCAGTATAGGTGGTTCCAAAAGACGCGATGCCTCTTCCTTTGTAATAGATAAAATCGGATTTGTTGTTTCCGGATACAACAACGCATCCTACGAAGACGACGTTTGGGCTTATGATCCTTCGACAGGATACTGGACAGAAATGCGCCATATTTCAAACTATGACGATGACAAAAAATACGACAATGACTATACGACTATTGCCCGGATGAACGGTTCCGCATTCACCTTAAACGGGAAAGGTTATCTGGCATGTGGAAGTACCGGTTCAAACGTGAGTAACGTATGGGAATATGATCCTCAAATGGATTTATGGGAAGAGAGAACTGGTTTTGAGGGAGCGTCGCGTACAGAAGCAGTTGGTTTTTCTATTGGTTCAAAAGGATATGTTGTAACCGGCAGAAGCGGAAGTTATTATTTATATGATTTATGGTGTTTTGATCCAACCGTGGAACAAGTTGACAATGACTAAAAAACCTGTTTATATACTCATAGGCATATTGGCTGTACTCGTAGTTTTATTCGCTTTAAAAGAAAAGAAAACAGAAACAGCAAGATTTAAGCAAGAACGTTTTAGTGTTCAAACCTTTACCACGGGGGACGGTGGCTGGGGATATTCCATTTTCCACAATAAAAAAAGGATTATCAAACAGGATGTTATCCCTGTAATCCGGAAAAACATGTCTTTTCAGTCGGAAAAGGATGCCCGGATCACCGGATTGCTGGTAATTGAAAAACTTAATGCAAAAAAACTTCCTACACTAAACAGGCAGGAACTCGAAAACCTGCACATTTCGTTAGGTAGTTAAGACATAAACCAAAAAAGCAAGGGATGGCAAAAATCCAATAAAAGCCAATCCCTTTGCTTTATTTTTGATTTTCTCCCGTTCTGTAGCGAGGTAAAAAATCCCGATAGGAATAATGGCTATAAACAAAACTGTTCCGAGAAAATTAAAAACCTCTCCTCTGTCAGTTAAAAATACCAACGAATGTCTCCCTTCCTCAAAATACCAGATGGCAGCAGCAATAATTGCGGAAAGAATTACAAGAATCACAGGAAAAATCCGACAGCAATATTTGTTAGTTTTCATAACGGAAATTTTTAAATACAAAAAAACGAATCATTTTAAACTTTTAATTTTCGACTGAATTACTATTGTTTTTTCATCACAGGAGTATGCGGAAAAATATCCCAGTGCTCCGTTGGAAAAATTTGGATTTGGATTGGCCGGCGAAGCTGAAACTGCTGAATTCTCATCAATAAGTTCGGAAACAGCGCTAAAATATTCGTAAGCCGCTTTATCCAGGGTTTGTAATTCATACTTTACAGTATCACCAATTTCATATATTTTTCTTCGAATACGTAGTTCCACAAACTTTCCGTTTGTATTGTTATCATCAAAAACAATAAAGTCTTCAGGCGCATCTTCCTCTTCTCCGTTCAAAAACATTTTCAGACGATAATAATTGTTCTCCCCTGGCGGGTCATGAAAATAAAGATAGACATTATAACCTTTTTGCAAAACAGAATAATCTTCATTTAAAACCATTCCCATAGAATCGATAAACACAGTTCTGTGCATTTTTGAAACCGACTCATAGATATTTTCACCAATGGTAACTGAAAGTGTGTACTGGCTATTTGCATTCGGGATAATAGAATCATTCTTATACTCTCCGTTATTTTCAGCAAGTTCAAACTGGCGTCCCTCTTCATCGGCAATTTTCACGGTAGCTCCGGCAAACATTTCAGCTGGTTCTGTACTAAAGTAACTTGTAGTATTGGATATTTTAACACGCGCCATATTTGGGTTGTCTGATAATGTTCCTTCTATAACAATAACAGGATTTGTTTCATTAAGGTCTACATCAATTTTTTTTTCGCAGCCCCAGAAAAGCAAGATAAAAACCGGAAATATGAGTTTCATTTTTGTCATTGTTCACTGGTTAAAATTTGAATTTATAACTTACTGAAGGAACAATTTTAAACAACGAAAATTGCACCGCTTCTGTTTCGCCGGGATTTGTCTCACTTTCTCTAAAATCGATGTAATATGCATTTTCCCGGGCATAAGCATTATATATTGAAAAATTCCAACTCGATTCAAAATTACTGGTTTTCTTCCGAACCCATGTCAGTCCTATATCAAGCCGGTGATAATCGGGCATCCGGTAACCGTTCCTTTCTGTGTAATATTCCACAATCTGGCCATCAATTTCATAACGCCCACTGGGGAATGTAACTGCATTACCGGTGTAATACACCCAGGTAGCTGAAAATTTAAGCCTGTCGTTGATATCATACATTCCAACAATTGAAAAGTCATGGGTGCGATCGTGCCGGGCCGGAAAAGGATCTCCCTGATTTATTTCGTCGAATTGCCGCATTGTTTTCGACCAGGTGTAGCTTAACCAGCCATTTATTCGTCCATAGTTTCGTTTCACGGTTAGCTCCGCTCCATAAGCCCAACCCCTGCCAAATACAAGTTCAGCCTCAACTGTTGAGTTAAAAATGAGATCCGCACTGTTTTTATAATCAATTTGGTTTTTTAAATCCTTGTAATAAATTTCCAGAGAGGACTCAAATTCATTGTTTTTAAAATTTCTGAAATACCCAAGAGAAAACTGATCTGAAATCTGTGGTTTTACGTTATTACTGCTAGGCAACCACAAATCGGTTGGAGTAGCTGTAGTCGAATTGGAAAGCAAATGAAGAAACTGATATATCCGGTTGTAAGAAGCTTTTACCGAACTCTCTGCACCTAACATATAAATTAAACCCAGCCTTGGCTCCAGCCCTCCTTGTGTTTTTACAAATTCAAAATCTTCTTTTTCAATCGTATTCGCCAACGCACCATCATCATCAAATTCATAAAATTCGCCCGGACCAATATTGGAAAATAATGCCAGTCGTAATCCGTAATACAATTTTATTTTTTCAGAAATGGTCTGCTGATTAGAAACATAAGCAGCCCATTCAATGGCCTTTCTTCGTGTTATTTCCAGCGGACTGTAGATAGAACCCGGAGGTACAGAAATTTCACCGGGAAGAATATTGTGATATATCATATTACCGCCATATTTTATCGTATTCCTGACATTCGCGTAGTACGAAAAATCCTGTTTAATATTCCAGTCCTGGATTTCAGAACGAATATCGACATCCAAATCGCGAAGAATATTTATGTTGTATGAATAATTACTAAAAATGACGGATGTATTTGAAAACAATTTTTCGCTAAAATTGTGATTCCAGCGAAAGGTTCCGGTTTTATTTCCCCAGTCAAATCCAAATTCTTCCGCAAATTTAAACTTATCACGTCCAAAATATCCGGAAAGAAAAATCCGGTTGTTTTTATTGATTTTATAATTGGTTTTTAAGTTTAAGTCGTAAAAATAGAGGGTTGAATTATTTACATCTTCGTCGTTTGAAAATACCAAAAACATATCGGCATACGTTCGGCGGCCACTCACAACAAATGAACTTTTATCTTTTATAACCGGCCCTTCCACGGTTAGACCCGATGAAATTAATCCCACATTCCCGGTAACACCGTATTCTTTTTGATTTCCGTCTTTCATTTTTATATCGAATACCGATGAAGCGCGACCGCCGAACTCGACCGGTATTGAACCTTTCATCAGGTTGGCATCTTTTATCGACTCTGAATTAAACACAGAGAAAAAGCCCATCAGGTGCGAAGCGTTGTATACCGGAGCCTCATCAAGCGAGATGAGGTTCTGGTCAATTCCTCCGCCGCGAACGTAAAAGCCGGAACTTCCTTCGCCCGCAGGTTTTACGCCCGCAGTTAACTGTATGGTTTTAAAAACGTCGCGTTCGCCAAAAATAACCGGAATACTCTCAATCCGGCCCGGAATCATTTTTATATTTCCCATATCTACCGAAGAAATATTCCGGTCTGCCCGCTCTCCGGTAACTGTTATATTTCCAATCTCAAAACTCCTTTCTTTCATTTCAACATTCAGGCTCTTGTTTTCATCCAAAACAAGATTAAAAGCCTCGGTTTCATAACCAACAAACTGAACACTTAACTGATATTGTCCCTTTTCCAGGGTAAGAGAATAAAAACCATAAGCATTGGAAGTGGTACCGGTATTTTGCAAATTTTTCACAACAATGGTTGCACCAATCAAGTCTTCACCTGAAGCTGCATCCTTTATATTCCCGCTCAAAACAAATCTCTTCTGCGCTGTCAATGAAAAGCAGACTTCTAAAAAAAGAAACAGAAGAGTGGTAGTCCTGAGCATAGTTTTTTATCAGGCACCAAAAATAAAACAATATTCAGGGGTTTCCCAACAGCTTATGTTATTGGTTTTAATATTTAAGTTTCTTTATGAATTTTTATTCCTGCTTTTTAAATCCCCAGCGCATATTTACCAATGATAACTACCGACGGGGTTTCCGGAGTATTGGTTTCCATAAATGTTTCAATTTCACCTAAATTAGTAGTGTAGCTCTTCTGTGTATTTTGTGAGATTTTACTCAATACCTGTACCGGAACAGATGACGACACACCAGAATCCTGCAATTTCTCAGCGAGTTCGGGCAAACAACTCAATCCCATATAAATTAACACCGGCGACCCCGAACAAATTACATCGGCAACCACATTAATATCCGAGAAGCGATCTTCTTTTCTGCAAGCGGTATAAAACAATACCATGTTACTTTTCTGGCGCTCGGTTAGGGGAATTGAAAATATTGATGCACCTGCTGTAGCGGCTGTTATTCCCGGAATCACTTCATAGTTTAAATTGTTTTCTTTACAAAACCTTATTTCCTCTGCTCCACGGGCAAAAATCATTGGATCACCGGTTTTTAAACGTACAATCTTTTTGTTTTTTTGCGCCCAGAATACTAAATCGTTACAGATCTCTGTTTGCCTTACTTTCTGGTCTTGTCCGTCGTTATGTCGTTTTCCTACAAACTTTTTCACACAACCTGGTTTTACCAAATCGAGTATCGCTCCGCCCATAAGCGCGTCATACAAAACCACGTCAGCTTCTTTGATACGTCTCTCTGCTTTAACAGTCAGTAATTCAGGATCGCCGGGGCCGGCACCTACGATCGATATCAAATGCGATATGTCCATTCTTCCAGCTCTTTTAGATAATCCATTGGACTGGGATACTGAAACTTATAGTCCAGCCTGTTTATCAACTTTTCACTGCTAATCACTTTGTAGTTCTCTGTTCTCTCTGAAAACTCAGGCAGAGGTAATTCACTTATTTTGGCAGCTTTTGTATAAAACTCTTCCTTGGTGGGATGTTCCGGGCTACAGGCATTAAACACTTCGCCCCAAACTCCCTTTTCAATAATCTCAGTAAGAATGTTCACGCAGTCATCCCGGTGTATCAGATTTACCGGCGAACCGGCGGCAATATTTTTTTTACCGGCCATAAAGCGTGCCGGATTACGATTGGCACCAATTAATCCGCCAAAGCGAACCACAGTTGTCTGAACCCCGGAAATAGTTAGCAAAATCTCCTCTGCCTTTAACAAAGCCTGGCCACTTGCTTTCTCCGGATTTCCTTCCTCTCCTTCCCGCACAACTTTGTTTCCCGATTCATAAACCGAAGTGGAAGAGATAAAAATTACTTTTGAAATTTCCATCTTCTGAACCTGCTGCGCTATTTGCGCTATTTGTCTTGGAAAGATATCCGCTACATTTTCGTTTCGTCGGGGCGGAATACAACAAATTAAAACATCGGTGTTAAAAAAGCTATTGTAATCAACTGTTAACGAGTCGGGTTCAACGCGAATATGATAGGTTTGAATTCCTGTAAACTCAAGCTTGGTATAACTTTCAGAAGTAGCAGCAGAACCTTTAACCACATATCCTTTTGACATCAATCTTCTCCCTAAAGCAGTTCCTAACCACCCGCAACCTAATATGGATACTCTTTTTATCATAAAATTCTTTTTGAATAAATAATCCTATTACATTCAACTACGTTTTCAACTTTTTATAAAAATTGAACTAGTTCATTCTTTAGTGCCTGAACTCCTTCCCTTCTTTTATTTCCTTTACATAATTTTTTCGAAGTATAAAATCGCCAAAATGCTCTCCCTTATTTCGCGATTCCGCATAATCTTTGATGATTGGTTCCAATTCCTGTAAAATCTCTTCTTCAGAAATCGTTTCTTTGTATAAGGTATTGAGGCGGGAACCGTTAAAACTTCCACCAAGATAAAGGTTATAGTAACCGGGCGATTTACCAATCAAGCCAATTTCGGCCAGGTATGGGCGGCCACAGCCATTGGGGCAGCCAGTCATTCGGATAACAATTTCCTCTTTATACAGGTTATATTTTTCCAAAATCGTTTCAATTTTTGAAACCAGCGTGGGCAAATAGCGCTCAGCCTCGGCAAATGCCAGTGGGCAGGTTGGCAAAGCCACACATGCGATCGAATTTTTCCGCAAGCCAGAAATTCCGTTGGGAGAGACATCGTGTTTATTAAAAATAGTATTTACCTTCTTTTGTACCTTTTCGGAAACGCCGGCAATAATTAAATTCTGGTTACCGGTAAGAATAAAATTCCCGTCGCTGATTTTTGCGACTTCACGGAGAGCTGTTTTTAGCAGGCGAGTTCCGTCGTCTTTTACACGACCACCTTCCACAAAATAAGTAAGATGCCATTTATTGTCGGTACCTTTTTTCCATCCGAAGTTGTCCCCGGTGCGTGTAAATTTAAAGGCCTTTGCTTTCTCCAACGAAAAACCAAGCCGTTTTTCCACTTCATCAACAAACCAGTCAAGGCCAAGCCTGTCGATTGTATATTTTAAACGTGCCTGTTTCCGGTTTTGGCGATCGCCATTATCGCGTTGTACCAATATCACTTTTTCCGCCACATCGATTACCTGTTCCGGTTTGCAGAAACCAATCACATTTCCTGCTCTGGGGTAAGTTTCAGGCTTTCCAAAAGTAGAGCCCAATCCTCCGCCAACAACGACGTTGTATCCCATAATTTTTTCTTTTTCGATGATGGCAACAAAACCCAAATCCTGCGAAAAAACATCACAGTCGTTTTGCGGCGGAATTACGATTCCTATTTTAAACTTACGCGGCAAATAACGCTCTCCGTAAAGCGGTTCAATTTCTTCCTTGCTGTCGGCCACCAACTTCTTGTCAAGCCAGATTTCGTGGTAAGCACCCGTTTGAGGTAATAAATGCCCTCCTACTTTTTTTGCCAGTTCAATAATTTCCGGGTAAAATGGAGACTCGGCCGGATTTGCATGACACATTACATTTCGGTTTACATCGCCACATGCAGCGATGGTATCCAGCAAACGATCGTTAATTTTCTGAATCGTTCCTTTCAAATTCTTTTTAAACACACCATGCAACTGAAACGTTTGACGGGTTGTTAGCTTTAATGTTCCGTTGGCAAACTCGTTGGAAACGGCATCCATTTGCAACCATTGCTGCGGAGTAACTGTTCCTCCCGGCATACGCACGCGGATTAAAAACGAATACAACGGCTCCAGTTTTTGCTGTTTTCGCTCTTTGTCGGTGTCCCGATCGGTTTGCTGATAAATGCCGTGAAATTTGGATACCTGCGTATCATCTGCGTGTATTGCGCCAGTAATTGGATCAGCCAGACTTTCCAGCAAAGTTCCCCGCAGATAATTACTGTCGAATTTTATTTTCTCAACTTCAGATAATTCTTCCCATTTAATCGATTCACTCATGATTAACTCTTTAGGTTATAAAATCAAAAAACTTCCGGTGATTTACCCGAATAAAAAAAATGACATTCAGAGTAAAAAGTAGTTTTCAGGTAAATCCGGATAATTAGTAGTTGTTAATATACATCGGTTTGAAACCGTTTTTCTTTTTTTAATTGTTTTAAATATTTTTCAGCTTGTTCTTCACTTACACCACCTTCTGTTCGAATTATTTCGAGGAAAGTTCTTGTTACATCATTAGCCATATTTTTTCGGTCTCCACAGAGATAAAAATGTGCCCCGTTATCCATCCAGTTAAAAATCTCCTTCCGATTCTCTTTTAACTTATGCTGCACATAAATTTTCTCTTCCTGATCGCGTGAAAAAGCTACATCCATTCTTTCCAGAAGTTTCTTTTCCAACAGCTTCTGCCATTCTGTTTGGTACAAAAAATCGGACTGAAACCGGCGATCGCCAAAAAACAACCAAGTATTTCCCTTCATTCCCAAACTTTCACGCTGTTGCATAAATGCACGGTAAGGAGCGATTCCGGTTCCCGCCCCAACCATAATAATTCGGGCACCGTTAGCCGGCAATCTGAAACCCGGATTTTTTTCTATATAAATCGGAATTTTATCATCCTGGTCAATAAAATCAGCCAAATTGGATGAACAGGCACCAAAACGTTGCCGTTTCTTCCTTTCAAAATTTACGACCGAAACAGTAATATGAACCTCGTCGCCAACACTTTCCATACTTGAAGAAATGGAATACAAACGCGGAGGAAGTGGTCGCAAAATTTCAATCAGTTTGTTTACGTTCCAGTCGAACGGGAAATCTTCGAGTAGGTCAAGCAAGTCGCATCCGTAAAGATATTCGTCAAGCTTTTTGTCATCTTCCAGAATTATTTTGAGTTCCGGATTTTTTGTCCTCTCATAATATTTCTGTAATGCATCAAATGTCATTACAGTAATTTCGTAATGGTAGGTGAGTGCATTTAACAAGGATACCTCTTCTTCTCCAAAAGCAATGTTTTTCTCCGGGTCGAATCCGCATTTTTGAATAATATCGTCAACCAATTCCGGTGGATTTTTAGTAAACACACCAACAGAATCTCCAGGCTCGTATATTAATCCTGACTCTTCAAGCGAAAGTTCAAGATGATACACTTCCTTGTCGGAACCATTACCGGTAATTCGAACTTTATCGAGCACCATTGCACCAAAAGGATTCTTTTTAGAAAATTCTGAAACCGGAACTTTGGTGGTTGGAGGCGAAGTAATAACAGTGGTCTCTTCAACTGCCGTTTCAACTTTTGTTGTTGTTTCGGAAGGTGTTAAGTTGATAAGCAGGTTATTCATCCATACTTCCGCAGTGGCTTCGTAATCAACATCGCACCTGGCCAGCGGTGTAGCAGGAAAGCCACCATTCTTTTTTAAGGCATTATAAATCTCTTCACCCGTTTGGCAAAAGTTTCGGTAAGTTTTATCGCCCAATGCCAGGACAGAGAAGCTCAAGTTTTCGAGCTTGGGAAGACGTTTCCCTGTAACAAATTTATGAAACTCTTCCGCCATATCAGGTGGTTCTCCTTCGCCGTGAGTACTAACTATAATTGCAACATTTTCTTCATCTTTTAATTTTTTAGGATCATAATCGTACATATCTACCACATTAACAGCCACATTTTTAAAACTTGCTTTTTCAGCCAGTTTTTGAGCTACCTCTTCGGCATTTCCCGTTTCGGTACCAAACAGAATGGTGAGATTTGCCACTGTTGTAGTTTCCTTTACAGCCTCGGTAAGTACTGATGTTACCTCAACAGGACTTCCGTTTCCATTTAGTCCGGCCAGTCGTCCGTCTAAAAAACCGTTCAGCCAAATTATCTGTTCGGCTGTTACATCTTTCACCAATTCATTTAAAGCAATTTTCTGCTTTTCACTTAATGGATTCGATTTTAAACTCATTTTAGTTTTTATGAAAATTATCTGTTAGAAATTCACTGATTTTATTTCGAAGCCGAATCGACTCATATACATCTTCGCCATTTGAAGCAACAGCAACCGTCATTTTACCATTTTTATATATGGCCGGCGAAACAAACTGGCACAGTTCAGGTTTGTCGTGAATATTTACCAAAACCCCCATTTTTTCTCCATCTGAAAGAATCTGTTTATCCAGTTCATAATTATTGGTACAGGAATACAACATCAAATATCCTGTCAAATACTTTTTTTGGTATGCAGTTTCAAAATACTTTATTCCGCTTTGTTTTATTTCATCTGAAACATCGATGGCTAACACCTCAACCTCTGCTCCAAAACGCTGTAGTATTTTTAACTTTTTAAAGGCGCTTTCTCCGCCTCCGACAATTAAAATTTTTTGCCCTTCAATATTGATGGAAATTGGCAGAAAATTCTTCTTCATTGTTGTATTTATTAAATTTCGTATTCAACGGGCACTTCTTTAACCCTGCCGAAGTTGCTTTTATTCCAGGCTCTTTCGTGTAAAAAGTAAAGTGCCATTTTAGTAAACAACTCAACCCCGCCAATGGTTATGGCAAAATTCACATTTCCCACAATTATCCACGAAATTATTATGGTATCAATAGTTCCTATCGTTCGCCACGAAATAGTTTTTACAATGCTCCGGCTCTTTTTCTCCCTTATTTTTTCACTGCTCCGATTCTTATTCACAACCATAAATTTTCAAGATAAAGTCTACTTATTTTTATATTTTCTTCCAACCTCAGTTATTTTTAAGGTTTAAACATTCACCCCTGTAAAAACAAAAAGCCCCTCTGCTGTTTGCAGAAGGGCAATAAATCTTAACTAATTATATACTCTCAAATTTTAATTTCCTTCCGCATAAAATGAATATGACAACACATACACATCATACATGCCATCGGATTCAATTTTATTTCAGAAGAATACTGCTTCATTTTTTTATGACTTTTATCACATTGCAAATGTAAATGAATATTTTTCTTTTCAAACAATTTTTTAAAACTTTTTTTATTCAGTCTAAATAAAACATATAAAAAGCTGATTAATTGTATAAATACTTCTTGCTTTCTTTTTATACGATCAATTAACATCATATTTATTCAACAGCCTCAAAAGAAACAAATCAATCATCTGAATATAAGAACATTAACTCAACATCAGCCTATTAGCGAAAACATTTAAACAACTGAATTATAATTGCTTAAAGAAAACAGTAAAAAAAATATAGTTGTATAACATTAACTCGCAAATTCATGGAACTTGATTGTTAATAAATTATTACTAATTTTGGTGACCTTTTTTATAAAACTTCCGAAAAACGGGAAAGGAAAATGGGAAAAATTCACTTTACAAAGAAGTAAATTTTCATGCCGGAAATGATTAAAAAATTTGGATAGAAATACAGTATTAACAAATAATCTGTAAATATTTAAAATATTAACTAAAACATATACACGTGAAAGTTTATAAAACAAATCAAATCAGAAACATTGCACTGTTGGGTAATGCTGGCAGTGGGAAAACCACCCTTGCTGAAGCTATGCTTTTCGAGGGTGGAGTGATTAACAGAAAAGGTGAGGTAACGGCAAAAAATACCGTTTCGGATTATACCGATATTGAACACGATTATGGCAACTCAGTACTGCCAACTTTATTATATACAGAAAAAAATGGTGTGAAAATCAATATTCTCGACACTCCGGGAATGGATGATTTATGTGGTGGTGTTGTTTCTTCGTTAAATGTAACCGACCTGAGTTTAATGTTAGTTAATGCGACTAACGGTGTTGAAGCAGGTACCGAAGCTGCAGGCCGTCATGCCGAAGCAATGAACTCTCCGATGGTTTTTGTTTTTAACCAGCTTGATCACGACAATTCAAATTTTGATGCTGCGCTCGACCAGTGCAAAGCAACTTTTGGAAACAAAGTAACCATCGTACAATACCCGGTTGATGCCGGTCCAAGTTTTTCTTCCGTTATCGATGTATTGAAAATGAAAATGTACAAATACAACGATAAAGGCGAAGTAGAAATTCTGGATATTCCGGATTCGGAAATGGAAAAAGCAGAAGAACTGCACAACGAACTGGTTGAGATGGCTGCCGAGAATGAAGAAGCTTTAATGGAACTGTATTTTGACAAGGGCAGTTTAACTGAAGACGAGATGCGCAAAGGCATGAAACTGGGAATGCTGCAACGCGATTTGTATCCGGTATTTTGTACTACAGCCAAAAAAGGTATCGGTGCAGGCCGCCTGCTCGAATTCATTGCCAATATAGCTCCCGCACCAAACGAAAGAGAAATGCGGAATGTAGTTAGCGGCAAAGCTGTTAAAATGGAAGAATCGGAACCTCCAAGTTTATTTGTTTTTAAAACTACTGTTGAATCTCACGTTGGTGAAATTACCTATTTCAAAGTAATGTCCGGAAAAATTAGTGAAGGACTCGACTTAATCAACAGCAAATCAGGAAACAAGGAACGTTTATCGCAAGTATTTGTTGCGGCCGGTAAAAACCGTGAAAAGGTAGATGAGCTGGTTGCCGGCGATTTAGGTTGTACCGTTAAATTAAAGGAAACCAAATTTAACCAAACGCTTACAACAAAAGAAGCTGATACAAAATTTGAACCGATAACTTTCCCTTCATCAAGACATACCGTGGCAGTAAAAGCCGTAAACGATTCCGATGATGAAAAAGTAGGTGAAGTTTTGAATAAACTAAAATATGAAGATCCTACATTTATTATTGATTATTCAAAGGAATTAAAACAGTTGCTGGTTCACTGTCAGGGAGAATACCACACCAATGTATTAAAATGGTATTTTGACAATGTACATAAGATTGAAGTAAATTATCTTCAACCCAAAATTCCATACCGCGAAACCATTACCAAAGCGGCTCAGGCTGACTACCGCCATAAAAAACAATCGGGTGGTGCAGGGCAGTTTGGGGAAGTCCACCTGGTTATTGAACCCTATGAAGATGGTAGCGAACCAAAATCAATGTTCAAATTTGGCGACAAAGAACAGAAACTCTCCGTTCGTGCCGTTGAAGAGCACAAACTTTCATGGGGTGGTAAATTGATTTACTGTAACTGTATTGTTGGTGGTTCAATCGATGCCCGTTTTATGCCGGCCATCCTGAAAGGGATTATGGAAAAAATGGAAGAAGGCCCGCTTACCGGTTCCTATGCCCGCGATATCCGTGTATATGTTTACGATGGTAAAATGCACCCGGTAGACTCAAACGAGATTTCGTTTAAACTTGCCGGTCGTAATGCATTTAGTATGGCTTTTAAAAACGCCGGGCCTAAAATCCTGGAGCCAATTTACGATTTGAATGTATGGGTTCCTTCAGACAGAATGGGGGATGTAATGAGTGACCTGCAGGGACGCCGTGCCATGATTATGGGAATGGGCTCTGAAAAAGGAATGGAAAAAATTACCGCAAAAGTTCCGTTAAAAGAGATGAATAAATACACCACTTCGTTAAGTTCAATTACCGGAGGACGAGGAGTATTTGACATCAGTTTCGACGGGTACGAAAAAGTTCCTGCTGATGTTCAGGATGAACTGTTAAAAGCTTACGAAGCTGAGCAGGAAGAAGAATAGACCATTTTCTAATCCATTTTACTATAAACTAGATGAAGGCCCCGGTTTTTGAACCGGGGTTTTCTTTCTTATAGCCAATCTAAAACACAAAAAAAGAATTCAACTCCTGCAGAAAATTTGTTTCATCCTTTCCGGAAACAAAAACCAAACAAAACCTTTCATTGATTTTTAAGATGATTTAGAGTAACTTGAAAACCATAATGAAAGCATTAGACAATTTTTATTTAAGTAGTGAAGAGCCAAACCGAAGTTGTTTGCTGGCTTTGCGGAATATCATTCTCCAACAGGATAACAATGTAACCGAAACAAAAAAATATGGCATGCCGTGTTTTTGTTACAGAAAAAAAATGTTCTGTTACCTCTGGACAGACAAAAAAACACATGAACCTTATATGCTTATGGTAGAAGGAAAACATCTCAATCACCCTCGGCTGGAAACCGGAAATCGATCAAGAATGAAAATTTTCAGGGTAAATCCAAACAAAGACCTCCCCCTGAATACAATTGAAACCATTTTAAACCAGGCTTTGAATTTATACAGAAACGGGATTATAAAAATATAATAACCAGGTTTTACAGTAGCTTAGCAACCTTTTATGCCAAAAACAGATGATACTGTTGCAGTACTTTTCATTTCAAATGCACAAATAAAAGTGAGCTTATGAACCAAATAAGAAAATACCTGCAGAATTTTGTTGAAATGACAGGCCATGACTGGGAGTTTTTTAGTTCCAAGCTAATCAAAAAGACCTTTACAAAAAAAGGTATCATTTTAAAACAGAGCGACGTAGAAAAGTATTTGTCTTTTGTTGAAAACAGAGTCGTACGATTTTATATTTCGGAAACAAGCAGTGACCTGACTTTTGGATTCGTATTCCAAAATGATTTTGTAAGTGCTTATGATTCCTTTTTAAGCCAACAACCGTGTCCTTACCAGGTTGAAACCATTACACAAACCACCTTGTACAGGATACACTATCAGGATTTGCAGAAAGTTTATGAAACCACCAGCATGGGAAACGAATTGGGCAGACGGAATGCAGAAAGGCTTTTTCTGATAAAATCAAACCGCGAAATCTCTTTGCTAAACAGAACGGCCGAAGAACGTTACCTCGACCTCTTTTCTTCCCACCCCGAACTTATCAAACAAATTCCGTTAAAATACATTGCATCATATATTGGAATCACTCCGCAGGCTTTAAGCAGAATACGAAAGAGAATTTCTTAACCCTGGTTCATTGTTTTACTTATCAATTCAGTGCAACTTTGCAAACAAAGACTTTTAGCTATGAAACCATTTGTTGTGCTGCTTAGTGTATTTATTATATCGGTTTTGGGAACAAAGGTATTCCGTGGAAATTTTGAATTTGCTCTTCCGGGCCGAATTGCGATGTCTGCAATGCTTGTTTTTACGGCAATGGGGCATTTTGTTTTTACAAAAGGGATGTCGATGATGCTTCCTTCATTTATTCCATTCAAAACGGAACTGGTTTACCTGACAGGAGTTATCGAGATTGTCGCCGCTTTCGGACTTTTTCTCCCTGCATTCAGAGTATTGACAGGATGGTTGCTTATCGCTTTTTTCCTGCTTATTCTGCCGGCGAATGTGTACGCAGCCATTAATCATATCGACTACCAGAAAGGAACATTTCAGGGAAACGGCCCCATTTATTTGTGGTTTAGAATTCCGTTACAAATTTTATTTATACTTTGGATTTACTTTTTTGCGATAAAAAGTTAAACATCCTAAAAATGATCAAAAACAGCTCAACCGGAGTCACAAAGCGATTTACTTCCAAAGGTATATTTCCCTATCAAATGGCATTTACACTTCTTATCCCGTTACGAAACATTTTTCTCTCACCTGGTCAGCTAATAAGGAGACTTGAGTTAAAAGCAGACTCGTCGGTACTGGAAGTAGGCCCCGGTCCCGGTTATTTTAGTTTAAAGGTGGCAGGATTTCTTCAACACGGGAAATTGGTGCTGGCTGATATTCAAAAGGAAATGCTCGCCCTCGCCCAAAAGCGCCTTGATAAAAAGGGAATTAAAAATACGGAGTACTATCTATGTAATGGAAATAAGTTTGCTTTTAGCGACAATTCCTTTAACCGAATTTTTATGGTGACCGTAATTGGTGAGGTTGAGAACAAAGAAACTTACATCCGGAAATTTTGTCGATTTCAGAATTGGCAGGTGATCCCGACAAACTAAAAAGCAACGATGTAAAAGCCTTGTGCCGGAATGCCGGTTTCAAATTTTATAAAATCTATGGTAACGAAAAGAACTATACCATCAATTTTAAAAATAGTCACACCGCCGGGAAACTCTTTTATTGAAGAGAAACTTTCAATTTCTGCTTCAAAATTTTTGCTCTTAATAAATTGATTCCCCAATTATTTGTTGTAATTTAAATAGGATATCATTTTATTTTAAAACAATGACACAGCTCTCATTATTCTTGTTTATCAGAAAAATAAACAAAACACAAATGGCTTTCTTTTCAAATAAACCAAAAAAACAAAAAAATGGCTGAAATAAAATTTGCTCTATGGAATGCTGAATGGTTTAATGAATTATTTACGGGGAATCCACCGGAATTTAAATCCTATTATGAGAAGGGTTACATGACCAAAGAAATTATCGGTCACAGAATCCGGGATTTAACCGGTGTTATTAACGACATTGATTCCGATATCTGGGTTCTTGTAGAAGGTCCAAATCAAAGTTCTGAACTTCAACTCTTTTTTGATCAGGCTGATATTAAAGGCAACTGGCAATGTGTAGTGCAGCCCACCGGTGCCCAAAGTGTTGGGTTGGCCGTAAGAACCGACAAAGGGCTGTTTGCCGATCCTCCTTTTGATTGGTTTGATATATCATCAGCAGCAGAAGCGGAAACCTTAAAAAAAGCCACCAATGAATTTACGATGGACACCGATGGCGACGGTATTGAAGAAGTGCATAAATTTGAACGAAAACCATTGTATGCATCAATAAATTTGTCTGACGGAAAAAAATTCAGAATCATCGGTCTGCATTTGAAAAGCAAAGGAATTTTTGATGCCCTGGAATGGTCGAAATGGTGGGCCAAAGCCGATGGCAACAGGAAAAAGATAGTTGCCCAGTGCCACCAGCTTCGCACAAATTTTTTAAATGACTATTTAAGCAACGATAACACCAAAAATATTCCTTTGATTGTTTGTGGCGACATCAACGACGGACCAGGTTTCGATGCCAGTGAAATGAAAATAAATGCAAGTGGAATTGAACGCCTGATGGGCTCCATATGGCAACCTGAATTGTGCCTGGGTAATGCTATTTTTGATACGCTTGATGACAAGAAAAAAAATGACCTCGATTTTTCATCATTGTACACTGTAAGTTTTGCAGATCCGATTTTTAATTATTCATATATTAATTCGTGGATTGACCACATTTTGTACAGCCGGATAAACCATTGGGTGAGTGGCGCCAAAATCAACTTTAATACAAATAGCGGAAATCCGATTTATAAAGACTTCCCCACAGCTTCGGATCACAAGCCTGTAACTTGTACAATTCATACCGACGCATTTTGATAAAGTTTCGTTTTGGCTCTTCATCAAAGGAAAAATGAAAGAACTATGCTACTTTTTTTACAACAAGATCTAAAATCGTATTCTTGCACACATAGCGTAATATATCGTTTTACCAAAATGTGTTTTAATTAAGCCAAAGCTCAAACAACATTAATTCCCTAAGTTTTCTGCGGAAAACTTATCTTTACCACTGTTCACACCGAACGATAAATGGTGGGATAATAAGTGTCAAAAAATAATAATCTTTATATCGTGGCTAACTTCAACAGCGTCTTCTATCAGCTTGGAATAATAATTTTCGTCTCCTTCCTTTTCAACTTGGAGACCGCGGGACAAAACAAAAAATTGATTGACAATATTAAATCAACAAAAGGGTTCACGGCCCTGTGGCAATTTGATGAAAAACCGGGGAGAGCGAAAAAAGCCGTTGGGAAAGGTAAATTTCCTTTAAAAGAAAAAAACGGCAAAATAAGGCGAGTAAACGAGGGGCCGGTTTCCGGCTACGCCATAGAACTTGACGGAAACCATTTTTTAAGTCTGTCCCATTCAAAAACAAAAGCTTTAAATATTTATGGTAAAAACCGAGGGGTAACAGTAATTGCCTGGGTAAAATGGACCGGCGAGCAAACCGGATTTGTAGGAGGAATGTGGAATGAATATGCTGAAGGGGGGAAACGACAATACGGATTGTTTGTGTCGTTGCCCTACTACAACGGTGGCGATCAGGTTTGCGGACATATTTCCAAATCAGGAAAACCAACTCCACCTTTCCCCTACTCTATTGATTACTCGGCCAGTGCGCAAAAGATTCCGGTAAACGAGTGGAGCTGTATCGCTTTCACCTACGACGGAGAATACATAAAATCATACCTGAATGGCGAATATACAACCCGCGAGCCGGAACTAATCGACCATACCAAAGGTTTTGAAGGTTACCCGGAAGGACTGATACAGAGTAAAAATCCCTATTATTTTCCGGATGGTATGGGAAACAATGGTTCTGACTTTACTGTTGGTTCCGTTCTTTTAAAAAAAGGAATGGGTAACTTTTACAAAGGATTAATCGGCGGCTTGGCAGTTTTCGACCGAGCGCTTACCTCAGCAGAAATAAAAAAGTTGCTTCAGTAAAATTTTATTTTACCCGGCTTTCATGCTGTTTCATTGATTTATCTTTTATTTTCGTATAAATTTTAAAAACATAAACCAACAACTTAAAACAATATAAACTTATGGAACTTAACAGAAGAAAATTTCTGCAAAAGTCGATAGCTTCCGCAACCGGAGTTACAGCTGCTGCTTTTTTGCCTGGTGAATTATTGGGTCGAAGCCTCCACAGTACCAATCGCCCTGAGGAAATTATTTTGAAAGCGAAAGATCGCCCTGCGCCTAAAGAATCCATTCGCTTTTCGGTAATTGGCCTTAACCATGGCCATATTTACGGAATGGTAAGTGCACTTATTGGTGGTGGTGGAGAGCTGGTCTCGGTGTATTCACGTGAACCGGAGTTACTCCCTCCGTTTACAAGGCGTTTTCCCGATGTAAAAGTTGCCAAAAACGAAGAAGAAATCCTTGAAGACAGTTCCATTCAGCTTGTTGCCAGTGCCGGCATTCCGGCTGAAAGAGCGCCGCTGGGCATCCGGGTGATGAAATCAGGCAAAGATTATATGGCTGATAAACCAGGTATTGTCACTTTTAAACAATTTAATGAAGTAAAAAAAATACAAAAAGAAACCCAACGCATTTACTCTATCATGTACAGCGAACGCCTGGGGAACCCGGCGTCAGTAAAAGCCGGCGAACTGGTTCAGGCGGGCGCCATTGGGAAAGTGATTCAAACCATTGGTCTGGGACCACACCGGATGCGCCCGGAGTCGCGCCCTGACTGGTTTTTTTATCCTGAAAAAGCAGGTGGTATTTTATGTGATATTGGCTCACACCAATGCGACCAGTTTTTGTTTTACACCCAATCTCAACAAGCTGAAGTTCCGCTTTCTCAGCTGGGAAATTTTGGCAACTCACAGTATCCTCAGTATATGGATTTTGGAGATATGAATGTCCGTAGCCCACATGCTACCGGCTACATTCGTATCGACTGGTTTACTCCGGAGGGACTGGATACCTGGGGCGATGGACGAACATTTATTCTTGGCACAGAGGGCTATATTGAAATGCGAAAGTATATTGACATCGCCGGTCGTGAAGGCGGAAACCATCTCTTTTTGGTTAATCAGAAAGAGACCAAATATTACAATTGTTCCGAAGTAAATATGCCGTATGGAGAACAACTGGTAAACGATGTGGTTAACCGAACCGAAACGGCAATGACACAGGATCATTGTCTTCTTGCTACTGAGCTGGCCTTAACTGCGCAAAAAAATGCTTACATATTAAAAGGTTAATTCTATTTTTGCAAAAAATTTTTATTAATCAGACAATTCGGTTGAATGAATTACGAAAAAGAAAAAGAACTAGCCTCCGCTGAATCTGTAAAGTTGGTAAAAGATGGAATGGTAGTCGGACTTGGCTCAGGGTCGACTGCTGCATATATGGTAAAAGAACTGGGGAAAAGAGTCGCTTCCGGCCTATCAATTGTTGGCGTTCCTTCTTCAGAAAATACCAGGCTCCTGGCTATTGAAAATGGAATTCCGCTAAAAGAATTTGGAGAGATTAAAAAAATTGACATTAATATCGACGGAGCGGACGAGTTTGATCCTTATTTGCGATTGATCAAAGGAGGTGGCGGAGCGCTCCTTCGCGAAAAAATTCTGGCGCACAATTCAAAAGTTAATATCATTATTGCAGATTCAGGGAAACAGGTAAAGCGGCTGGGTGCTTTTAAACTGCCGGTAGAGGTTATTCCCTTTGCTGCATCAAAAATTAAAGAAGAGCTGACACTGTTAAACCTAAGTCCTGTATTGCGAAAAGTGGACGGCTCTGTTTTTGTTACTGACGAGCAAAACTATATTCTGGACATCGATATTTCCAATCAAACCAACCTAACAAACCTGGAGATCAAACTAAAAAGTATTCCCGGGTTGGTGGAAACCGGTTTATTTATTGAAACTACAAGTAAAGTTATAATGGGAGTCGTAGACAAAACTGTTGTCCTGCAAAAATAGATTTATTCGGGGCTTAGTCCACTTGTTAAGGTCAAAATCTATCTGTTACAGCAACTGAAATTATAACTCTATTGTAATGAGACACTATACTGAACTGTATAGTAATCGCAGTAACATAAAAAAACTGACGTCCACTGAAGCCAGCAGAGATGAGAACATAGGGTCAACGATACAAAATATCGGTTGAATTAAATAAACATGAAAAAAGTTAAGAATCTCTTTTTTGAAATAAAACCCATAAACCACAAAGACTAAACCAATAAACTTTTCTAAAGCAGACCAATTCCGCCCATATTTGTTAGCTTTGGAAAACCAATATTTTACCTAAATCAACTGACAAAAATGACAGAAATCAAACGCAGGCAAATGATAAAAAACATGGGAGCGCTTTCCGTTGGAATCGCTTCAGCACCGTTTGCCAAAGCAGAACCCCCGACAAAAATAAAATCGGAAAATAAAATTAACTGCGATATTTTGGTCATTGGTGGCGGAACTGCCGGCACCATCGCCGCGATTCAGGCAGCAAGATGCGGAGCCAAAACCATACTGATTGAAAGCGGCAGTCAACTGGGCGGAACAATTACTACCGGAGGAGTTGCTTTTCCCGGCTTATTTCACGCCTGGGGGAAACAAATTGTTGGCGGCATTGGTTGGGAAATAGTGAGTGAATGTATAAAAATGAACGGCGACCAAATGCCCAATTTCAATGTTATAATAAACAACACCACTGTACGACACTGGCGCCACCAGGTAGCAATAAACAGTGCCTTATATGTATTACTTGCCGAAGAAAAATGTATTGATGCCGACGTAGATATCCGCTATTACGAGAGTCCGGTTGCTGTGGAATTCAAAAAGAACAACTGGGTTGTAGAAACTGCGGGAAAAGGAAGCAACACACAAATTAAGTGTAATCAGATAATTGACTGTACCGGAAATGCGCTCATTACTTCAATGGTGGGATGTAAAGTGTTACGCGAAAAAGAAACACAACCAGGTTCCTTACTTTTTGCCTTGGAGGGCTACGATTACTCTAAACTTAATCTTGACAAAATTCCAAAACGATACCACAATTTGCTGCGGCAAAATATGCTCGTCAATTCAGAAAAAGAAGAAACTCCCAATAATTTCCCAACAACTTCCCCATACAATTATGTTTATGTCCCGGAGGCAGATTCCACCAGTTCAGTAACACACACCGATGCAAACATCAGGGGAAGAAAAGAATTGTTAAAAGTATTACGCGAGTTAAAAACTTTTCCCGGGTGTGAAAACATCAGAATCGCAAGCCTAAAAACAGAGACTGCAGTTAGGGAAACGTATCGGATTTCCGGACTTTACAAGATAACACACGACGATTATATAAACGGAGTTGATTTTGAAGATGCTGTTTCCTATTCGTTTTACCCGGTGGATTTGCACAGGGAAGGAAAAACCATTCATCAGGAATATCTGGAAAACGGTGCGGTGGGAAAGATTCCTTTGAGAGCCTTAATTCCAAAAAGCAGTAAAAATCTGATTGTCGCCGGCCGTTGTGTAAGCAGTGACCGAATGGCAAACTCCGCGCTGCGGGTACAGGCTTCCTGTATGGGAATGGGACAAGCTGCTGCTGTAACAGCCTTCTTAGCCCATAAAATGAATGTTTCGCCGGAAGAAGTTCCGGCAACAGAAGTTCGCAGTGAATTGGCAAAACATGGAGCGATTGTGCCGGAGTAGTTAAAATTGCCCCAAACACAAAATATGTTGATTATTCATAATTTTGTATTTTCACTGTTTAGGAAATTCGATTATGACAACATCCGGAGAGCATAAACTACTATACTATTTCAAAAAATGGGTAACTATTTCGGAGAACGACGAAGCGCTTATTTTGTCGGCCTTTGAACCCGCACTTATTAAAAAGAAAAAGGATTTGCTCGTTCCCGGCGAAGTATGTAAATACATTTATTTCATCAAGCAGGGAAGTTTGCGCTCTTATTTTATTGATCCCAAAGGAATAGAACACATTTATCAGATTCGGTTGGATAACAGCTGGATTTCCGATCTGGAAAGTTTTTTTTCAAAACGTCCGTCGAAATATTACATCGAGGCGCTTGAAGATTCTCAGATGCTGCGGATTTCAACCGAACGACTGGAGCAACTTTACGAAGAAGTCCCGACACTGGAGCGCTATTTTCGTATTCTTTTTCAGAAAGCATACATTAACGCTTTGGAACGACTAAATGCTACCATGTGGGAATCGGCAGTAGAACGCTACAACGACATGCTAAAAGAACACCCCGACATGTTTCAGCGGATTCCTTTGGTTTATATCGCTTCTTATCTGGGCATTACACCGGAAAGCCTCAGCCGGATTCGAAAGAAAAAATAGATAGCCTTCCTTTTTTCCCTTAACATAGATCAAGTACATTTCTTATCTCAGGTCAAGTGTGTGAGGCCCTTCGCCAAGCTACCTTTGTATCGTAACATTAAAACAAAAAGTACGATGAAAACAAAGTTGAATTTTACAAAAGCAGTAATGGCAATACTTTTGGTGTTGACCGTTACAAATTTCTCCCTCGCTCAAAAAAGTAAAAATGAATACAAGGCAGAAGTTGAACAGCTCAAAAGCGAACTTGCAAAAATTGCGGAAACAAATGAAGTGATCGCCAAAAACCTGGCGACTTTCGATGAATTGGATTTTGTAGTATTTACAAACGAAGAGTGGGCACGACTTCACGAAAGTCACGCTGAAGATATTCTGGTTCACTGGCCCGACGGAAGTACGACCACCGGAATTGAACGCCATATTGAAGACCTGAAAAAGATGTTTGTTTATGCACCGGACACCCGGATTAAAGAACATCCCATTAAAATTGGTTCAGGTAACTTAACCGCGGTTATGGGTGTTATGGAAGGAACATTCACGAAACCGATGCCAATTGGCGACGGAAAATTTATTGACCCGACAGGAAAAGCCTTCAAAATAAACATGGTAACTATTGGTTTGTGGGACGACAAAGGTGTGATGTATGAAGAATATCTCTTCTGGGACAACCTTACCTACATGACACAACTGGGTTTAGCCAACTAACAGAAATTCAATATTAAAAATCAAAAAGTAACCAAATTAACTTTAAATTGTTCAATAAACAGAGTATCAAGCAGAAAAAACAGATGACGACAGTAACAGACTTTTATTAATATTTAAAATTCAAAAAAATGAAAATAGCAGTAACAGGAGCAACTGGTCAGTTAGGACAACTGGTTGTAGCAGAATTAAAAAAAAGAGTTTTAGCAGAAGACATTGTGGCTTTGGTACGTACACCCGAAAATGCAATCGGATTGGGAGTAGAAGCTCGTGAATTTAATTACAGTAAACCGGCAAACCTGGCGGACGCACTTCAAGGAGTTGATAATCTGCTTCTTATTTCAGGCAGCGAAGTAGGACAACGCGCAACACAACACTTCAATGTGATTGAAGCAGCCAAAAGCGCAGGTGTAAAATGGATTGTTTATACCAGTTTGCTGCATGCGGATTCTTCATCATTGAGCCTTGCCGGAGAGCACCTGGCAACAGAAAAGATGCTAAAAGAATCAGGAATTAAGCATACCATTCTTCGCAACGGTTGGTACACCGAAAACTACACCGGTTCAATTACAGGAGCATTGGCGGCAGGAGCATTTGTAGGAAGCGCAGGCGAAGGAAAAATTTCGTCGGCACCGCGTGCTGATTTCGCTGAAGCAGCAGCAATTGTTGTTTGCGACGAAAGCCACAAGGGACAAGTTTATGAACTGGCAGGCGATGAATCGTACACTTTAAACGATCTGGCAGCGGAAATCTCAAGCCAGACAGGGAAAAATATTCCCTACAACAACTTACCGGAAACAGAATATGCAAAAATTCTTAAAAGTGCAGGGCTACCGGAAATGTTTGCCGAGGCAATTGCAAGCTGGGATACAGGAGCATCAAAAAATGATTTATTTGATGATTCAAAACAGCTTTCAAAACTAATAGGCAGACCAACTACACCAATGGCAGACACTGTAAAAGTTGCTTTAAAATAAATGACGAGAAGTTTTATTAACACCGTTCGTTAGGATGGTATCGTAAACAAACAATGATACCAACATTTGGATTTTGGGGAAAAGTTGCAGATTAAATAATACAGCTTTTTTCCCAAAATCCTGATTTATCCGACAACCGATTTTATACAATAAAATCAAGCCATAAAAACGCAGGAAGCACCAAAAACTGCACCCGACGACTACAAAAAAATCTTCGATTCGGGTATTTACAGGATTATATGCTGCAAAAGAACTCTTCCTGAAAGCGGGCTATCAATTTATTGCAGATATTTTTTCAGCACAAAATCCCACCACAGGCAGAATCGGAAAATGGAACTAATTGTATTGAAGACGAGTTTTTGAGTAATAAAGAATTTTTGAACAGTCATGAAACACTTATTTCTAAAGATGAGATGTTGTCTGAAATCTTCAAAAAGAACGGACTTTAAAAAGGCAATTTACCCTCGCCAGGATCAAAATGTTTATTTAACAGTTATACTTATATACCGTTGTAAATAGTTATAATTCATATTTTTTGCTTTATACATCAGATATTTTTTATGATTAAGCAAATTACAAATGCAGACCTCATAAATAATAAGTTTTTAGGTGATAAGTTCTGTTGAGGATTGAGAATAAAAAAACTGCCTTAAATTAAAGGCAGTTAAAAGAATAAAATAAAATGTATAATTACTTACAAATAAAAGTTAAATTCTCAATATCAACTTCTGCATCACCATTGACAATTGAAAGAGTCACATGGGCTAAAATTTGCATACCACCAAGAGAACCGGTTGATATTGTCTGGTCGAGCTCGAAAAATCCATCATTCTCAACATAAAGGTATTTGTCCCTAAGATTAAAAGGAACTTCTATACCCAATTTGTTATACACCAAACCTGTAGTTGTTCTGGTCATCAATACCCTTGTTCTTCCATCAGGAAGAGTGACAGATGTAGTAACTGTACATACCTCCACATCACTCGCAAGATCTACCCAGTTGGCCGGATTTTCATTCAAACACGCCAACCAGGAAATTGCACTTGCCGGAAATGTATGACAATCAGTACTCCTGCTAACAGTTTGCGCGTTTATTATTAATCCAAACGCGAAAAAGAACGTAAAAACAGCAATAATTTTTTTCATAATTTTTGATTTAAAGATTATATATAAAATTAACCTTAAACCAAATTACAGCCTTAATAGTATTGAGGCATATTATTATAAAAATGGAGCATTGTTTTATAAAAATGAAGCATTGCCCCTATCCCAGACAACCGGAATTATTTTACTGTTATATCCGGTTATAATAAATTTGGCAAACGAACTAAAATAGTCATGGGTCAACCAGCTTTTTTTAAGCGGGATTACTTTAGCACTTGAAGATCCTGCCGCTCTGCTTTTGCTTCGGGAAATTACGCATCATTTAGATTTTAAGGAATTACAATCAACTCCCTCATAGCGGCAATATTCTTGATTATTTTTTAATTTAATCCAGCAACAAAGCGTTAAATAACAATTTATAAGTACCGGAAGTAGATGCCCGGAATTGCGGATTAAAGCCAAAAAATACAAAATTTCCTTTTCCCTTTTTTGCCCAAACCATTGCCGGTTTTCCTTCCAGTAATTCCTCTTTCTCAGCATAACCACTGGCCACTAAATTTTCTTCCGGGTAACTCGCAATCACCCGCCGATCGAGATCAAAATAGGGAATGGACGTACCAAATACAGGTTTACCCTCTGAAAATACACGAGCTGTTTTTTCCATTCCCAGGGTGAGCGGATGATCTTCCAGCAGTTCGACATTAAACAAGGTCCCCGGAGCATAAAATCCCTTTCCTTTTATTCCCTGTGATACATCTTCCACGGGCAACTCAAACTCCTCTTTTTCTTTTTCCGAAATCTTGATGATTTGTACACCAAAAAACAATTCAGCCGACTCACCCCAGCTTACAATTGTTCCCCCTTCATTTTCAAACTTTAACAATTTCTGCAAGCCCTCTTTTTCCATGCCTTTTATATACCTGGGATCATAATTGGGAATGGATGTTTTTCCATCTCTGCTTTTATTTTTTCCATCAAGAAGCAGGGACTTTTTAGTATCGGGAAACACAATTACATCAAAATCATCCAGTTCTTTTAATTTTATATCTTCCGGTTTAAGCACAGTAAAAGGAATGTGATAAGTATCAAACAAAAAACGTGTCCAGCCTGCATCCATATCATGAAAAGCTGTTTCTACCAGTGCAACTCCAGGCAGCTTTAATTCTTTTATATTTGAGAGAACTACTCCTGAAATCTCTACGGGTTTTACACTTAATTCCTCCAGAATTTCTTTTAGTTTATCCGCATTCTTTTGATTTAGCTCAACTACAAAATCGCCGGTTTTTAATGCCACCTCTCCAACTATCGAATCTTTGCTAAGCCGCGACACTTCAATATCATTTTCCAGAGCAGCAAAAGCCACCCTGAAACTTTCGTTGTTATCTACCGAAAAAATCAGCGTTGTATTTTCTTCCGAGGGCTCCCAATTTAATTCAAAGGGAAAATCGACTTTGTTTATATTTTGGTCAATCACATCCACAATTTCGTCAACCTGATAGGAAGAAACTCCCTGGTGCAATGGCAGAGACCAGCTGGTTATGTCGTAAGGCCGCATCAATTCTCCACCTGGTGTATAATACCGCTCCGGGTACTTTTGTTTTTCCATCACTTCTTTTACAAATGCGCGGTAAGGTTGAGCCAATGGAATAATATAATCGCCCTTCTCAATAATTCTCCCCTTAAAGCTTAATTCATCCGATGTTTTATACACGTCAACACCATGTTCATTCAGCAGACCCAGCATTGCAATTAATTCACTCTCGTCGTGCTGTTTGGCCGGAACCACAAAGTAGGCAGGCGCCTCTGTTTTACCTTTTTTTACTTCGCCCACACAAAGCGCATTCCGATTCAGAAGAATATCCTTTTTATGAAACGAAGCTGTTTTTACAAGTGAAAGTGACGATGACACTTCGTAAGCCACAATGTCGCTTAAACGCCACCAGCCGCCTTTCCACGGCGCGGGCATGTTGATGCTCTTTTTGTATTCAGCCAGCCCTGAGCCACCGCCCCGCAATTCACTTTTTTCCACATAAACCGGTTTGGCCAACTGAACACTGGCGCATTCGGTCAGCATCGAAATGATATTTTTCCAGATGCCGGTTTCTGTCGATCCCGGCCAGTAATCGTCAAAAATAGAGTTTTGTGTGACGCCTGTCAGGCTATCGGCTGCCATATCCTTTGCCATATTTGAACCAAAAATCCAGGTCCAGTTCCACACTTTTTCATCCACATTTTCGGCAATCGGGTCGTGCATGGGCGGAACAAAATAACGCGGCCCGGTGGCCCCCATCTGGTGTTTATCCACCAAAATCTGCGGATACCATTCCGTGTTGTACACGCGGGCAATCGCTTTGTTGTCTTTCTGCGTAAGTGTAACAAAATCGCGATTATTATCGTGTCCCACATATTTATGATACACTTTGGGAAAACCTCCGCCTTCATATTTTGTATCTTTTGATTGCATGTAATGTTCCACAATCATATCCATTCCATCCGGATTGGAGGAAGGTACCATCATATATACCACATCCTTTAACTGCTTCACCAGCGCAGAATCGTCTGAAGTTGCCAGTTCATAAGCCACCAGCGGCGCAGCCTGCGACGGACCAACTTCGGTGGAGTGCATCGAAAGTGTGGCCAGTATAAAAACTTTTCCTTCGTTGCTGTAAGCCTTCAACTGCGCATCGGTAAGATTGGGATTTAGTGCCAGCTCTTTGTTTATTTCTTTTAAATACTGAATGTTTTGAATGTTCTCCGGAGAGGAAAACAACAGCATATGCATTTTTTTTCCCATGGGTGACTCCCCAATCTCCAGCATTTTTACCCGCGGAGATGCTTCCGCCAACTGCTGCATATAGTCAATCAGCGATTCATAATTTAACAACATGCGGTCGGCACCGGGCTGAAAACCAAAAAATGATTTGGGAACAGGAATGGTATCCGTTTCATTTCCGGCCTTTACAGACGAAACAAAAAGACTAACAAAAAGCAATAGAACAGCGCAGATTTTAGACATATTCACAATCTTTTTTTATTGAACAAAAGAAAAAAACCAACCAAATGTAACAAAGTTCAATAAATCAAAATCGTTTTCCCTGGAGGATTATGAACACAGGCAGTAAAAATTAATACGAAGACCAATGAAAACACATCAACAAAAAATAAATCCTTTTTGTAAAATCAGAGAACTGTAGAACATACTGTTAAACAACTATCTTACAAACCATTACAAAATAATTAAAATTGAAAAATAATTTTTAGTTAGCCTTCCTTGTTAAAAGCACAGCAAAAACAGGGATTCCGGCAAAATTTCCATCCACCAATTAGCTGATTCTATTTTTCGCTCTCATAGTGAACATACAAAAAATAAGCAACAACTCTAAAAAAAGTGCGGGTCAGTAGATATCTGATCAATAAACAACCGCAAACACCAGAGCCAAAAATATCATTCCTAGCAATTTTGCCATCAAAAAAATTGTTTTTTTTCTAATGCTCAAACTCCGCCCCTGATTTTATTTTATCCAGCCGTTCACGCATGGTGTCCAGATGGTATTTGTACACATCGCGGGGAGAGCAGTTGTTTTCCTTACAAACAGCAGCAGCATAACCCACCACAACTCCCATTTGGGTGGTGGTGTGCATCACACGCGGGCTGCCGAGACCAACATGGGTGGCAGAGAAACAACGCCCGGCCATAAACAAATTGTCGATGTCTTTGGAGTACAAACAGCGGTAAGGAATTTTGTACTGTTCAATTTTAGTAAACTGCGCTTCCGTAAGGAAATCATATTTCCCGCCACGCGGATAATGAATATCAATGGCACGCACTTCTTCTACAAAACCATCTTCAAAATCGGGACGGTTAACCACATCACTTTCTTTTAAAATATAGTCGCCCATAATGCGGCGAGATTCACGTTTTCCTGCCACATAGGCTATCCATTTTAATCTCAGATTGGCATTTTCCGGGTCTTGTTTTACATTGTACCAGTTGCCATAAATGGCCCGGAAAATATGGTCACGAATTTCTTCCGCGTCGTAAATGGTATTCATCAGCAAACCGTATTCCCAAAACCACTCGCCACGGGTAGCTTTGTAATCTTTAGCTACTTCCATGGCCCACGGCACTTCCTGCCAGCCAACTGACAGTTTATTTTCCGGGTTGAATTTTGGTTTTTCTGTTTCAATTTCCACAGAGTTCCACAAAATAGAATTTCCCATCGTCATTCCATCGCCTTTTTCCGGTGCCAGCGATTCGCCAAATTCATCACGTGATTCGCGTCCCGTACGCACCTCGGCACCTGCCCAGTAACCAATCCATCCGTCACCCGTGGCATCAACAAACAAGGGTGCTTCAAAACGGGTTTCTTTATGGGTATGTGTGTTAAAACAATCGACGCATGTAATTTTATTGCCCTCTTTGTGCACAGTGTAAGCACGGGTATTTGGGAAAACAGAGATGTTCTTTTCTGCGCGTACGACCATTTCAATGGTATCGGTAGCAGCAATCGCACCCGCATCACCATTCGGATAATGCTGTGTACTCAGTTCCTGCACAATGGTGTAAAATTCCAATCCCTCGGTATGCACACGAATTTCCTTACTGGCATTTCCTCCCAAAACGGGCCGGTCGTTTATCAAGGCCACTTTTAGCCCATGTCGTGCTGCCGCTACTGCTGCACCACAGCCTGCCAAACCGCCGCCAACCACAACCAAATCAAAATCACCTGCACTTTCCGGTGGTGGAATCCCCAGCTTTTCTTTACGCCAGGTAGTCATTTCTTCCAGTTCCACCGGTGGAAAATCATCTTTATCCTTTGAAAAATAAATGGCATCACAACGGCCTTCAAAACCGGTTTCATCTTTTAACTCAATTTGAAGCAGGTTTGACCTTCCGACTCTAACCTTACCGGCTCTAATCCACTGCCAGCCCTCGTTTACACCAAAAGTCTCAGCATATTCTTTTTCATCAAAAATAATTTTAAATGTTCCGGGAGTTTCGGGACGGGAGGGTACCCAATCTTTCGTACGCACCCAAAACCAGTATCTTCCTCTCTCGGGAAAAGTAACCGTAGTTTTAGCATTTTCAACCGGTTCACCCATTCCGTGTGCAAGTAGATACGGCGAGCCCATAGATGGGATAAACTGCTGATCGACTACCCAGCCTCCTTTTTCATCAAAACTTTCAGTTTCAACCAATACTGAAGCAGTTTGGGCAACAACCAAATTGCTCACAAAAATGAATAAAATGGCACATATATTTTTCATATCATTTTTTATTTTAATTCTTCTAAAAACACTGTATTTCCTCCTCCCGGAGCCATGCTTATTTTTAACATATCTCCGGCAAGAACAACTTCTTCTTCTACCTGATAAGATTCTTTATCCTCCGTATAATGACTGTTAGCGGCATCGGAATATATTAGTGCTTTGTACTTTTTCCCTTCAGGCAAAAAAGCAAGATCCAATTCGACATCCCTCGCGTCGCGGTTGGTGAGCGATCCAATAAACCAATTATCACCAGCCTTGCGGGCAACACTTATGTATGCTCCGATTTTTCCGTCCAACACTTTAAAACTATCAAATTGAGGAGGCATTTTGCGTATACAATCAAACAAATCATCCTTTTTTAAATACTCTTCAGGACTATCAGGAAGTACCATCCAGCCGGAGTAAGCAACAACCAACTTGGCCACCTCGGCAGCTACAGTTCCCGGGATTTCTTCAAATACGCGTATTCTCGAATGTGCATTGTTCAGATCGAACCAACCGTTGGTATAATCAAGCGGACCGGCAATCATATTTATAAATGGTGAAGTAACTGCTGTTTCAGGGAAATAAGAACGTTTGGCATCGGCCTGTGCATGGCAAAACTCCCTGGTAATAAGGTTTGGGTATGTCCGGCGATCTCCACCTGGTGGAACAGGATTATCATGAAAATCCACCATCAGTCTGTATTTGGCACAGAGCGCTACTACTTCGCGTGTGTGTCTGACCTTATCCTCCCAGCTCCCCTGCATAAATCCGTATTTTACACCAACAGCCCCCCAATCCGAGAATTGTTTTAATACACGCTCCAGACCAAATTTCTTTGCCCCTACATCATTTAAGTACAAAATTACGCCTATTTTTTTCTTTTTTGCATAAGCCATACATTCTTCTATATTGATTCCCTCGCGAGCCGCCGTGGGGTCGGAGCTATCACTAAATTCGGGGCCGTACCAGTCAGCGTCTATCAACAAATACTGAATATTATTTTCTGATGCAAAATCGATAAATCTTTTATGTGAAATTGTATTTAATTCGTATTCAAAACCGTCTTTCGCCTTGTATCCCCAAACACGCCAGTCCCATAACGATTTGCCCGGTTTTATCCACGAAGTATCCTCAATTTTACAAGGTTCGTTCAGGTTAACCAGTAGATCTGATTCCAGCAAATCACCTGGACGTTTCCCTACAATAAAAGTGCGCCATGACGTTTGCAATTCTCCTTTTTCCGAGGTTTCATCTATTATAAATCCCAGACTTTTTTCCGTACCGTCAAGTTGAATATTCATGGGTGCATATCGTACTATCTCCGCTTCATGAATAGCCATATACAGGCTGTCATCAAGTTCAAGAACCATTGGAGTGCGCACTTTCGCCTGCGAAGAAGAACACCTAACCGGACCGATATTATGCTGTTCCCCGTTGTATGCCCAATATAAAAAATCGTTTTCGAAATTAAGTTTTGTATTTTCACCTTTCCACTGAATACTATCTCCTGAAATATTTTTTATTATAAAACGGTAAGCAAAGCCATCGTTATAACAACGAAGAACCAAATCGCAGGAAATGTCGCTTTCTGTTTCTCCCCGGATGTGAAATATCTTCTCGTTATAATGATTTCGTACTATTTCATTTTTCCCGTTAACGGTATGCCATTTTTCGTCAAAAGTAGATTCTTCTATATCCTGAATAGTTACATGAGTTGAAAAATCAAGATCCTGAATTTGTATTCCCAACGGCGAATTGCCAATGATCGTATCACCTTTAACCAAATGGGATATCTGCAGCAAGCCCTTTTCATTGCTGATTGCAACAACAATATTACCATCGGGAGATTTTAGCTGTTCAACTTTTTCATTCTTACATGAAAACATGCTAATAACAATAATAAAAAACCATATTTTCTTCATAGCGTGATTGTTTATTTCGTTAACAAAGGTATCTGCAGATTAAATGAATGCTCGCGGATTTCATTTACTGCACAAAGTAATGCTGTTGGTTTTCCGTTCTCGATGAGTAACTGTGGCCTTTCCAGCGCCATCACTTTCTGAAGCGTATCGTTTTCCCAATTGATTTCCAGTTTTGACACCAATGGATGTTCAGCTAATTTCCAGTCCATTCCGTTGGCGGAATAAAAAAGCACCAGGCTCCTTCCGGCATCTGTAAAGGCACCATGCATATCTTTTACGATAGCGTAGTAACAATTCCCGGCAAACCATACATATGGATCTTCTGCAGGAAACTCAGCTTCTCCATCTGTAAATATCGGTTTCATCTGTTTTACAAAAGGGCCTTCCGGATTATCGGCAGTAGCTGTAAGATGAACTACAGGGCCACTCATGGGTTTGGGCAATTTTTTTGCGGCTGCTTTATACACCATTAAATATTTCCCATCGGGCATTTGAGTTACCGACGGATTGGAAACCATCAACGCATCATGCGCAGTTGAATCCGGAGAAACGCTGATGAGCGGTGTATCAAAACGTTTCCAGGGTCCCCCCGGATTTTCGGCAACAGCAACACCAATTTGCTGTCTATTCCGGTGTTCCCAACGTTGGCTCTCTGCCTCCGGGTCTCCCGTAGTCCCCATATAATACAAATAGTATTTCCCGTTAAAAAAATGTATGGTTGGGTTATGTGTTACGGCCCCATCCCAATATTCGCGCCCACGAAACGGCAATGCCACATCAGCAAACTCAAAAGGTCCCAGAGGCGAATCAGAAACCGCATGTGCAATTTCGGAATGCGTAACCCAGGCAGACATACCTAACTTTTGGGGCCAGCGAGAATAATACATGTGATATTTCCCATCGTCGTTTGATTTTACCAGACTACCACCCCATATAAACCAATCAGGATCAATAAATTTTCCGGTTTGAAGAACCGGTTGAAACATATTGGCAAGATTCAATTTTCCGGGTTCTGTTTGTTGTTCGGGCGAACATGAGAACAAAAAAGACAGAAAAAATAAAAAAACAATTTGACTACATATCTTCTTCATTTTTGTCGATTTAGATTAATTTCTGTCAATAATAGTTTCAATTTTTTGTTTTTCAAAGTGATATTTTGTTAATGTCTATTATGGGACTTCTGTTTTCGGCACATGGTTTTATCTATTTTTCAATTTAGCGGCTTTAATTGGACCGGTGACTATTTTCGCTTGTTCTTCCCCGGGATAAATGCCCAATTTGACAACCAAAACCCTATGAATTTTATTCTCTTATTTTCCCGAGATAAAAGCCATGGCAATTTCTTATTCATTCTTTCAGGATTTTTTATTGTACCAACTACTCCTCTGCAACTACAAACAATTTTTTTACTTGTACTCCAGCCATGCTGTCGCGGTGCATTCTTTATTGGCTACAAACCGAATCCAGCGCGATTGAAAATTTGATGGAAATTCGTAGTTGTAAGTTTCGCCAGGCTGGATGTTTACTTCTTTATACAACATCCATGGGCCGTGACCAATCGGTTCCACTTCAATTTTGAATGACACGGGCTCCTTGTTGTCGTGCGATATTTCAAGGCTACGTTTATCGTAAAAGCCAATTAAATAAGGATCTGACGGACGATCAGCTTTTACAGCTGATTTTTTCCACGGTCCACCATGTCCAATTGGCTTTCCCATTTCCCACAGGTCGTCGATAACCCCCACCCAAACTGCTGCTTTTCCATCGTCGGAACGGACAATATGATCTCCTGCTTTTATATCGCCGTCAAGTCCCGTTAAAACTAACATTCCACGGTATGATGCATAATCATTTATCCTGAAACTGTGGGAAGAAACCGGACGAATTTTTGCAAATCCATCTGCATTTTCAGCAGGCAATTCATAAAAAGTTCCAGCGCAGTTAAAGAGGTCCCGTTCGGTGGCTACTTCTCTGCAAATACGTAATTCGGCTGCGTCGGTAAGCGATTTATAAGCATTATCTCCCAGTGGCAATCTCCAGCGGCGACCTTTGTCGTCGACCACCAAAACCGAAGAATTATCAATTTGAACCACATTTTCAGGAATTGTAAATTTCTCCCCGATAAAATTATTGGTTTCCAAATCGTCTTTCGAAACTAATTTTAGGTTTTCATCCAATTCATAATAACCGGTTTCCGAAGTTACCCCATTTTCAATTTTCAGAGACGAAACCCCGAGTGCACGCCGGTTGTTGCCTAAACCATACAAAAGTCCCCCAAGAACTTCATTATCATCAATGGTGGCTATTCCATCAAACAATTTTGCAACTGAAGTTTTTCGACCATCTATATCGGTATAGTTAAAACTGACCGTAGCTTTTGTTGCTTTATTTACTCTGATACGCACCCATTCTCCAACTTCATTTTCGCTGAAGTCAACAAACCGGGAACTTCCGGGTACAAGCTCAACTGTTTTTAACGGACTAAAATCGCCGTTCCCGTTTTTATCAATCTCAAAACTAAACCCGACAGTATTTTTTCCGGCGTTCTGAATCCAGGCGCAGCGTTTCTCCCAACCGGAAAAAAGAAAGGGTTCAGAATATTCGCCCGCTTTTAGTTCATCGTTTAACCAAACAGCCCCGGAAGCCGTCGCTGGTCCCAGTTGATCTGGTTTTTCAGGTGTTGTAAACCAAAGATTGGAGTTAGACTGCCCCGGCCCTTCGATATTTCCTTTTTGTTTTCTTTTATTCAAAAACTCTTTTTGTGCAGAATCATCACAACCAAAAACCAGCTGATCATTCCAGCGGGTAAAATCACCAATTACTTTCAGATAAGCTGAACGCGGACGAATTCCCGCAGAGTGTTGGGCTGAAAAATCCTCAGGAAAGCGCCAAAACATACCGTGCATGGTCATCAGGTACTCGGGATTTCCTTCTGTGCCGATATCCCGGATTCGCGGCCATTCCGTATTCCAGCCATGAGCACCATCATAGCTGTGACTGGCTTTGGGCAAGCGATAAAAATCCCAGCCGGTTTCAGGATTCCGAACACCCAGAAGAAGTGATTTATGATCCCAGCCGGTTGCCCAAATCGGGTCGGTTTCCGGGTTTGCATTCCCATAAATCCCTCCCGGACCTGTAATTTCAACAAACTGATTTCTGCGTACCACCTTCCAGTTTTTTCCATCCCACTCAGACAATGAACCGGCTTCCACATCAAATTTTTGTTGCGCTTCCGGTGTCGCTTCACCGTTATTTGAATAAACCATCACTCCCTGTCCGGAATACAAACCTTTTCCGTGAGCACCCGGCAGAGTTGCATTTACCGGGTTCACATCTGTATCATCATGCTCTACTTTTCTGCCACTTGAGTTATTCCCGTCTTTATAAAGTTCAGTTACTTTTAATGAATTTACATCTACTTCATAAAATCCTTCTTCCATAGTACCATAATAGATCATCTCTTCCGGATGAAACAGATGCCGTGCATTTCCGGTATGGCGTCCCTGCATTTCTGAATAAGGAATCACTTTTACATTGCGCTGTTCATCAATTGCATAAGGTCCAATAAAAAGCTGACCACTTTCTTTATGAATCATCCGGTTTGCCGGAGTTCCGCCAATACTTTCCTCTCTTACAATTTGTTCAAGATTGGGAGTAATCTCATACAGTTTATCTGAAGATCCATGCGGAAGATGTGGCCCGTAAGTTATTACCCAAAGTCTGCCCGCCCATGGAACAACTGCACCGGTTCCGCATTCACCTTCATTGTTATAATAGGCCAACTGCGGATAAATACCACTCACCTGTCTGGGTCCTTGCGGCTCCTCCTGTTTCTGCCTGCAAGAAACAAGCATCACAATCGTTATGGTATAGATAATTGTATTTCTCATTCGTCTAAATTATAGTTATCATTCGCATCTGAAGGCCTAAAGATGAAAGGAAATGCAAACTCCTTTGCTATTCTTTTTTCACCCAATTTACAAAAGTAAAAAATGAGGCTGTCAAAAAGTCGTTATTATTGAAATAATATGTTCAAAACATCCTCATTCTTTGTTACCCCCAACCAGTAGCTTCCTGGAATTTTGATATGAATTGCCGTTAACTGAAATTTCTTTGGAAGGGGTTAACCACAAAAACTGTCCTTAGAAATCAACTATTCTCAATATAAAAAACTAAAAAGTCCTTTATGTGCATATATTCAAAGTCAGCAATTCAATGGCTTGCCCGATAACTTTCTTTTTGAAATATCGATAGTGCTTCCCCTTTTTGCCGTTTCCGGGTCTCCAAGTGGACCAGACTCTCCAGCAACGACTAAATTTTATTGGTATTGGTTTTTCTGATCCGTTTTCCCAAAATAATTATTTTTTTATTTTAGGCATGAAACTTATTGAACCGGATTGTTTTTTAACAACTTATATTTTGATAATTCTTCGTCCAACAGCCGGTTTAGTTCTTCCACTCTTTTTGCATATTTTTTTTCTGTTGCAAGATTGATTTCAGCAGTCTTGGCTTCTGAATGATCGTATAATTCTACTGCCATTACTTCCTTTGGATTCTCATATTTCTGCCAACGTGTAAAACGATAATCTCCAGTTCGGATGCTGTAACCCATAATCTCATTTTTATGATCATAGCCCAACGATCTGCCACGTGGGAACTGACTTATGGCCATCTCATTCACTTCTGTATCCGGATTTTGAAGTATGGGTAACAAACTTTGTCCTTCCAAATGACTGGGTTTTTCCAGCCCTGCCAAATCACATAAAGTTGGGTAAATATCAACAAACTCCGCTAATGATTTCGTTTTCAAATCCTTATGCATCCATGGAACCGATATAAAAAGCGGTGCATTCGTATCATATTCCATATTCGAGTGTTTGCACCAATTGCCGTAATCACCCAGTTTCCACCCGTGATCTCCCCAAAGAACAATGATAGTGTTATCTAACAAATCATTTTCTTTCAATGCAGACAATAATTTCCCAACCTGGGCATCGATCATGCTAATTGCAGCATAATATCCATGGATAAGATTACGGCTGGTTTCATCGTCAAGCATACCTTTGGCAGGAATCCCATGATATTTACGTAACTCACCAAATGCTGCCAGAGCATAACCAGGCATTCCTTCGGGAACTGTTCGTTCCGGAATTTTTATGCTGTCATGATCATACAAATCCCAATACTTTTTAGGTGAAACAAAAGGCAGATGAGGCTTAATGAATCCAACAGCAAGGAAAAAAGCAGAATCCTTTAATGTGGCTAAACGCTCTACTGCGTGATTTGCGACCATCCCATCGGTCATATTATCTTCCGGCTCTGAAGAACAATACCAGGGTAATAATTTCCCATTGATATTCGGGAAATCGCGTTCAAGCCCAACAGTATCTCCCCGGGTTATTTTTCTCAGCTTTTGAAATTCTTTATTTTGGTTCCACTTAGGAATTGACCATGAAATGCTGTCATCCGAATTTCCATGACTCGTGTGATAAATTTTGCCCATTGCTTCTGTGTGATAGCCGTTATTTTTAAAATGTTGTGGCAGGGTTATCACATCCGGCACTTTTTTTCGAAAGAATGTTTGAAGGTCATAAATCCCTAAAGCATCAGGACGCAACCCGGTAAGTAAACTGTTTCGTGAAGGTGCACATACAGCCTGCTGGCAGTAAGCACGTTCAAAAATTATTCCGTTGGAAGCCAGGTAATCCAAATTGGGGGTATGCATATAATGTGCCCCAAAACAATTAATTTCAGGTCGTAAATCATCAACCGCAATAAATAAAACATTCGGCTTATTTATGTTTTGTTTTGCAAATACTTTATTTGTCGGAATAACAAAAACAAAACAAAATATAAAGAAGCTTATCGCATTTTGGGATACATTTTTGTTTTTCATATCCAATAGATTTGAGTCAAATTAAATATTTGGAAACACGCAATTCATGTCTTTTCTAATTATTATAGTAATATCTCTCAGGGTCATTGGTTTGCATCATCTCTTTTTTGAGATATGCCTTAAACTCTTTAATTTTGTCTGCATACTGTTCATCATTAATTAAATTATTCCAACATCCCGGATCATTGCTTAAATCATAAAATTCCTCAACCGGGCGTTTACGCAGAAACTCGGTACGTGCAGCCAATTTCAAATTTTCACTTATACTCGACGCTATTACATCAACCCAGTTCAAAGGTATTCTTTTTTCTCCCTTAAAACGTTCCACATAGGGATTCCATATGTAGCAAAATTCTTTATTGATGATAGAGCGTTGCGGATAAAAATCTTTTTCTTTAGAATCTCCCCAATAATCAAAAGAAGTAAACGCATATTCACGATCTGTTTTCTCTTTCTTACCGGTTGCCACATCATAGACTGAGTAACCTTCAATACCTTTTATAGCGGGTAACTGAAGTGCTTCGAGAATTGTTGGCAGTAAATCAATGGCACAAACTACAGATTTTTCATCGACTACTCCGGTTTTAATCTTCCCGGGAAGTTTTATAATAACCGGAGTGCGTACACCATGCTGATAGAGCGTATTTTTAGCGGCAGGTGTCGCCATACCATTATCGGATAAGAAGACAATAATGGTGTTATCAGCCTCTCCGCTCTCCTCCAGGGCTTTTAGTATACTTCCCAGACATTCATCGCCCCTGTGAAGAGCTTCGTAGTATGGTACTAAATTCGTTCGCACATCAGGTAAATCAGGCAAGCATTCTGGTATTTCAACTTCATTTGAAGTATAACTGCGGTTTGGAGCAGGATATTCATGGAGGCTATTCCATTGCTGTCTCGCGTTTTTTTCGCCTTGAGTATTAACCCAGGGACGGTGAGGATCGATGGGATTAGCATAAAGGAAAAACGGTTTGCCGGTTTCTTTTGAAGCAGCAATGAACGCTTTAGTGCGTTCATAAAAAGAATTAGGATTACGATCATGAAAGCCTACGCCAAAAGGTAATTCCTGATATTTCACGTCCCATGTTTGATTTCCACACCTTCCGTTCTTTAAAATTGCTCCCGTTTTGTAGCCAAAATCGTGCAGATAGGTGGACAAAGCGGGCGTTTTTACCAAAGGTTCCTCCCAAAAATCGGGAGGCTGAACTCCATGTCCCATAATCCCGCTGCAGTGAGGATAACGCCCCGAAAGCATCGCTGCCCTTGATGGACCACACATCGGAACTGAGACATACCCATGTGTAAATAATATTCCTTGCGAAGCTAAAGCATCAATATTGGGAGTAATATCCGGCACTTTACATCCTTCTGCGCCAGAGGTGCCATAGCCCATATCATCGAGAGTCAAAAACAGCACATTTAAACCGTTTCCGGTAATTTTGTTTCTGTTATCAGACTGACACCCAAAAAAAAGAAGTAAGGCAAAAAATACTATCGCGTAACGTTTCATTGGTTAATTGATTAAAAAATTTTTAGTTTTATTCCGCTCTTTTCCAAACGCGGACATAGTCAATTTCAAAGTGTCCTTCCGGGTCGGTGGGGGCAGGAATCCCAAACCAATCAGTGAAGGTTTCGCTGTCAAAATTCATATTCAGAGGCTGGTGCCAGTACTTACTTTGTTTGACCGAATCAGCTCTCCGTTTAAATACCATTTTATTTACTTTTGTAGTTGAAAATTATATTCACCTGATTCCAGATGGTATTGTTTTTTATTTGAATCATCAGTTTCAATTTTAATAAACTTGTTTTCTTCCAGCTCTTTTCCGCTTTCAAGTACCTTATCGGTTGGCAAGAAAAGCATAGCTGTGCTGTTAGGCGGAACGACAACGTGATAGCTTATTTCTTGTCCTGTTTTTTTCCACGAAGAAACAATATCTCCGTATGGACCATTGTGGTGGGCGTCAAAATGATCAAGTCCTTCAACAAAATTTGGCTTTAGTATAATATTCTTGAACCCTGGATTTTTTTCGTCCGGAAAGATACCTCCCAGTGCTTTGTAATACCATGCATTTATTTCTCCAAACATAATGTGGTTCATCGAAATGTCGTTACTGGCATTGAGATCCCAGTTTTCGAGGAATGTTGTTGCTCCGTTTGCAATCCACCATCCCCACGATGGAAATGTTTCCTGTGCCGCAACCTTATATGCTAAATCAGCATAACCATTTTCACTCATTGCATTTAAAATAGACTTAGCTCCCAATAACCCCACATCAACGTGGCTGTTATCAGCTACTACTCTCTTTGCCAAACTCTTAGCTACTTTTTCTTTCATTTCATCCGGCACCATATCCCAGTGAAGCGGACAACTCATTTCTGTTTGAACCCCTTTATTATAGATTCCGGTTTCGCGATTAAGATATTTTTTGTTGAACGCATTTTTGATTTTTTCAGCCAACGCTGAATACTTCTCCACATCATTTTTTTCTCCTAAAACAGTAGCTATTTTTCTAAATATATCAACAACAGCAAAATAATAAACCGTTGATGTAATTTCTGTTGGCGTCGTTGATTTTACCGGAACCCAATCGCAAAGTCCCCAGTCAGTCAATCCACCCGAATAAGCCTCGTCGATATAGTTAATATATTTTTTGATATTGTCATAACAATCTTCCAGTATTTTTTTGTCGCCATAAAACAAGTAGACGTTCCATGGGATAATCGCAATCGTACTTGTCCAGTCCGGGCCGTTTTTTGTGTATCCCCAGCCATCCGTAGGAACAATCCGGGGAATTACACCATTGTTTTGTTGCTCATCGCGATGGTCAGCCATCCATTTTTCGTAGATTGTTATAGCATCGTAATTGTACAGACCCGTTTCTATACATATTTGAGCATCTCCTGTCCATCCGTTTTTTTCTCGTTGCGGGCAATCGGTAGGGTATCCAAATAAATTGGATAAATATGAAGCATTGGCTGCTTCCCATATTTTGTTTAGCATTTTGTTTGATGAATTGATCTTGCCTACCTTTGGAACCGCACTGTGCATAAAATATGCAGTCAGGTTTTTCTCTGTGAATTCAATAGGTTCATCAGCGCTTACTTCTACATATTGAAACCCCTTGTAATTAAATTTAGGCATAAATTCATCTTCCTGCCCACTAAGAATTACGATGTCAGTCTGGAAAGGATCTGAATCATCTGTGGGACGGTAGTGTATATCAATATTTGAAATATCTACATGCCCGTTCTCATACAAACGTTCTCCGTGTTTTAACCGGATAGTTGTTCCTTTATTCCCTTTAATATTCAGTTTCGTAACCCCTGCTATATTACGTCCAAAATCGACAACATAATTGGTATTGCTGAATTTTGTGACTTTTATTGCCGGAATTTCCATTACATTTTGTATCGGATGCATTGCCTGTGCAATTATGTTTTTTGACGGAGCATTTGTGCACATAACATTTTTCCACTTCTTATCATCAAACTCAGGTTTGCACCAATCAGGTTGTTCCAATCTGGCGTCATAATGTTCTGCCGTATAAATACTATTGAAAATTATCGGAGAAAGCGATGTTTTCCAGTTTTTGTTTGTAGAAATTGTTTCTACGGAATTATCTTCATAAACGATTCTGATATCCATGCAGAACTTTGGACGTGCGCGCCACGGCGCTTTATCAAAATACCAAACAGCTTTCGACTGGTGATTATACCACCCGTTTCCTAAAATTACACCAATGGCATTTTCTCCGTTAGAAATACTATTTGTTACATCATAAGTAACATAGAGCGTCCGACGATCAAAACGCGTTAACATTGGGTCAAGACGGTGGTTGCCAACCTTTTCACCGTTCAGATAAAGTTCATACAAGCCTCCTACTGCAATATAAGCTCGCGCAGTCTTTATCTTTTTTTTGACATCAAAGCTTTTTCTAAAATAAGGAGCAGGCTTTATATTGAAATCATATGAGTCTGAAATCCAATCCCCTTTCCAATTATTTTGCCCCATCATTCCGGTTTCAAAAAAAGTTACTTTTGAAAATGGCGACCATTCCCCTTTTTGGTTTTTAACTCTTACGCTCCAGTAATATCGGGAAAAAGGCTTTAGTTTGGTTCCTGCATAAATTAGAGGGATAGTAGAAGAGGACAATGTCCCCGATTGCCAGACATCCCCGTTCCCATTTGAGACATCTTTCGCACTGGTGCCTACGACAATTTGCACTGCATCCACTGATATACCCTGTTCTTCAGATTTAATCTGCCATGTAAAACGAGGATTTGGTGCGTCAATACCAATAGGGGACTGAAGGTATTCACACTTCATTTTTTCAACAATAAATTTATCGGAAGTTTGCTTACATGAATATAAACAGGCAAAGAGAGTAATAAATAGTAAAACGTTTCTCATAATATGATTTAGATTAATATCAATTCGATGTAATTAACTGGTTAATTTGGTTTTCAAAATATTTATGTAACTACTTATTATACAATCCTTAATGTTCCATCACTTCGAAAATTCTATTTACTACAGGCTTGGCCTGGTAGTTTCTGTCAAAAAGCAACGGATAATCGGTCCGTCCTTTAACCGGCCAATTGTTTTTCCACGATTGGTTGTCAGTTACGCCCCAAAACGTTACACGATCAATTGTGTCGGAATATTTCACAAATAAGTTGAACAGATCGATGTAATAGTTGTCAGCTCTTAACCGGACATCTTCAGGTAATCCCTCTGTGTATGGATTGAGTAACTTGCTATACTCTGCATTGCCTGAAATATCTGCTCCCTGGTTTTCTTCCGGGAAAGGCAAAACAGATATGTCCAACTCTGTGACCATAACCTTTACGCCGGCACTGGCAAACGCCATGATCGATTTTTCAATATTTCCAAAAATGGAATCTTTCTCCGATAAAATATAATGGGCCTGCATGCCAACACCGTCGATACGGACACCTTCCGCCCTTAATTCTTTTATCATTCGAACGACGCTGTCTCGTTTTTTTGGTTTGTACATGGTATAATCGTTATAATATAACTCGGCATCAGGATCGGCCTCGTGTGCAAACTGAAAGGCAAGTTTAATGTAATCTTTTCCCAATATCTCATAAAATTTGCTTTCCCTGTAGGAACCATCTTCGTTAAGGGCTTCGTTTACCACATCCCAGCCTTTTACTTTTCCTTTGTATCTGGACACAATAGTGGTAATGTGTTCTTTCATGCGCGCGATAAGCTCATCCTTACCGATTTGGTTGCCCTCGTCATCAACAAAAAACCACTCGGGTAACTGGATGTGCCAAACGAGAGTGTGCCCTATAATTTTCATGTTGTTTGCCAGGCCAAAAGCAACATATTTGTCGGCAACACGAAAGTCATACCGATCCTTTTCAGGATGGATATTGGACGCCTTCATATAATTTTCCGGAGTAATTGAGTTGAATTGTTTCTCTACAATTGCAATAGATTGACTGTCAGCGCCCATGATCTGATATTTATTCAAAGCAGCGCCAACATAAAAATCGTCTTTAAAAACCTCTTTAAACGTTTTGTTAACTGGCTTTTCCTGTTTTGTACTTTGTTTTTTTGCAGAATAACTGCACCCGGCAACAAAGACGAACACAAACAACAAAATCGATAGTTTTTTCATAAATGCTTTTTTATCATTGTCGAAGAAATACTCTTTAATCATATTTTGACCCGCTTTGTAATTTTTTCGCTGAAAGATTTCAACTTCCGTACAAAATATAAATTTGTGCTTTAGCTAGGGCTTCCCCCATGTTTTGTTTGGTTTGTCTCCCAATATAATCTCTAATTTTCCACCTTTAGCAAATGTTTTATGAGAAAACCAATATTTATTCCAATTCTTCCCATTTAACTTGGCACTCTGGATATACATATTTTGTTCTGAGTTATTTTTTGTTTCGATTATGAATGTTTTTCCGGGATAATACATGTTATCCAGGTGAATCGTTATCTTATCAAATAACGGGCTGGTAAGCTCATAAGAGGGATTAGCAGAAGCACCTCCGTCTTCCTCAAAAAGTCCAATAGCCATTAACACTCCAAGTGCTCCCATTTGCCCCTGATCCTCATCTCCATTGTATCCACCATACGCTGTTGTGTCGCTAAATGCTTCTTTTACTTTCCTCACCCATTTTTGACTGAGCCATGGAGCACCAGCCTTATTAAAAACATGCGCCATACCCGTTCCCGGCTGGTTAGAATAATCGACCCACATTTCTTTGTTTGGTACAAAGCCATATTGTTGTGCTTTTTCGAACTGGGAGTTCAGCTTTTCCACAAAAGCATCTTTGCCCCCGGAGAGAGCTGCCAGCCCTTCGATGTCGTGGGGCACAAAATAGGAATAAATGGCAGAGTTGCTTTCACAAAAACCACGGGGAGTTTTTGAGACAGAAGGGTCAAAGTTGCCAATCCAGGAGCCATCCTGTTCGCGAGGGTGCATATATCCTGTTTGTGGATTCCATACATTTTTGTAATTCTCCGATCGTTTCATGAACATATTGTAATCCGCTTCATTTTCCATGTTTTTTGCCATCTGTGCCAGGCACCAATCCTGATAAGCATATTCCAATGTTAATGCTACCCCTCCGCAATGCCATCCTTTGGCATTTACATCTTCCGGTACATAACCACGTTCCACGTAGTAATCCACCATAGTTTTGTCCGGATAATCTATTTTATGCTCATAACCTCCATGATCCCGGCTACCTTCAGGAAAGGCGTTTTTACGCAGGCCTTCATATGCTGCTTCTGCATCATAATTTCTTATCCCTTTGTTATATGCCGTCGCAAAAAAACATGCAGATGGATCACCAATCATAACAAAGGTGTAATTACCCCCTGCCGGACCTCTTGGAATAAGTCCTCCGTCCTTGTACATATCGACCATGGTATTACAAAATCCATCCATCACCTCAGGATATGCCATCGACCACAAAATATCAAGCGACCAATGGCTTCCCCACCAGGCGTCGAAATTATAGTGTGGGAAAGAAGGTTTGCCGTTTTTATCTAAAGTAACTTGTTTTACTTTTGCAGTGTCACAAGTCATGTCCAAATATTTCCCATTTACGTCGCTTACAATCCTGCGCCCTTGCAAAGCATGCCACAAATTGGTATAAAACCTCACTTGCTGTTTCCGCGTGCCCCCTTCTACCTCTATTTTGCCCAACCATTTGTTCCATTCATCATATGAATTTTTTCTTGCCTGATCAAAATTCCAGCCGGCCAGCTCAGTTTCCAGATTTAACCGTGCTTGCTCAACGCTAACATACGAAACAGCAACTTTCATCAATACTTGCTCTCTCTCCGTAGTTTGAAATTTAATAGCCGCTCCTGCGTTTACCCCGTCTATTGTATCAATAGGGTTATCGATCATAACAGAATCTTCCCAGCCAATAAAGCTTTCAATCGGTTTGTTTAATTTGGCCACAAAATAAACCGGAGTAGCTTTTGGACGGCGAATGGTCGCTTCCATGATTTCATACCCGGCCACTTCAGTATCGTTTACTTTCCAAACTTTTGAATATTTTGTCGGCCCATGTGCAAGGAAAGCGCCAGTGTCGAAAATAATATAGCTGTTATTGCTTTTGGGATAGGTATAACGATGAAAGCCAACACGAGCGGTAGATGTTAATTCTGCAGTTATTTCGTAGTCATTTAAAATTACTTTATGATATCCGGGCTCAGCTATTTCCCCTTCGTGATTAAAAGAAGATTGATAAACATCCATTCCCAAATTTCCTTTAAATTCTCCCACAGTTGGCATAACAGCCACTCCCGACAGTTGCCACGCATGTATGTGGCTAAAACAACGAATTTGTTTACTGTCATACAAATAGCCGGATTTCCAGCTTCCTTTCGTATCCGTATCCGGGCTTAGGTTTACCATTCCGAAAGGGTGGGTAGCCGAACTAAAATAAAACCACCGGGAATTATGGGTATCAACAAATACATTAACTAAACTGGCTGGCTGTATTTTTGTTTCTTGTTTTCGCGTACACGCTAAGAAAAAAAAACTATAACAAAAAAAAACGACTATTAGGTTGACTGCGGTTTTCATAACTACTTTTCTGAATATCCTGACTCGTTTTCCCTGATTTCTTTATCTGGTAGCGAACTGAAATCTAGCTCGTCTAAGGCGATTAACAAAACCTTGGGAAAACCAGTAACTAGACTAAAAAAACTGGCATCCCAAGGATTTATGAACACATAGACTATTCTCTATTTTATATGTTAATCATATAGTGAATTCAATTCTTTTTCACTTTCCGGGATAGGCCAGTACCAACTTGAATATGGAGCGGAAACTGAAGAATTTATTTCTGTATCGTCACCTGCCGGGATATCCATTTGCGTTGCCATCATAAAATCAACGGTCCAGCCTTCGCCCATCATTTCTCTCAGGTATTCAGCATAAATAGCATCGTGACTAACAATTGAAGCATCATATTTATCTGGACTATCTGGATTAGCGCGGTTCCAAACCATGTTCATATCATCAGCTGCTCCGTTTAAATTTGAAGCATTCATCCTGGTCCAGGCACGTAATAAATAAATATCGGCCAGTCGGATGTGAGGCACTTTTGTATATCGTCCGTAAGGAGCCGGAGCTCTGTAAAATTTATCAACATATAGGTGAGATGTGGTTACCGCAGCATGACCGGCTACTGTTTCTGTATTATAATATTCCGGATCGCTAGTCGCCATTCCTTCCTGATAGGGTCTCATGTAATGATAAACCTGTTGATAACGTAAATCATTTTCAGCTTCTTCTGTAACCTCATAATCTCCATCTACCGCTTTCAACCAGCCCATTTGCTCTGATGCATAATATGATATGGCATAAGCATTCCAGGTGCTTTTAACAAACCCCGTATTAACGTCAACGGCATCACCGTTCGATGTTCTCATTCTGTAACCCATAATCATACCGCCATAAAAATAAGTGCTGTTTGAAGTACCTAATGTTCCGGCACTCTGTTCCCAAATAACTTCTTTGCCAACCTCACTCGCCTGGGCCTTGTTAAATGGCTCTTTAGGATCTTCAAGTGCATAAGTTCCTGTATTTTCGGCATATTCAATAACCTCGTCAAATTCAGCATTTGCCAAATCATATTCTCCCATTAAAAAATACACCTTACCAAGCAATGCCGTTGCAACGAATTTATTCGGGCGACCACATTCAAAACCGGAAACATTACTCCAACCGTATTTCTTAATTTGTTCGGGCAAAATTTCTTTTGCAGCATTTAAGTCGGCAATAACTTGTTGGTAAATTTCTTCAACTGAACCAAACTCCTCACTTTTAATATCTTCACTTGAATAAGCTGCAGTTGTTTTAAAAGGAATAAATTTCCCGCTGTTATCTCCGTTTTGGTTATACGGAGGGCAAAAAGTTTTAGCCAAATACCAATATGCCCATCCCCTTAAAAAATGAAATTCGCCAATTTGTCTTTGATAATTATTCAGGTAATCTTCTCCTGTAATATCCAGTCCAAACGGGTTACCGCCACCATTAGCATCCAAATCGAGCGCAAGGTTACACAAGGTTACAACCTGGTAACCTAATTTCCAGTAATTATCCATTTGATTCTCGCTAAAACTCCGATTATATATTGCGGCACTGGTATTACATCCTTCCAGCAATACGGATGTTCCCGAGGTTAGGAAATCGATATACAGATAGCCAGAACTTGTAATATCACTAAGCGACCCCTGAAAAAATACATTATTATAAACAGAAGAGAGTCCTGATTCAAATGTTAAAGTCGTAGTCCACGCAGATTCCTGTGTCCTTTCGTATTCAAAATAATCTTCGCATGAACTAAAGGACATAATAACAGCCAGTGCAAATAATATCTTTATATATATCTTTTTCATTTTTTTTAAATTTTATAAGTTTAACGATAAACCAAAGTTAAATGTCCGAGGCATTGGCAGATCATCCCAGGTTTCAGGATCTAAACCATCGTATCCTGTAATTGTTAGCAGGTTCGTCACTCCTAAAAACAGCCGCATAGAACCATTCCCTTTTAATACCGACCGTGGTAAAGTATATCCTAATTGAATATTTTTAAGTCTTAAATAATCAGCTCTTTGAAGAAAACGGGTTGTTTTTGAAACATAAGAATAGCTAAATAATGAGGCCGATTCATTTCCTTCATGATCTATATGGTAAAAATTATTCGACATCAGCATAGGATAATCTGCCTGATCTCCTGGCTTTTCCCATGTATTACCTACCATTTCTTTCATAACGTTGTATTCAACACCAACGTATTGAGAAGTTTCTTCCCTGATTTCACTTTTTTGGTAGTGCCCTCCTGCAAAGTTGAACAATACATTAAGGTCGAAATTTTTATAACGGAAAGTGTTGTTAAAACCTCCGTAGTAAGTAGGAGTAGTTGTTTTTCCCGAAAGCACCTTTCTGTTATTATTTACATTGCCGTTAGTCATCGGAATAATTTCTCCTGTTTCAATAGTTTGATATTCATCATTCCAGGCATCGGCGTCAATTTGTTTAATCATGTAAACCCCTTTATCCGGGTCAACATAAGCATAATCAGCAAGATACCAGGTATTCAACGCTTCACCAACTCTACGAATTCTGTTACCGGCAATATATCCTTTTCCACTTTCAGCATCATTTAATTTTTTTACTTCATTTTTATTTGTACTAAAGTTGAGAGTTGACTTCCATGAAAAATATTTCTTATCAATATTCAGTATAGAAATATTAAATTCCACTCCCCAGTTTTCCAAATCACCTACGTTCTGGTAAATCGAGTTTGTGTTATATCCTACTGAAGGCTGTACATTACCATTCAGAATCAGGTCTGAAATCCATTGGTGATAAACAGCAAAAGAGCCGTTAACCCGGTTATTAAATAAACCGTAATCAAATCCTAAATCCATATTTGCTGTAATCTCCCATTTTAAATCAGCACTTCCTAATGGTCCTACAGTGGTCCGTGTTGACAAATATTCTGCACCAAAAACTTTGCTTGAACTTTTTCCCCATTTCATAAAAGTCATAGAATTTGACACATTACAATTACCTGTTGTTCCGTAACTTCCTCTTAATTTAAATAGATTCAGCCACGAAATATCTTTCATGAAATTTTCATCTGAAACGATCCAGCCTGCACCAAATGCATAAAAATCAGCCCATCGATTATTTTCTGAGAATGCAGAGTGTCCGTCGCGACGGTAACTTGCATTCAGAATGTAACGATCTAATAATTTATAGTTTGCCCTTGCAAATAACCCCATCAGGTAGGGACCATCATTAAGACTTCCATACATTGAACTCATTGTTCCTACATTCCGTAATTCAGGGTAGATTGACTGAATATCAATCCCAGCTGCATATTTGGTATATGCCCGGTTGCTGGTACCTTCTATACCTGCGGTAATATCAATAGCATGCACATCATTAATTGTCTTTTTATAATTTGCATAAGCCACATAATTAAGAACAGTACGAGTTACAGATCTCTCATTTGCTTCTGAAATATATGGTTCTACCGGATCGAGCAGCGCTGATTTCCAGTATGAACTATTTGTAATTATGAGGTCGGCTCCTGATTCTCCTTTAACTGTTAATCCTTCAACCGGGGTTTCCCACAGCACATAAGCATTGCACATTCCCCTGTATTTATCAACATCGTTACGTTGTAAATCGCGATCAGAGAATGCCCTCATATTATAACCACTATTTACTCCCCAATATCCGGTTTGAGCTGTTTCGTCATAAATTTTAAACCACGGAAGCGTATGATGCCAGTTTTTCCATCCGCCATTACCTTTTTGTTCAACTGACATAACTCCATTGCTCTTCATATATATAAGATTCGAATTAAAACCCAGTTCCAGCTTGTTAATGGGCTTAAAATTGATGCTAAACCGGCTTGTTAAACGCTGGAGGTCATTTTCATGAATCAAACCTTCTTCGTTCCGGTAACTTAACGAAAATGTCATTCCTCCATCGGTAAAACCTTTATTTGCGGAAAGTGCAAACTGATGAAATCTCGCCGTCCGTGTTAATGCTCCCAATTGATCGGTGTTGGTTGCCAAAGCCTCTTCTTTAGAAATTTCAGGTTTTTCTCCCTGAAAAAGGGTGCCCAATGCCGATTCGGTTGTCATTTCTGTCAATCCGGCATTTTCTCTCGATTTATCAATAGTATTCCACCATGTTTGTGAATCAACAAAAATATCGTTTTGAGAAAAAGGAACCTGTGATATACCTCCATCATAATTGATGTTTAAGTTAACCTTGCCACCTTTATATGATTTTGTGGTTACCAAAATAACACCGCCTGAAGCCCTGTTCCCATAAATAGCAGTTGCCGCTGCATCTTTTAAAACTTGTATTGACTCAATATCGTTAGGATTAAGCATCGCAATTGGGGAAACAGCTTTTATCCCGTTTGCAGTTGATTCATCAGCTCCGGTAACAATAGGCATCCCGTCAACTATCCACAAAGGATTGGAGCTAAGGTTGATTGAATTCAAGCCTCTTATCTGAATAGAAGGTGCACTGCCCGGATGACCGCTATTATTGGTAACCATCATTCCACTGGACATACCTTGCAGTGTTTGTGCTAGGTTAGTCGATGGCATTTTGGTTATATCTTCGTTATTGATTGTTGCAACTGAACCTACAATATCGCGTTTCTTCATGGTTCCGTAGCCAATAGCAACAACTTCTTCTATTCCAATTGCATCTTCCTGCATTGATACATCAATTATTGTCTGCCCTCCAACGGGAATTTCCTGCTTTTCCATTCCTACAAATGAGAACTGGATAATTGAATTTTCATCTATCCCTGATAATTTATACTTACCGTCAACATCGGTGACTGTTCCTTTTGTTGAACCTTTAACCACAACCGTAACCCCTGGTAATGGAGCTCCATTCTGATCGCTTACTTTCCCCGATACACTTTTATGTTGCTGAAAGATATCGCCTGATTTTTCAATATTCATTCCGTTTGGGCTTAATATAATCTGACGATCAGTAATCGAATACTGAATCGGCTGCCCGTCAAAAATAATATCCAGGATTTCATCCACTTTTTTATTTTTTAACTGAACATCTACTTTACGGGTTACGTCAACCAATTTATTACTGTAGATAAAATAAAATTCACTGTTATTCTCTATCTCCAACAATACATTCTTTACGGTTGTATTATGCATGTCAAGAGAAAGGCGGGTTACTTGTGAATAAGAATTTACTGCAAATGTTTGTATTATTGCCAGTAAATAAAAAAAAGTAGTAAGTTTCATAACTCTAAATAATTTGCCTAATAATGGATGTAATTCACCCACATTAACAACTTTTCGTTTTTTTTCCATAATTTTGTAATGGTTTGAATTTGACATTTTATTGAATCATATTGTGAATCAAATCGTTAATGAAGGGTGGTAGCAACACCCTTCATTATAATTTTTATTGATTAAGTTTTCATTGTTGTTTTGTTCTATACTTATTGGTTCATTCAATCTCCATTTTAATCCAATGGATAAATCAGGTATTCAACTTTATTCTGTTCTTTCTGTGAAACAAATTTGAGCGGAGCGGCTTTACCCAAATAGGTAAAAATGTGCTGTATATCTTCTCCTTCAATAGTAAACGTAAACGGATGAGAATTTAAATTTCCATTTGTATCTTCAATAACTATTTTAACATCGTACCTGCGCTCCAGCGTCTTGCAAACTTCAGACAAAGGACTGTTTCTAAATACGATTTTTCCATCTTTCCACGCAACTTCAGCATTAACATCTTCCTCTGTCACAATTAGTTTTTGTGTATCTGCATTATAAACTGCTTTATCACCCGGTTTAAGTTCAATTGTCTGCTTAGTACCGACACCGACAAACTTAATCTTCCCCTCTACCAAGGCTGCTTCTACTTTATCTTCATTTGAATAGGCTTTTACGTTAAATTTAGTTCCTACAACCTGAACTTCCGCTTTGTCAGTGACAACCAGAAAAGGTATTTTTTTATTGCCTGTTACTTCAAAGTATGCTTCTCCAGAGAGAAACAAAATCCTTTCTTCTTTATTAAATTCACTTGAATATTTGATTTTTGTTTGTGAATTCAGCCAAACCATTGAACCATCGGGTAATTTAATTTGACTTTTCTCGGAAGCAGGAACATATATCTCGGAAAACTCCTGCGATTTATATTTTGAGCCAACATAATTATTTATCAACCAATAAAAAGAAATGGCTATTACAACCATACCTGCAACCGCTACACTTTTCCAAATCCATTTTGAGGCAAATAAAATAGTAGATTTTGATTTTATGTTTTTGTATTTTTTCCAGATATCCTCATAATTCCTTTGCAAACGAAACTCATTTATTTCTTTGTTTGATGCTGTATCTTTTAGTGAATAAAGTTCTTTTATTATTTTCTGAGCACGTATTGCCTCCTCTTCCAATTCAGGATGCTCTTTAAAAAAAAGTGTCCATTTCCTTTTCTGCTTTTCTGAATTATGCAAAACATATTCATTAAACTCGTCGTTTGCCAGAAAATCATCTATATTTTGTATATCTGCGTTCATTTAACCAATCAATTCAATAATCTATAAATACAGCATTTCAAAAATTGTACTATCATAAAAACACCTTTTATTTAATCGTTTCTATAATTCATTAAAAAAACTACTAAACAACACCACCATTCGTCCTTTGGGAATTTCATCTTCAAAATCTTTTCTAATCTTAATCAGGGAATTACAAAGTGTGTTTCGAACTGTTTGATGAGATACGCCTAAAACTTCAGCAATTTCTTTACTATTCAAACCCGACTGGTATTTTAGATAAACAATCTCCTTTTGGCGTTCTCCCAGTCGATTAACAGAAGCAAGCAACTTTCTTCTCAACCGATTCTGTTCCTCGTCGTCGCCGTATGCAGGTTCAACACTTTCTTCAAAAAGAAATTTGGGATTATTGCTATCAAACAAATCGGTTACTTTATATTGTTTTGTATTTAAGGTTTTAAAAAGCTTACGTCTGATTGAACAAAACAGGTAAAATCGAATATTGTCGGTTTGGCTTAAAGAGCCGCGTTTTACTAGCAATGTTACAAATAAATCCTGGATTATATCTTCAACCAAAGCCGAATCACTGGTATATTTTCTACAGTAATTGTACAGGAACCGGTAATGATCAAAGTAAATTTCCTGAAAAGCACTTTTACTTCCACCAAGAAAACTCTGCCAGATCCTGCTGTCACTATTCCTTTCTTTCAATTTCATTAGTTAGGTTTACACTTGTGAAATACCACACCTTTAATTTTGTACCACTCCAAAACTAAAAAAAAATGCAAATGCACCATTTTTTTATTGATAAGCAGGAGTTAAATTCCCTGAAACTTCAGTTTTACTTTCTAAATTTGCATGAAAGAAAAGTACTATGAATTTTCATATTGACAAACTAAAGCACGCCGGCAAAGATTCTTTTTTCCTAATGGCAGGGCCATGTGCCATTGAAAGCGAAGAAATGGCTTTGGAAATTGCGGGAACTATTGTAGAAATTACCAACAGACTGGGAATTCCTTATATTTTTAAAGGCTCGTACCGAAAAGCCAACCGCTCGCGGCTCGATTCGTTTACCGGGATAGGTGATAAAAAAGCGCTGAAAATTCTACAAAAAGTGGGAAAAAATTATGATATACCTACGGTAACTGACATTCATTCTTCCGAAGAAGCCGCAATGGCTGCTGAATTTGTTGATGTTTTACAGATTCCCGCATTTTTATGTCGGCAGACCGATATTCTGGTCGCAGCTGCCAAAACCGGTAAAACTGTAAATATAAAAAAAGGGCAGTTTTTATCGGCTGAAGCAATGCAATTTGCGGTAAACAAAGTACGCGAAAGTGGAAGTAATAAAATAATTCTTACTGAAAGGGGAACTACTTTCGGATACCAGGATTTGGTAGTCGATTACCGGGGAGTTCCGGTTATGCAGGCGATGGATGTACCGGTAGTTTTGGATATTACCCACTCGTTACAACAACCGAACCAGGCCAGCGGAGTTACGGGGGGGAAACCGGAATTGATTGAAACCATTGCCCGCGCAGGAATTGCAGTTGGAGTCGACGGCATTTTTATTGAAACGCACCCTGAGCCTCAAAAGGCAAAATCGGATGGAGCAAACATGCTACAACTCGATTTACTTGAACCTCTTTTAAAAAAACTAGCGGCAATAAAAAAAGTTGTTGGCAACTTTAAATAACAATATTTTATGGTTATGAATCAATTTCAATACCTGGCAGATGAACTGGAAGCGTTGGTTTTTGAATGGGAGGGAAAGTTTAAAAATCTTTCTGAAAACCAAATTGGAATTCTAAAAAATATTCAAAACCGAACAATAAAACATATTGTTGGGCACATGATTGATTCTGCATCGAACAACACGCACAGGATTATTCATTTACAATACAGCGAATCGCCACTGGAATTCCCCAATTATGCGACCTATGGAAATAATGACCGTTGGATTGCCATACAAAACTATGAAAACGAAAACTGGGAAAATATGATTGCATTGTGGAAATATATCCATTTGCATCTTACACATGTCATCAAAAATATCAACCCCGCTAAACTGGATAACGAGTGGATGGCGGATAAATATGAAAAGGTATCGTTAAAAAAAATGGTTGAAGATTTTCCGCGGCATTTTAAACTACATATTTCTGAAATTGAAAAATTACTAAAAATATAAATCGATGAAAAACAGAAGGTCATTTATCAAAAGAGGAACAGCAGCACTAGCATTGGCAGGTATTTCAGGTATATCAAAAAAAGCAGGAGCAGGCGAAGTTAAAATTAGCAGCGCTTTATTACATCATGTTTTTTTCTGGTTAAAGGAGCCCGATAATCAGGCGCATCGTCAACAATTTGAAAGTGCTCTGGAAAAGTTACTCAAAGTAGAAACTATTACTGTAAGCCATATTGGAATTCCGGCTGCTACTGAAGAACGGGGAGTTGTTGACAATTCCTATACCTATTCTTATTTGGTAATGTTTGACACTTTGGAAGACCAACTTGTTTACCAAACACACCCGCTGCATTTAAAGTTTATTGAAGAAAATTCTGATTTATGGGAAAAGGTTGTGGTTTATGATTCTGTTGACATTTAGAAATATTCGTTTGCGGAATTGAATCGAAATTTACCTGAGAAGCCCTAATAAAAGAACAGGTAAGCCATAAAAACAGATGCAATAATCCCGACAAAATCGGCGACTAAACCACAAACAACGGCGTAACGCGTATTCTTAATTCCCACTGACCCAAAATAAACTGCCAGAATATAAAATGTTGTGTCGGTAGCTCCCTGAACAGTGCTTGCTACTCTGCCAACAAACGAGTCTGCACCATAGGTCGACATGGCATCCACCATCATTCCACGGGCACCACTTCCACTCAGTGGTTTCATAAGTGCTGTTGGCAAAGCTGGTATAAAATCGGTATTGATCCCCGCTTGCTCAAAGGCCCAGGAAAAGCCTGAAACAAACCAGTCCATCGCCCCCGACGCACGAAAAACGCCGATGGCAACCAAAATAGCAACCAGATACGGAATAATCTTAACAGCCGTTTTAAAGCCATCTTTGGCACCTTCGATAAACGCCTCATAAACATTAACTTTTCTAAAAATTGCCATTAAAATAAAAGCCACAATTACAGAAAACAAAATAAGATTACTTGCCACAGTTGATATTCGTGTAATTGAATCTTTATCAAGCGTGGAGAAATACCAGATTATACCGACAATAAAAACGGTTAAGGCACCAAGGTAGCTCAATACTACTCTGTCAAGCAAATTAATTTTCTGGTAAATGGCAACTGAAATCAACCCGGCAATTGTAGAAAAATAAGTTGCCAATAAAATAGGTATAAAAATATCGGATGGATTAACCGCTCCTAATTGCGCACGGTAAACCATAATACTGATGGGTAAGAGTGTCAATCCGGAGGTATTCAATACCAAAAACATAATTTGTGCATTGGATGCCGTTTTTTTATTCGGATTGGTTTCCTGCATTTCCTGCATTGCTTTTAATCCCATTGGTGTTGCAGCATTATCGAGATTGAGCATATTAGCGGCTATGTTAAGCATAATGGAGCCGTGTGCGGGATGGGATTTTCCCAGTTCAGGAAAAAGCTTGTAAAAAAAAGGGCCGATAAATTTTGAAAAAACTTTTACAATTCCCCCTTTCTCTCCTATTTTCATTATTCCCATCCAAAGGGTAAGCACACCCGTTAATCCCAAAGAGATCTCAAACCCGGTTTTTGCCATATCAAATGTGGCATTCATCATTTCAGGGAAAACCTGAGTGTCTCCCAAAAATATCAGTTTTGCCAGGCCTATGACAAAAGCAACAAGAAAAAAAAATATCCAGATATAATTCAAAGCCATTCCTGCATGTAAAACCTCAAATGTAGAAAGACAAATGTATTTTTCATAAGAAATGGGGGACTAAAAAACAAAGGCTTTGTTATTTCTTCTCAAAATCTTTGGCCATTTTATTAATTTCTGCCACCGAAGGATCTCCTGAAAATACCGCCAAACGATATTTAAAAGTCGCTGTTTTTCCCTCATCAATTGAGAAATTCATCTCTTCTTTACCTTCTGAAAATATTTTCTGTCCTAATGTGTTTGCCGCAAATAATCCGTATCCGCGCGCATGCCAATATGTTGGGTATCCTGGATTATCGGGATGATCAAAAATAACTACCGCCACTTTCTCTCCGTTAACTTCTCCGTATAATTTCATCCATTTGGCACGTGTTGCCCAAACATCACCACCCTCTATTCCTTCACTACTTAAATAATTTCCATTTGCAATATCGTCGTCAGAAGCTTCAACCTCAGTAACTACTCCATGCGAATCAACGAGTTTTACCTTGCCTGTCGAAGGTAATTCCAAATCCCGGGTTACACGAATGGCGAACATTCCCTCTTTGTTATCGTTAATTTCAACTTTACCGTTTACTGCTTTTAATGTAGTCTCCCGATCTATTATTCTGGTTTTCCCTTCCGTAGAAAAAGAAAATTCGGTGTTGTCATCTAAAAGCTTTTCACCAGCATTATTTTTCCATTCAGCTGTGGTTTTCAAAATTCCATTTTTGTTTCCGCTCTTTGCCGAAACAACTTTATTGTGATATATCGTACCATAACTATCAGCCCTTTCTGCTGGTATTGCCTCGGAATTATTCCAAAAATCCAATCCGTTAACATCGCCATAGTTTAACCAAATTCCCACATGATGGGGATGATCCACACGTTCTCCCTGTTTATTTTTTAGCGGAAATTGCCGGGTAATCTCATTTCCCTCTGCAGTGACTACAGGCCACAACACTGGTTTTTTAATATTATCCGGGTAGATATACGATGTAAACAACTCATTATCAATTAATACATCGACTTTTTTTTCTGCAGGTTTTTCTACAAATTGAATTTTGGGTTGCGCTGACATACCAGAAACAATAAAAACAAAGAGAGTTACGAGTAAAAACAACTTTTTCATATTCTTTAAATTTAGTTGGAACTAATCAAAGATAAAAAAAGAAGGTTAAAATAAAACAGTCTTGGAAGTAAAATTGTATTCAGAAACCAGTATCTGTGGTTTAAAGTTTTGGGGTTACAAAAAAGAGGGGCAATTTACCCCTCTTTTACACAACTATATCTTTTTGCTGATATTCAGAATGTTGCACTAAAACCCAGCTTGCAAATCAGGCTGAGCTTGAGGAATAGGTTGATATTTATCTTTATCACTAAAATTAGCTCCCGACATGAATGAAGGTCTTACTCTTAAATCAGCAGCAGCAAAACCATTCAAAATTTCGGCCATACTTTTACCTCAAATTTTATTGGAAAGATTATCCCAACGTCGCAGGTCAAAGAAGCGAAAGCCTTCCGCAGCAAACAAACGTTGCTCCCACTGAACAGCTCTCATTGCTTCATTAGTTTCGGCAAAATAAAGAAAATCCTTAAAGTTAACTATCCCTGTGGCAGAGCCAAAGAGTATTTCGCCAACTTTATTTCACCCCTCTGTCATCCGCCATCTGGCCGATGACATCTCCCCTGAAATCAGGGGAGAATATAAGGTAACCCGGAGGCAAAGCCTCGGTGAATTATTTGAGTAAGGATACAATCCGATATCATAATTGGCGGCAGATTGATCCCGGTCAATATCAACGTCTTCTCCCCACGGATAAAAAAAGTTGGTTTGGAAGCAGGAAGATATTGGGAGCGGACGAAACTTCCATCTCTTTTAGGGAAACCTTTGGAACAGCATCTGTAAGCTCTTCTCTCATTTAGGTACCGTACCAAGCACATGTTCTTTCAAGGCAACGTCAATCTTTGTTTGGTTTCCAATTGCAATCCCGGGCAATAACAGCCCAACGTAAAACAAAACTAGTTCGGCTGCATTTGCAGGAACAACGTTCAGGATATAATTATCGTTTTATTGCTGTTTTCCCTTTTACAACATCAGAAACTCCCGGGAAAGGCAAAATTTGAGTATCCGTTACTTTACCCTGGGTAATCTTTTGCTGCGCATAGACTAACTGAGAAAATGCCATGTAAACATCAAATAATAGAAAGGCTAAAAGAAAATCTCTAATACGATTTCTTTCCCATAAATTTTAAGTCTTGTTATTAAAGTTGAATGAATATTAATTCAAATGTTCTTGTGATTTTGTGATGTCACGAATGTGCACTCAGGTTGATCTCATAGGCAGATAAGTTTAAATTCAGTTAAAGTTTATTAATTAAAAATGAAATCAATTTTCTGATTTAGGGAATCAAAAAATGAATCTCGTTTAGCTTTTTGCTAAAAATCGTTTATTTTCAATACAATTGGGAAACTATTTTCTAGGTCAAATGTTTCTCCTTTTTCGTTTATCTTCAAATATAAAAAATACTAAAATCTCAACTATTGTATTCTGTACAATAAGTAGAAAATCAGGCACAATATACAAAAAAATAGACATCAGTCTTCTTTTTTTTAAAAAATACTACTCAATTTAGATTCTCTACTCATCTCTTTTACTGAAAAAAGTTTATATACTTGTATAACTAAAGACAAACTCGTATGAAAACATTTCTATATCTGATTGTTGCATTCCTGATAACCGCAATTGCAATAATCTATCAAAAAAAAACGGGACCTACATACGACAAAAAGGTAGAAACCCATATCGAAAATACCGCATACAATTTTAATTTAATCAGAAGCCATGGAGGGGAAAGTGATTGCAAAATAGAACTTAACATACCGGATCAAAATATATCTGGAATTTTGGAATACAGAAAATACCCTACTAACGATCCGTGGACAAAAGTAGAAATGAAACGGCAATATGATAATCTTGTCGGATACTTGCCTCACCTTCCTCCTGCGGGTAAATATGAATATCTTGTTATACTTGAAAAAAACGGAAAAAAATACGCGTTAAATGATGCTCAAACTGTAGTAATCCGATTCAAAGGAGATGTTCCGCTGAGTGTTTTATTTCCACATATTTTCTTTATGTTCTTTGCTATGTTCCTTGGAAACCTGGCGGGCATTATGGCCTTATTCCGTCATAAGAGATATAAATTGTTTACAACTATAACTGTCATAGCACTCTTTATCGGTGGTATGGTTCTGGGCCCATGGGTTCAATGGTATGCTTTTGGTGAAGCCTGGGCAGGAATTCCTTTTGCGTGGGATTTGACAGACAATAAAACTTTGTTTGCCTTTATTTTTTGGGTTATTGCTTTTTTTATGAACCGAAAAAAGGAACGTCCGGTTTATACAGTCATTGCATCATTGGTAATGTTGCTTGTATATTCGATACCGCATAGTATGTTTGGTTCGCAATTGGACCCGGAAACCGGCGAAATAATCCAGGGGTGGATTCGTTTGTTTCTGATTTAAACCGGTTTTTAATTTTCTCAGCTCTCTTTAATTCTAGGGGACTATTTCCTGTTGTGTAATAGGAATTCTTGTAGTTCAGTTGGAAATAAAAATTCTAACTTTAAAGCAAAGTAAACACAAACGCATTTGAGTAAGTTTGCTTTAATAACTGAACGATAAAACCAAAATGAAATCGATAATTGTTTTATTCTGGGCTCTGTTTATTTTAATTTTGTCTACTATCGTTGGAGGCTGTCACAAAAGTGCGTCAAATCATATCGTAGAACTAGAACAACGTCCACATATTTTCCCAGATTACTGTGATGTTACCGTACCCTATAATATTGCACCTCTCAATTTTTACATTGAAGAATCAGGCAAATCATTTGAGGTTGTCGTTTCCGACAACGAAAAAACTGACCTTCTGAAAATAAAATCCTCAAATGGGTTAATAAAATTTCCACAGAAAAGATGGGAAAAACTTCTAAATAAAAACAAAGGGAAAAAACTTGTTGTGGAAGTTTCAAGTATAACGGACAAGAAAGAAAAGCAAGAATTTCTTGCTTTTACATTTAATATATCAGAAGATAACATTGATTCTTATCTGGTTTACAGGATGATTCATCCAGGGTATTACAATTGGTCCAATATAAAAATTGAGCAGCGCTCACTAAGCAGCTTCCGAACCCAATCAATTGTAGACAACCAGGTTATAGACAAAAACTGTGTGAATTGTCACTCATTTAATAAAAACAATCCGGAAGAATTTCTTATTCATATTCGCGGTTCAAAGGGTGGAACATACTTTTCTGATAATGGCAAATTAATAAAAACCAAAATTAAAACTGAGGGAATGCCGAGTGGAGCTAGCTATCCTGCATGGCATCCCGATGGCAGATTTGTTGCCTTTTCATCGAACCAAGTCAGGCAAAGTTTTTATGCACATATGACGAAAAACATTGAGGTTTACGACTTAATTTCATCGCTCATTTTATATGACACCCAAACCAATGAAATTATAAATATTACTACCAGTGATACCATTAATCCGTTACAGACTTTCCCAACGTGGTCGCCTGATGGAGAATACTTGTATTTCTGCAGAGCAGAGCAAAACAATTCTAATAGCGGACATGATTTCAACGACATAAAAAATATTCACTATAATTTGGTTAAAAAAAGGTTTCAGAAGGATTCGAAAACTTTTGGAAATACCGAGATGGTTTTCAATTCGTCCGAAATAAATAAAAGTGCTTCTTTTCCCCGAATCTCACCCGATGGAAATTTTTTGGTCTTTACGCTTCAGGACTATGGTACATTTCCGATTTGGCATAAAGAAGCTGATTTGTTCATTTTGGACCTTAATACAAACAAAGTAAGAAAGTTGGATATTAACAGCAATGAAACAGAGAGCTATCATACATGGTCATCAAACAGTAAGTGGATTGTTTTCAGCAGCAAAAGAATGGATGGGAGAAGTGCCAGACCATTTTTTACCCACCATAGCTCGGAGGGAAAAACGGGGAAGCCATTTGTTTTGCCTCAGAAAGACCCAACTTTCTATAAGAAATTACTGGAGTCATTTAATATTCCTGAATTAGTTAGTGATAAAATAGATTTCACACCGCGAAATTTTGCTAAAGCTGCCAACAATGCCGGGATTCATGCTAAATCTGACAGTGAGACATACGACCTAAAGATTTTAAATACGGAAAACAAAAATATTTCCGAAGACAAAGGAATTCATGAATAACAGAATAATGGAATGGATAAAAAAAAATAAAGTTAATTTTCTAACCCAAACAGTTAAATCCGGTTACGCTGTATTCGTTCTTTTTTTCGTTTTATGTTTTTGCTATATTTTTTGGTTTGCACGATCAACTTTATTTTTCCAGGAAAAACAGGGCCTTTTTATTTATTCTGTTGAATATCTCAAAGACTATTTAACAAAACCGGGAGGATTATTGAAATATGCTGGCAATTTTTTCACCCAATTCTATTACACTCCTTTGTTGGGATCAATCGTTTTATCTGCAACCATTTCCCTAACAACTGTTTTATGTTCAAAAATCTCAAAAAGAATTACTACCAAAGTCTTTATTGCAATTATTACAATACCCGCTGCTTTGCTCCTTTTAATGCAAAGTCACTATTATCATTTTATTGAATATAATCTGGGATTTTTGTTGGTTTTGTTCTTTTTCGACTGGGTAATATTGCCAAAAAGAGAAGTCCTAAAATATGTAACACTTTTGCTTATCCCGGTATTCTATTATCTTGCAGGTTCTTACCTGTTTTATTTCCTTGGAATGTATATCATTCATAATCTTGTGTTTGAAAGTAAAAAATTCAAATTTACTCTTTCTTTTTTTGCAATACTGATATCCTTTTTTGCCGTTATATTTTTTTACAAAATTATTTTTCTTCAGCCGCTACAGCAGTTTTTTTTATATCCACTCCCACTTATCAACGTAAAAAACCATAAAATACTCTTACTTGTTCTTACCATATACTTGGTCTTTTTCCCGGTCATTTTTAAACTGAATTCATGGGTTAAACCTCAAAAGTCATCTGCCTTACTTTCCTTTTTATCGGTAACAGGAGTGTTCGTGGTCACTATTCTCATGCTGATTCATCTTCATAACTCACAAACATCCAGAATATTAAACCTTGAACATCTTGTTTCAGAAAAAAAGTATGATGAGGCTATTCGATTTCACGAAATGTATCCTTCAAAAAATTTAATCGGACAATATTTGCATAACATCTCATTATCGGAAACCGACCAACTTTGCGAGCGACTTTTTTATGCCGAACAGGATTTTAATGTTAACAGTCTGATTTTACCCTGGAGTAATGAACATCTTGCCTGGGGAGCTCACTTTTTTTATTCGGTAGGTCTGATAAACGAAGCTCATCGTTGGGCTTATGAGGAGATGATTGTTTACGGTATACGGCCGCAAAACATTGAATTGCTGCTAAAAACAAATATTATCAGAGGGAATTATGAAAGGGCAAAAAAATACAATCAAATTTTATATGCCACACTAAACTACAGAAATCTCGCGGAAGAATATAAACCTGTTTTGGAAGATTCTCTGCAAATTATAAAATACCCCGAATTAATTTCAAAGCGCAGGATGGCACCTCAAAATAATTTTTTCATTCAGATTAACGATCCGCAAAATAATATTCCATTATTACTGCAATCAAATTCAAAAAACAAAAAAGCATTTGAATACGAAATGGCCTGGTTGCTGCTGTCGAAAGACGTAGAAACGTTAGTAAACAACTTAAAACAAATGAAAGAATTAGAATACTTGACCATTCCCCGACATTTGGAGGAGGCAGTATTAATTTATTATAATGGAACCAGAAAAATGCCTGATTTAGGCGGCTTATCGATCAGAACAGAAACAATTAATAATTTTGACCGTTATGTTACTGCTTTTAAGAATGCCCGAAACGGTTCTGTAAGAACTAAACAAAATCTGGAAAAAGATTTCGGAAATACGTTTATGTACTATTTTCATTTCAGATAATTATTTATTTTACCTTTAAAAAATAAAGAATTAATCCTTCAACAGGAAATGGTTCAATAACAAAATCTAAAACTTATAGAAGTCATTTTTTTTAGTGAGTTCATGCATATGTATTTTGGGAAATCAGAACTACGCTTATACCCTCCTAAATATTCTAATCTGTTCTGATTTTTTTGTTTCATACTTCAAATAACTTATAAGCAGTGAAGCTGATTAAAATCAGCTTCACTGCTTGTTCTTAGTTAAACCAGACTATTGATAAGCGGGATCTTGCTGCAACACATCCTGAAGATCAAGCTGACTTTCGGGCAAAGGCCAATAGTCATCTTCTTCCGAATTAAATACAGCTCCTGTCAAGAAAGTTCTGAACTTAACGTCTTCGGCAATGTAGGCATTCAGTACATCGGCAATAATACCCCATCTTCTAAGATCGAAGAATCGCATACCTTCGGTTGCAAATTCCAGTCTTTCTTCGAGCCGTACAGCCTTCCTGGCTTCCTCCTGTGTAGCAAAAGCTACAGCTCCCACAGGATAAGGTTCAACTTTGTAATTTGCAGCTGGTTGTGTCCAGTCTACAACTATTTCATTTCCGTCAAACACTGTAGTCGATACTTTCCCCATTACTACATCGCTCCCCTTGGCACGTTCCCTAATCATATTTACCAACTGGCGGGCGTAATCCAATTCATTTTCTTCTACAGCAACTTCTGCTCTCCATAATAAAATATGCCCATAACGTATTGCCCTGAAATTCTTCCCGTTGTCAAACCCTCTGCCATAAGCGTTTAAACTTTGGTTTTCAGCCTTATGCATAAATTTCTTGGTCATATATGGGCCGCCATTATCTTGCTGTCGAATCCACGAAGCTCCCTCACAAATTCCCCAACCCAAAAAATCAATTCCACGACGGGAAATTGTCCAGTCAACACGAGGATCTAAAAAATGATCTGTCGGCGTGAATGCAACGCTACTTGCAACCCCCATGTCATGTGCCAGCGGTTCCCGATCGGCAACATCCAAAACCGGCAATCCTTCATCGCTTACCTGAAATGCCTCAAATAAATTTTGTGAAGGCTGATAAAAACCCCATCCTAAACCTGCCGGTCCTGACTGATGCATACAAGGGCCGGCAAGTACCAGAGCTGAATGGTTACTCCCACTTGTTGCCGCCTGAATTTCAAAGATTGACTCTGCATTGTTCTCAGTGGTCATATCGAAATTATCATTGTAATTATCTACCAAACTGAAAACATTACTGTTTATAATTTCGTCAAGCAATGGTTTGGCAGAACTTAACTCATTTTGATACATATGAGCATGAGCTTTAACTGCCATTGCAGCATATTTGGTAGCTCTCCCAACTTCGCCAAGAGGGCTGGTCTCGGGCAGATTATCAATAGCATATTGTAAATCCGCTTCAATATCATCCCATCCTTCGGAGTCATTCGGAACTTCTTCAGGTAAAGTTTCCCCCAGTTCTGTCTGAGTTTTCACATAAGGTATTTTCCAAAAAACTCTTGTTGCTTTAAAATGAAACCAGGCACGAAGAAATTTGGCTTCAGCCTCTACTACTGTAGCCCTTGCATCGTCAATTGGGTTATCCCCTCCCTGTACTGTCCACAAAAATTCCAGTGTTAAATTAGAACGGGCTACCCCGTCATAACAATCCTGCCACCTGTTACTCATGTATGCATTTGACGGTAAAGCTTCATATCTTTCAACTGCATTAAAATTATTCTGGTCACCGGTAGATGTTCCTTTGTAACAATCATCCGAGGCACCTCCACCATATGTCCAGTCGGTTCCCAAAGCGCCACCGAATCTTTGTTGTCCCTGAACACTACTATAAGTACCTATCAATAAAGCTTCGATACCTTCAGACGATTCCATTACTGTACCCGCCGCAGATCCAGGAGGTTCCTTTTCCAAATATTCGTCACTACATGAAAACAAAGTAACAAAACTCCCGGTAAGCGCAGCAATTAATATAAAATTGAATATTTTCTTCATAATTTTATTTTTTTTGATTTTTAAACACATAAATGGGCTATAAGCCAAGATTAATTCCAAAAACAATTTGCCTTGGAGTTGGCCACGCACCTGAATCTATACCTAAATTGCTTCCACTATTATTTACTTCTGGATCTAACCCCGAGTATTTGCTAATTGTAAACAGATTTGTTACCTGCCCGTAAACCTGTAAGTTTCTGAATTTGTCACCCAGAAGTCTGTTCAAATCATACCCCAATCTCAAATTTTCCATTCTTAAATACGACGCATCTTCAATAAAAGCTGTTGATGGTTGCTGGCTGTCGATATCATTACCTTCAGCCTTTGGCAACTTAGCTTTAGAGTTGTCACTCAAATAAGGACTTCCCCACGAATTGTACAACCTGTCGTGACTCCTTCCTCCCTGGAATTGAACAAAATCGATAAAACGTCTTACATAATTTACCATTTCGTTTCCATAGCTGGAATACAAACGGGCTACCAAATTAAATCCCTTGTAACTGACATTTAGATTGAAACCAGCTGTAAAATCCGGATGAGGTGAACCAATATAGGTTCTATCTTCCGAATTAATAACCCCATCGTCATTTACATCCTTGTATTTGTAATGACCGGGTTGATTATAAGTTCCACCGGCTCCAAAAGCTGTCGGCCATGCGTCAGCTTCTGCCTGCGTCTGAAAAATTCCTTCAACAACATAACCATAAAATTCAGGAAAGGATGTTCCAATTTCACTTCTTGTATAAATCATTTCGCGATATGAAGATCCGGAAAGGAACTCATCTTCATTATCTGAAAGTTTTACAATCTCATTTTTATAATGCGACAAATCAAAACTTACATCATATTTTAAATCACCATTCAGGGCACTGTTTACATAACCTACCTGAATATCAAAACCACGATTTTTCATTTCACCAACATTAACAGAGGGTGCATCGGCGCGCCCCAGCACCATAGGTATTTGTTTTGGATAAAGCATATCGGATGTTACCCTTTGCCAAACGTCGAGTGATAAAGTCAGGTTTTTCTTAATAGCAGCATCAATCCCTACGTTCGTAGTCTTAGTAGTTTCCCATTTCACATCAGGGTTACCAAAACTTGACTGATAAAAACCGGTTGCACCGGTAGTAGCATTTACACCTGTTATTGGATAAAAAGAATTATTATAATTGATATCAAATTTGGTATAACTGTTATAATTACCAATCCTGTCGTTACCTGTAGTACCATAACCTGCACGTATCTTCAGATCATCAAGCCAACTGGAAGTTGAGGCCATAAAACTTTCTTTTGAAATTCTCCAGGCCAGAGAAAAAGCAGGGAATACACCGTATGCATTTGATTTACCAAACCGTGAAGAACCATCGCGACGCACCACCGCCTCCAGCATGTATTTATTTTCATAATTATAGTTCAAACGTCCGAACATTGAAAACAGCGACCAGGAGTCCAGGTTACCGTCGTTATTGATACTTTGTAACCCAGTGGCCAACTGCATATAATTCAAGTCTTTTGAAAAGAATTCTGAACGTGATGCATTGATATAATTATATGAATAATCAATTGCTTCGGTACCAAACATTATCGTTACATCGTGTACATCGGCAAACAATTTTGAATAGGAAAGTGTATTTGTCCAGTTGTATTGCAAACCAAAACTTGCTTCTTCTTCCAACGAAGCATATTTACCTCTTTCAGCATGAGCTTTTTCTACAAAACCAGGATTTCTGTAGTGACGGGCGGTGTAATTTACCCCTGCTAAACTTTGTATTGTCAGTCCGGCCAGAGGAGTAAGTTTAATATACACATTTCCACTCACATTCATCCTTTTGGTTTTGTCGTCCTTATTGGAGTCAAGCAAAAATATCGGGTTTTGAGCATTCCCGGTTCCTTCGGCTCTTGTGCCTGCATAGTTACCCATAACATCATAAACCGGGACAATAGGTGGCATACGATAGGCCCACGATACAATTGAAGACTCTGAGTTATTTGTTTGGTGACCGTAATCCTGGCTATAGGTGACGCCCAATCTTTCTCCTATTTCAACCCAATCAGCAGGACTTGTTGTAATATTTGAACGAAGGTTAAAACGGTCGTAACCAGTCCATTTTAATACACCTTCCTCAAGCATGTACCCCATTTGAAAAGCATATGACGTAGCCTGACTTCCTCCATTTAAATCAACCGTGTATTCCTGATATTTTGCTGGGCGATCGGCTTCCTGCAGCCATCTCGTGCCTTCCTGATTTGCTTTCATAATTAAATAGGTATCATCACCATCTTCATGAATCATTTTATCGTCATATAGCGAAAGGTCAACACTGGTTGCTCTTGCTGGCCGTATATACTCGGGAATGTCGGGTGTTGAACCGTTTCCGTACAACGGATGAGAATAAGTAAGCACCGGCTCTTCCCCTGCCGGACTTCCTTCAGCAACCCACGAATTATGTGCTGTTTCCCAGTCATTATATGTTTGCAGCCACAACATTTCGCCATATTCCTGTGTGTTTAAAAGATCGTAATAGTTTGTATTTCTGGTGACACCGGTTTTAATTGTTACATTTACCTGTGCCTTCTGGTTTTTCCGCCCTGATTTAGTTGTAACCAAAACTACACCGTTAGCTGCCCGGGCACCATAAATTGCCTGAGCTGCTGCGTCTTTTAAAATGGTAATAGATTCAATATTATTAGGTGTAACGCTCCCTCCCGGAACGCCGTCAACAACCCACAGAGGATCGTTGTTATTAATTGTGCCAAGACCGCGAACACGAACCGTGGCGCCTTCTCCCGGAGTATTCGACTCTAATACGGTAACACCGGCAACTGCTCTTAAAGCTTCAGAAGCGTCTACAACAGACATTTCTTCAATATCGGTTGCCTGAACTGTAGAAACAGCTCCGGTAAGCTCCCCTGCTTTTCGTGTAGCATAGCCAACAGCGACCACTTCTTCCAACCCGATGACATCGGGCTCCATTGTTATGTTAATCACGGTTTGATTTCCAATCGCCACTTCCTGGCTTATCATACCAATGTATGAAAACACCAGTGTTGCCGCATCAGCAGGAACTGTTAAATCATATGTTCCATCTAACCCGGAAACCGTACCTACGGTAGTAGACTTTACAATAACAGTAACTCCAGGCACTGGTGCTCCATCTGGATCCATGATTTGTCCGGAAATCTGCTTTTGTTGTGCTAAAGAATCAAGTGAAAATGCCATTATAATGGCAATTAACAGAAAGGTTAGAAAACCTTCAAAACGATTTTTTTTCATAGATTTTAAGTTTTGTTAATAAAATAAAATTGGAAAGAATGGGAAAGGGAATATCAACTCCCTTAGTTCTATAAGAATAAAAATTCTGCCATAGGCAACTTTTTAATGGTTTGGTTAGAAAAAAATAGCAATTACATTATGCCTGAGTATATCTCCTGCAATGTATTATTAAACTGATTTTTTGCATTAGCAACATTCATTACTAATTTAAGGTAGTTAGTCTTTCACGAAAATGTGTTGGTAACGATTCTATCCCTTCGAGAATTTGTCAGGGAATTTGGAATTACGACATAGGCTTTTGTTTTAGTTTAGTTATAGTAGCTAGATTGTACCAAATCTAAACATTTTCGAACAAAAAGAAAAGAAATTAAGTTTAAAATATGCCTTAAGAAAACCTCCCCTAATATTTTGTCAAAAATACAATAAAGTCTAAAGTCCAAAAAAACAGAAAACATAAAACATAAATAAATACATAACATCAACGTTACCAACAAATTAAATACTATAAAAATAACAGATTGATATAAGCGCAATTGTTTTACAAAAGAATAAAAACAATAAAATAGTTGAAATATGTTATAGAATATATTTGAAGAAAAGGTGTTTAAAGGGCGTAGTATAATACAAATCTTTAATCTGTAAAAAAGATACATTTAAGAGAAAACACGAAACAAACATTTTGTTGCGCAAATCAAATAGATTTGAATTTGGTTGGACTTACATTAGTATGCTTTTTAAAAAAATTATTAAAATGGGTTGCTTCTGTAAATCCAAGTGCAAATGCTATTTCAGAAACATTCCAGTCACTTTGTGTTAGCAAAATTTTTGACTCCTGTAGGATACGGGACGTAATTACTTCGGTCGTTGTTTTCCCTGTAACTGATTTTACAGCCCGGTTTAAATGATTCACGTGTACGGCCAGTTGGTCGGCGAAATCAGAAGCTGTGCGTAATTCTACTTTACTGTGCGATTCATCAACTGGAAACTGGCGTTCCAGAAGTTCCATAAACAACATTGATATCCGCTTGTTGGCGTCAAAATGCTGCTTATTGTATTTGGCAGAGGGCTCCATCTTCATCGCAAGGTGTATTAGTTCGAAAACCAGATTTCGCAATACATCATACTTATGAATATAATCAGAAGTAATTTCGTCAAACATTCGCTCATAAATCCCGAATACCGTTTTTGCCTGTTCAGTATTCAATGTAAAAATATGTGAACTTCCGGGCTGAAAAACCGAATATTTGTTTATACTGCCAAACTGTGAAAAAAACTCCTGATTAAAAACACAAAAAACACCGTGTTCAATCCCCTCCAAACAGTCCCACTTATATGGAATTTGCGGATTAGAGAATGTCAGCGCGTAACCTTTTACATCGACAACCTGGTCGGCATACAGCACCTTACTTTCGCCTTTTGTAATCATGATCTTGTAATAATCACGTTTTTGATAAGGCACCGGTTTTCTTTTTCCACCAACAGGGGGTTCCACTTTAAACAAATTAAAATGACCGATTTCGTTCCGGATGTTTTCAGGAATCCACTCAAACTTCCGTTTGTAAAATTCTTCAATACTTTCAGTCTTATTTTTTACCATAAATGATAGATTTCAAGTTATAACCATAAAAAATTAAAGTTGGGTATATTTTTTTCCAAACGAATAAATCACGCTTGCACTCCAAATAAAATCATCGCTTGCTATTTCACTTTCTATGGTTTTATTAATCATTAATGAAAGCGATATTGGAAAATTATTTTTTAAAAGTGAAAAACTTGACGCAAAATAATACCCGTGAAGGTCATCCATTTTAAGCAAATAAATTTGAGGGCGAATTTCAAAATTCAATTGGTCTGACAATTTAACAGAAGAAAAACTACTTTGTAAAGCAATATATTGGGTGTGTTGCACAAGATCATTCTCAATACCGTTAGCATAAAGATAATAAGGTGAGATGGCAATGCTTTTTGAAATTTTAAAATTCGGTGCGAGCTCAGCCGCTAAATAACGCCTGACTCTGATAATTTCCATGCTCGTTCCGTCTTTAATTATATTTATTTCTTTGAATGACAACGCCGGATGCACCCCCAACCTCACCTGGAATTTTTCATTCTGAATCAATTGGTAACGCCACCAAAAAATAAACGACCAGGGTTTTCCTTCCATAGCGAACCGGAGTTGAGGGTCAAAACTAAGCTTGTCTCCCCCAACCGACAAATTGAATACAACCGCCGGTTTGCCAAGGTTAAAAGAGGGAATCAAAGAAATTCCATTATTGGTGGCCGAAATATTGCCGGAAAAGTGACTGATAAATTTTGTACTGTCGCCTGATTGAGAGAAGCCGGAGATTGCCAACAAAAATAAAACAAGTAAAAAAAACGTCTTATTTAGTAGGTTTAAATTTCTTGTGGCCTGTAAAACTCTATCATTCATCAGTTTAAATTCTACTTTAATTTACAAATAAAGCAGGATTTCACAACATTATTTAACAAATATCAAATGAATAATTACGAAATTCAAACAACAATAGAATTGTTATAACGACAGCAATGCCCCGGATGTCGATGCCAGCCAAATTAACTATTTAAGACAGCAAAGACTGCTTCAGGCATTCGACAATACCTATCGTCGACAGGCCGAACAATTATTCACCTTCAATTTCCCGTACTAATCGCTGTGCTTCATCTCGAATGGGTTTGTACCTAACGTACCAAAGTATTAACCCTATAATAACACCCAATAGTATCGCGCCCCAAAAAAAGGCCTGGATAAGAAGTACAGAGGTACCATCTTCTATCCAATCAAGGGTTAATGCTACGTCGATTAAAATAAGAGGAACTAATACCCTAATTGTTTTCTTTTGAAATGGTTGGTAACGATGTACTGCTTTATTTAGCATCTGAATGGTTGGAAGAGAATAGTCAACAAATTTATACTCGTAATAATATTTTCTAAAAGACAGGGCCAGAGCTGCAAAAGCCAACATATTACATACACCGCTGATGATAACAATAACATTACGGGAATCCATGTATTCACGAATAGTCATAATTCCGATAAAAGGAACTAAGACCCAATACATAAACTGAATAGCTCTTACTATTACGGCATAATTTGTATCCTCTTTTTTTAATTTTGAAATTAAAGGGTTGAGGTCTGTGTAGTTACTATTTTCGTTATCAGTTTTCATATTTTTCTCCTTTCAGCTTTACTTTCAACTGTGTTTTCACCCGATGTATTTTAACTTTCACATTGGGCTCCGTAATTCCAATTACATCAGCAATCTCCTTCATGGAAAGCCCTTCGAGCATCAAAGAAATCAGCGCCTTGTCGATTACTGACAATTGGTTCAGTTCGGTCTGCAACTTGTCAAGTTGGTGTTCCTGTTCCAACTTTTCTTTCAGATTCTCATCATCCAATACAGAGTCCAGATTTTTTGTATCACTGTCTACCATCAGTTTCATATGTCTGAATGCTTTTCCCGTAAAAGTAAGCGAAGTATTTACAGCCACACGGTAGACCCAGGTGCTAAGTGCAGAATCGCCTCTGAAACTGTCGAGGCTTTTCCAAATATTTACCAACACTTCCTGATACATGTCTTTTTGATCCTCTCCATTGGAATTATAATATCTGCAAATGTTCCGGATACGCGTACTGTTTTCAGATACGATGGCGTTAAATTTCTCTTCTTTGCTCAATTTTCTGGTGTTTTTTTATTTAGTAAAGTTGAAAAAGGATAGTTACATTTTTTTTGTCTTTTTCCTTAAAAAATTTTAAGCCTGAAAAATCGAACACTCAAAAGCAAGCATTATAGTCTCCAAAATCGATTAGGCTTCACTCCTTTAACAAATTTTTATCAAAATGAACTATTTAGAAAATTTTTCAAAAAAAATAAAATTAAAATTGAAATAGCAGAGAAGTGGAGACAAAAAAGGGTTAAAATGTAAGTATTTATTCAACTACGATAAAATCTTCATCATTTAATTCCTTTTCGGAATAATTGGCATTCAAGAAAGTGTTGCGCCCCACGATCGTAAAAAAAACTGAACCATATCTTTTTAACGACTATCCATCCGCAGCATTAAAGACAAAGCTGTCTGAATCGGACTTTCGGTAAGAACAGCCCACTTCGAGGTTTAATTGTTATTTGCAGGCTGCATAAACTTTAAGAAATCTTTAACCTCAGCCAGGGAAGCTTTGAGCTTAATGTTTCTAAGATCACTTATTGACTTGTTTTTTTCAGAAAAATCAAGATTTTCTCTTTCAGCAATATAGAGTTTTCTAAAATCAGAAAGTCTAAGTTCACCTTCAAAAAACATCTACCAGCAAGTTCCTGTCTTTATAAAGCTTGTATTTGAGACTCATCCGCCAAATGTAAACAAGTTGAATCTCAATGGAAAATACCTATGTTCATTTTACCTACACTTTTATGTTTTCCTTTCTAATGCCACAATTTCTTAATTTGCAGATATTTACTTATTGGGATTCTTTCCTTTGATAGACCCTTATGTAATCGACTTCAAAAGTATGGGGAAATAATGAATCATCGATTCCTTTTTGACCACCTAATCCACCGCCAATAGCCAGATTTAAAATCAGGTGAAATGCCTGGTCAAATGGCCAGGCTTCATAACCTTCTCCATTATTTTTGAAAGTAAAAAAATGTTTACTATTAACATAACTTCGAATTTCGCCTTCATCCCACTCCATGGTATAAATGTTAAAATTGGTGGTTGCTTCAGGAAGTTTAGTCTTTTTGCCTACCTGAGTACCAATCATATGATTGAACTTTTCAGTATGAACTGTTGAAAATACAGTATCAGGATTAAAACCTACGTGCTCCATGATATCAATTTCCCCGCTTTTGGGCCATCCGCCGTAACTATTTTTGGCAGGCATCATCCAAATGGCCGGCCAGGTACCATTTCCTGTCGGAAGTTTGGCGCGTGCTTCCACTTTACAGTATCTCCAGCTGCTTTTGTCTTTGGTAGTCAGTCTCACTGAGCTGTAATTTTTGGAAGAAATTTTTTCTTTTTTTGCGGTAATTTTCAGAATTCCGTCTTCAATGAAACAATTATCTGTGTCGGCAACTGTATACCACTGGGCTTCGTTGTTTCCCCACCCGTATTCATTTCCTTTTGTGGCATAACTCCATTTTGTTGAATCAGGAAGCCCATTGATATCAAACTCATCCCACCATACCAATTGCCAATCATTTTTTACCACCGGTTTGTTTGTATCTTTTTGTTCTTTGCTGTTCACACAGCTTGTGTAAAGCAAAATCAATAACGAATATGTAAGTATTTTTTTCATAATTAAAAAAAAGAGAAAGGAATGGTATACCATTCCTTTCCAATCAAACTAAACTATTAACAATCTATTAAATAACGAAAATCAAATGCACTATAAAGTCCATCGTAACTTTTTTATTAGAATTTCACCGAAATGCTACTGAAAAAGTTTAAATCTGGCACAAAGGCCCATCAGACTTAAATAGTTAACTTTAACTTTTCAATCTTCTATTTCAAATACCAAGGGACTTCGTCGGTGGCGTCGCTCCCTCCAAATTGCTCATTAATCGCTTTATGATAATTTTCAGGGTTTGTCGATTGTTCGTTGGTAGGATACATCCAACGTTTTGGATACACTGTATTATCATCCGGATTCAAACTTGTAGCGGGATCCAAAGGATACTCAGGATAGCCGGTGCGCAAAAACTGAGGATAGTTGCCGCCATTCCCCTGGAAGAAGTCGATCAACCATCTCTGAAGCCAGATTTGATGCAGGCGATCCGTTTTACTTCCATCGGTTGCGTAAGCTGCTGCTCCTGTAAAATAACTATCGATATAGTCCTGCCCAATTGCCATCCCATGAACGTATTCTGCTGTATTTGGCAGACTCATATAGTATTCCAGTTGTGCTTTTACTCCGTTTTCATAATAAGTCTGAGCTGTACCTGAAACCCAACCTTCTTCTATTGCTTCAGCAATAATAAAACATTGCTCTGAATAGGTAAAAATGAGCATTGGATCATTATCAAGGAATTGAGTATAACGACTATTTACCAAAGAATATTCACCGGCTAATCCATTAGGTTGTAACACCGTATTAGGTAAAGAACTCAACCCTCCAACATAAGCATCAAAATCTGATTCATTTAAGCCTTCGTCAATCTTCTTCTGTGCCGGATCAGCAAAATAAAATAACCGTCTGTCTTGCAAACTCTTCAAAGCATCTACTGTCAATTTTGAAAGGGACGCATACTCTCTAAACTGTACTCCGTTCTGATAAAAAGGGAAAGCTTCATCTGAATTCCCGGTTGCAGAGTATACCAGTTTAAAGTTATCATCATTGCCCTCCATCAACGGTGCAGAAGCTACTATTTGAGCAAAACGGGCTTTTTGATCAGATGTAACCTGTTTACTCATCGTTTGAATCACTTTTAACTGCATGGCATTGCAGAGTCTCTCCCATTTTGAAGCATCTCCTCCAAACATAATGTCTCCGTCAAAACTTTGACCTTCGCTAAAATAACCGGCTGCTTGTTCAAGATCGACTAAAATTGCGGCAAAGACATCGGCTTGTTTATCATATTTAGGTTGCACATTTCCTTCATAATATAATCCGGCTTCGGAATAAGGGACATCTCCCATATCCAGCGTAGCCTGAAAGCCTATCCAGGCCTTTAAAAACAATGCCAACCCCTGATAAGAAGATTTGTTTGAGCTGCCCTCAGCAAACTGTACCATGTACTTCAGGTCAGTCAGCCGCGTGTAGGCACCAAAACTCCCCCAGGGCCAATATGCAAAATAATATTGACCAGGATTTTCATTATTTGTCTGAATAAGATGGTGGTTAAATAAGTTTCCCGATAAAAAATCAGCCGCGTTTATATTCCAAAACCGATAGGTATCTTTTAATGTCTGCGTTGCAAGCATATTGGGTGCAACCTGGTCTGTTGAATTGGGATTGGTATTTATTTCTTCAAAATTATCGCATGATACTGCAAAGATTAAAGAAAATACCACAATCAAAATATATTTTAATTTTTTCATAGTTCTAGTTGTTAAAATGAAAGTTTAATATTACCACCAAGGTATCTTACGGATGGGTCGGAAAAATTTTCATTTCCGCCGTCAGGATCAGAGTATTTAAAGTCTTTGGCCCAGAACAATACATTTTGTCCGACAAAGCTTACTGATGCTCCTTTAATAGGGCCGGCTTTTGCCAATATATTTTTCGGAACAGTGTAGGTAAGTGAGATCTCACGCAATTTCAGGAAGGTCCTTTCATAAATATCGTAAGGGGTTGGAGTTCCTCCCCACACGCTGCTTGCATGTAATCTTGTTATGGCGTTCTGGTAAGTTACCGCAACATCGTTCGGAGCAAATACACGGTCATCGGTAAGAATATTTCCATTGACGTCAAAAGTGGCCGATCCGGAAACGACTTTAACACCTTCTCCAATATAATGGGGGTCTCCGGTAGCCACATCCTGAGCCCTGGTTTCTGTCAAAGATTCCGGATGCACACCAGCCTGCCACATATAGCTCTCTGTAACAGTATTCATTAATCCACCAACAACTCCATCAAAAGACATAAATAAACTGAAGTCTTTGTATCGCAACGTGCTACTAATCCCCCAGTTCCAATCAGGGAGTCGGTATCCGTAAAAAGTATAAATACTGCTTCTTTTGGGTAAACCATTATTCCAAATCATTGCTCCTGTTTCGGGTTGGTATTCAAAATCCTGAATTGTGATAAAATCAGTACGCTTCCCCTTAGCAATCCATTCTCTGTCGTTGTTTTTTGTATTTACAGAATCTATTTTAGAATATATTTCTTTATAAGTCCCCCAGTTTAAAGCTATATCCCACTGCAAATCTTGTTTTCTGATTGGTGTTATGTTCATCACAACGTCCCAGCCTTTCCTTGTTCGTTCTTCATCGGTATTAATAATTTCACCCACAATACCGGAAGCCGGCGTTCTGGCTGCTGGGCTGCTTGCATCTTGTAAAATATCAGAAATTATCTTGTTATAAAAAGCAGCATCAATGCTTAATCTTTTTTTAAACATTACAGACTGTAACCCAACTTCGTATGTGGTTGATTTTTCGGGCAATATCGTTGAACTCCTTACTTTGTCAGGTGCTGCTGCGCCATTTAATCCGTCCCAAATAGCGGTATTGGTTGAAAATGTAGTTAGAATTTCATACACTCCGGGAGGTGTTTTTGCCGTAGTCCATGAGCTTCTGGCCTTTAACAAATCAAGCCAGTTTTTTGAATTGTCAGGCAGCAGTTCTGATAGTATTAAACTTCCTGAAATTGACGGGTAAAAATAAGACCAATCTGATTGAGGTATATCAGGCGCAGCCAATGTCGACACCCAGTCATTACGCCCCGTGGCATCTATAAAAATAAAATTATTCCATGAAAGGGCTAAACGACCAAACAGTGAGTTAGACTGCTCGGCGTTTTTGGTTTCTCCAACACGTGCCGCGTTTACTGAAGCTTTTAAAGAATAATAGCCGGGAATTGAGATCCCACCCGTAGTTTGAGCACTCAGATTATCATCTCTTCTGTAATATATGTTTCCCCCTGCCAAGTATTCCAGTTCTAATTTATCATTAATAAATTTTTTGTTACCTGTTAACAATAGATCGTTATTTATGCTAAACCCCTGGGTTCTGCCCGTAATATAAGCACCAACTTTTGTTCCGTTCCATGGATAATTAATTCCGGGCACCCCAGTATCCCCCGTTGAAGTCCAGGAGCCCTGAGATAGTCGTATCTGACCACGGTTTACATAAAAATCGAGACCGGAACGTGCTGTAACTTTTAACCAATCTGTAATCTCATAACTTGTGGAAAGGTCTGCATTAAAAATATCGCGGGAAACTTCATTGGTTATTGCATACCTGTCAAAATACGGATTGTTTATATTCCCGTTTGGATAAGTCCAGTTTTGTTTTTGATCTTTGACCATCCAATAATTGTCTTTATAATCTAAAATATTATAATCAGCCGGCGAATAGATCAACATAGAATACATTACATCGTACGACTTATAACCGTTGGTCCCCGTATTGGGAGATTCTCTTTTGGTGTACGACATATTGGAAGACAACTGAAACTTATCCAAATTAATATCCGCCCCCAGAGTATAGGTATATTTATTTAACTTCGAATTCGGATATACTCCCTTTTGTTGTGTCCAGTTCAAAGAGCTCCTAAGAGCTACGTTTTCCGACCTAAATCCAACATTAACATTGTTATTTGTCACGTAGCCAGTTTCCAAAAAGTTATCAAAGTTATCCTTCCCTACAGGAAGATATTCGTAATCCCTGTATTCCATTAAATAAGGGTCCCATTGAGTTCGTATGCTGCCATCCATCACAGGCCCCCAGGATTTGGTATTATTTAAATCGTAGTTACCGTTATTCCCACGACCATATACGCTTTGTTTTTCTGGAATAGCCAGGAAACCTGCATTAAACATGGTATTAGACGTTAAGTCGACTGATACCCCCATTTTTCCTGTACTACCGTTTTTGGTGGTAATTAATATAGCGCCTGATTTTCCTCGGAACCCATACAGTGCAGAAGCCGTTGCCCCTTTTAACACTGACATTGACTCAATATCTTCTGCTGCAATATCATTCAATTTTTTATTGGCGTAAGCAATACCGTCGATAACTATCAACGGGTCTGTTTCGCCGCGAATCGTTATTGTTGGCTCAACGTTAAAATCGGAAGAGTTTTGAACCAGTACCCCGGCTACTTTACCGGTTAGCGACGTACCGACATCAACACCGGCTACTTTTTGCAATTCTTCACCTGAAACAGCCTGAACAGCATAGCCCAACGCTTTTTGTTCTCTTTTTATTCCCAGAGCGGTTATAACCACTTCTTCAATACCGATTGCGCTGGAAGATAGCGTAACATTGATTGTTGTTTGACTGCCAATTTCAATTTCCTTTGTTTCCATTCCGACAAATGAAAAAACCAGAATAGCAGTAGAGGAAAGATTGTTTAGGGAATAAGTCCCGTTAACATCCGTTACTGTGCCGTTTGTGGTTCCTTTAATAACAATTGAAACACCGGGAAGCGGGTCGCCTTTGTCGTCGACAACTTTACCTGATACTGTTTTCTGTGTCTGAACAGAATCATCTGAAACCGGTGTCAGAACAATGTATTTGTCTTTAATTAAAATGTTTACATCATTTTCATCAAATAATCGGGATAAAATGTTTTTAATATTTTCATCTTCTATGGATACGTTTACTTTCCTTGTGACATCAATAAGTTCACTGTTATATAGAAAATAGAACTCGCTCTGGTCTTCTATTGTTGCGAGAACTTCTTTGATAGTTACTCCTTCCAGGTTTAAACTCAGTTTTGCAGTTTGTGAGTAGGTGCCTGAAGCAACCACCTGAAAGACACTGATTAGGATTATCAGCAATGCATTACGCATAATTACTAATTTTTTTCTGTGTCCTTTGTACAACAAGGACAACGGTTCAACAATTTTTTTCATAAATTTGAATGTTTATTTATTAAATTATTTAGGACCAAATTTCTTTGGTTTTAAGTTAAAGAGGGAGTGTTGGCGCACTTCCTCTTAAATTTTCAGAAGTTTTACAGCTTTATTTTCACATAGGCGTTTTAGTTTTTAAAGTTATAAGCACTGTAGACTGATTTGTTTTTTCAAATTGGTCGTTTACTTTCCCGGGGGTATATTTTACTTTTATATCGGGCGAGCTAAGTTCCAGCAATTCAAGCACTCTAAAAAGCGATTCGTTTTCAAAAGTAGTTGTAAACTTGTACTTTTTTAGTTCTTCATCCTGAATTACTACTTTCACTCCGTACCATCTCTGCAATAGCACAGCAACTTCTTCTATCGGAGTTTCGTCAAGAATTAAAACATTTTTGCGCCAGGCGGCATATTTTTCAACATCGGTTTTAATCCGTTTTGCCTGTCCCTCACTTTTATTAAAAACCATATAGTCTCCAGGGCTTAGCTCCAGATATTTTTGCTGATTTTCATTTATTGCAGCAAACTTTACTTTCCCTTCAAGCAGAGCAACTTCTATATTTTCTTCTTCAGGATAAGCTTTTACATTAAACTCGGTCCCTACGACTTCTACCTGCGTAGTGCCAGCTTTAACCAAAAAAGGTATTTCTTCATCCGGCATCACATTCAAAAATGCTTCACCTTTTAATTCAACAATTCTGCTTTCATTTACAAAAGGAATACGGTAACGGATCGTACTTTGCGAATTAAGCCACAATTTTGTCCCATCAGGAAGTATAATTTGTGACCGCATTCCGACAGGACTGCTTAATTCCTGCCAGGAAAAATCGGTATGATTTGTATAAGTCTTGTTTTGTAAAAATAAACTCCAGATAGTTATCATCAATAAGGGAATGGACAAAATTGCCGCAACTCTGATGAAGTAATTTATTAAATTAACTGATTTGTCCTTGTTATCAATCCTGTGTTGAATTTTTTCAAATCCCTTATCAATATCTACAGTTTCTATTTGCTGAATAATTGCCCCTGCTTCAACTCGCTTATCAAATTCAGATAAATCTTTCCGGTATTCCAGAAATTCTTCAAACTTCTTTTGAGCTGCATTTTCTTTGTAATCCTGCTGCATTTGTGTCTATAAAAAATTCCTATTTATAATAAGTACAATTGGAATCAAAGGTACACGTATATAAAAATCGATTTTTTAAAATTATAGATTTAAAAGCTCAAATAACAGCAGTAAAGTCAGGTAATCCTTTAACTCCAGCCTCAGGATTTTTAATGCATTTGAGATTTGTGTCTCTACTGTTCTTTTCGACAAGCCAAGCTTTTGGGCTATTTCATCATTTTTTAACCCACCAAGGCGACTAAGACTAAAAACTTCACGGGTTCTGGGAGACAGTTTTTCGAATGCTCGTTTTAACTCCGATTGAAGTTCTGAATTGATATAAATATCAGCCTCATAAAGAAAATGTTCTTTGACAACTTGCTTCAAATCTGCAATCACATTTTCTTTAATTTTTTCCTTTTTCAGATAATTAAAAGAACTATTTTTAACGGAAGCAAACAAATAGTTTTTTAAGGAGTAGTTATTTGAAATATTGCTTCTCTTTTCCCATAGCCTTACAAAAAAATCCTGCACAATTTCTTCTGCTTCCGAGGTACTTAAAACAATTTGTGAAGCAAAAACTATCAATCCAGGATAATAGAACCGGAATAGTAGTTCGAAAGCAGTTTTATCGCCCGAGATCATTCGCGCAACAAGAACTTTTTCATCTATTCCGTTTATTTGCATAAGTTAAAAAAACAAAGCTTTTAGTTTTTTCCGAAAATTAAATCCAACTAAAAGTTATCTTACAATCTTCAAAATTAAGAATTATTCCAAAAGAGGAATTGGCTTCCGTAAAATTGTTTGGAGATTTGCTTTTTGCAGAAAAAATGAGCTGGAACGGCTACCACGTTCTGTTTTTCATATACTCGTCCAGTTCTTCACGCGACATAGGCAAACTGTCTTCATTCTCGTCGAGCCATTTGATAAAAGCGCTTTTTATTTCTTCAGTCCATTGTGTATCTATTTGCCCGGGAGTATAAACTCCTTTTCTGAGCATTTCATGTCCAAATTGGTCGCGTAATGCAATAAACTCTCCTGTAATAACGACTTTCTGAACCAGATGAGCCGGAATAAAAATTACTCCTTCGCGTTTGGCCAGAACCACATCACCGGGAACGACTGTTGCCTGTCCTACCCGAATAGGGGAATTTATCTCTGTAACCATCATTTCCATAATAAATGTAGGATCGAAACCCCGGACAAAAGCATTAAAACCTTCAATTTTTGAAAGGCCTTCCAAATCGCGAGCACCGGCGTCGAAGACCACTCCGGTTTTTGATTTTGCATAAATGGAATTCCCCAGGTTATCACCTATTAATGTACCGTTAAAAACCTTTCCAAATCCGTCGGCCACATATACATCTCGCTCTTTTAGCATGTCGATGGGCCAGGAATTTGAAGCGCCGATTCGCCCCTGTTCTTTTCCCAAATCCATAATTTGTTTGTTAATATCCGGCCGTGTCGGCATGTATTGAACCGTAAGTGCTCTTCCCACAAAAGGCTGGTTGGTATGAATCATTTCCCAACCACTTTCAAACTGACTGTGATACCCTTCGCCACGAAGTACCCCCCAGGCTTCCTCAATCGATAAATTTATCAGGCGGTCAAGTAATTCATCAGGAACTATTGGGCGACCACCGGCATCCCGTTCGCCGTTCCATTCCGGTGTATAAAATTTCATCATTTCAACCGTAGGCTCTATCTGTGAAAATAACATTCCGGAAAAGCAGGTAATTGTTGTAATAATCAGAATAAGTCTTTTCATTTTTTATCTGTTTGTTATTTGTTTTTTTGATGATTATTTTTTTGAATCCCGGTTTTTTTATTTCTCCACCAGGTAGCCAGTGATGAACCGGTAATATTCATCATTGGTCCAAAAACTGCCGGTGCCAATCCTACTGTAGCAACTTTTCCCATTTGCAGTGCCAGCCCCGATGCCAACCCACCGTTTTGCATACCTACTTCCAAAGCTATGGTTCGGCAATCCTGCTCATTCATTCTCAATACAAAACGGGCAATGGTGTATCCCAAACCATACCCAAACATATTGTGTATAAAGCAAGCAAGTATCAGCAGCAGGCCTACTTCAAGCAAACTGTCGCGTCCGGCAGCAGTAATAATGGTTATTATAATTCCGATTCCAAGCATAGAGATAAATGCCAGTGCCTTGTTTAACCACTCTTTGTTTCCTTTGGCAAAATACTTAAAAACAAATGTTCCCAGGTAAGGCAACAACATAAACCAGAATATGTCAGTTCCAATTCCTTTTAAGAAAAAAATGAATGATATATCAGAAGTTTGAAAAGCAATAAAATTTTTCAAAACAATAATAAGTAAATAACTGATTAGCTGAGTTATCCTTCCTTTAAAAGACACCTTACTAATAGAAAAAATATTAAAAATGAGGCCGGCGATAATTGGTAAAATAACCATATTAAAAATATCAAGCATCATACTCCAAAAATCAACTTCAATAAATTGTCCGGCCAGTGTTTTCATCAAAAACGGAGTTAAAAGTGGCGACAACAGGGTTGCAAATGCTGTTAAAGTGACCGAAAGTGCCAGATTTGCTTTGGCAATAAATGACATTACATTTGATGCCAGCCCACTGGGTGATGAACCTACCAGAACAATACCGGCTGCAATTTCAGGCGGAAAATTAAACATGCTTGCAATTGTTATTCCCATTAGTGGCATGAGAGTAAACTGGCAAATTACACCTGCTATTACCCCTTTAGGCATTTTAATTACGCCGGCAAAATCGGACAAGCTCATTTGAGACCCCATTCCAAACATGATGATTTGCAACAAAGGAACAATCAGAAGCTTAAACTCAAAACTCCCGGCTGCGAGGAAGTATTTTGGGTAGTACATGGAAACTGTAACTGCCGTAAAAATCCAAAGTGAATAAGAAAAACCTTTAAATGTCGGAAAACCGCGTACAGCAATTGCCAGTGTTATAAATCCTAAAATAAGCGCAGGCCCCTTGTATTCTTGTTTCCCCGCAATTGAAAGAAAGATAAATAAAACAAAAAATAGGCATGCTAAAGTAAGCAGGTAATAGTAGAATCTATTTTTTTTCACAAAATTAAGTTTAGGTTTATGGTCAATATTTTTTGATTAGCTCCATTGACGGTCCCAGGAATTTCTCTGGTTCCATTCATCGGTTGGGGCAAATAGCTTTTCTCCTTTTTTTAAATGTTCTTTAACTACTTCTTCATTTAAATCAATTCCCAAACCGGGTGTTTCAGGAACGCCCACAAAGCCATTTTGCAAAATGGGTTTATCACAAACAACATAATCTTCCCAATATGGTGTATCCACGTCGTGGTGTTCAAGAGCGACAAAATTTTGCGTAGCGGCTGCACAATGTATATTTGCCATAAACGAAACCGGTGTTCCTGCAAAATGCATCGCCATTGCAATTCCTTTCTCCTCGGCATAATCGCCAATTTTTTTGGTTTCCAGAAGACCACCGGCGGAAGCCAAATCAGGATGAACCATATCAACAGCATGTTCATCGCACAATTTTATAAAAGCCTCTTTTCCAAAAATATCCTCCCCGGTTAAAGTGGGGGTATTGACAGCTTGTGTAATTTCCTTCCATTTTTCAGTGTAAAACCACGGAACCATATCTTCAAGCCAGGCCAGTTGGTATTTCTCAACAGCTTGGCCCAAGCGGATAGCTGTATTTGTGTCAAAATGCCCAAAGTGGTCGGCAGACAATGGAATTTCATAACCTACTATTTCGCGAACGGTATGAACATATTCCACCATTTTCTCAAGCCCCAAATCGGTAATCTGAATTCTGGTAAACGGATGTTTGGTGTTACTTAAGTTGCCAGGCCGACTTTGATCCCATTCACTCTGGCCGCTCCAAAATTTTTCACCAATCAGTGCCCCCGGAATATCTTTAATAAGGCCTATTCCAAAATCCATTTTTAGAAATGTGAATCCCTGTTCCATTCGGTAGTTCATTCTTTTTGCATAAACTTCAGGATCTTTTGATGAAGGTGTGTCTGCATAAATCCTGATTTTGTCGCGATATTTCCCACCCAAAAGCTGATAAGCAGGCACTCCGTATGCCTTCCCTGCCAAATCCCACAAGGCCATTTCAATTCCGGAAACACCTCCTCCCTGCCGGCCGTGACCGCCAAATTGTTTTATGGCTTTAAATATTTGTTCAACATTACAGGGATTTAATCCCAGAATACGGCTTTTTATCATTAGGGCATAACGAGGATCCGCGATGTCACGCACTTCTCCCAGCCCGTAAATATCCTGGTTGGTATAAATTTTTATGATTGGTCCATCGGTCGTATTTGCGACTCTTAAATCGGTAATTTTTAATTCGGTTGGATTTGAAGTTCGGCTTACTTTCTGTGTCGTATATTCAACATCAGCGGCTACATTGTTTGATTTTGCCAGAAAAGCAATTCCGAGTCCGCCTAATACTGATTTTTGCAAAAAATTTCTACGTGACGATTTTGAAACCGGAGACGCTTTTTCGTTGTCAGGCTTTTTCATAATGGTAGTTGGTTTAATTCGTTGAATTCAAATATAATGAAATTTGAATTCTATTCCTGTTTCTGTTTCTATTATTACCGATTAGTTTTTTGTTTAATGTACAAGAATCATAATTCTCTTAACCAAAATTCATTATATTTCGCGCCTGTTTTTTAACCAATGTCTATAGGTGAATCGGGAATAAGAACGTACTTCATAAAAAATGTGCTTATTAAATTGCTGTTGAAACTATTTAATTTAAAATAATTCGAAATGAAAAAACTGCTGTTTGTTATTTTTGTCTTAGGCTTGGCGCTGGTATCGTGTCAAAGTCAGAAAAAGGAAAATTCGACTACTATGGAGAATCCGTTTTTTAAGGAGTGGACTACCCCGTTTGGAGTGCCTCCGTTTGACGAAATTAAAGTTGAACATTATGTCCCGGCTGTAAAAGAGGGAATACAGCAACAACAGGCTGAGATTGATGCAATTGTTGCAAATACAGCCGATCCTACGTTTAAAAACACCATTTTGGAAATGGATAAATCAGGGGAATTATTAAGCAAAGTAAGTGGTGTTTTTGGTCCGCTAAATTCAGCAAATACGAATGAAGAGATGCAGGCTGTGGCCCGTGAAATCTCACCGCTCACAACCCAACACCGGGATAATATAATGATGAACCCCGAACTTTTTAAAAAAGTAAAAGCGGTGTATGAAAAAAGAAACGATCTGGGTTTGGATGCAGAACAGTTGCGCGTTACTGAGAAATACTACAAGGATTTTGTAAGAAGCGGGGCAAATCTTTCGGCAGAAGATCAGGAAAAATTGAAAAAGATAAATACAGAACTCTCCGGCTTGAGCCTAAAATTTGGAGAGAATTTGCTGGCTGAAACCAACAAAAATTTTAAACTGGTAATTGATAATGAAGCTGACCTGGCTGGCTTGTCCGGCGATGTTATCGCACGCGCAGCAGAAGATGCAAAAAAATCAGGAGAAGACGGCAAGTGGGTTTTCACATTGGCCAAGCCAAGTATGATTCCGTTTTTGCAGTATGCTGAAAATCGCGATTTGCGAGAAAAATTGTACAGTGGTTATTTTATGCGTGGCGACAACGGCAATGAAAACGACAATAAAGAGGCAATCCAGAAAATTATAAAACTACGCGACGAGAAAGCGGAATTACTTGGTTTTGATAGCTACGCCGATTATGTAATTGATAACAACATGGCAAAAACTCCCGAAGCTGTTTATGACTTTTTAATGAAACTTTGGGAACCGGCGCTGGATATGGCAAAACAGGATGTAAAAGAGATGCAGGCGATTATCGATCGCGAAGGCAATGACTTTAAACTCGCTTCCTGGGACTGGTGGTATTACAACGAAAAACTGCGCAAAGAAAAATTCAATCTCGACGAAGCCGAAATAAAACCCTACTTCAGTTTGCAAAATGCAAAAGATGGCATTTTTTACGTGGCCAAAAATCTTTATGGATTAAAATTCATAAAACGAGATGATCTTCCAACGTACCACGAAGAAGCAGAAGCATACGAAGTGCAGGAAGCTGACGGCTCTTTGCTTGGCGTTTTATACATGGATTTCCATCCACGCGACGGGAAAAGAGTTGGTGCCTGGTCAACCGGATTCCGTCAGGCTTCTTATACCAAAGATGGAAAACGGATTCCAAGAATTGGCTCGATTGTAATGAACTTTACACGCCCCGCCGGTGATACTCCTGCCTTGCTGAGTTTTGATGAAGTTTCAACCCTGTTCCACGAATTCGGCCATGCCCTACACGGTTTATTTACCGATGGACCTTACGATAGAACTGCCGGAAGTGTGCCACGTGATTTTGTTGAACTTCCTTCACAAATTATGGAAAACTGGGCTGCCGAACCGGAGGTGATGAAAGTATACGCCAAACATTATCAAACCGGTGAGCCTATTCCGGACGAGTTAATCGAAAAACTGCAGAAAAGCGGCACATTTAACCAGGGTTTTATCACCGGAGAATATGTGGCTGCCTCGCTTTTGGATTTGGATTATCATACAGCAGAAAACGCAAATATTGCTGATGTTCGTGTATTTGAAAAAGCATCCATGGATAAAATCGGTTTAATTGCTGAATTTATTCCGCGCTACAGAAGCACTTATTTCTCGCATATTTTTGCAGGCGGATATTCTGCAGGATACTATGTGTATTACTGGGCAGCAGTACTCGACACCGACGCATTCTACGCATTTAAAGAAACAGGTGATTTGTTTAATCCTGAAGTTGCAGCCAAGTTCCGTGAGCTGCTGGCTAAATCAGGTTCCGACGAAGGAATGAAGGTGTATGTTAATTTCAGAGGAAAAGAGCCTTCAATAGAGCCATATCTGAAAAAGAAAGGATTGATGTAAACAAAGAATTAAAAAAAAGAGGTTGCAATTGCAGCCTCTTTTTTTGTGAACTATTTTGTTTTTTTAATCTCCTCAACAACCAGCGGAAAAGGTTTTGTTGCTTCTCCGGTATATAAACTCAGGTGCGGGAACGGTATTTCAATACCTTCGGCATCAAAAGCTTCTTTTATTTCCTGAAAAATAGAATTTTTTACTGCCAGATAATTGGCCTTCTCAAACCATATACCAAGCAAAATATTTATTCCACTGTCGCCAAAATCTTTAAAAACAATAAGTGGTTCAGGTTCATCCAAACTCAAAGGGTTGTTTTTGGCCACCTGTTCCAAAACTGTTTTTACCTTTCGAAGATCTTCTTTGTAAGCCACACTTACATTAAAATCGAGCCGGCGAATAGGAAACCTTGTAACATTGGTAACTTCGCTGCTTATTACTGTTTGGTTGGGAATTCGCAGCAACAGATTATCAAAAGTTTTAATTTTTATTGAAAGTAAATCAATGCTGTAAACTACTCCGCTTTTATCGCCTATTTTTATTACATCGCCCAATTCAAACGATTTTTCAGAGACAAGAAAAAAACCACTTATAATATTCCCTATACTGGTTTGCGAAGCAAATCCTATAATTATTCCAATTACACCGGCCGCACCAAAAATTGTTGTGAGCTTATCGCTAAGGTTTAATGCCGATATCAAAATAAAAAAAAGAAAAATATAACCGGAATACTCAACAAACCGCGTTACAATCATTTTGCGTTGCCTGGACCATTTTTGGGGAAGAAATTTTTTGACAATAAAAGTAAGGGCATGGATGATAATAAATCCAACAATCAGGATTATTAATGCAATTACTATCTTTTCAATAATCGGATTGGAGATATATTTTGACAAGTCCAGATTCATAATTAATCGATTTTGTAGATGTTTTTAATAAAATGAAAATTAATTTTCAGCAGATTCTTACTACTGGTATTTCTTGGTTTTGTCAATATATCCTGTTTTTCTCCATCATAAGTTTTCGAATAATGATAATCTGCAGCACTTAAAATCTGTTGCCCCTTGTATTCTACCTGCACCAGGCTGGTCACAATCTTATCGGTATTTTTATACAAGGTAAGGTGTTCAACACGGATGATTTGTCGTTGTATTTCGAGTGTATTTAAAGAGTTATTAAATATAGAAACCGGGCAAATAGCTTCAAAAGGAGATATTTCAACGGTCTCAAAATTTAAAAAATATTCATACCCCAGAGCAAATGCTGCTTCTCCGTTATCTGGTTCGCCAAACCATGTATCAGAAAGACGTCTGTAAGGAATTTCCTTTAACAGATTTTCTCCGGCATTTTTTGAATAATAGACCTGGATTGTAATGGGTATTTTCAGAAAAAAAGTAAACTTTTGTTTGGGTGACACCTTCAACTGAGATCCTTTAAAAACCATCGGTTTTACCGGTAGTGCCGGTGCAAGGACAACAGAATTGGATTTTCCCGTTTGAAAATATTCAGCATTGCCAAAATCAGGTTGCTCATCCTGCTCTGACAAATTCTCTTTATAAAGCAGACGCCAGCCCTCTTTTTCCCTCTTTACCCAAAGCGTAGAATTGCCAAGAATAAAAGATTTTGTATTTCCCGGGGTAATCTGATGTTTACCAAATATTTCGTTTGTACTCATAGACTTATTTATAACGCTTTAAAATTACGAAATACTTGGAAATCTCAAGTATGGCGCATAAAAAAGTCCGGGGGGTTCCCGGACTTTTACCTCAAAGTTATCCTTTTTATTTTTTTATATCAACATCAATATCACCTAGATCAACATCAAGCGACCTGGTAATTTTGCCAATATTTTCCGGATCAATTATACCGGAGATACTAATTAAAGCATTGTCGTCGCCACCTACTACCAGTAACAAATCTGAAATTTTCCCGTTTCCGGCGTCTTTCGCCAGAAAACGCACGACTTCATCGTCTTCAGTAACTTCCATCAACACTTCAAAATCCTTGTCTTTAAAAAATCCGTCTCGTTCCAATTCAGCATAAAAATCGATGTTTTTATTCAGTTCGTCATCTTCAACCGAAAGAACACGCACTCCTCTCAAACTGGCCAGTAAATCTTTTGTAGCTTCGTCTCCGGTATCAAACTGAGCAGCAAAACTCAACAGTTTACCGGAAATGCTAACGGTGGTAAATCCTTTTTGGTTGGCATATTTTTCAAACAACTTGTCAACCGGAGATTTTTGTGCAAGCACTGCCATCGGCAATACAACTGCAATTAATAATATCAGCTTCTTCATGGTTTCAATTTTATGTATTCGTTTATTTATTTTTTTGTTTTTATTGAATCATCCTCAGTCGTATTCGACTGTACCTGAGCATCTTCAGCCTTTAACCTGCTAATTTCATCAAAGAATTCATTTACCGGTCTAACTCCTTCTTTTATAGGCTTGGCAGCCACCTGTAATTTTTCAAAATTTGATAATTCTGCCAGTCCTTCACTATATTTTCCTGAAACATACTGCATTGTTTGCCTGACGTAAGCATAAGCAACTTCCGGGTCATCGAATGTGTCTTCAAAAGGCTGCTGATTTTGTTGCTGGTAAAAAAGAAATCCTCCCAAAACAATGATTACAGATGCCGCAATTCCGGTAACCGTTTTCCACATCGAACGATATTTTGTTTTTTCCTGGTGTTCGTTTTCCAGGATGTAATCCATTACATCATCTTCAATGGTCGGATCATCCGCTAATTCAGCAAGTTCCGAAATCCCTCCAAAAAATTCAGCATATTCTTTCAGTTCATCTGCCACATCTCCTCCACTAAAGTAGGCTTCTAACTTTCTTTCATCTTCCAGTGTACTTTCACCGTTAAAATATAATTGTAATAATCGTTTTATTTCTTTTAATTCCATTGTCTTAATTTTTTTGAATTCCGTTTACCCTTTGCAACACCGTGCCTGCATTTACTCTAAATTCTTCGGTTTTCACTCCAGCTGTTGGCCGTCCGTTTGAATTTATTTTTAGAAATTCGTCTCTAACTTTCTTTCTTGCCCTCGACAAGTTCACCCTGATTGCATTTATTTTTAAATCAGTAGCTTCAGCAATTTCTTCATAGCTCATTTGCTCAATGTCCCTGAGTTGCATCACTGTTCGTTGCAAATCGGGCAATGTATTAATGAGCTTTTGAATCTGTGCTGCCGTTTCGCTTAATTCAACCTGTTTATGAACGTCTACCGATTCTTCTTTTAATTTGCGGTCGGTCTCCGCATCTATGGGCACAACTTTGTTTGCCCTTATCACATCGAGGCAGCGGTTGCGCGTCATTCGCATAGCAAAAGCCTCAATATTTTCAATTTCTCCCAGCGTATCTCGTTTTTGCCAGAGTTTCAGGAATACATCCTGAACCACATCGCGCGCTTCGTCTTCATCTTTTAAAAAATGAGTGGCGAACCGGAGCAACTTTTTGCTTACTGGTAGAACTCTTGTTTTAAAATCTCTGGCAACCATTACGTTGTCTTTGTTTTTGTTTCTGTTTCAAAGGTAAGACGCCAGTCTTCAAATTTCATTACATGGCTATTTATTTTTTTTTATTTGAAGGAAAAATTGTTTTTAAATTGCCCTGTGAGCAAAACAGATAGAATGAATAATCTCATCAAATGCCATTCGCTGTTGGCGTGCAGTTAGCTCTCTGCATGGCTTACTCTACTCTCCTTTCTTCAATCAAAAAAATAAGGCCCCCTTCTAAAATGATTTCTTTGCGAAGATATCCAAAGCAATATTGGCAGCATTTTCATATTCACGTTTATATATTTCACATAAAAGTTTAGGTGCCCAAAAAAGTTCCGTCTTATAATCATCTTTAAATGGTTGTGCGTTTTCATTCCTGTTTTGACGGCTTTCAAAGTACGATTCATATCCAATAATTTTCTTATCTTTTGGGTTTTAATGCCAAATCGATTATTAAAGAACAAAACCATGAAAAATCAAATCAAATTATTCATTATTAGCCTTATTTTATTTAGTTCGGGAGTTCAAGCCTTGGCTCAGAAGATTTCAGAGTGGCGACCGGAAAACCGCACCGGTGTTTCTGCGGAAACCGGTTTATTAAAATCGTGGCCGGCAGAGGGACCCAAGCTTCTGTGGGAAAACCTGGAACTGACCAAAGGAAATTCCTCACCTTCGTTTGGAAACAATAAAGTTTACATTACCGGAACTGAAGATGGAATTGACATTTTATACGCCCTCGACATGAATGGAAAAATGCTTTGGCAAAAAGCTATGGGACGAGCCTGGAACGAGTCTTTTCCGGAAAGCCGGGCAACGCCGACTATAGAAGGCAACCGGGTTTACACTTGTAGCGGCATTGGCGATCTGGCTTGTTTTGACGGAAACACCGGCGAAAAAATTTGGGCCTACCAGGCAAGTGAAGAAAACAAAGGGACCTATGGCAACTGGGGAATTGCAGAATCGCTGATTATTGATGGAGAAAAACTCTATTTCTCGCCGGGAGGCCCCGAAACAAATACAATCGCTTTAAATAAAACCACAGGGGAAATTATCTGGAAATCGGAAAGTATCGATGATAAACCTGGTTATGTTTCCCCTATTCTTGTACAGTATGCCGGCAAAAAAATGCTGATTAATGTTTCCCTGGATCATGTGTACGGCGTTGATATTTCAAATGGCGATATCCTGTGGAAAGTTGGCCATGTAAATCCCCGTGAAGGACGCGACAATATTCTTTGTGTTACTCCATTGTTCAAAGATGGTAAAGTATATGTAACCGCAGGTTATAATATTGGCAGCTACCAGATAAAAATTGCCGGTGACGCGAACAGTGCAGAAATAGTTTGGACTGATGATGTACTGGATGTTCACCACGGAGGTGTTGTATTGGTCGATGGTTATATTTACGGCTCAAACTGGCTAAACAATGCCAACGGAAACTGGTGTTGCCTTGAATGGGAAACCGGCAAGAAAATGTGGGAAGAACCATGGAATTGCAAAGGTTCTGTTATTGCAGCAGAAGGAATACTTTATATCTATGACGAAAAACGGGGGAATGTAGGACTGGTAAAAGCCACACCTGAAAAATTTGATTTGGTAAGCTCTTTCAAAATCGAGCAGGGAAACAACGGTCCCTTTTGGGCACACCCTGTAATTCACAATGGAATATTATACATCAGGCACACCAATGCTTTGATGGCTTATGATATCAAAGAAAAATAAAAGAAACTCAGTCAACGTGAAAAATCCGGGTTTTATATTACTATCGGTTTTATTCCTCTCTTTTTCTTTGCAAAGTCAGGCACAAGAGTTACCCCGATTAAAAGTGTCGGAAAATAAACGCTTTTTAGCAAGTGAAAATGGCGAACCTTTTTTTTGGTTGGGAGACACAGCTTGGTTGTTGTTCTCAAAACTTAGCCGGCAGGAAGCAGACACGTACCTGAACGACAGAGCTGAAAAGGGATTTAATGTTATCCAGGTAATGATTTTACATCAACTAAACCTGACAAATGTATACGGAGACTCGGCCTTGATAATAGGAGATATTTCACAACCCAAAGTTACCTATGGAAAATCATTTGAAAATAAGGAAGCCTATGATTTCTGGGATCATGTAGATTATGTTATAGATTTAGCTGAGAAAAAAGGACTTTATATGGCACTTGTTCCGGTATGGGGATCAAACGTTCGTTCGGGAAACATAAATAAGGAACAAGCAAAAAAATATGCAACGTGGCTATCAAAACGTTATGCAAAAAAATCAAATATAATCTGGTTAAATGGCGGCGATGTAAAAGGAAGCGACAGCACAGCCATCTGGAATATTATTGGCAGGTGCATCCGGGAAAATGCGCCCAATCATTTGATCACTTTCCACCCTTTTGGCCGGACAAAGTCGTCGATGTGGTTTCACAATGCGGAGTGGCTTGATTTTAATATGTTTCAGTCGGGACACCGCCGTTACGATCAGGATGATACTGAACTGGCCTATGGACAGGACAACTGGAAATATGTGCGCGACGATTATTCGCTCTCCCCCATCAAACCAACCATAGACGGAGAACCATCGTATGAAGGAATTCCACAGGGGCTGCATGATCCTGCTGAACCATTCTGGAATGCCGGTGATGTAAGACGATATGCCTACTGGTCAGTCTTTGCAGGAGCATTTGGTTTTACCTACGGACACAGTGCGGTGATGCAAATGTATAAACCCGGAGATAAAAATCCCGGTTATGGCGTACGTGAATACTGGTATGAAGCACTGAATGCCACTGGCTCATCACAAATGAACTACCTCAAAAAACTCATGCTTTCTAAACCTTATTTTGAACGTTTCCCTGATTCGTCGATAGTTGCCGCCTCCGGGCAGGGTGAAAAATATAACTACCAGATAGCTACCCGCGGAAAAAACTACGCACTAATATACTCCTTCAACGGGCGCGACATTCAAACAGTTCTGGGAAAGATAGACGGTTCAAAAGTGCAGGCATCATGGTTCAACCCGCGTTCAGGCGAATTTACATTTATAGGGGAGTTCAAAAATGAGGGTATCAAAAAATTTGATCCTCCGGGTGAAACAAAAGATGGAAACGACTGGGTTTTAATTTTAGATTCAGCAAACTAATTCTTTTTTCCATATTTTTTCAATCAAACAAATTATGGTCCGTTTATACAAATTCAAAACATTAAATTTGCAGCAACAAAATCATTTGCAATGAAGTATTCTTTTCTGCTTATTCCAATCGTTTTATTTGTTTTTCTGTCATGTAATGGAGACAAGTCACCAAAAATCGTTACGGTTAAAGTGAAAGCACCTTTTGAAATGCCGGCGATAACCATCCCTGATTTTAGCAACTGCCCAAAATTCCCGATCACTGATTTTGGTGCTATTCCTGAAAACAAGGAAAAAAATACATTGGCCATAAAAAAAGCCATTCAAAAGGCCAATCAAATGGGGGGTGGTACGGTTATAATCCCTGAGGGGGAATGGATAACAAAAAAAATTCATTTTCAAAGCAATGTAAATATCCATCTTGAAAAAGGAGCTGTACTTCTTTTCTCGGGAAATCCTGATGATTACTTACCGGCAGTGCAAACTACCTGGGAAGGAATGGAGTGCTATAATTACTCGCCTTTAATTTACGCTTACGAATGTAAAAACATAGCCATAACCGGCGAAGGCAAACTAAAAGCTCAAATGGATGTTTGGGAAAAATGGTTTGCCCGGCCTCCGGCGCATATGAATAGTCTAAAACGGTTGTACAATCTTGCAGCAAAAGATGTCCCGGTGGAAGAACGCCTAATGGTAAACGACACGGCCCATTTACGCCCGCACTTTATCCAGTTTAACCGGTCGGAAAATATTTTACTCGATGGTTTTTCCATTACAAACAGCCCTTTTTGGACAATTCACCCTTATTTGTCGAAAAACGTGGTTATCCGGAATTTGAATGTTTATGCGCATGGCCATAACAACGATGGAGTTGACCCGGAAATGAGTCAAAACATGTTGATTGAAGATTGTGTATTCGACCAGGGAGATGATGCGATTGCCGTAAAATCAGGCCGTAACCAGGATGCCTGGCGACTAAATACTCCAACAAAAAATCTGGTTATCCGCAACTGTCTGGTAAAAAACGGGCACCAGCTGCTGGCAATAGGAAGCGAATTATCAGGCGGCGTGGAGAATATTTATATGAGCAATTGCAAAGTGAAAGACGACGCCAACATGTTTCACCTGGTATTTATAAAAACCAACGAACGAAGAGGGGGCTATGTAAAAAATATTTATGTGAACAATATCGGGGCCGACAAAATGAGTGAAGGTATTCTCGGAATTGAAACCGATGTGCTCTACCAGTGGCGCGACTTAGTTCCCACTTACGAGAAACGCCTGACACCCATTTCCGATATTTATCTGAAAAACATAAAGGCAAATTCGGTAAAATTTATCTCCCGGATTTTAGCCCAGGATAAACTTCCGGTTAAAAATGTTGTTCTCAAAAATATTAAAGTAGATCAAATTGAGGGAGACCATTTTATTCATAAAAATGTGACAAACTTTAAAATAGATAAAAAATAAAGTTTGCTGACAATTTTATGAAAATAGCAGTAAGCGGATCACACAGAGTTGGGAAAAGTTCATTGATTGAAAAACTGGGAGAAGTATTTCCGGATTATATCTGTAAACCTGAACCTTATTATGAACTGGAAGAAACTGGCCATTTTTTTTCTGAGATTCCTGATGTTGACGATTATATTGTGCAATTAAGATATTCAATAGAGCAAGTTGTGTCTACCGAAAGCAACATTATTTTCGACCGTTGCCCGCTCGATCTTCTCGCATACATCCAGGCATCAGATGAATTTGGAGAAATGGATATCCAGTCGCTGTTTCGGGAAGTAACCGATGTAATGAGCGAAATTGACGTACTTGTTTTTGTCGCGGTTGAAGAGCCCGACATAATTACCTGTGCAGAATCAGACTTGCCTGAACTGAGAATACAAGTTGATGAAATTCTGAGGGAATGGGTCCAGGATCTCGATTGTACGTTAATTGAAGTTTACGGTTCGCTGTCAAATCGCAAAGACATGATTCTAAAACAGATAAAAAAGATGAATTAAAATGGTAAAAATCTGTCTTTAAATTAACATTGGAAAGCCCTGTTGAACAACAAATATTTTCTACCTTTCCACCTCCAAAATCATAAAAAAATGAAACAACTTCACCTGATTATCTCAGCGCTGCTACTGTTTTTTGTTTCAAATCTGTTTTCACAGGAAGAAACATTTTCAATCACGCACGGTCCATACCTGCAAGCATTAACAGAAAATGAAGTAACGATTGTTTGGACAACCAACCGAAAAGGTATTTCGTGGGTGGAACTGGCTCCCGATGACGACACTCATTTCTATCTTACTGAACGTCCGCGTATTTATTCCGAAGGTTTTGGTTTTAAAGTTGTAGATTCGGTACATGTTGTAACATTAACCAATTTGGATCCCAATACAACGTATCGTTACCGGATTTATTCACAGGAAGTTTTAAGCCATGTTGGTACCAAAGTTTTATATGGACCTGTTGCGGCGAGTAATGTGTACCGAAAAAAACCCTTTAAATTTACAACAAGCAATCCGAAAAAAAACGACATATCATTTCTGGTTATAAATGATATTCACGGGAACAATGACTTAATGGAGAATCTTTTAAAAGGAACAGATTGGGGTAAAACAGATCTTGTTTTTTTTAATGGTGATATGACCAACGATATCCGTTCAGAAGAACAGTTATTTGGAGATTTTCTGGATAAATCAGTAGAATTGTTTGCCAGTGAAACACCGATGTATTATGCACGCGGAAATCACGAGACAAGGGGCAACTTTGCAACCACTTTTCCAAGATACTTTCCCACTCCAACCAAGCAATTGTACTATATGTTCAGGCAGGGGCCAGTTTGTTTTGTAGTACTCGACTGTGGAGAGGACAAACCCGATTCAGATTTGGAATACAGCAGAATTGTGGCTTTCGACCGCTACCGCACTCAACAGGCAAACTGGTTAAAAGAAGCGGTAAAAAAAGATATTTTTCTTGATGCACCCTATCGCGTAGTGATAGTTCATATGCCTCCGTTTGGTGGCTGGCACGGCGAACAGGAGATTAAGGACAAGTTTGTACCGGTACTTGAAAAAGCCGGCATCGATGTGATGCTTTGCGGGCATCTTCACCGACATGTTTTCAAAAAGGCAGGCGACGGACAAAATTTCCCCATTATTGCCAATGCCAATAAAGCTGTTATAAAAGCACATACTGAAAACTCAGTGCTGGTTCTTGATGTTGCAGATGAAGAAGGGAAAGTTGTACAGAACTTAAAAATTTCTGCAAGAAAATAGAGAAACAATTCAACTCATGTTTACTTTTCGTTTCGAAATTCAAGCGAAAGAAGATTAATTGAATGATCCCCGCCGCTTTCCGGTTAAATTCTCTATTTTTGTGACTTCAATTTTATTTGCAGAATTTTTTCGATATGAAGATATCATACAAATGGTTAAAAGATTACATCCAACTGGATGAATCGCCCGAAGAAGTAGCTAAAATTCTTACCCAAACCGGTTTGGAAGTGGGTGGTTTGGAAGAAGTGGAAACCGTAAAAGGTGGCATGAAAGGGCTGGTTATTGGTGAAGTGGTGACTTGTGAAAAACATCCGAACTCAGATCACCTGAGTAAAACAACCGTTAATGTTGGAACCGGCGAACTCCTGCCAATTGTTTGTGGAGCACCCAACGTTGCAGCCGGCCAGAAAGTTGTTGTGGCTACCGAAGGAACAACACTTTACATGGGCGATGATGAGTTTACCATTAAAAAATCAAAAATAAGGGGTGAAGTTTCGCAGGGGATGATTTGTGCAGAAGATGAAATCGGTATCGGAACGGACCACGAAGGAATTATTGTTCTGGAAGATTCCGTTCAGGTAGGAGTGGCTGCTAAAGATTATTACAATGTGGAATCAGACTGGATGATCGAGATCGACCTCACTCCCAACCGAATCGACGGAGCATCGCACATTGGGGTGGCGCGTGATTTGGCTGCCTTTCTGAAAAAAACAAAAGATGTAGCATATACCCGTCCATCGGTTGAGAATTTTAAAGTCGACAACCACGATCTGGAAATTCCGGTGGAAATAGGCTCCCCGGAGGCTTGCAAACGTTATGCAGCCGTAACCATTTCAGGCGTTGAAATCAAAGAATCGCCCGATTGGCTGAAAAATAAATTGCGTGTAATTGGGCTTACTCCAATTAGTAATGTAGTTGACATCACCAATTTCGTACTCTTTGAGACCGGACAACCCTTACACGCTTTTGATGCCGACAAAATTACAGGCAAGAAGGTAATTGTAAAAACAATGCCCGCAGGAACCAAATTTACAACACTGGATGAAGTGGAACGTGATTTGGATGAAAACGACCTGATGATTTGTAATACAGAAGAAGGCATGTGTATCGGCGGTGTATTTGGTGGAATAAAATCAGGAGTCAAAGATTCAACCAAAAACATTTTTCTGGAAAGCGCATATTTCGATCCGGTTTTTATTCGGAAAACTGCTCGTCGCCACGGGCTAAACACTGACGCTTCGTTCCGCTTTGAACGTGGAATTGATCCGAACGGAGTAATTTATGCGTTAAAACGTGCGGCTTTGTTAATGAAAGAATTGGCCGGCGGTACCATTTCCTCTGAAATTGTGGATGTGTATCCCGAACCTATTAAAGATTTTAAAGTTGATATTTCCTATGCAAATGTTACCCGTCTTATTGGGAAAGAGCTGGGCACCGAGCAAATCAAAAAAATACTTACATCGCTCGAAATAAAAATTGAAAGTGAAACCGAGAAGGGATTGTCCTTGCTGGTTCCTCCCTACCGGGTTGATGTACAGCGTGAAGCTGATGTAATTGAAGAAATCCTGCGTATATACGGGTACAACAATGTTGAAATCCCCTCGCTGGTAAAATCATCATTACAATACGCCGAGCAGCCCGATATGAACCAGATGCGCAACCTGGTTTCTGAAATGCTTAGTTCTCAGGGATTCAACGAAATATGGTCAAACTCATTAACCAAAGCAGGCTATTACGAAGGATTAACACAATATAAAGAAGACCAGACAGTAAAACTATTAAATCCCTTGAGTGCCGACCTGAACGGGATGCGTCAGTCATTGTTATTTGGAGGATTAGAGGCCATTGCATACAACGCCAACCGCCAGAATAAAAGCCTGAGTTTTTATGAGTTCGGGAACTGTTACTTTTTTAAAGGAACCGAACTGAAAGAACACCCTGAAACCAATTACTGGGAAGAAGAACATCTTGGGTTATTTGTTACCGGAAATAAATCAGAAGAAAGCTGGACAAGCAGGGAATCTCCGGCAACTTTCTACAGCATAAAAACTTATGCAGAAAACATTCTGAAAAAGCTGGGTATGAATCCGGAACAACTTCAGCTTTCTGAAACAGAGAACGAGCTATTTGATGAAGGATTACAATATCAATCGAACAACAAAACGATTCTCGAAATTGGAATTGTGGCCAAAAAATGGCTCAAAAAATTTGATATCGAAAACCCGGTGTATTACGCTGATTTAGATTGGGGGCGTATTATTTACGAAAAACGAAATCACAAAATAGTATTTGAAGAATTGCCCAAATTTCCGGCAGTTCGAAGAGATCTGGCTTTGTTGATTGACAAACCGGTTAAATTCAGTCAGATAAAAGAAAGTGCTTTTAAAGTGGAACGTCAGATTTTACGAAACGTAAATCTATTCGATGTGTATGAAGGAAAAGGGGTGCCTGAAGGTAAAAAATCGTATGCGGTTAGTTTTATTCTCCGGGACGACAATAAAACACTAAAGGACAAGCAAATTGATAAAACAATGAAAAAAATGCTTTCCGCTTTTGAACGTGATTTTGATGCACAATTAAGATAGACCGGAAACAATATAAATATTGTTATCCCGGGTACAAAATATCCGGGATTTTTATTCTGACAAACAAATATGCAAAACTATACCAAAGGAATAATTTATGCTTCAACCACTGCTTTCTTTTGGGGATTTCTGGCGATCGCCTTAAAAGTAGCTACACGGGAAGTTGAACCGGCTACCATCGTTTGGTTCCGTTTTTCCGTGGCTTTTATTATGCTTTCCGTTTGGCAGATATTCCAGAATCCTTCCTCCTTCCGGATTCTGAAACGCCCTCCCCTTCTTCTGATACTGGCCGGAATCGGACTCTCCTGGAATTATATGGGATATATGTTGGGAATCCACTACACCACTCCAAGCAATGCACAACTTTTTATTCAAACCGGCCCGATTATTCTTGCGGTTGCCGGTCTTGTTTTTTTTAAGGAAAAACTTAAACGAAATCAAATCATTGGATTTTCTGTAGCTATTATTGGTTTTTCTTTTTTTTACCGCGACCAGTTGTCTGCCTTTTTTGAAAGTCAGGAAAAATATAACCTTGGAGTATTATTCACCATCTCAGGAGCCATTGCCTGGTCAACTTATGCTATTTCTCAAAAAAAACTGGTAATCAGGCATTCTGCGGAAAGTTTAAATCTTTTCCTGTTTGGTTTTCCTGCTTTGATTTATATCCCTTTTATTGACTTAACACCGCTCTTTCATTTACATTGGACATGGTGGCTTCTAATGGTTTTCCTGGGAGCAAATACTTTTATTGCATACTCTTGTCTGGCGTTGGCACTAAAATATCTCGAAGCCAATAAAGTAAGTATTATCATCATTGTAAACCCGATGATCACTTTTATAACCATGGGGATTTTGACTGAAATGGATGTCAGCTGGGTAGCGCATGAACGTTTCTCAATAATTACTATTTTGGGAGCAGCATTGGTTTTTGCTGGAGCGATACTTGTTGTCTGGAGGAAAAGAAAAAAGATTTAATCGTTCTTATATTTTCTTTACCTATTTCCCGAATGAACATGTTTTTGTAAATTGGAAAAAATTTCAGGCAATTTATGATGAAAAATACCAATTTCCTTTATCTGTTTGTTTCAGCTATATTTTTGCTGTCGTGTAACAGCAAGGAGTCAAAAATTATCACTGTAAGCGGAGAAATTCCGGCGGGAGAAATCGGGAAAACCCTACACCACGAACATATTCTGGTTGATTTTATTGGAGCCGACAGCACCGGATATCACCGCTGGAAAAAAGAGGAGGTCGTTGAAAAAGTACTTCCATATCTTTTGGAAATAAAAAAACTCGGATACAAAACAATAGTTGAATGCACCCCGGCCTATTTGGGGCGCGATCCTGAATTATTAAAAATGCTGGTGGAGAAATCAGGTTTGCAGATCATTACCAACACCGGATACTACAGTGCCGTTGGTGCAAAATATATTCCCGAACACGGTTTTACAGAAACAGCAGAACAACTTGCTGAACGCTGGATTGAAGAGGCAAAAAACGGAATTGAAGGAACCGGAGTTTACCCGGGTTTTATTAAAATTGCCGTTGAACGGGCATCCCTGGAAGAAATAAACCGCAAGGTAGTTGAAGCTGCCTGTATTACACATAAAGCGACCGGACTAACAATTATGTCACATACAGGATTGGCCGTCCCTGCATTTCAGGAATTGGAAATCCTGAAAAACTATGGCGTTCATCCTTCTGCATTTATCTGGACACATGCACATAACGAACGCGATTTAAGCAAACCAATTGAAGCTGCGCAAATGGGAGCCTGGATTGGATATGACAATTTCACACCGGAAAAACTGGACCGATTTGTAAATTTTGCTCTTCAAATGAAAAAAGAAGGATTACTTCATAAACTGCTTTTCTCTCACGATGCAGGATGGTATCGTCCGGGAGAGCCCGGTGGTGGAAATTTCAGAGGATACACCGAAATAGAAGAATACCTGATTCCTGCGTTGGAAAAAAATGGTCTGTCACAACAAGACATTTATCAAATTTTTACACTTAACCCAGTGGAGGCATTTAAAATACAAGTTCGACCCGTTCAATCATGAATCTGTCAAAAAATCCAATCAAAAAATCAAAACGCAAACTAAAAATAATAATTTCCACACTTCGATATTGATATTCTTTATTCACAAAGTGAAGTGACTCAACTATTTTTGTCAAAATTATAATGCTTTTTGAACCTTTTTTGTAAACCCTTGAATACTTTTTCCGTATCATATGTTAATTAAAAAATTTGAGCAACTAACCATTTTCCTACGATCACTGTTGTTCAATCCTAAAAAATCGGGGCTATGAATCAAATGTCAAACAGTATACTGGCATACATCCCTCAAAATTCAAACGCAAAATCCGTTTTAAAACAATTTCTGCGCTTTCACAAGCCATTGAAGATGCGAATATTCTTCTTGAATATTCTTGAAAGATCATCGTTCCTTACCATGGGACTTCAGCCCAAAAAGAAGGATTCAATAAAAGATCATGCAAAACAAAATCTAATCGATTTTCTGAAAAAAACGACAAAAAAGGAACTGCCGGATGAATTTATTCCGCGTATAAAAATGGGAGAAAAATTATCCACCTTAATAAAAGAATCAAAAAATGGGGGATACGATTTTATTGCTCTTGACAAAAATGACAGCGGACTCAAAAATACAATGATAAACAAACTCATTATTCGCTCACATTGTCCGGTTTTACTTCTCAACAAAAAGACCTCATTAAAAAAGATTAAAACAATTGTCGTCCCAATCGATATTTCGCAAACCACAACGAAAAGACTATTTTGGGCTACTTTTTTTGCAAAAAAATGGAAAGCCAAAGTCAAAATTGTTTCGGCCTTAAACATCGATATCAACGAAGGCAGGAGTTTGGCCCGAAAAAATGCTGATCACCTGAAAGAGATGTTAAACAAACGTGGTGTGGAGTGTGAAGTTGAAATTTTAAAGGTACACAACCAACTCAAGCACAAAGTAATTCTCGATTATATTACGGAAGAAAATCCTGATTTGATCATCATACGAACACACCAGGAATCTATTTTTGCCGACCGGCGCATCGGTCAGTTTGTTACTCAAATCGTGTACGGCTGTGAAATGCCGGTTTTTACGGTTGGCCACTCTACACAATCTCTTTCCCTGGATAACATTCGATAAACCATTTAAAAACTTCAACAAAAACCATGACTGATAAATTACAGGAAATAACAGAAAAAATATATAATGAAGGCATTGTAAAAGCCCGGGATGAGGCAGAAAAGATAAAAGAAAACGCAAAGAAAGAGGCCGAAAAAATTATCAATGAAGCCCAGAAAAAAGCCGGAGAAATTCTCGCGAAAGCAAAATCAGACGCAGATGAGCGAAAAAGTAATTCAGAGTCGGAAATGAAGCTGTCTGCACGACAGTTTCTGAGCAAATTAAAACAGCAGGTTACCAATTTAATTTTGGCACAGCAGGTGGATAGCACTGTTCAGGAAACATTTTCTGATAAAACTTTTATTCAAAAAATCATCATAACCATTGTTGAAAAATGGCAGCCCGCTGAAAATGGCGAAATGGATTTAAAAATTATGGTGCCGCAACACGAGCTTAACAGTTTAACCGCCACATTAAACCAGAGGGCTGCAGAAGCAATGAAAAAAGGCCTTGATGTGCAGGTGGATTCAAAGCTAAAAACCGGCTTCAAAATCGGACCAAAAGACGATCGTTTTGTCGTGCGGTTTACCGACCTTGATTTTGAAAACTATTTTAAAACCTATTTAAAAGAGACAACACAAAAATTGTTATTCGAAGATTAGTGAACAATGCTTGACAGCTATCAATAAGACCAGAAAAAGCAACTAGTAAACTGGGTTTTAGATGAGATACTTGTATGGTTACCATTTAAAATTCGACCATGTTTAAAAAAAATTATTACTGTTTGATTGCCGGACTGCCCGATTTGTTTTTTGATGAACTCAAATCAGAAATTACTCCTGTATCATTTCGCAGGATATTAAAAAATGATCTTATTCCGGCTGATTTTGAATTTGTAAGGATGCTGTTTTATCCTGACGACAATGACAACCTGCTTAACCAGATTTTTGATTCCGGCGCTACTTTTAACTGTTCAGGGAATTTCGCAAAAAAATTTCTTGACGAACAAATTGAAAATCCCACTGAAATTCCGGAATACATGATTCAGTTTTTAAAATGGATAAAAAATAAAGACATAAAACAACATCATCTTCTTGCTGAAAATAAACTCCATACACTCTTTAATGAATATGCAGTCAAAATCAAAAACCGCTTTTTGAGAGATTGGTTTTTGTTCGACCTGAAGATCAACAACCTCATTACTGCATTTCATTGTCTCTCTTATAAATATGAAATGTCCGAGCACCTGATTCATACTGAGGAAACCAATGTAATGAATTCGCTTTTACTGGAAAACCGACTAAAACCGGAATATTTTGATGATGAAATTCCTTTTGCATCTGAAATTATCAGGGTGATTGAAACCGATATGAAAATGATTGAAAAAGAAAAAAACATCGATAAAATAAAGTGGAACTACCTCGATGAGCAGACTTTCTTTTTCTATTTCACCATTGAAAAAATACTGAGCTATACGATTAAACTAAAAATGATTGAACGCTGGACAAAACTGGATAAAAAAACGGGCAAAGAACTGCTTGAAAAATTGTTGACCGAACTAAAAACAAGTTATGTATTTCCGGAAGAATTTAGCGTTGCAAAATAAAACACATGAGTACAAAGGGAAAAATAACCGGAATAATCTCCAACCTGGTTATGGTTGAATGCGACGGACCGGTATCGCAAAATGAAATCTGTTTTATCATTCACTCTGAAGTAAGACTGATGGCAGAGGTTATCAGAATAGGAGGGAAAACAGCCTATGTACAGGTCTTTGAAACCACTCGCGGCTTGAAAACCGGCACCATAGTTGAATTTACAGGGCACATGCTGGAAGCCACACTGGGGCCGGGAATTTTATCAAAAAACTTCGACGGGTTGATGCACGACCTCGATAAAATGACCGGTATTTTTCTTCAAAAAGGAGATTATACACCTGCGCTGGAAGACGATAAATTGTGGAAATTTAAACCACTCGCAAAACCCGGTGATGAAGTCCTTGCCGGCTCATGGCTTGGAGAAGTAAGCGAAAACTGGATTCCGCATAAAATTATGGTTCCCTTTATTTTAAAGGGAACGTTAACTGTAACAGATGTGGTTTCTGAGGGTGAATATAAAATCAACGACACCATTGCCATTTTAACCGATTCTGAAAATCAGGAACATAAAGTGACCATGGTACAAAAATGGCCGGTTAAAATTCCCATAAAAGCTTACAAGGAAAAACCGCGTCCATTTGATTTTATGGAAACCGGCATCCGGGTAATCGACAGTCTGAACCCAATTGTTGAAGGGGGAACCGGATTTATTCCCGGACCTTTTGGAACCGGCAAAACGGTGCTGCAACATGCGCTTTCAAAACAGGCTGAAGCTGACATGATTGTGCTTGCTGCCTGCGGAGAACGTGCCAACGAAGTAGTTGAGATTTTTACTGAGTTTCCTGAACTGGATGACCCCAGATCGGGAAGAAAACTGATGGAACGAACAACCATTGTTGCCAACACATCGAACATGCCGGTGGCGGCACGCGAGGCGTCGGTTTACACGGCAATGACCATTTCTGAATACTATCGTTCTATGGGATTAAAAGTCTTGTTGCTGGCCGACTCCACGTCGCGCTGGGCACAAGCGTTGCGCGAAATGTCGAACCGCATGGAGGAATTGCCCGGGCCCGATGCCTTCCCAATGGATTTGCCTGCAATTATTTCAAACTTTTATGCCCGTGCCGGATTTGTTTATCTCAACAACGGAAAAACTGGCTCGGTAACATTTATCGGAACAGTTTCACCTGCCGGTGGAAATTTAAAGGAACCGGTAACCGAATCTACCAAAAAGGCAGCCCGTTGTTTTTATGCTTTGTCGCAAACGCGTGCCGACAGTAAACGTTACCCCGCCATCGATGCAGTTGACAGTTATTCGAAATACCTGGAATATCCCGAATTTCTGGAATTCATGAAAAAAAATATCTCGCCTAAATGGGTGGATAACATTATCCTGGCAAAAAACATCCTCATCAGAGGGCGTGAAACATATGAGCAGATTAATATTCTTGGCGACGATGGTGTTCCCATCAATTATCACGTTATTTTCTGGAAATCAGAGGTAATCGATTTTGTTATTCTGCAACAGGATGCTTTTGACAAAGTAGATGCATCAACCCCAATCAAACGCCAAAGATACATGATGGACAAAGTGCTGGAAGTGTATCATACTGATTTTCATTTTGATTCATTTGAAGATGTAAGTCCCTATTTCAAAAAAATAATAAACGTATTCAAGCAGATGAATTACTCGGAATTTGAAAGCGACGATTTCAAAAAATACGAAAACGAGTTGCAGGAAATTATTCAAGAGAGAAAAAAAGAAAAAGCAGAAATCAACTAACCGGAATAAAGAATGGAAACCACTGCATTTCAGAAAATATATACAAAAATTGAACAGGTTACCAAGGCAACAATTGCACTTCACGCTTCAGGTGTGGGCAACGAAGAAATGGCGGTTGTTAACGACCGTTTGGCGCAGGTAGTTAAAATTGAAAAAGATTTAATTACCCTCCAGGTTTTTTCAGGTACAGAAGGAATACCAACCAATGCAGAAGTGGTTTTTCTTGGGCATGCGCCACAACTTTCGGTTAGCGACGAATTAGGCGGGCGCTTTTTTAATGCTTACGGACAACCAATTGATGGTGGTCCGGAAGTAGACGGTAAAAAAGTGGAAATCGGAGGTCCTTCGGTAAACCCTGTACGACGCGAACAACCTTCGGAACTAATTACTACCGGAATTGCCGGTATCGATCTGAACAACACCCTGGTTACCGGGCAAAAAATACCGTTCTTTGCCGACCCCGACCAGCCTTATAATCAGGTGATGGCAATGGTGGCCTTGCGGGCAAAAGCCGACAAAATTATTCTGGGTGGAATGGGTATTACCAACGACGACTACCTCTTTTTCAAAAATGTGTTTGAAAGCGCCGGCGCTATCGAACGAATCATCAGTTTTGTAAATACCACGGAAAATCCCCCGGTTGAGCGTCTGCTGGTTCCGGATATGGCTTTAACTGCTGCCGAATATTTTGCTGCCGAAAAAAACCAAAACGTGCTGGTTCTTTTAACCGATATGACCCTGTTTGCCGATGCGCTGAGTATTGTCTCAAACCGAATGGATCAAATTCCTTCAAAAGATAGTATGCCCGGCTCGTTATACAGCGATTTGGCTCGTTTATACGAAAAAGCAGTGCAGTTTCCAAGTGGTGGTTCAATTACCATTATTGCAGTTACTACACTATCGGGCGGAGACATTACACACGCCATTCCCGACAATACCGGATACATTACCGAAGGACAGTTATTTCTCCGGAAAGACACTGATATAGGGAAAGTTATTGTTGACCCCTTCCGAAGTTTATCGCGCTTAAAACAGCTGGTGATAGGCAAAAAAACGCGGGAAGACCACCCGCAGGTTATGAACACGGCAATCCGACTTTTTGCCGATGCAGCCAACGCAAAAACAAAAATTGAAAATGGCTTTGATCTGACCGATTACGACAAACGAACCATGAGTTTTGCCAAAGAGTATTCCGAAAAATTACTCGCTATCGACATCAACATTGAAATTGAAAAAATGATTGATACCGGCTGGAAGTTATTCAATAAATACTTTTCTGTGGCAGAAATCGGAATTAAGTCTGAATTTGTAGAGAAATACGGGAGAAGTATAGAAAATCAAAAAAATTAAATGTCATGGAAAATCAACTGGTTACTATCCTCCGAATAACAAAGCCGCAAGTTGGAAGTTTTGTAAAAAGAAGGTTCGAATCAGAAGGAATTGAATGCTTTTTTACCAATGAAGGTTTGAAAATGGGTGGCGTTTACAATCCTGATGAAGTTCTGCTAAAAGTGAAAGCCGGAAAATCAGAAAAAGCCATTAAGCTGCTTTTGAATATGCATAAGGAATATGATCTGGACACCTTATCGGAAGACGCATCATACGCGCAAATGAAAAAAATTCTTTTGCCGGTTAAAATGAGCGAGGGTTGTCTGGAGCTATGTAAATTTGCTATTTCAGTAGCTCAAAAAAACAACGCCGAAATAAAGCTTTTGTATGTTTATGAAGATCCTACCATTCACGATTCAGCCAAACACACGGTTTCCTGGGAAAAACATGTAAAAATGGAACTTCAGGAAGCTCACAAAAAAGCGCAACTCAAACTGGTAAATTTTAGCCTCGAAATCAAAAAAATTGTCCCTAATGATCTCCTGAGATCTGTAAATCTGCACTACCGGATGTTAAAAGGAATTCCGGAACATGTAGTTGTGGATGCCGCAGAAAGATATCAGCCTGACATTATTTTAATGGGCAGCAAGGGAGAATATGAAAAAGCAAATGAATTCCAGGGAAAAACGATTGCTAAAGTAATTGAACATTCCAACTTCCCGGTATTGGTCGTTCCGCCAAAAGCTGATTTTGAGGGCAAAGATAAAATCAATGTAATGTATGCTACAGACTTTTATGATTCAGATAATTCATCGCTGAATAAGTTGTTGGCGATATTGCAGGCTTTTGATAAACAAATCTATTGCGTACACATCGATTTAAACGATGACTCGCACCACCAGGAAAAAGTTAATGAGTTAAATAAATTGCTGGCCCGCGATTACAGCGTTCATAACATTAAATGTGTGCTATTTGAAAGCGACAATGTGGTTAAAGGACTTGAAACTTTTGCTGAATCAAATGACATTGACGTCATATCATTTTCAAAAATGAAGCGCTCGTCTTTTTATAAAATGTTTCATTCAAGCCTTTTGGAGAGAATTGTCTTAGTTGAAAATATTCCAATACTAATATTTCCGGTGTAACTAAATTATAAACCATTGCCTTTAAAATTTCAATATAACAAAACGGCGTTGCAACAACTGAATAAGCAGCTTAATATCAGACTGCGTGCACTTCCCACTTTAAAAAACAAAGAAGCCGCACTTCGTATGGAAGTAAAAAAAGCCAAAGATAAAATTCATGAACTGGAAAAAAAGCTAAGTTCTGAACTTACAAAAGAGTCCGAATCAGTTGGTCTGTGGAATGAATTTCAGCCAAATTTGGTTGATGTTGGCGATGTAAAAATCTCAACAAAAAAAATTGCCGGAGTTAAAATACCGGTTTTTGAAAAAATCGCATTTAACGAAAAAGAATTCAGCATTTTTGAAAACCCGAAATGGTTTTCCTACGGGATTTCAATTGTAAAAAACCTTGCCGGAATTGGAACCGAACGGGAATTTTATATACGAAAAATGACTTTGCTTGACTATGCCCGAAAAAAAACCACACAAAAAGTCAACCTGTATGAAAAAGTACAAATTCCGGAATATAAAGATGCAATCCGAAAAATAAAACGCTTTCTGGAAGATGAAGAAAATCTATCAAAGTCAGCACAAAAAATTGTAAAAAAACGACAGCAAAAACAACGAAAGGCGCACTAATGATTGTTCCAATGTACAAATATTATTTCCTGGTGTTTTATAAAGAATACAATCAATTTCTTGAGAATATTCAAAAACTGGGAGTGATTCATGTGATTGAAAAGAAAGTCAAACTCACCAGCGAAATCAAAGAAAAATACGGCACCATTGAGCAACTGGAAAAAATCATCGATTTTCTGGAAAAACGGGAAATAAAACAGTTGGAAGATCTGCGTTTGGAATCAGATGGAATAAACATTATGAACAACGTTTTCCGCAAACAAAAGGAACTGGAAATACTGGAACAAGAGCTTGAGGAAGAAAAAAAAGAACTAAAAAAGGCAAAACCGTGGGGCGATTTTTCGCACGAAATCCTTGGGAAACTCAAAAAAGAAAATTTGTTTGTCCGTTTTTTTATTGGTACAAAAAAGAAATACAACGAATGCCTGGAAAAAGGGAATATTGTCGAGATTATTTCTGAAACGGAAAACCAGGTATTTTTTATTGTCCTGTTAAAAGACGACGAAAAAGCAGAATACGAACTGGATGAAGTTGATCCTCCAAAAATATCGTACCCAAACATAAAAATTAAGTGTGACGAGCTGGAAGAGGAAATCGAAACCATCAACCGGCAACTGGATGAAATTGCTGCAAGAGATATTCCATCTATGGAAAAAACAAGGATGGAAATTATGGAATCGCTGCGCTTTGAAAAAGTAAAACTTAACACGGCCAAAGAAGCTGATGAAAAGCTAATGATTCTGGAAGGCTGGATACCTTCAATAAAAAAACAACTTATTGATGATTTTCTGGAACAAAACAGCGTTCATTTTTATTTCAGAAGGGCGATGCCTGATGACAACATCCCGGTACTTCTGAAAAATAACCGATTCAGTAAACTTTTTGAGCCTATTGGTAATATGTTTTCGCTGCCCGATTACCACGAAATGGATTTAACCGTATTTTTTGCTCCGTTTTTTATGTTGTTTTTTGGCTTCTGCCTTGGCGATGCAGGATATGGATTGTTGTTTATTGTTGGCGCAGGAATATATAAACTAAAAGCCAACAAACAGGTAAAACCCTATTTGTCACTCATCCAGTTTTTAGGTTTGGCGACGGTAATTTTTGGAACCGTTTCAGGAACTTTTTTTGGCATAAACCTTATTCAAACCGAAGTTGACTGGCTGGAAGATTTTAAACGCTTCTTTTTAGATCCAAATAAGATGTTCAACCTGGCACTGGTTCTTGGCGCAATACAAATCATTTTTGGGTTATTTATAAAAGCAGCCAACCAAACCAAACAATTTGGATTTCCCTATGCACTTTCTACCGTTGGCTGGCTTATTGTTCTGCTGGGAAGTGTTATTTACTATTTGCTGATAAATTTAAACGCAATTTCTCCAAACTCTGTGATTTTATACATCGTCCTTTCGGCCGGCGGATTTTTCATCCTGTTTTTCAGCGATCCGAAAGCAAACATTTTTTCTCGTGTTGGCTCAGGAATCTGGGATGTATATTCAACGGTTACCGGAATTTTTGGCGATTTACTTTCCTACATCAGACTCTTTGCGCTTGGATTATCAAGTGCCATTTTGGGCTTTGTAATTAACGACATCGCCCTGCAAATATTAGGATCTTCAAAAATTCTGGGGCCTGTTTTTTTTGCGATATTCCTGTTACTGGGGCATACTTTGAATATCCTGATTTCATCACTTGGTTCGTTTGTCCACCCCATGCGACTAACCTTTGTTGAGTTTTATAAAAATGCCGGTTTTAAAGGCGGAGGAGAAGAATATAAACCATTTTCGAAATAAAAAAACATAAACAAATAAAACAATTGAAAGGAGATAAATTATGACAACTGCAGTTATTTTGGCTTACATCGGGCTGGCAATTATGCTCATTTTCTCAGGAATTGGAAGCGCGGTTGGTGTATCAAAAGGCGGAAATGCAACCGTCGGTGCGCTCAAAAAAAAGCCCGATAAATTCGGAAGTTATTTGTTGTTAAGCGCTCTCCCCGGAACACAAGGCTTGTATGGTTTTGCAGGATTCTTTATTATCAACAGCCAGGGAATCATTTCAGATGAAATGAGCATGTTACAGGGAGTCGCTATTCTGGCAGCCGGTTTTACCCTTGGATTTGTAGGATTCTTTTCAGCACTAAATCAGGGCGATGTCACATCAAACGGAATTGCCGGAATTGGATCAGGGCACGATATTTTTGGAAAAACCATGGTACTGGCTGTTTTCCCGGAACTGTACGCGATTATTGCGTTTGCAGCGACTTTCCTCATCAGTATGAGTCTGTAAAGGAAAAAGCACCTCCCAAACAAATCAAAACTAATTTGCACTGGAACAACAAAATAGTGTAATTTTATAATGATTACTGGTTTTGAGTAATCATCTTTTATTACAAATCTAAATCCGGCGAAACCATGGTGTACGTTTTCAGATTAATTTTGCTCCTTGTTGCGATTATATTTTTTAGTGAGGAATCTTTTGCGCAGATAAAAATTGAAGCTGGCGATCCGCCAAACAATTCTGATATTCCCGCCTTTTTCAAATCAAAAGTTTCTGAAATTCAGAATGAAATTGGCAATATTAGGTCGGGTGAAGTTGAAACCACAGCTGTTTCACCCGGCGGCCTGCCTGTATACGCTGTATATTATGGTGAAAAGGAAGATCTAAAATCGCATGCAAATTATAATTCAGCGGTTGCAGCCCGCAACCCGGCTTTTTATGCTCAGAAAGACAGCATAAGCAAACCCGTTGTATTTTTTGTTGGACCGGTTCACGGGCATGAAGTAGAAGGAATGGCCGGGTTAATTAACCTTATCCATATCGCCGAAACCGGAAAAGATTACAGAGGAAAAGACTGGTCGGCACTAAAAAAGAAAATCGAACAATGCCGAACCATTATTATTCCATGTGGAAACCCTGATGGAAGAAAACGATGCCCTTACGACAGTTTTATAGGGCTTCCAACAAAGATAATGACTAAATACGGACAGGGAACACACAAAGACGGAACTTCGTGGGGATGGCCACATGCAAAATCGCTTCATCCAATGAAAGGAGACGTCGGAATCTTAGGAGCCTATTTTAACGACAACGGAATTAATATCATGCAGGACGAATATTTTAATCCGATGGCGAAAGAAACCAAAGCGATTTTGGAAATTGCACGAAAAGAAGCTCCTGACTTAACCGTTTCGCTGCACTCACATGAGAATCGGCCGGTAGTTTTGCAACCTGCCTATTTGCCCCTGTTTATGAAAGAACGTGTGTATGACTTGGCACTTCGCGTAAACAACAGATATAAAAAGAATAACCTGGCTCACTGGCCCGACAACTGGTTCTGGTCGCCTGAGCCGGATGATAAAAAATTTCCTCCATCAAAAACATTTAATCTTATTTCTGCTCTTCATCATATTTCCGGAACCATGGCATTTACTTTTGAATGCAGTCACGGATCTGTTTCTGAAAATTCTCCTGAGCCTGTTGTCACGTATGACAATATTTTGGACATTCAATTGTTGTTATATGACGAAATGTTCAATTATATTCTGGAAAAAAGATTGTTATGGCAAAAGTCAGCTCCCGATTAAAATGAATGGAGCCCAGTAGTATGGGTGACTGTAACGACTGTTCTTAACCAGCTTCAGTTTTGCAGCATGTAACGACTCAGAAATATTCATCGCCCGTTCAATAATTCCATCGTAAAAAGGAACCATCATTTCTGACGTGGAGGTGTCATCTACTTTCCAAAGTGAAAGCAACAGATTTTTTGCTCCCGAATAAAGAAAAGCTCTCGAAAACCCCAGCATTCCTTCTCCTTCGGCAATTTTCCCCAAACCTGTTTCACATGCTGAAAGCGTAATTAACTCGGCATCAAACTGCAGGTTGTATATTTCTCCTGTGTATAAAATATTCTCTGAATTGTGCTCTAAACCAGGAGCGAAAAATAAGCCGGAAAGATCGGGATTGTTTTTATCAATAAATCCATGCGTCGCAATATGAATAAACTTAAAATCCCGAAGATTTTGTTGCTTGATTTGCTCTTTAGATGACTGCGAATTGACAAAAACTTTGGAAGGCAAATGATTATAATAAAATAAGGAATCGATTTTCAGAATTTCCTGTTCGGAAGCCTGAAGCGGTGCTAACCATAATTCATTTAATTTTGTTTGATAAGTCCGGAGCATATTTTCATTTTGCAAATCGGCCTCTGCCAACCCGGATTCCACCCGACTTTTAAATACAGGTGCAAAGGCAAGAAAAGAATCCTCCCTGCCATTCAGATCGTTTTCTGAATTTAACTTCAACCAAATTGCAAGCGAAGGAGAATAACTGATTTCAATTTTATTTAAAAGATAAGGCCAGGACTCAGGCTTTGTTCCGGGATAGACAGTGTCTGTAAGCAATGCTTCAAAAGGTAAAACAGTGAGCGCTCCGTCAGGAATCACTATCATTTTTTTATAATTTCCGGCAACAATGTCATCCGGAATTAAAAGTGAAAAAAGTTGATGTGCTTTTTCAAGATAAATATCATTTAGCTTTAAGGTAATTCCTTTTCTCATCCCGGTTAAAAGATCATCAAAACCAGATACAGGAATCTTTTCCAGTTTACTCCGGTTTTTTGCTATTTGCATTCGGAAAAATGCGTGTTCTGAAACAAAAAAGGATAACACGATAGTTTCATCATCCAGCCTTTCTATAATTTCTTTTAACCCGGGAATCGCATTTTTATTCCTCAAATTATAATATTCCGGATAACTCCTTTCGAGGTATTCAACCAGATTTTTATACTCTTCTTTGCTTGCAAATAGTTTTTCCTGAATATTTCTCTTTTCCAAACTATCCTCTTCCAATTCAGCCTGAAGCGCTAAAAAATTTATGCGCCCTAACATCACCTCTTCATGATTTAGAGTCGAATCCGGAATCCCGGCATATCTCTTTTCACTCTTTTCCGAAATAGAATTTAACAAAACCAGGTTTTTACTCTTTTCAATGTATTTAAAAGATGTTTCAAAGTTTGCAGCATCTTGTTGCTCGGTATGATGAATAAAAGATTCCAAAACCGCTTCAGTTAAGTTTTTTGCATTGCGGGCCATGTTAATTTTATCATCTTTATCAAACAAAAAATTTCGCTGAACGGCCAAAATAGAATCGGCAATTTGAAAACTAGCCATCGATTTTTTACAAACCGACTCTCCTGTGTTCCCTGATTCTGAAGAAAGTTCTCCCTGTAAAAGATAACTTTCAAAAAGAATAGACGGGTCTAAACAGGCTTCATAAATGTTGTCCGGGTTCTCTTCTTCATTCAAATTGGCAGATATGGATTTTTTAACCATCTGCCCGGCAAGCGTGTAATCACCGCTTGTGAAATAAATCTCAGCCAGTTTATTATATGAGTTTGCCAAAACCGGATGCCTCCCCTTAAAAAGTTGAGAGAGACCAATGGTTGCTTTATCATAATTGTAAATAGCAGAGTCTGTTCTATTTAAAAAAGAATATGTTTCTGCAATATTGCTTAATGTGTTGAGATATTTTTCTGAGTTTTCCAGTCCGTTGTCCCTGTAAATTTTTGAAGCAAGTTTTAAATAGTGTAGTGAGATTTCCGGCTGCTTGTGATTTTTATAAACCAGCCCCAGATTGTTGTATAACGGAGCTACTTCAATCGCTTGTTTTCCATAAATATTTGCCATGATTTCAACAGCCTTTTCAGTGGCTTTTAACTCGTTGTCAAAATCACCAAGCTCCTCATATACATTAGCAAGATTTTGATAGACTTTGCCGTTCTTCTCATTTCCCGGTCCAAAAATATCGGTGTAAATCGCCAGTGATTTCTGAAAATACCGGTATGATTCAACATTTGCTTTCAGAAGATTGTAAACAGCCCCCATATTTAAGTATAAATCAGCCAGCTTTCCCAGCTCACTTATTTCCTGCAAAATGCTTTCAGCTTTTTCATAATAATCGAGAGCTCCCCTGTAATTTCCCAACATGGTCTGAATCTCGCCCGCATTCATATAGTTCAGATATACCGAAGGATCGCGGGTCTCCATTTTAATTTCAATCGCTTTGTTATAATACAAAATTGCCTTATCAAAATCACCCAGATCGCTATATATCAAACCAATATTGTTAACAACACCCCCCACCTGCGGATGTTTGGGACCAAGTTCTTCTATTCTGATTTTTTCTGCTTTTTTCAGTAGTTCAATAGCTGAATCAAAATCTCCGTATTTTCGTTTTATCAGTCCTAAAACATTGTAAGAATATCCTACATCAAGCCTTGAAACCGGATACTTTTTCTCGTACAATTCAATAATGAAACGAAAAACTGAGTCTGCTTTTACTATCTGGCTACTAAGGTAATACGAGTATCCAAGTTCAATAAAATACTGACCATACAAATCAGGAGAAATAAAAGGCAGCTTTTTGTCTTTGTTCCTGAATTTGCCAAGTTTTTCGTTTACGTTTTCAGCAAAACCAATTCCTGAAAGTTTATGTGAGAGCTCGAAAATTCGTATATATTCCGCGTTTGTAAAATCTCCCGGATTCCGGGTAGTAAAAATCTGATTATAAAATGAAATAGCCTCATCCCCGTTGTAGCTTTCAACAGCCTGTTCCAATCTGACAAACAATGAATCAGGCTGAGCACGTGAAATAAGTCCGGTTAAACTGAGAGTTAAAATAAGGCTGATACATCTTATTGGCATTATATTTCTTCGATCTTAACGGTTGCTACTTCCTTGGGATCACCCACTTCAAACTGAATTAAATCCTGATTGGCCTGCCGCGTAAACTTACTGCCTACCAATGGAATGACATAAACAGTTTGTGCAGTAACAAATGATTTTGTGGGAGAATTATCGTTTTTATCTTTCGGGTTTAATTCAGCTAAAAATTCTCCTTTTTCATTAAAAATACATACAAAAACATTTCCCCTCTCTGTCTGATGATTGATTCTGATTTCAGCCGTCCGGTTTTCCGAAGCTTCCACCCGGAGAAACTGCTGCGCCGCATAATTTACAGCCGAAGGGTCCGTAAAAAGTTCATCTCCCGAGATACTAAATTTTACCGGCGGACGAATATATCTTCCGACACTTATGGCTGAAGCCGTTCCATTGTTTCTAAAAACCAAAACCTCTGCACTGTTAAAATCTCCTTCACCCCCGTTTTGTCCGAATTTATACCTGTTCCCATCTTCCGATAACAAAACCTCGTACAACGCCGGAACAGCAAATAAATAAAACGGATTTCCACGACCGTTGGTAAAAGTTTGTCCGGTATTCATTCTCCGCACAGCACTTCTGTCCGTTGACATCAAAATAATCCCGGGAATTTTTGATGCAACATCTACACTTAAATTCCCGCTTCTGCCGGGCTCCCTGAAATAATAATATTTGTTATTATCAAAACGAAGTTGCTGTAAATCCTGCTGAGCAAAAGAACAGACAGACAGAAAAATCAAACCAATAACAAAAGAAGGAAACTTTTTCATGTTGGATTTTTTAGATTTATTATTTTTTATCTTTTATCAAACAACATTTCCGATATTTTATTTGTTCACCTAAAAAAATGATTTTAAGAACCTTGCATGCCCTTATTTAAGAATATAAAATCTCTTTTTAGAAACTATTTTGTAAAATATAAAATATGGTTAATAAGTTTGGCACACAGCTTTGTCTTACTTTCCCTGGGTTATATTTGGCTGGGAATGACGTATACTTTTGGCGATGAAGCTTTTTTAATTAAATGGACGGCATTGATAAAAAAAGACATTTTAAATTTCGATCCCAAACCACTGCCATCAGAAGTTCTGTTTATAAATACGTCGCAAAGTAAAGTTGAAATTGAGATAAATCGCGATCCACTGGCAATTCAACCCGAAGAAATTGAAATTACTGACAGAAAACAACTCTCAGAACTTGTTTCATTAATAGAGCCTTACAAAGATGATGTACAACTTGTGGTTCTGGATTTGATTTTTGATTTGCCTTCGGAAGACGATTCTCTTCTCCAGACCCGGCTTGACAAAATGGGAAACAAAATTTTAGGGGCAGTTCATATAAATAAAAATAAAGAAATCCCTGAGTCTGTGCTTGATTTACCGGTTGCTCTGGCGACCTATCGTTCAGCTGAGGGAATGTTTTTTAAATACCCAATTGTTTACAACGAGCAAAAAACACTGCCTGCAATTATGTACGAAAAAATTTCTGGTAATACTATTTCAAAAAAAGGAATGTTTTTTCGTGACGGAAACAAAATAAGTCTGAAAGCTCCCATAACAGATTTTAAAGTAAGAATGACCGACTTCAAACTGGGCAAAAACCTGGATGAATCTAATTTTGCGCTACATCATATGGGTACAATAACGGAGTTGGGAAAATTTATGGAGCCCAAAGATTTGAAAAAAATGTTTGCCGGTAAAATTATAATGATTGGAGATTTTGACAACGACACGCATAAAACCGCTTTTGGAATTATGCCGGGCATGCTCATTGTTTTTAATGCTTATCTTACACTTTTAAATAACGACAACATTATTACGCTTGGCTGGCTGCTGCTAATTGTTATCGGGTTTACCTGGATTTCCCACAGAATTTTGACGGGAAAAGGCTTTAATTTACTGGATTTGCTTAAAAATAAATTTCGCTCCGGTTGGATACATTTTATTATTGATTCACTCGATGAGCTGTTTTTTTTGTCAATATTAACCATTTTGTCGTATCTTTTTTTCAACATTCACATCAACATCCTGGTACTTTTTGTGTACCTGAAGCTTGTTGAATTTGGAATTGACATTGTTAAGAACAGGTATAAAATAGAGGTATGAAAACACTAACTGCACTGCTGCTTTTGTTAATCATTTTTTCCCTTCCACCTGCTGAAAATTTCTATGTTGTAAAGGTTGTTGGTGAAGTTTTGTGTAATAACAAAACGCTAAAAACCGGCGATAAACTTACCGAAGAGAATATTCTTCATTTTTCGGGGAAAGAAGATAAAATTTATCTGCTTTCGCCAAACGATGGCTACTTCCTGCTCTCTCCCGGCGACCAGGAAAAGGAATCAAAAAAATGGGTGGTTGCCTTAAAAAAAGCTGTTATTCCACAAAATAAATATTACATGACTGCTACGCGCAGTTCAAACAATTTTTCTTCGTTTGAGGATGTTTACGATTTGATGGGCTTTTTTAGAGAAAAGGTTTTGATTGTTAATGAAATGCCATTTTTATATAACACGGAAAAAATACCCCTGGATGAAAAAAATTATTTGTTGTTCTCCGATTTAAAGGGGAACAAAAAAGTAAATCTCAAAATTGATAATAATTCATTTTCAATAGCCGGAGATTACAACGATGACACATTCCAACTGACGTATATAACTTCGGCGGAGAAGAAAGAAATTGGCACTTTTAGTCTCACGACCAAATCGAGAAAAGCAATTTCTGAAGAACTGGCTGTTTTTTTTAATAATCAAAGCGGAAAAAATTCCTCTGCCGTCTATTTTGAACAAATTGTTCCATACATTTCAGAAGCCTACGGGAACACCAATATGGAAGTAATCAAAAACATTATTGATAAAGATCTTCGTGTAAAAGTTGCCAAAACCAATCTGCCGTGAATTAGAAACCTTTTGCCCGCATCAAGCGGTCGAGAGCCTGCCATTTCACCCCTTTACTAAAGTTGGCTGCAACTTCCGGTTCAAGGTTATCGATAAGTAAATGGTGCATTCCCAGCCGTTTGATTCTTTTCTTCAGGACAGCTTTTTCTTTGTTCTCCTCTGCTACCATTCCGGCATACAACACATTAAACCAAATTTCAATTTCGAGTCGGTCGCTACCGTGGTTGTAATATTGACTAATTTTAGTAATTTGTTTAAAAATATGTTTGTCGAGCTGTGCTGTTGTTTTATCAAAAATCAAAACAAAATCATCATAGATTTTTTGATTGCCATATTTTTTTCCCAACTTTTTCAGCCGCCTGAAATATCTTTCATCGGTTGGGGCAAACCTCTCCCCTCCGGGCTTTGTAAGGTAAACACACCAGTCGTCAAAACTTCCGGAATTAAATTCTATAAATCCGCCATTACTAAATGTATTTAATTTTCGGGGCATATTTTTATATATTAAGCGACAATTGTTCCCTAAAAATCAATATTAAAAGTAAACAAAAGCTACTAATAATTTCAAACAGTACAACTCATTTTTCAACTGGTACTGACTCAAAACAAAATATGCATCAATTTTAGTCTAAAAACGTTTTTAAACTTATCCTTCGCAATTGAATCTAACCAGCAAATACAATTAAAGAACAATGACGAAGAAAATTAAATTCATTTTAAATGTTTCGCTGACAGCAGTCATGTTGTTACTAATGGATCCAAGATCATTTTATGGACTTGTATTTCATGAATGGGCGGGTTTAATAATTGGTTTATTCTTTTTGCTTCATAAGGCGTTAAACTGGACCTGGATAAAAAAGGTTACCATGGGTTTTATAAGACGATGTCCCCGAAGAGCCCGGTTAAATTATGTGTTGGATATTTTTCTTCTCATGGGGATGTTTTTAATGATTTTTAGTGGAATTGCCATTGCCAAAACAATTGATTTTTCGTGGCTCAACCTGGGAGGCTCCCATATGTTTTGGCGTGTAATGCACACCAGCTCATCTTATATTACACTGGCGCTTTTTGGAATTCATCTTGGTTTACACTGGAAATGGGTAGTTCAAAGATTTAACTTTAAAAAAGACAAAAAATGGCAAAAAGAATTAGCATCATAATCATCAATTTGGGAATCGTTGTTTGGGGGATAATTGGTTTTAACCATTTGAATTACTGGGAAAGAAGTGCCCGTATTTTTCAAGTAAACAGTGAACAAAACTTCAGGCGAGGTTTTGACCGGGGCAGACCAGGTTTTGAAGACCGGAGCAGCTGGGACAGGTCGACTCTGACAGAGAGACCTGATTTATTAAATCTGTCGGACAGCATCGCTCAGCAAAGCGCAGATGTCGTTCAAAGAAATCGTGAAAGCATCCGTGAAAGAAACTCTGAAGACCGGAGTTACGGCCGCAGAGGCTTTCACAGCAGACAAAAAATACAACTAAGAAATGTAGTGTGGTTTCTGGCTGTATTTTGCTTATTTACTGTTGGAACCATTTATACCGATAAAACAATACGGGCTTTCAGAAAAAAAGAAAAGTAAAAGACACAATTATTCTTTTATATTTCAAACACTTAAACCTTTTTATTATTCAATTTGTCTTATTATACGATAACCAGAGCAAAACAAATAACAAACCATAAAAATATATCTATGAAAACGAAAATTCGACTTCACTATCATCTGGTTTTGTCGGTAATATGCGTACTGTTTATCAACCAGGCAGTTTTTTCACAAAATTTGAATGAGAATCCGGAACTGGATAAAAAAGTAAAAGCTTTTCTGTCGGATAAGCGATACTCGTGGAGAGATATGAATGTACCAGCGTCTGACGGCCAGTTACTGTTTGATATTATTGTAGAAAACGGTTATAAAAATGCGGTTGAGATTGGCACTTCAACCGGACACTCGGGGGTTTGGATTGCATGGGCATTAAGTAAAACCGGGGGTAAATTAATTACTTTTGAAATTGACGAACAGCGACATAAGGAAGCGCTCGCTAACTTTAAAGAAGCCGGTGTTGCTGAATATGTGGATGCCCGTTTAGGCGACGCACACAAGCTGATACCTCAACTAAAAGGCCCCATCGATTTTGTTTTTAGTGATGCTGACAAAACATGGTACAAAAATTATTTTGTAGATATTGCGCCCAAAATGAAAGTTGGTGGTTGTTTTACTGCCCACAATATTACACAGGGAAGAAGAATGTCAGGCATCGGTGAATTTGTGGAATATATTGAGTCGCTCTCCAATTTTGAAACAACTTATAACAACAAAGGAGGCGGTGTTTCAATCAGTTACAAAACAAACAAAAATTAGATCACAAAATCCGGACACTAATCTTTTATTATTCTTTCAATTCTGGTGTCCAGCTCTTTTTGATCGGCGGTGAAACTAGCGAGTCCGGCTAAATTCAGCAAAGTATCGATGGCAAGTTCACCAAATTTTATTCTTTCTGCCCAACGCTCGTGTTTTGGGATTTTACCGTCAGATGAAATAAACTCCAAATCCTCTTTGTTTAGCCTGGGGAACATATCACCGCAACCGGCAGCATGCGCTCTTTCAACCAATTCATCTCCTGTTTCCGGACAATTTTTATCCAATTCCTTTGCCAGTTCAACTTCTTTTGAGGATACTTCCCACAATTTTTCAGGGAAATATTGCGGCGCTTTTTTATTTAAATCAACCGGATAAACTTTGTTTAATTTTGATTCAAATTTTCCATCCAGTTTTTCTCTTCCCTCACCGGCCACTTTTGTTGGCATGGTAAACACATTTACTCCGGCCAGGTCAACCAACTGCTCATAGTTTCTCATACTGGCGGCGATCAATTTGGTAGGTTTGGAATTATCCCGCGAAAGTTCAGTAACCCATCGTTGGGTTGAAATAACGGTTCGCTCTCCTGCCCCGGAACCGTCACCTAAACCATTGTTTTTAATGTAAGCCCCGATTCTTCCCAGAAAAACATTTAAATAATCAGGTTTGGTAACAGCTGCCACCATTACGTTTTGCCGGGCCGAAAATTCAAGTGTAAAATTGATTCTCACTCCTTTCTCCTTCAATTTACGGGCGGCTATCAAACCGGTTGCCGTGTAAGGAACTTTTACAATAAATTGTTTTGGATTGATTTCAAAATATCTTAAACCGTAATCAATAATTGCATCTTTATCGTGTGCGGTGTCGGTATGCAATTCAACACTCACAAAGCCGCCAAACTTTTTTGCGAGACGCAATCCATGCCGGGCGTTGAGAATAAATGCAATTTCAACGATCTGTTGTTTTAAAGGAAGCGATCTTACAATTTCTTTAGCCTCAGAAATAAAGGAATCATAAATTCCCTTTTGTATTTCTTTATTTACCAAGGTGTTGTTGGTGGTCAGGGCAGTCATTTCCGCTGTCCATATTCTTTCGGCTTCATCCACGTCACCAGTGTCGAGCCATAATTCGGTTCCCACGTTTCGCAACGCTTTCCAAAATGTATCCTCTTTAGCAACTATCGGTTTATCTTCAACTCCTTTTAAAATAAATGCTTTTATTTTCTCTTTTAAAACCTTATCCATAATCTTTTTTTTACTGTCTTATACTTACTTAAATAGTAAAACTTCAAAAATTGTTTAAGCATACATCGGCTTTTAACAGAAAATAATTAATACAATTTCTATCATTTTTCCCGAACAATTAGTAGCACCTCTAAAAACATGATAAAAATCATATAAAATTAAATCGCTGATTATGAGAATTATATACACGAAAAACAAAACATTTTTAAAAAATTATAGTACTTTGTATTGCATAGTTCTATTTTTTATTCATATATTTGTATTACAATAATCCATTTTAAGAATGGTAGCAGACAAAAAAAAGTTCTATACAAAGTGTAACATAAAACAAAAAAGAGCGTCATAAGATTGAAAGTTTGAAAAACAGAAAACAGAATAATAACAGAAAACAAAAAACAGGAGACAAAGTCATGAAAACAAAAAACAATGTTCAGAAAGCAATTACAAAAACGTTAGCAGCAGGAATGAGCTTAGTACTGATAAGTATTACAGTAAATGCGCAGGATTTTTGGAGGTCGTTATTTGAAAACAGTAGTTTTAATACCATTGCAACAGCCATGGTAGATAACAATCCAAAAGCAATGAAAACTGAAACACATGCTTCTTCAGCAGCTGACTTTTCAGCCATTTATACAGAAACAGAAGAAGCTTTGGAACTGGAAAACTGGATGACCGATGAAGGTAGTTTTGAAAGTACATTCAATTTTGAGAATGAAGTGGAAGCTCCGCTTAATCTGGAAGATTGGATGACAAGCACAAACTCTTTCAACAAAACCAGTTTTGCTATGGAAGTAGAGGTTGAGGAAGCACTCGAACTCGAAAACTGGATGATTGACGAAACTAATTTTGAAAATTCATCTATCGAATTTATTAAAGAAACGGAAAAACCATTGGAACTCGAAAACTGGATGTTGGAGGAATACAATTTCGACACAATTGAAACAGAGGAACAACCACTCGAACTGGAAAGCTGGATGATATCTGATAAAAACTGGGTTGCTTAAAACAACCCGGCCCCCAGGTTTTGGTATCAGAAAAATTATTAACAATTTAAAAAGACAGCGCCATGAAAATAGAAAACACAAAAGCACAAATGAGAAAGGGAGTTCTCGAATACTGTATTCTTCTGATACTGGACGGTGAACCTTTATATGCCACTAACATATTACAGGGATTAAAAGAAGCCAAAATGATAGTTGTGGAAGGAACACTTTATCCGCTATTGACCCGGCTAAAAAACGACGGGTTACTAAAATACAAATGGGAAGAATCAACACAGGGTCCGCCAAGAAAATATTACGAACTGACAGACAGCGGAAAAAAATTCCTGAAAGAACTGGAAGGTTCATGGGACGAACTGGTTAACGCAGTTGGGTCCGTAAAACAAAACAGAGCATAAAAAAACAAAAAACAATACACAAATGAAAAAGACATACACAATTCACCTTAGCGCTACGGTTTTTTATATTGAAGACGATGCTTACGAAGAACTGCAAAAATATCTTATCAGTTTAAAAAAATATTTTGGCGACAGCGAGGAAGGAAGAGAAATTATAGCAGACATTGAATTCAGGATAGCCGAAATATTTACTTCAAAAATTACTGAAGAAAAAAAAGTGGTTACAATGGATTGGGTTAATGAAGTTGTGGAAATGATGGGAACACCTGAAACATTTAACGAAGCCGGAGATAACGAAGAACCTTTTGGTGAAAAAAGCAGACGAAAAAGAAGGCTTTACCGTGATCCTGAACATAAGGTTTTAGGAGGTGTTTGTGGTGGGTTAGCAGCTTATTTCGACATCGACCCGGTAGTTATGCGATTGATAATGGTTCTGCTGTTCTTCTTTACAGGGATAGCACTATTTGTTTACCTTATTTTATGGATTGTTGTACCTAAAGCTGTAAACGCAGCACAGCGTCTTGAGATGCGCGGTGAAGACGTAACCGTAAAAAATATAGAGAAATTTATAAAAGAAGAGGTAGACTCGGTAAAAGAAAGCTACAACAAATTCAAAAAAGAGGGATTTTTCTCTAAAAGCAAAGCATAATCTTTTCTATCATCGTAAAAAAAGGGAATCATTAAAAAATGATTCCCTTTTTAATTGTGGGGAGAGCAGGATTCGAACCTACGAAGGCTTTGCCAACAGATTTACAGTCTGCCCCGTTTGACCGCTTCGGTATCTCCCCTAAATAGCTGAGCCGAATCTCAGATTCGAACTGAGGACCCCGAGATTACAAATCACGTGCTCTGGCCAACTGAGCTAATTCGGCTTATTTTGTATCAATAAATTGCTTTAGAACGCTTGCTGTTTTTGAAATCAGCGGCGCAAAGTAAAGAATTAATTTTTTAATCTGCAAAACTTTTTTCAAACTTTCAACACCTTTTTTTCTTTCAAAAAAAGTGGGTAAGCTACCTGTGTCGCACCGCTACAACCGCCTACCCTTGCTGCCTTCCGACCCTGGGGGGATTCAGCAGGAGCTGGTCGCACAGGACTTACCCGGCTGCAAAAGTAGAAAATTTTGATTTACCTCCAAATAAAAATCAGAAGTCTCGTAATTTTTATGACGCTTTCACGACTCATCAGGAAAAACATTCAAAAAAATAATTTGTAACTTTCAGTTCTCTTGGAGTTCTAATATTTTAAGTGAAACCAGATTAAAAAATAAACATATCTTTGTCGAACTTTACAAAAAAAACAATTATGGAACAAAAATCTGCATCTGTATGGAAATCATCCCTTATGTCAGGTATCTACCTGGGGATTGTCTCAATTTTAGTTTCTGTTATTTTTTATGTAACCGGAAACCCCTTCTCAAAAATCGCCCAATGGCTGGGTTACGCAGTGTTAATTGCCGGTGTTGTATTTGCTCAAATAAATTACAAAAAAGCACTGGGTGGAACCATGAGCTATGGACAGGCGCTGGGAGTTGGCTTGTTAACGGTAGTTTTTGCTTCTATCTTATCAAGTATTTATACGGTTCTCTTATACACGGTTATTGACCCGTCGCTGACGGAACAACTAAAACTATTTACCGAAGAACAAATCGTAAAACAAGGCCGAGTACCTGAAGAACAAATAGATATGGCAGTTGAAATGTCAGCAAAATTCCAAACTCCAACGATGATGGTAGTTATGGGAATTTTTGGCGGTGCGTTAATTGGCCTGATTATTTCTTTAATAACAGCTATTTTTACACAAAAAAAACCGGTAGACGATTTCACTGAATAAGAACAATCAAATTTAATATGGATATTTCCGTAGTTGTGCCCCTTTTTAACGAAGAAGAGTCGCTCCCTGAATTAACGCAATGGATTAAAAAAGTAATGGAAAAGTATAATTTTTCCTATGAAATTATTCTTATTGATGACGGCAGTCTTGATGAATCCTGGAGCGTTGTGGAAAAACTACAAACAAAAAATCAAAACATTAAAGGAATAAAATTCAGGCGCAACTACGGAAAATCTGCTGCGCTTTACTGTGGTTTTGATGCGGCACAGGGCAATGTGGTTATTACCATGGATGCTGATTTGCAGGACAGTCCAGATGAAATTCCCGAGTTGTACCGAATGGTTACAGAAGAAGGTTTTGACCTGGTTTCGGGATGGAAGAAAAAAAGACACGACCCGGTTTTAAGCAAAAACTTACCAAGTAAATTATACAACTGGACTGTTAGAAGGATGACAGGAATTAAACTGCATGATATGAATTGCGGGTTAAAAGCTTACAAGCGGAAGGTCATAAAAAGTATCGAAGTATATGGCGAAATGCACCGCTATATTCCGGTTCTTGCCAAGTGGGCCGGCTATAAAAATATTGGTGAAAAAGTAGTTGTTCACAGCGAAAGAAAATATGGCGCAACCAAATTCGGGTTGGAACGTTTTGTTCGCGGTCCGCTCGATTTACTCTCCGTAATTTTTATTTCAAGGTTTGTAAAAAGACCAATGCACTTTTTTGGTATTCTTGGAGTATTGATAGTGATTCTCGGAATCGCATCAGCAATTGTGCTTGCCGTGCAGAAAACACAACAGTTAAAAGCAGGAATATATGGTAACCTATTGACTGACAGCACATATTTTTATATCGCACTCACAGCAATTATCATCGGAGCGCAGTTTTTTCTTGCAGGTTTTCTTGGAGAGTTGATCTCGCGCAGCGCATCCGACCGTAACAAATACCAAATTGATAAAAAAACATTTTAATCAAATTACTATTTTGAATGACTGAGACAGAAGTTCAATTTCAACAGAAAAGAGAACCGGGTGATATTTTTTCTGATTCATTCCGATTTCTAAAACAGGAATTTAAGCCTATATCTAAATTATTTGCCATATATATTTTACCTTTTATCATCATTTACGGGATTCTACAGGTTTACGTCCAAATAAAAGTATTGGGGAGAGTAGATTTGAATAACCCGGATATGTTACTTTCAAATATCGGCCCCATTTATGGTAATGTTTTTATAATTTCCTTATTTGGAATTTTTGTGCAGTCGCTTCTTGGCGGAACATATTACACCTACATTGAATATTACATAAAAAAAGGAAAAGGAAATTTCGAATTGAGTGAAATCACACCTCTGTTTTTTTCCAACAGTTTAATCGCTTTAGGGGCTAACCTTTTACTTTTTATTGCTGTTATTGCCGGTGTAATAATGTGCATTATCCCCGGAATTTATTTCGCCAACACTTTTTCCATTGTAGTGATGATCCTCATTTTTGAAAAGAAGGGAGTTGGCAATGCTTTCACCCGTTCGTGGAATTTGGTAAATTCTCAATGGTGGAATACCTTTTTAGTCAATCTGGTTGGAATCATCATTATTTATGTGGTTAGCTTTCTGGTGTCTATCCCGGCAATGATTGCAGGAATTGGCTCAACAATGTTCAGCCTGCAGCAAACCGGAACAATAGACTATCCGCAATGGTACTGGATTCTTACGGGATTTTCAGTTATTGTTTCAGCCATATTGTGGATAATTCCTTACACTTTTCTGGCTTTTCAATATTTCAATCTGGATGAGCGTACAAAACCCAATCCACCACAAACTCAAAATTCACTGGAATAAAAGAAAGAGAACAAACCGTCTATCTGAACTTGCCTGGAAAAATTCATGGCCTTACAAAAAATGATGTTTGGGAAGTTCTTCAAAATAAAGCTATTGCTTTTAAAACGGAATATTAGAATGAATACCTGCCTCCGTTTTTAATATCATTCATACCTTTTTTGTATTCTGAAATTAATGTTTCCATAATTTCTTTTACCGGTTTAATCTCTTTGATTTGGGCTGAAACCTGCCCGATTTCCAGTTCTCCGTCATCCAAATCGCCAAGAAATATTCCTCTTTTTGCACGTCCTTTCCCAAGTAATTCCTGTAAATTTTCTGCTGTGGAACCATTTTTTTCAGCTTTATCCACCTGTTCAAAAAAATGATTTTTAATTAACCGCACCGGAGCCAGTTTTTTCAGGGCCAGTTTTGTCCCCCCCTCGTTTAATGAAACGACCAGCTTTTTAAAATCAGGGTGCGCCGATGATTCTTCAGAAATTGCAAAACAAGAACCAACCTGAACACCATCTGCTCCCAAAGCCATTACTGCCAGCATTGCCTGTCCTGTTGCAATTCCGCCCGCTGCCATCAGAGGTAAACCCGTTGCTTTTCGTACGGATGGAATCAAAGACAGTGTAGTCGTCTCCTCCCGTCCGTTGTGTCCGCCTGCCTCAAAACCTTCAGCAACGATAGCATCTACTCCCGCTGCCTCGCTTTTTTCGGCAAACAATGAACTTGAAACCACGTGAACAACCGTAGTTCCATGCTCTTTTAACCAGCCGGTCCATTTTTTAGGACTTCCTGCTGATGTAAAAACAACCGGAACTTCATTTTGCACAATAATTTCCATTATTTTATCAATTTCAGGGTAAAGCAAGGGAACATTTACACCAAATGGTTTTTGAGTAGCTTTTTTTGCTTTTTTAATGTGTTCATCCAGCACTTCAGGATGCATGGAACCAGCTCCAATCAATCCCAATCCTCCTGAGTTACTAACTGCCACAGCCAATTTCCATCCCGAGCACCAAACCATACCACCCTGAATCACAGGATATTGAATATCAAACAAATCACAAATTCTGTTCATAATACAATTTAAAATAAAAAAACGGTTGTGAATATAAAGGAAATTCGCTATTCCGAACGAACAATATTCTCTTCCAGCAGTGTTGTTAACACTTCTTTTGAAATCCTTCGTTTTATTTCTCCGTCTTTGGTAAATGAAATAGAACCTCTTTCTTCGGAAACAATAACAACAACCGCGTCGGTAGATTCGGTTATTCCTACCGCAGCACGATGGCGCAACCCCAGCATTTGATCCAACTCCTTTTGTGTTAGTGGCAGAATACAGCCCGCTGCTTTAATTTTATTTTCTTTAATTATTATTGCTCCGTCGTGGAGGGGAGAATTCTTAAAAAATATCGTGCGTATTAAGGACGATGAAATTCTGGCATTCAGCTTTTCGCCGGTGTTGATATAATCAGTCAGCTCCGAGTCGCCGGCGATTACAATCAAGGCCCCGGTTTTCGATTTCGCCATGGACACACATGCATCAACAAGGTTTTCAATCTGTTCCTGGTTAATAGTTTTCACTTTTGCTGTTCCAAATAATTTATCGATAGAAAGCAAGCGGTTTACGTTATAATTTGTTCCGATAAATACCAGAAATTTCCGGATTTCAGGGTGAAAAACAATGATTAATGCAAGTACCCCTACCCCAATAAACTGTCCCATAATTGAGCCAAGCAACTGCATATTCAGTGCCCGCACAACCAACCAAAGCAAATACAGCGAAAACAGACCAATGACAATATTAAAAGCCACCGTTCCTTTTATTAACCTATAGAGCTGATAAAGTAAAAGCGCAACCAAAAATATATCTAGGATATCAAGAAAACGGATGGTTATAAATGCCATCATTTAATTGTTGCTTTTATTTCACAAAAAATCTTTACGGCTTCAACAGCTTCTTTTACATCATGTACGCGTAAAATATCTGTTCCTCCCATTAATGCCAGTGTATTTGCAACTGTTGTCCCGTTTAGTGCAAATTCGGGTTTGGTTTCCAATGCTTTCCAAATCATTGACTTACGACTCAATCCAGCCATCACAGGAAGTTGGAACACTTTAAATGAATCGAGCTTGTTAAGTAACTCGTAATTGTGATCAAGATTTTTCCCAAATCCAAACCCCGGGTCTATTATTATGTCTTTTACTCCTAATTTTGTGAGACGTTTTACTTTCTCGCTGAAATAAGTCGAAATCTCTTTTATAATATCATCATATTCCGGATTCTCCTGCATATCACGCGGAGTTCCCTTTATGTGCGATAAAATATACGGCACTTCCAGTTTCCCAATCGTTTCAAACATTTTGGAATCCAAAGTTCCACCGGCTATATCATTTACAATCACCGGGCCAAACTCATCAATTATCCGAACCGCAACCCAGGAACGAAAAGTATCGATAGAAAGTGGGATCGCGGGAAATTTTTTTCGGATCGCTTCAACGGCAGGCAATAACCTTCCCAATTCTACCTTGGTAGAAATAAGTTGTGCACCTGGCCTGGTTGATACGCCACCAATGTCAATTATGGAAGCTCCGTCTTCAATCATCTTTTCGACTGCAGCCAGCAGAACTTTTTCGTCTTCCATTTTGCCCCCGTCGAAAAAGGAATCAGGTGTAACATTAATAATTCCCATAACTGCCGGTACGGATAAGTCAATTAGTTCTCCGCCCAGGTTTATCGAATTTTTACGTTTGAGGAACTTGCCCGCAGACTGGGTAATCAACATGAGTTAAAAACTTTTATGGTTTAACAAATTGTTAACTACAAATGTAAAACAAAACCATCCATTTTCCTCAAATTTTAATATTTTTATGCCTCATTTAACACTACAGATGGAGAAAACAAATCAACAGTACGATCAGGTAATTTCGCTGTGCAGAAACATTTTCCAGAAAAAAATGCAGGATTACGGAACAGCCTGGCGTATTTTACGCCCTATTTCATTAACCGACCAGATATACATAAAAGCCCAACGAATCAGAAGCATAGAAGAAAAAGGAATTACCAAAGTTGACGAGGGAATACGTCCCGAATTTATTGGAATAGTGAATTATGCAATTATGGGACTTATTCAGCTTGAACTGGGAACGTCGGAGAATGAACTATCGGAGCAGGAAACCCTTGATTTATACGATAAATATTTTGATACTGCCAAAAAATTAATGCAGGCCAAAAACCACGATTACGGCGAAGCCTGGCGGAACATGCGGATAAGTTCTTATACCGATTTAATTCTGATGAAATTAAAACGAACCAAACAAATTGAAGATAACCAGGGTAAAACAATCATTTCGGAAGGAATTGATGCCAATTATCTTGATATGATTAATTATGCTGTTTTTGCTCTTATAAAAATTGAGTTTGAAGCTTAAAAAGGATTAACTTTTATGAAAACACTGGCTCATATTTCGCGCATTTTGGTTGGAATAACTTTTATTTTTTCCGGATTTGTAAAAGGAATCGACCCGTGGGGATCGACCTACAAATTCACCGACTATTTTAATGCCATGGGTCTGGAGTGGTTAATCTGGGCTGCTTTCCCACTCGGGGTATTACTGTCGTTTGCTGAATTTGCCATTGGAGTTGCATTGCTTTGGAATGTATTCATCCGTTTCTTCTCGTGGCTGGCTTTACTTTTTATGGCATTTTTCCTGCCACTTACGCTTTGGATTGCAGTAAAAAATCCGGTAACCGATTGTGGTTGTTTTGGAGATGCACTTGTTATTTCAAACTGGGAAACATTTTATAAAAATGTAGTACTGATTGTTTTGGCAATTGTTGTTTTTAGTAAAAGAAAAACATTGGCAAAATCGGGAAAAGGAAAACTTAACTACATGTCAAGCGCAGTTTTTGCAATCGTATATATTGGCTTGGTTATCTATTCGTATAAGCACCTTCCCATTTTTGATTTCAGACCCTATAAAGTTGGAGTAAATATTCCTGAAGCGATGTCTTATCCTGACGATGCAGAACAGGAAGTTTACGAAAATATTTTTTATTACCGGAATAAGAATACCGGCGAAGTGGAAAAATTTTCTGAAGACGACTACCCGTGGCAGGATACCATAAACTGGGAATTTGATGATATGGAGTCGAATTTAGTGCAGGAAGGATACGAACCCCCAATTCATGATTTTACCATTACTACTCCTGACGATGAAAATATTATCGACTTTTTTATTTACGACGAAAATTATGTTTTTATGGTTGTTGCCTATAATCTCGAAAAAAGCGATACAGAAATCCAACCGGAAATCAACCAACTTGCTGAATGGGCACAGGAAAACAATTTTTCATTTATCGGTTTAACTTCCACATTGTTCGACAATTGTCTGAAATTTACAGAAGAGAACAATGTACCTTATGAGTTTTTTAACTGTGATGAGATTACGTTAAAAACAATCATCCGGTCAAACCCCGGGCTTGTTGTTCTGAAAAACGGAACCATCGTCGGGAAATGGCACTACAACGACATTCCGACACCTGCAGAGTTTCAGAATGAATTCATGAACAAATAGTTAATTGTGAAAATGAACACTTTGCGAATTTAATTTTTACGGACGAAGCTTGTATTTTTACGCGCAAAATTTTATATACCTTATAAACTAAATATCAGAAAAATGAGAAAAAAAATAGTTGCAGGAAACTGGAAATGTAATACCAATTTACAGGAAGGAATTGAACTGGCGAAAGCTGTTGACGCAGTTGTTGCCAGCGAAGGAGCCGATGACGTAGTTGTTGTTTTGGGGACACCTTTTACACACCTTACAAAAGTTGTTGAAAGTGTAAATACCGAAAGAATCGGTGTATCTGCTCAAAACTGTGCAGCTGAAGCAAAAGGTGCTTTTACCGGCGAAGTTTCTGCCGAAATGGTAAAATCAACCGGGGCTGAATATGTAATACTTGGCCACTCTGAACGTCGTGAGTATTACGGAGAAACCAGTGAAACACTCAACAAAAAATTAGCTCTTACATTGGAAAACGGATTAACACCGATATACTGCTGTGGTGAACCCTTGGAAATCAGAGAAGCAGAAACACAAAACGAATTCGTAAAAAAACAACTGGAAGAAACCATTTTTACACTTTCTCCTGATGATTTCAAAAAACTGATAATTGCATACGAACCAATCTGGGCAATTGGAACAGGTAAAACCGCTACCTCTGAACAAGCCCAGGAAATTCACGCTTTTATTCGTTCAACTATTGCCGAAAAATTCGGTGAAGAAATTGCAGAAGGTGTTTCTATCCTTTACGGTGGAAGCTGCAAACCAAGTAACGCAAAAGAATTGTTTGCAAACAAAGATGTTGACGGTGGTTTAATCGGAGGCGCATCTTTAAAAGCAGAAGATTTCCTTGGAATTATCAACGGATTCTAAAAAAAACAAATATACTTATCGTAAAAAGCTGCATATCCTGCGGCTTTTTTTATGCTTCTTTTTAAAGGATTAAACTTCAGATAAGATAAAAATTACATTCTTCTTTTATTTGTTTTTTAAAATTAAAAATTTACTACATTTGCCGCTATCGGAAAAATAAAAAGCCAGATTAGCGCCCCCTTAAACTACAAAATGTTAGCACCCGGAGTATTAAGAAAAGAACTTTTTAAAACTAAAAATATTAAAATTCGACACCATGAAAAACCTGATTTCTATTTTAACATTAGTCTCAATTGTTGCTCTTAGCGCCTGTAATTCAAAAAATAAATCAGATGAAATAGCCAATTATGCATACGAGGAAAAAACGGCTGAGCTAAATAAGGAACTACAAAACAAAGTTGGTGACTGGATTGCAAAAGGTTCGATTTGTTACGGGCTTGTTGTTGCTGTCGACGGAAGCGGAACACCTAAGCACGGAAAACCGGTGAAAGCAAAAGTGGTACGGATTTCAGACGATGAAATAAAAATGAAGGCGCTGGAAAAAATAAACATTGGTCCCAAAGAGGGATGTTCTGAAATGGGAATTTCAAAGGGAGAAACCTGGATGGAAAAAGACGGTGAACTGTTTCAAACAAAAGATGAAGCTGTTACTTATCTGAAAGACAAAGGCCTGTTTATGGGAGAATAAAAACCTTGCAACGAATTAAATGGACGACAGCCAGTTAATTGAACAAATATTAAAAAACAATAACCTCGCTTTTCGATCCTTAATTGAGAAATACAAAAAACTTGTATATAATACCATCTTCCGCATTGTGGGCAACCAACATGATGCGGAAGATATCTTTCAGGAGGTCTTTCTTCAGATTTTCAAATCATGCCAACATGTAAAAAACGAGGAAGATCTTACCATGTGGATTTACAAAATTGCCTACAATAAATCCATAAGTTTTATCCGGAAAAAAAATCCGGCCAAAGCGGAAAACCAGCAAGTACCGAAATCTTCGGATCAATCGTTCGGCAGCAACTATATAGATAATGAAACCCCGGCCAGGAAGCTTGAACAACAGGAGGCAGTATCACATTTGTTCCGGCTCATCGACGAGCTACCGGAATCACAGAAAAAAGTACTTTTGATGCATAAATTTGAAGGATTCTCTCAAAAAGAAATCTGTGAAAGACTAAAACTTTCAGCTACTTCAGTTGAATCATTAATGTACAGAGCTAAAAAGAATTTAAAAAACAGACTAACAGACTATTTCAAACATTAAATCTACAGAAATGGAGAGCAAAGGAAAAGCAGTAAAATGGTTAAATATTTTCTTATTGGTAATAAACATTTCGGCATTTGCAACCTTCCTGTTTATGAACAGCAGACAAGAAATCGGTTTTGACGATCAATACAGCTCCGATGAATTTTTACGTGACCGCCTGCAACTCAGCGACGATCAATACGAGCAAATCCTCGAGATGGACCAAAAAGTATTTCGGAATTACCAACTGCTTTTAGATATTGAGTGTGAATCAAATTTTGAACTTATAAAAGCTCTGTCATCTGAAAATACTTCCAACGAGGAAATTAGTGAAATAGTAGAAAAAATTGGTCGCTATCATGGCCTCGTAAAAAAACAAACCGTAAAACATTTTCAAAATATTAAAAGTATTTGCACCGAGGAACAAAAAGAACTTCTGGACGCCTTATTACTTGAAATGATGGAAGTTGGAGACCAGTGCCAGTACTGCAACAAAGAAAATTGTTCGCGAAGGAATCAAATAGAACAGAAAAAAAATTAATCTTTAGCGCCAGATTTTATTTTTAATTTCGTCTTAATACTCAGAGATGAATAACAATCAGAAAGAAAATACAGGTAATTCCGAGAAAAATGTAAAACAAACAACATTTAAAAATGCTGTTTTGGAAACAACAATTGACCAAATTCTGGCTGTTCTGGATACTGAGGTTGAGGTTCCGGAAGGACTGGTTGATAAAGTTATAAAAGAAAAAAATTCGATAAAATTATCTGCCGGAAACCGTTTCGATTTTTCAAAATACCTGCAAATTGCCGCTGTTCTTATTGCTGCCGTTTTATTGGGAGTACTTCTCGGAAAAAATGCCGATGTAAATTCTTTTCAAAAAAAGCAAAGTCAACAGAACAAAGCTTTGCTTGAGTTAAAAGACAAACATCACCTTTCAGAAAATTATTCATTCGGAAGACTTTGATCAAATTTGAAATTTATTTTAAATTTTATTGAGACCAAGTCTAAATAAAAAACATTATTTTTAAATTTAACCACGCCTAAAACGTAGTGGTTGTTATTTTTTATTATGAAATTAAAAACCAAAAACGCAAACTGGCCGCGTCTTGTAGCCCAGTGGGGAGTAATTGCATTTATTTTAATTTTAGCATTTTTCCCTTCAATCCTGAACATCACCACACCTGATTTCGAGGCATACTGCCCGTTTGGAGGACTTCAGGCTTTAGGAAGTTATTTGTTAAGCGGTGCTCTTTCATGTACCATGACCAGCGCCCAGATTGTTATGGGAATCCTGTTGTTTACCGGGATAGTTTTGTTAAGTAAACTATTTTGCTCATACATATGTCCGATAGGCACCATTAGCGAATGGCTGGGAAGACTGGGAGATAAATTAAAAATACGTTTTACCATTAAAGGATTTGCCGACAAAGCATTACGTTCTTTAAAATACATATTGCTTTTTATTACGCTGTATTTTACGTTACAGTCAAACGAATTGTTTTGTAAAAAGTTTGACCCCTATTTTGGGGTAGCGTCAGGATTTAACAGCGATGTTGTAATACTGTATGTTGCTATTTCAATCGCTTTGGTTGTATTCGGTTCAATATTTATAAGGCTGTTCTGGTGTAAATATTTATGTCCTCTTGGAGCCATTTCAAATATTTTTAAGTTCACACTATTTTTTGCAGCAACATTGGCTGTCTACCTGATACTTCTTCAACTGGGAGTATATATTAGTTATGTATACCCGCTGGCAGTTGCCTGTGCCGGAGGATACATTATTGAATTAACCGGACACCAGAAAAGTAAATTTTTCCCTGTTGCCAAAATTACACGAAATACCGACAGTTGTATCGATTGTCAGCTCTGTTCAAAAAAATGTCCGCAGGCAATTGACGTCGCCAGTTTAAAAACAGTAAAACATGTTGATTGTAATTTGTGTGGCGATTGTTTACTGGTGTGTCCGGAAAAAAATACGCTGACAATTAATAAAAAAAGAAACTGGAACCGCGTGCCGGTAATTGCGACTGTTTTGCTTGTTATCCTTGGAATTACTTTAGGAAGTGTTTGGGAAGTTCCTACTATTGATGAACGGTGGGAAGAGCCTGAGGTAATTGAAAATGCAGCTGTTTTTAATCAGGCCGGATTAAAAAACATAAAATGTTATGGTAGTTCAATGGCTTTTGCCAATAAAATGAGAAACGTTGAAGGAGTTTACGGTGTTGCTACTTATGTAAAACATCACAGAGTAAAACTGTATTATAACCCGGAAATTTTAAACGATGAAAAAATACAGGAGTTATTATTTACCCCCCAAAAGAAACCGATTCAACCTTTGGCTAAAGGAATCGATAAGGTTTATGAAGTTTCACTGACGCTTGAAAACTTTTTTGACAGTTTTGATTTCAGCTACCTGAGTATTTTGCTCAAACAAAAGACCGATGCCGTTGGCGTCATTTCGGAATATGCCTGCCCGGTTATTGTAAAAATTTATTTTCCGGAAGAAGTAAAAAATGAGGAAGAACTTATATCGATTTTGGAATCGGAAACACTTACTTATGAGACAACTGCAGGGGAATCGACAGTAAAATTAAAATACGAAGTTGCCAGCAAGCCGGAATACAAAACGATTACAAGGAATGAATATGTCAATTTGTTATTTTCACCCTACCAAAGTGTATTTAACAAGCGAACAAGCTACAGCAACGATGTGCTAAACTCGTACCTGCTTCCCCTGGGAAAAAACAGAGGATTACGAAGCCGGTTCCCATACATTGTCAGTCATTTGTCAAATGATAACGGAATCGTTGAATTCAAAACAAAACTTGACTCTACAATGGAAGAAGTTGCCGAAATTTTTTATGTTGATACATTAACAAACGAACAAAATATAATTGATGCACTTTTAAAAGACTCGTTAAGCATTACCTATACCAACGGAAAAACAGCGAAAGTGAAAAATATGTTTGATTTTAATGAAACGTTAAGCGCCTCAAATCAACCGGAAAACAAATAAATAATTAAAGCACCATAATAACTCAAAAAAATCTCGCGTATGAAAAATTTTACATTATTAACTATTTTAAGCTTTTTGTCCCTGTTAACTTTTGGACAGGAGGCAACATTCAATTGGCAACAAGACACCATTTCTTCCGGAAATAATCTGCAGGGCATGACGATAACCGGGGATTCAACTGCTGTAATCATCGGATTTGACAACACCTTCAAGAAAATCACCGAAGGCCAGATGAAAGATATTAAAGCTTTTGACGCCATGTATGATTACATTGGCTTAAGTTCGGGCCAAAACACTACCGTTCTTACTTCCCGAAAATCAAAATTGGTTGACTACCCTTCAAGCGGAAAACCTGATGTTTATGCCAGTGGAGTTATGTTGAAATCGAACGACATGGGTAACACATGGACATTAATGGATGTTTCAAAAATAGGAACAGGAGATGATGCATCCATAAATCCAAATGCCGAAGGAAGCTATGCCAAGGATATTTTTGCAGTAGGAGTTTACAATAATGATACTATTCTTGCTTATTCCGGTTGGTATGATGTAAGCTCCGGTGACAGTGAATCAAGAGGGGCTGTTTTCAGAACCAATGATGGAGGCTCAACATGGGAGGCTATCACGCCGGATTTTGGAAGTAAAATCATAACCTCTATAAAAGTAGATGATTCTTTGGCTTACTTTGGAGGTTATAACAAAATGTATGTTACCAACCTGAACACAAACGCTTTAACCGATTTATACCCTAACCTGACTGTTGGAACAGACAGTAACCTGTATATAAGCTCGGTAACATTAAAAACTGCTCAGGAACTTTATGTAACAACTACTTCCGACGGTATTTTTAAAACTACTGACGGAGGTCAGACCTTTACAAGGATTGATGATTTTGGCGGAGGCAATGATTTATGCATCATCAACGACTCCACTTTAATTGTGCTTGGCAGTTCTGCCAAGTCAATGGTATCAACCGACGGCGGTACAACCTGGGCCGGATGTTATCCTGGAAAAACATGCTACTCCATTGGTGGTGTCTTTCAAGATACCTTATACGGTATGGCAGATACCTATGCATATAAAATTGCGGTTTCTGATTTAATTGGAAAAAACTTTAACTGGGTAGTTAGCCCGGAATTGAATGACGCTGGAGAAAATCTCCAGAAAATGGCCATTTATAACGAGAATAATGCCTTAATCATCGGTTACTCCGAAATGTGTAAAACCACAAACGACGGAGGTATGACCTGGCAAACTGCGACATTACCTGCTGATTTTAATGAAGACATTGAATTTGATTTTACCAGCATCAGCGCCAATGGAAACGATGCTTACAGTACAGTCAGACGTTTTAAAATAGCGGACTTCCCCTCTGATAGCGAAGTGGATGATTATTACATGGAAGGTTTAATTATCAGCACAACCGACAATTGGGAAAGTATTTTAACAATTGATATTTCAAAAATTGGAGAAAACGACGGTGATGACGCAACCTTAAATCCACAGTTGGATGGATGTTATGGCTTAAATCCTTATACTATTGCATGTGTGGATGCCAATACTGCTTATGTATATGCCAACTGGTATGAAACAATTACTGAAGGAACCGCAAAAAGCAGAGGACGCGTATTTAAAACCACCGATGCCGGTGCCACCTGGTCAGGAATTACCGAAGATTTTGGAAACTCCTACATCAATGGAATCGAATTTATCGGAGACCTTGGTTTTATCGCCGGAAGTAACGTATTGTATAAAACAACTGATGCGGGTGCAAACCTGGAAGATATTTACCCGAATTTAACAGCAGTAAATGACGGAGACAGCAGTATTTTCATCAAAACAATTGTTTTAACTGACGAGAATACTTTTTACCTCCCAACTACTTCCGACGGTGTTTTCTACACAAGTGACGGCGGTGCTACTTTTACCAAATTGGAAGGTGTTGACGGCTGCAACGATTTTTATGCGTTGGACGGAAATTCGTTCATGCTGCTGGGAACAACCTCAAAATCATATTTTACCAATGATGGAGGTACTACCTGGCAAAATCCCAATGTGGGTAAAACGGTTTACAGCATTGGCGGAGTTTATCAAGACACTCTTTATGCCCTGGGCAGCGGAATCCTTTATAAAGTTGCAGTTAACGATCTTGATATCACAACTTCATCTCCGTTAATCACAAATACAAATGCAATCCAACTTCAATACCACAGTGATCACATTAGTGTGGTTTCTTCGAAAGATTATATTGAAAGTTGTTATGTCTATTCCATTTCAGGGAAACTGGTAAAGATTATCAAACCAAATTCGAACATTTGCCAGCTAAACAGCTACGATTATAAGCCCGGAATTTATATCGTTGCAGCAATGGTGAAAGGACAACGGTTTGTGGATAAAATAGTATTTAAATAAATTTCAAAAAAGAATAACAGGGAAATTTTCCCTGTTATTCTCCTATTTCTGTAAAAATTTCGTGATTAAAAATTACATGTTGAAAAAGCTGTATATACTGTTTCTTATTTCGTTCGCTGTTTTTACCGCTCCGGTTGCGCTCGCCCAAAATAATATCAAAATAAGCGGTAAAATTACCGATGCAGTAACAAACGAGCCCCTGATGTATGCCAACGTTGCTTTTGTTGAATTGGCTATAGGGACAACATCGAATGAAAACGGGGAATTTACCTTTGTTTCGATTCCTCCGGGTACATACACATTTTCGGTGACTTACATTGGCTATACAGAATATTCGATAACAGCCGATTTTACCAAAGATGTGGATTTAAAAATTAAACTCCGGCAGCAGTCGCTGGGTTTGAAGGAAGTTACAGTTACAGCGGAAAACTCTAAAACCGGAGCTACTTCTTCAAAAATAAAAAGTGAAGCTATCAGTCATGTTCAGGCTTCCAGCATAAAAGATGTGTTACAACTCATCCCGGGGAACATTTCTGAAAATCCGGATCTGTCGGAACCTGGAAAAATTAGTATTCGTGAAATAGGGACAGATATAAACAGCGCTCTGGGAACAGCTGTAATCATCGACAACATTCCGGTTTCCAACGACGGAAACATGCAGCAAAGTATCGAAAGCTTAAACGATATGTCCTCCAATTCCGGAACGGGTGTTGATTTACGTTCCATTCCCGTGGAAAACATCGAATCAATAACTGTAGATGTTGGAATTCCTTCAGCTGAACACGGAAACCTGACTTCCGGCGCAGTACACATAAAAACAAAAGCCGGAGGTTCGCCTTACAATGCAAAACTAAAAGCCGACCCCCACACCAAAGAAGCATATCTAGGAAAAGGATATTTGCTAAAAAACAACAAGGGCGTAATCAATGTAGATCTCGGATACACTCAGTCGTACAATAAGCTTGTTGAACAGACCGACCTTTACAAACGAATTAATACCACGGCAAAATATTCAAAAACATTTTTCAGAAATCGCTCCCCGCTTCAAATGGAACTAAAACTGGATTTTGTAAACAGCCTCGACGGGCAGAAATGGGATCCGGATATGATTTTGGAAGAAGAAAACTATTCAAAAGACCAGGAAATAAGAACAAATCTTTCTGTCAACTGGACACTTGACAAAACATACATTACAAATTTGTCTTTTGATTTTGGCTACGAAAAAACATGGCAGGATGGCTATGAAAAAACATGGGAGCAGTCATCCAGCGGTCCCAGCTTTTTTACAACTGCCACAGAAGATGGCGAGTATGAGATTTCTTACGGTCCTTCTTCCTATTATTCTGAAGTTAACTATGACGGTCGGCCTTTTAACATCTATTCAAAACTAAAAGCAAAACTTTTAAAAAAGATGGGGGTGTTCAGCAATAATGTTTTGATTGGTGCTGAATGGAGAACTACCGGAAACAACGGACAAGGAAGAATTTTTGATGTAGAAAGACCCCCCTCGGGCGCCGGTACCCGGCCCCGGCCTTTTACCGATATTCCTTCACTAAACCAATTTTCGTTGTTTGCTGAAGATAAAGTCCTGGTAGAGCTTGGTACTACGGAACTAAACATCATGGCGGGAATACGCATGGATAATATTCAACCCGACGGGCTTTTTACTACCAGCGGGAGCATTGGACTCGACCCAAGAATTAATATTCAATACGAAATTTTGAACCGGAAAAACAATACACTTTTCAGAAACCTGAGCCTAAGAGCAGGTTACGGTCAAACAACAAAAGCCCCTACACTGGCTCATCTGTATCCTGATAAAAAATACAATGATGTTGAAAGTTTTAATTATTATCCCGATTTGATTGTATATACAACAGATGTAGTTGAAGACACAAAAAATTACGATCTGAAACCATCTACAGGGAACAAATATGAAACCGGAATTGATTTTCAAATTGATAAAATTTCGGGCAGGGTTACCTTCTTTTACGAAAAATACGAAGGCGGATTTGATTTGGACCAGATTTATTATCCAATCGCATATCGTGATTATAATACCATAGATGCCGGCTTACACCCATATTATGTGCCTGGCGACGGAATTTATTATACCGATGAAAGCACTGGTGAAGCGCAAGCTGTTGGATACGAAGAGGATGTTACATTCAGGACTTATTCGGTATACAGAAACGCCAGCCAGCGAATTAAAAAAGGGATAGAATACAGTTTGAATATTGGAACCATACAAGCGATAAGGACTTCGTTTAACATTGCCGGTGCCTGGTTTTATACCGAATCATTTACTGACGGAGCACCATATTGGGAAAGAGTATATTATACCACCTATTCAGGGAATACCAGCTCACAGGAATCTTTCGCAGTCAAATTTGCTGATGAACATGGCTATGGGAATGTTGCCGAAAGGTTGAATACAAATTTTAGCATAATAAACCATATTCCGGAACTCAAACTACTGATTTCTTTAAATACCCAGGTAATTTGGTTTGAAAAAGACCGAAGAAAACTTTATCCCGGCAAATTCAAACTTTACAGCCTCTCCCAGTTAAGAGATTATTTGGGAAATCCTGACTTATTTATCAACGAAGACGAAGAAGAAGACTACTATTTTTTACCTGAAAGTTACAAATTTTATGACAATGTGGAACATGAATATACCATTGCCGATTTTCAGGACCAGTTACACCAAACAGCAATTGAGAAACTATCTAAATTTCGGTTTGGAGAAGAAACAATGCCAGTGTTGTTAAAATGTGATATAAAAATTTCAAAAGATATAGGAGATCGTTTTAAACTTTCTTTTTATGCCAATAATTTTCTGAACATCAGACCATGGTACTTAACCAGTCGCGAAGGTAGATATCGAAGACGTAACCAGGTACCTTATTTTGGCGCAGATGTAAAAATGCAGTTTTAAATTTAAATGACGTGAAAAAGTATTTAATTTTCCTACTCGTAATTGTAGCCGGTTGTACTGATGTGTACAACGTACCTTCAACCCTGGAGCTAAAAGTTCTGGTAAAATATCCGGTAGAATTTAGTGAAGGTGCTCCAATCGGGAACGCAACCGTAAAAATAACGAACGTACAAACCAACAGGGAATACGAAAACTTAACCGACGAATCAGGCCTCGCAACATTCGAAGTCCGCGGGGGGAACTATGATGTGATGGTGTCGCTTACAGAAGAACATGAGATTGAAATAGACAACTACCCAACGCGCAAGACCATCCTTTTTAATGGGGCGCTAACAGGTGTGGTTATCACCGACTCTGGCGAAACGCTAACCATTCAAACCGACTATTCCATTCAAAGTGAAGGATTTGTAATTAAAGAGTTATATGTTTCCGGCTCAAGAACCCCGGAGGAAGAAAGTTATGGCGCCGATAAGTTTTACGAAATTTATAATAACTCAGCGGATTTATTGTATGCCGACGGATTGTGTTTTGGGATACTATATCCGAATACCACTTTCCGTCCAACACCCTATGTTGACGAAAACGGAGACCTTCTGGACAGGCTTCCGGTTTGGAGTTTTGTTCCGATTGTTCCGGGCTCAGGGCAGGAACATCCCATTCAACCAGGTGAATCTTTTGTTGTTGCATTGTCAGGACTAAACCATAAAGACGATCCAAACGGAAATCCAAATTCCATTGATCTTTCCAATGCCGACTGGGAACTTTATGTAGAAGACGGAAAATATGTTGACATCCCGTCGGTTCCAAACATACTTATGCAAAGAATAACTATTGGTTCAGCTATGTCGTTCGACCAGCGTGGAACACCAAGTATTTTATTCCGTCTTCCCAGCGACGATATTGAATCTATCTTTACAAATCCGGATAACTACTATCAGGCACCGGGAAGCATTTTTAGCTGTTTTATGGTACCCAAAAGTTGGGTGATAGATGGCGTTGAAAATCCAATACTGGATGATCGTGGAGTATATAAACGCCTGCCCAACGAAATCGATGTAAGCTATATTCAAACACGGGGTTCACTTGAAGGTGTTTCCATTCGCCGAAAAGTTAAGGAAGTAATTGACGGACGTGTAGTTTACCAGGATACCAACAATTCAGCAGAGGACTTTTTAACTAATCAGGAACCACAGCCTGGTATAATTTCAGCGAATTAAACGTAATGAAACTTTTCAGAAATATTATATTGCTTTTTATACCGCTGGTATTTTTTGCCCCACTTTATGTGGCAGCTCAGCCAGTCGATTCTGTAAAAGATTGTAACTCGGTAACAACCAAACAAATAATGCTACTGCAAACTCCATGGTCGGAATCAAAAAATGCTGCTGCATTAGTCTATTTTGGTTGCGACAGCAGAATTGCTTCAGCGGCGGTTTATTCTGAAATACAGGATAAATATTACCATCTGTTTCAGGAAGGAGATGCCCGGTTTCAGACCGGATTTTTTACTGACGGTTATGTAAATCTCAACAAATGGAAATTCTATGGGAAGTTTAACTATTTCAGCCAGCAGGAAAAAAATACAAAATGGGTACAGGTAATGGAGCCGTACAACGACAATCCATACATCGTGGGAGACTCCATCGGCGGAGATTATTCCAAAGAATATTTTATTATGGAAGGGAAAGGTGCCTATCAGGTAAACAACAAATTCTCTTTTGGATTCGATGTAAACTATACAACCGGTGTTGGCGCAAAACGCAAAGATCCAAGACCCGAAAACACCATCACAACTTTTGATATTTCCCCTGCAGTAATTTTCGATTTTGACAAAATTAAACTGGGTGCAAATTTCCGCTATCTAGGCAGTAAGGAAGACATTGAGGTTTCAACTGTAACAAGTAAAACATTCTATATCTTTCATTTTAAAGGGATGGGTGTTTACAGTTCCACTCCGGAATTTGACGATCGGGTCCACATCTCAAATCAGTTAGGAGGCGGTTTGCAGTTTAATTTTAACGGGAGGGAGATGAAAAACCTTACCGAAGTAAATTTTTATAAAAAAACCACCGACATAAAAAGAGGTGAAACCTACCCGTTGCAGGTAGTATTGCTCGAAAAATTTAATACCGATGTTTCCTCCACTTTTCTATTTTCACCGGAAAGCAAAAAAATAAAAAAACTGAGACTGTATTTTAACGACAAACGTCTGTACGGACACGAGCCTGTTGTTGAACCCAAGCTTGAAGCCGTTTCTTATCAATGGTCAACAGCGGCCAAATATACACTTTACTGGCATAAAGAAAATGAATATGGATTTGATTATTCCTGGTATAAAATTATTGACAAAAACCATTTTAACTGGGGTGCAACGCTTTCAGGAAAGTTAAACTCAAGCGAAAACACTTACTATTTTGTACCCGAGTTTAACAGGCAAAAATTAAATCTGCTGTATATAAATGCTCAATTCGAGAAAGGATTTCAATTTAACAAAGGAGATTTAGTATTAAGTTTTGACGGCGGATACCGAAAAGGATTTAACGACAAACTGGAAATTATCGACGATGAAGATTTGCTGTCAACTGTAAACACTGATTTTGTCAACCACGACTATGAATATTTTAACTCCGGACTTTTGCTTTTTGGTGCTTCTGCAAAAGCCGGGAGAAACATATATTTTTATCAAAATCCCATTCAGGCCTTTACTGAGGCAGGGATTAAACACACGATTTCCGATCTTCCGGGAAATCCAACATCAACAATTTTTGAGGTAAAACTTGGAATGAACTTTTAATAAAAATTGAATGAACGCTATTGAATGTAGAAACCTGACCCATTATTACGGGAAAAAGCTGGTTTACGAAAACCTGAATATCAATGTTCGGGAAGGAAGTATACTGGGACTTCTCGGAAAAAACGGCGCAGGAAAAACAACAACGATAAACATTTTAAATGGATTTTTACAGCCCCGCAGCGGTGAATGTTTAATTTACGGTGAAAACACGCAACATCTTTCACCGGAAAACAAGGCCCGGATCGGTTTTTTGATTGAGGGACATATTCAGTATTCTTTTATGAATATCCATCAAATCGAAAAATTCTACTCCGGTTTTTATCCGAAATGGAATAACGAACCTTACTGGGAACTGATGTCGAAATTAAAGGTAACACCCAAACAAAAAATTTCGTCAATGTCTTGCGGACAACGTTCACAGGTGGCTCTCGGTCTGATTCTGGCACAGGATCCGGATTTACTGATTCTAGATGATTTCTCCATGGGGCTCGACCCGGGTTACCGGCGGTTATTTATCGACTATCTGCGCGAATATGCAAAATCGAAAAACAAAACCATTTTTACCACATCGCATATCATTCAGGATATGGAACGTTTAATCGACGATGTACTGATTATGGATTACAACCGGGTTCTGGCGCAACGAAACGTAAATGATTTTATGCGGGAATTCAAGCAGTTCTATTTTGAACTTGAAAATCCGGAAATTAATCTTTCAAATGAAGACTTTGTTGCCAACTTCGAAAAGGTACATAACAAAGTGGAATTGTATACTTATGAAACAGAAGATTTTGTAAAGAATTTCCTTTCAAAAAACGGCATTGCCCACGTCAACTTTCAAAAAGTGGAAATGGGACTGGAAGATGCGTTTATTGGTTTAACCGGAAAATATTAAAAATATGTGGAAATCAGTGATATATAAAGAATGGCTAAAAATCCGATGGGTAGTCATTATATTTGGCGGCTTGGGAATACTGGCCGTTGGGAATATTTTTCTAAAAGTACAACACGATTTGGTTTTTAACGAAGCTACCAACTACTGGTACTTTATTCTTTTTCAGGGATACCAGTTCTTTGGCTACGGGCTTTTCAAATTTATTCCAGTACTTGGGGCACTGGCGGTTGCTGTTGCTCAATATTTTCCGGAAACTGTAAACAAAAGAATAAAATTGACTTTTCATTTGCCTTTGAATGAAAACAAAGTGCTGCTGATGATGATGCTCTTTGGCACGATTTGCCTGCTGGCCATAGATGTAATTATGTTCTTATTGTTTACGTCTTTAAGCCTCTTGTTTTTCCCTTCTGAAATCATCATTGCAACCTTGGTTTCTACCGCGCCCTGGTTTCTGTGCGGATTTGTTGTTTATTTTTTGGTAGCCCTTATTGTGTTGGAACCAGTGTGGAAATACCGTTTTATGTATATTATTGTTGCAGGGGCCTTTGTACCTATTTATCTGGAATCGGCCGAAACCGGTGGTTACGCCCCGGCACTGCCTCTGCTCATATTATTTACGGTTGTATTAAGTATTTCACTTCTATTTTCAGGATACCGCTTTAGAAAAGGAGAAATGTAATTATGGTAAAAATAAGCAGATATATATTAGTAGTTATTGCCATTGTCGGGTTTTCTATCGGAATACCAAAACTCTACTGGATGGCTTTTTCAAAACCGATACGGGTTCCGTTTGTAATGTACAGTTGCATTGAAAACGATTTTATGATTCAGCGGTCAGGCGAAGATGGCCTGATGCGTCAGGACACCCGTGGAAATAACTATACACGCGAAGAATACGAAGAAAAACTTCCATTTCTTTATGTAAGGCAGTTGTTGATGTCGAACACGATGCCCGATTCCATTAATGGAGTGGAAATGGACACCCATGAAATCAGCATGAACCGTTCAACCTTCCGTGTACAGCCCGAAGACCTTGACAGCCCGACACAAAAACTGTTTCCTCTTTTTGAAGCGGAATCGGGAAGGGCTAACCTGGAAATGCCTGAAGACTATTTCCGAATTAGCTGGAGAATGGAATTTGTGGATGCTAAATCCAACAAAATCCTGGAAGAAAAAAGCCAAATGTTTTCAGCTGTATTGTACAACCGGGGTTTTGAATTTCCGGCAAAATCGATAAACGGAATTCCAACCACACGAAAATCTTGTGATGAGGGATACCTGGTGGTTGACTCAAAGGATCAGCTTTTTCACATTAAAATGATAGAAGGGGAACCTTTTGTTGAAAAGGTGAAGCTTCCCGGGGGAATGAAATTTAAATACATCAGTTGTGTCGATTTTCGTAATAAAAATTTTTATGCCTACTTGTTTTCTACAAATAATGAGCTGTATATTCTCACACAAGATGAATATGAACTCATAAAATTTCCCGTGGAAAACATTGATCCGGCTAAAAACCAAATCCGAATATACAGCGACTTATTTCATTACAACATAATCGTCAGTGGCGACGACTTTGTTAAAGTGTATGCCCTTGACGCAAACTATAAAAATGTGAATGATTACTACGAAACCTGGCCCGCAAGGGAAGACAGGAGCGAAGGAAAAATTATTCAGGCACTTTTCCCCGGTCAAATCAGCATGACCGATTCTGATTCAAATTTTATCCGTTTCTATACCACATTCAATTCCTCACTGTATTGGTTGGTGTTGAGCGTGTTACTCATCGGAGTGCAATTTGTAATCATTAAAAAAAGAAATCTTGAATTAAAGAAAAATATTATTGACTTTATCATTATCGGAGTCTCAGGAATCTTTGGATTTCTAGCAGTAAATATTTTTCCAAATAAATTTTTCGATTAATCAATATTACCTATTATCAAAAAACAGTCATTCAAAATTGAGTGGCTGTTTTTTTATACCTTCGCGAAAAACAAATCGAAAATGGATTACCGGAAAGTTACCGTAAATATTTCTCCTTTTGAAGAGTGGCTGAGTGATATATTAACATCTCAGCTGGGCGAAAGTGGTTTTGAAAGTTTTATAAATACCGAAACAGGCTTTGAAGCTTTTCTTCCTGAAAACCTGTTTCAGGAAGAAACTGTAGAAATGGTACTGGAACCATTTTCTGAAAACTTTAAATTCGAAATTCTTTCTGAAAAAATTGAAGACCGCAATTGGAACGAGGAATGGGAAAAAAACTATTTCAAACCGTTGATTGTAGCCCAAGAATGCGTTGTTCGGGCACCTTTCCATACTGATTATCCTGAGGCCAAACATGAAATTGTGATTGAACCCAACATGGCTTTTGGCACCGGAAACCACGAAACGACATCCATGATGCTGGAATATATCCTCGAAAATAACGTTGAGAATAAAACTGTTCTCGACATGGGCTGCGGGACCGGAATCCTTGGAATACTTGCTTCGATGAAAGGCGCAAAAAATATCACTGCGATTGACATTGATGAATGGTCGTTTAAAGGAACTCAGGAAAACACAACGTTAAACCGGATTGAGAATATTGAAGTAAAACTGGGCGACGTTTCCTTGCTCGGAGAAGATACCTACGATTTTATTTTCGCTAATATTCAACGAAATGTATTGCTGGCCGATCTTCCCGCATATTCAAGATGTTTAAACACAAAAGGGAAAGTGTTCCTGAGTGGTTTTTATAAAAATGATATTATGGCCATAAAAAAGCGGGCTGAAGAGTTTGGGTTAAAAGATTCCGGATACAAAATAAAAAACAACTGGGTTGCTCATGCCTTTACCAAAATCGAAAAATGAAGTCTGCCATAAAATATTTTGTCACTCACTTTGACACTCTGCAAAGCGAAAAGCCTCATCTGAGAATCATTCAGCAAATAAACAAACTCAACCGGAAAGAAAGAGGAGAATTGCGAACCCAACTTTTTGAACGGGCAAAATTTCTGGAAGCGTCAAAATCTCCCGAACAAATAATTTTATGGCTGGAAAAATGTTTTCAAATTATCGACAAATATAGTTTTAGTTTTAACCGTGTTTTTTTTAGTCCCGGAAACGGCATCAAAGAATCGATAGAGAAACTGTTGCGAGAAGCGCGTTTGTCGGTTGACTTGTGTGTTTTTACGATTACTGATTACGAACTGGCACGACAAATCCTGGCTTGCCAAAAACGAAAAATGCGGGTCAGAATAATTACTGACGATGAAAAAATTTTGGATCACGGCTCGGTGATTATGAAATTAAAAAAGGCTGGCATTCAAATAAAAACCGACCATTCGCACTATCACATGCACAACAAATTCGGAATCATTGATAACAGAATTGTAATTACCGGCAGTTTCAACTGGACCTACACAGCGACCAAACATAACCAGGAAAATTTACTTGCAACCTCTAACTTTGATATTGTTAAACAATACCAAACCGAGTTCAACCGTCTCTGGGAAGAGATGTTTCAACTTTGATTACAGCACTTTAGCTGAATAAATTTTCAGCCCTTTTTGCACATTCTCTTTTCGCTTTGCCGTGTGTGCAATGTCGTTCCCCTCGTATATGAACTTCATATTTTCGACATATTCTTCTGAAAACTGTAGCAGCGATTTAAAACTGTATTTTTTTGAAACATCAATTCCGCAAACTTCAATAATCCGGGAATCCAAATAATTATTAAACTCCTCTTTCAGCGTAAAATCTTTCCGGTGAGTAATTATATCGTTGCATGAAGTTTCCACCAAATGAATACACCCTTCGCAAACACCGTCGGCTCCAACTACAATCTCAACTTCTGTTTCAGGATGCTGCCAGACTATTTCCGCTACTTTATGATAGGAATGTTTATACGGATGCGGATTAAATTCCTTGGCGATGCCAAAATCACGAATGATATCAAAAAAATGATGAATTTTAATTTTCATAACTCATGGATTAATTTTTTAGGTTTTTCCATTTCCCATATTTCGAGGTCGCGCATATTTTTTCCGTCAACTACAAAACGCAAAGCGGTTAACACTTTGTGGAATCCTTTTAATCCGGCGGCTCCGGGATTCATATGCAGAAAATTTAATTTTTTGTCAAAAATCACTTTTAAAATATGGGAATGTCCGCTGATAAACAAATCAGGCGGATGTCTGAAAATTTCGGGCATTACATATTTTTCATAACGCCCGGGATAACCACCAATGTGGGTCATCCAAATGTTTACATCTTCACACTTAAACCGCTGGTGAAGCGGATAAACTACCCGAATATCCTGCCCGTCAATATTTCCGTACACTCCTTTCAATGGCTTAAAATCAGCCAAACGATCAGCAATTTCAATGTTCCCGAAATCCCCGGCATGCCATATTTCATCTACATTTTCAAAAAACGCAAATAACCGTGGATGTATAAAACCATGAGTATCAGAAAGGAGTCCGATTCTTTTCATAAAAAGATTACATTTTCGCCTTAAAAAGGGTAAATTACGGTAATTTTGTTCATAATAAACAGGAAAAATTTAAAAACCACATTATGATTTCTATTGTAGCAAAATTTACTGTAAATAAAGGAGAAGAAGATAAATTTATCAGTTTGGTAAGTGAATTGGGTGAAGCTTCGCGTGCAGAAAAAGGTTGTATTGAATACATTTTGCATAAACATGCAGAAAAAGCATTAACTTACTGTATTATTGAAAAGTGGAAAAACCAGGCCGCTATTGATGAGCACAACAGTTCAGGCCATTTTACCACTATTGTTCCCAAAATTGTTGAAATTACTGATGCTGAAATAGATATTTACCAGCCAGTTTAAACACGATTTTTTATGAAACGAGTAGTTATTGTCCGTCATGCAAAATCAGTTCCCTACGGTTACGATGATGATTTTAACCGCGATTTAAAAGAACGTGGAAAAAACGATGCAAAACTGGTGAGTGAGGATCTGAAAAGAAAGGGAATAGTGCCTGATGTTATGATTTCAAGTCCGGCAAAGCGCGCGATTAAAACTGCCCGAATTTTTGCCGATAATTTGGGTTTTAACCGTAAAGATATTTTTAAGGTTGAAGATATTTATGACGGACAAACTACTTCTGAATTTCTGGAGATGATAAAAGAGCTACCGGAAAATGCGGAAACGGTTTTCTTTTTTGGTCACAATCCTGGATTTCATTATTTCGCAAGTAACCTGCTGCAATCTTTTGGAGGAGACATGCCCACCTGTTCAACAGTTGGAATTGATTTTGAAGTTGATTTCTGGAAAAATGTGGAAGCCCGAACCGGAAAAAAAGCTTTTCATCTTGTTCCGAGAATGTTTAAATAGATTTTAAATCGGCAAAACATTTTTGTAGATCCTGTCTATATAAATTGAACATCTTTCAATTCCGCTTTTTCAGTTCAAAAACCCTCGGCTCCTTTATAGTTGCCATGTATCCCTGAAAACTTAAACCGGGAAGACAATCCAGTGATTTTTCACAGTATTTATTAAAGAAGAAATAATTAGTTTATACTCACTCTGGTAACTGGGGCTGTTTTTGCCGACACACAAAAAAGCTTCCAAAGAACATTAGCTGAATTAAAACGCAAAATGTATCTCCGCAAAAAAACAGAGAAAGCGAACGACCATGAAATAAATAATACTTGTTGCAAAAAACACCCATAAATCGCGACGAATTAAAATCCTTCACATCAAATGATTGCAAAAACAGTTTTCGGTTTTGTAAAATTCCATCAAACCGAAACCTGTTTTGCGTGTTGAAATAAATGATTATTTAAGTACAATGTTCAAAACTGAAAACAGATATGGATGCATTTATTGCCGCCCGCATGCAAATGGCGGTTTCGTTGGGATTTCACATTATTTTCGCTTGTATTGGTATGGTAATGCCGTGGTTTATGTTTGTGGCCGAGTGGAAATGGCTGCGAACGAATAATCCGGTATATCTTGATTTAGCAAAAGCCTGGGCAAAAGGTGTTGCCATTTTTTTTGCTGTCGGAGCGGTTTCAGGAACCGTTTTATCATTTGAACTGGGTATGCTATGGCCTACATTTATGGAGCATGCAGGTCCCATTTTCGGGATGCCTTTTTCGTGGGAAGGAACAGCATTTTTCCTTGAAGCCATTGCGCTCGGACTTTTCCTCTATGGCTGGAAAAGACTAAATAAATGGGTACACCTTTATACCGGAATGGTTGTAGGAATAGCGGGTGTTCTCTCAGGAATTTTTGTTGTTTCCGCAAACGCATGGATGAATGCTCCCTCCGGTTTCGACTGGGTAAACGGCCAGGCGGAAAATATCGATCCGGTAAAAGCAATGTTTAATAAGGCCTGGTTTTCGCAGGCGCACCACATGACCATTGCTGCATTTTCGGCTACTGGTTTTGCGGTGGCTGGTGTTCATGCAATGCTTTACTTAAAAAACAAATTGGAGATACATGCCAAAGCCATTACAATTGCGCTGGCATTTGCGTCGGTAGCAGCTGTTTTGCAGCCACTCAGCGGTGATTTGGCTGCAAAAAATGTGGCGAAACTTCAACCGGCCAAACTCGCTGCCTTTGAATCGCACTTTGAAACACAGGAAAAAGCTCCGCTTATTATTGGCGGGATTCCCGATGTTGAAAAACGCGAAGTAAAATATGCAATTAAGCTTCCCGGATTTTTGAGTTTCCTTGCTCACGGCGATTTTAATGCAGAAGTAAAAGGACTTGAAGAGTTTCCCGAAGAAGAGTGGCCACCGGTTCCCATTACACACTATTCTTTCCAGCTAATGGTTGGTATTGGGATGTTTCTAATGTTGATTGCTTTTATTTTCTGGGCTGCTTCATTCAAATGGAAACACTGGCTGGAAAAAAAATGGTGGCTAAAAATATTGATCCTGGCAACGCCTCTGGGTTTTATTGCTATTGAAGCAGGCTGGATTGTAACCGAAGTAGGCAGACAACCATGGATTATATACGGAATTATGAAAACCAAAGATTCGCTCACTCCAATGCCGGGAATTCAGTATACGTTCTATACCATATCAGCAGTTTATCTTCTGCTTAGTTTTATCGTTACCTGGCTTCTAAGCCGTCAAATTAAAGTGTTACAATCAAAATATTTATCCAAATGACCGAAATAAACTTTTCCATTCTCGTAATTAGTCTGTTGTTGTATGTGTTACTGGGGGGAGCTGATTTTGGCGGTGGAATTCTGGAACTTCTCACCAAAGGAAAAGCATCAGGGATTGTTTCACGAGCCATTGCGCCAGTGTGGGAAGCCAACCACGTTTGGCTGATTTTGGTAGTGGTAATTCTATTTGTTGGTTTTCCACCTGTTTATTCTACCATTTTAACTGCGTTACACATCCCGGTTTTGCTGGTTTTATTGGGCATAATTCTGCGTGGCTCAGCATTTACGTTTCGCCATTACGATATTGACGAAGCTACTCCCAAAGCCATTTATTCAACTATCTTTCAGTATTCAAGTCTGTTTACCACATTTTTTCTGGGTGTAACACTGGGTGGCGTTATTCTCGGAAACATCTCTCTCGATTACCAGGATGGATTCTACAAAATATATGTACATCCCTGGTTAAACTGGTTCTCGATGAGTATGGGCTTATTTCTTGTTTTGCTTTTTGCATTTCTGGCCGGAATCTTTACAGTTAGCGAGTTAAAAGAAGAAAAATATATCCACTATTTCTCACGCATTGCCAAACGTTTAATTATCGCTTTGGTTATTGTTGGAGCAATGGTTTTTGTTGCAGCTGAAATTAGCGGACATCCGCTTTTTTATGAATTTTACCACTCGCCTGTGAGTGTAGGAAGTATAGTGCTTGCAACCATAGCATTGCCTCCGCTTTGGATTAACCTGAATAAAAATAAGCGCAACATGCTTCGAATTATCGGGGGTTTTCAAACCACCATGATTGTAACTGGTTGGTTTGCTATACAATTTCCTGTTTTGGTAAAAGTTAGTGGCGGCGATGATATTACACTTCAAAATTCGAGTGCTCCTGAACAGGTGCAATTTTATTTACTCATTGCGCTTGTAGTCGGAGTACTTATTATTCTGCCGTCAATGGCTTATTTATACAAAACATTCAAATTTGATAAACAATCTTCTTCCGATTCGATATAAAAATACAGTTGGGATTTTTATAGTTTATTCTGCTTTTATTAAAGTTCAAACCATAATTGTGTAATTTTGTGAACGGTTTAAAATGCTAAAAATAAATGCAACTTTTTTATATACCCAAAATTTCAGGAAATACGGTAACGCTCGATCAATCGGAGTCAAAACATGCAGTCAGGGTACTGCGTCTTTCAAAGGGTGATTTAATCCAAATTATCGACGGGAAAGGAGGATTTTACGAAGGAGAAATCAAGGATGATAATCCCAAATGCTGCAAAATTTCTGTTTTGAATGCCACCAAAGAATTGGGAAAAAAGAATTATAAACTTCACATTGCCATAGCTCCCACAAAAAACATCGACCGCTTTGAATGGTTTCTTGAAAAAGCAACAGAAATAGGCATCGACGAGATAACGCCAATTCTTTCTGAACACTCAGAGCGAAAAGTGATAAAGCCGGACCGATTAAATAAAATACTGGTTTCGGCAATAAAACAATCCGTAAAAACATATCTTCCTGTTCTAAATGAAATTACTTCATTTACAGAGCTGGCTTCAGATACGACTATTGAAAACAAATTTATTGCACATTGTAACGATGGGGAAAAACCTCATCTGAAAAATATGATTCATAAAAACCATGATGCGTTAATTTTAATCGGACCGGAAGGAGATTTTAGTCCGGAAGAAGTGAATTTTGCAAAAAGTAAGGGTTTTCACGAAATTTCGTTGGGAAAGTCGCGTTTGAGAACTGAAACAGCCGGCGTGGTGGCCTGTCATATTGTAAATCTGGCAAACGAATAGTTTTTATATTTGACAATGAATTGTATTTTTCGGAAAAACAGAACCATGAAAAGCTTTCTTAGTTTTATTTTTGTTGTTTTTATTCTTTCTGCTTCGGGACAAAATCAGGCAGTAAAAATTGCTTTGGCAAAATACAATGGTGGAGGTGACTGGTATTCCGATCCAACGGCATTACCTAATTTAATTGAATTCTGCAATCAAAATCTAAATACAAACATTAATCCCGAACCCTCGACAGTTGAAATTGGGAGTCCCGAGATTTTTAATTATCCCTACGTGGAGATGACCGGTCACGGAAATGTGATTTTTTCTGAAAGCGAAGCCATCAATCTGAGAATTTACCTTGAAGGAGGCGGATTCTTGCATTGCGATGACAACTACGGAATTGATGAGTATTTCCGCCGCGAAATGAAAAAAGTATTTCCGGATAAAGAGTTTATAGAACTTCCCCCCTCCCACTCAATCTTTCACCAGAAATATAATTTTAATGAAGGTTTGCCCAAAATTCATGAGCATGACAATAAAAGGCCACAAGCTTTTGGATTGTTTATCGAAGACAGAATGGTGTGTTTGTACACTTATGAATCGGACCTGGGCGACGGTTGGGAAGATGAAGCAGTGCATAACGATCCCTACGAAACAAGAGAAAAAGCACTCAAAATGGGTGCAAACATTATCTCATATGTTTTTGGTCAATAATATAAAAAACCACTAATATTGTATTATAAAAAGATTATGTAAGGATTATTCCAAGATAATCACACCCTAACTTTAAATAATGAAAGTAGTAGCAATTAACGGAAGTCCAAGAAAAAAAGGGAACACGGCACTTTTAATCAACGAAATATTTAAAGTACTTGAGGAAAACGGTGTTGAAACAGAAATGATTCAACTGGGCAATAAACCGGTTCATGGTTGTACTGCTTGTTTAAAATGCAAAGAAATTAAGGACGGAAAATGCCATATAAAAAATGACCACCTGAATTACTGCATCGAAAAAATGACAGAAGCTGACGGAATTATCATTGGCTCTCCCGTTTATTTTGCCGATATCACTCCCGAAATAAAAGCGCTTATTGATGTTGCCGGCTATGTAACAAGGGCAAATGGTCATTTATTAAAAAGAAAAGTTGGCGCGGCGGTAATTGCCGTACGCCGCGGAGGAGCATTGCATGCATTTGAGTCGGTAAACAATTTCTTCCTTATAAATCAAATGATTGTACCAGGTTCAACCTACTGGAACTTTGCTTTTGGCCGGGACCCCGGTGATGTTTTGAAGGATGAAGAGGGATTAAACACAATACAAACGCTTGGGAAAAACATGGCCTGGTTACTTGAAAAAGTTTGCAACTAAGCCAATTTTTATTTGTCTGTTATCAACAAAACATAAAACAATTATTATGAGAAAAATACTTTTAGCGATTGCAATACTGATTTCAGTAGCATTTGCAGCAAATGCACAGGATTACAGTACGGGTATCGGTATTCGTGGCGGACCATCAAATGGTTTGACAATTAAACACTTTATTACTGACAACGCTGCATTGGAGGGAATTCTTGCCAGTCGCTGGGAAGGTTTTAATGTAACGGGATTGTACGAGATTCATGCGGTTGCATTTGATACTCCGAGATTGAACTGGTATTATGGTTTTGGTGGACATATCGGCTTTTGGGACGGATCAAAAAATGACTACTGGTTTGACGACTCAGACAACTATACTGTTGTTGGAATCGACGGAATACTTGGAATAGAATACAATATCGAGTCCATTCCGTTTAATATTAGTTTGGATTGGAAGCCGGGAATAAACCTTATTGGTTATCAGGGGTTCTGGGGCGATGAAGCTGCGATTTCCGTGCGATTTATTTTCTAAATAATCGCTGTCCTGAATGGAAGATATACTAGGTCTCCATTCAGGACAGCTATCTACTTTTATTGTTTGGTTAAAATCACCAGATACTTTGAAGCTTTCCAAAATTCTCCGCTGTTATCGATAAACAAAGTGTCTGCCTTTTCTTCTCCGGAAATATGAAAAGATCCGGCGGGATGAACAGAGATTACTTCGGCCTTTTTTACCAGCAAGGGAATATATTTAAACTCCCGAATGTCAATTTTTGTAAAATAATCCTTATTAAAATCTTCTTTTACATCGGTGTTTTTCCCAAGCCCCAGGAAACCTCCGATACGTTCAATTACACCATTTTCTTCCAACTCTTTTTTACTTCCATAGGTGTAATAGGCTTCATTTAGCTGCAATATCTGAGACTCAATTCTTTCTGTTTTTTGCTGACTCTCATCTTCCATTATCTCAATTTTTTGACTTAATGAAGTGATATCAAAATTTAACTTTTGAATTTCTTCATTCAGCGCCAAAATCTCGGTGTCTTTTTGATCAATCTGGCTTTGAAGATTACTCACCATTTTTTCAAATTCAGTTACCATTCCCTGTAGTTTCCCAACTCTGAAATTGGCATTATTCAACTTTTTCTGAAGCGAGGCGGTTAACTCCTTGTTTTCCTGTAATAAATTATTTATCAGAGCAATATCATCCATTATCAACTCTTTTTGTTGAGATGACATTTCGCGTCCCTGTGCCGATTGTACTGTAACCAAATCCTCCATTTTTTTAATGGTATCAAGATTGGCCTGGATTTCATTAAAATCATTTAAAAATCCGACAATCGATGAATCTTTCATTTCTGATTCACTGCGTAAACTATCAATCGTTACGGAAAGTTTTTCAGCATCCTCTTTATAGTTGTGACAAGACGCAAAAAAAACGACCATCAAAATAAAAATCGCAAGCTTTTTCATTTTATCTTTCTTTTGCACACAATTTAATACAAAAAAATCTTTTTCCAACATAATGTTTCTCCAAATTAGCAGCAACATATTTTACACCCGTTTTCCACTTATCCTAAAAACAAAAAACCCTCTGCTTATAACAAACAGAAGGTTCTTCATTATTTATTTTTTATGAATCTATGCTTTTTCAAATTTTAATGTTTCTGTGGTTAAATCACAAACTTCTGATGGTCCGAAATACTGAATTGGTCCCGGGTATACAAACTGCGTTGTAAATGCCCACTCACCACGTTTGGAAACAAAATATTTATATGGAGCGCCTTCCAGTTCAACCAACGCTTTTTGAATTACAGGTTTCATATGTCCGTGACGTTTTTCCATATTCATCATTGTGGTTACCGGAACACCACCAGCAATCCATTCTTCCGCGGGAGAGGTCAAATTACGAACAGATGACATATAACCGGTTTTTCCGTCAGAAATCAAAACTGATGCAGTGTAGCCCAATGAATAACAATAATCAGCATCAAAATTCGATGGAGCCGCACAACGACCTTCATAGCCAAAAAAGTGATACTGAGTTCCAAATTTACCCACGTATTCACCTGCTTTTTTCATTTTTTCCAACTTGGTTTTGACCATTTCACCCAGCAATTTTTCAGTTTCGATCAATGAAACCTGTACGTTTCCGTGTGGATCACGATCCAAGGTCAACTGTGTAGCAATGCCTGAAGGAAGCGATTTGAATACTTTTGCTGAATCATCGGTTAAATGACCTGCCACCCATTCATTTCTGTGGCTTTTTTTCAGCATTTTAAATTCTTTTTCGGTTTCTGAACCTTCGGCAAGCATATCATTCAATTCCGAAATCAAAACTTTCATTTCAGGAATAAACTCAATCAACCCTTCGGGTATCAGAGCCACTCCGAAGTTATCACCATTTTCGGCACGTTTTGCAACAATGCCTGCCATGTATTCTACTATTTCTTCCAACGTCTGCTTTTTGTCGGCAACCTCTTCCGAAATTAAAGTAATATTAGGCTGTGTTTTTAGCGCACATTCCAAACCAATATGAGAAGCAGAACGTCCCATTAACTTAATAAAGTGCCAGTATTTTTTTGCAGAATTGGCATCGCGCTGAATATTTCCAATCAATTCGGAATAAACCTTTGTTGCTGTGTCAAAACCAAACGAAGTTTCAATCATTTCATTTTTTAAGTCGCCATCAATGGTTTTGGGGCAACCTATTACCTGAACACCTGCATCTTTAGCTGCATAGTATTCGGCCAAAACACAAGCATTTGTATTTGAATCGTCGCCACCAATAATAACCAGTGCATTCAAATTTAAATCGTTGGCAATTTCCAAACCTTTGTCAAACTGCCACTCTTCTTCCAGTTTTGTACGGCCGGAACCAATAATATCGAAACCACCGGTATTACGGTATTCATCAATAATCTCAGCAGTTAATTCAACGTATTTGTGATCAACCAATCCGCCTGGGCCACCTAAAAATCCGTACAAACGGCTTTCCTGATTTATTTTTTTTATTCCGTCGAAAATACCTGAAATTACATTGTGCCCGCCCGGAGCTTGTCCGCCGGAAAGAATAACACCAACATTTATTGCCGGTCTGTCTTTTTTTACTTCACCTTCTTCAAAAGTGATTAGAGGCATCCCGTAGGTATTTGGAAATAATTTTTCGATATCTTTCTGGTCAGCAACGGATTGAGTTTTTGCACCTTCAACAAGTTTAACCGCTCCAACCAAAGATTTTGGAAGTTTAGGCTGATATTTTGCCCTTTCCTTTTGTAATGCGCTAATATTCATTTTGATATAATTTTTGATTCAGTTTCAAAATTCACTCAAAAATAATGCATTTTATGGTGATTGCCTATTGAAGAAATTTTTCTCCGGTGGATTTAAAGTAAAGTTAAAAGGCAAATCAATGATTCACCGTGCGGCTTTTTGTTATAATTCAAAGTCGACGGATAAATTAACGACTTGCCCTGAGGGTGTAATCCCGTATTACTCCTTTGCTTTATTTTAGTTGGTCTATTCTACAATTTTGAGGCAGAATTTTTATCAAGAAAAAGAGTTGTACCCGGATGAGTTCGTAATATTGTTGCCGGGCAAGTTGTAGAAACCTCTGCATTTAAAGTGTCATACACTGCCTGGGCCTTTCTTTCGTCGGGAACTACGCAACTGATATGTTTACAGTTCATAATTGCCGGAATGGTCAATGAAAGTGCGTGTGTTGGCACATCATCGAAAGTCGGAAACCACCCCTCGCCTAATTGCTGTTTACGACAAGCCTCATCCAATTCTACCACTTTTACAAGTTTCGGGTCGTTAAAATCGGCAACCGGAGGATCGTTAAATGCAATATGCCCGTTTTCGCCGATCCCGATACAAGCCACATCAACCGGATGCGTTTTTAACAAGTCCTCATAACTTGCAAGTACTGCGTCAATATCATCTGCATCTCCCTCCAGATAATGTACCTCTTTGGGTTGAACCTTATCCAGGATCCTTTCTTTTAAATATTTTCGAAAACTTGCCGGATGAGAGATCGACATTCCCTTGTATTCATCGAGGTGAAAAACCGTAATTTTATTCCACCCGATATCTTCTTTTTGAAGATGCTCCAAAAACGAAAATTGTGATGCCCCGGTTGCGAGAATTAAATTCGCAAAACCTTTTTCCTTTATTGCTTCGGCCAATTTTTCCGCTACTGAAATTGCGGCGGCCTTTCCCATTAAATCTGCTGTTTCAAAAACGCGAACATTAAGCTTATCTTTTTGAATTTTAGAAATCATTATTTGTGGTTTTAAAAAAGTTCAACAATAGCATAATAAGTTGTTAAAAATGAAAACAAAATTACGGCAATTACCCCGAGATTCATTTTCCATCCTGCGATATACGTATTCATTATTTTTTTGCGGTTCATTAAGACAAAAACAGGGATGGCAACTGCGGGAAGAATACAAGCTTGAAAAGCCTGCGAAAAAATCATTAAAGCCGGCGGTCGGTGTTCAAGAAACACAGAGCCAAATGCAAAAATGATTCCCAGAAACATCAACCAGCGAAACAAAGGAGAATGCACATCACGTGGTTTTCCCATATAATCGGAAACCAGCCATGGGGCAATTAACACGATCGGAAAAACAGTTGATAATCCGGCCCCTGTAATCCCAAAAATTAAAATCAGGGCAGCCCATTTCCCGCCAAGTGGCTGAAAAAGATGAATCATATCCACTGTGTTATCCAGTTTTAAGCCCATTACATGTAGTGTTCCCGCTGAAACGGCCATGATTATTCCGCTTAGAAAAAGCATCATTGCCGCAGATACAAAAGCGTCCTTTTTTTCATTTTTTAAATTTTTTATTGTCCAGCCTTTTTCTGCCACCACGGTACTTCGAACAATAAAAACCGCAGCAGAACAGGTAGTTCCGGCCATGGCAGCAACCAATCCAAGCGCACCGGGTTTATCGGGAATACTTGGAATCATTCCTTGTAAAATGGTCGAATAATCAGGTTTTAGCATAAAAAATACAACGATAAAACTCACCCCCATTAAAATGACAAAAACTGTAAGTACCTTTTCGAACTGTTTATAACGGCCAAACCAGAGAAGCAGATACAAAACAGGCACTATTATCAATATAATCCAGAGCGTATTTACTGTTTTTCCATCGGTAAGAATTCGGATTCCTTCCTGCAGTAATTCAGCTACAATTCCCATTACACCAATTAATGCCAGTAGTTCTCCAATTATCAGGGCAATTAAAATATACAAGGCGAGTAACCATCCGTATTTAAACTCGGATTTAATGTTAAACAACGCTGTTTTGCCGGTTACTAGTGTGACTTTCCCGTATGCAACCATCAAAATAAAGGTAAAAACACAGGACAAAACCAAGGCCCAAAAAAGTGACATTCCGTATTCGGCACCTGATTTGGCCATCGTAGTCACGCTTCCGGTGCCAATGTTGTAACCTATCAGGAAAAGCCCGGGACCAACTGCTGCGAGTCCAACTATAATTTTCTTGAAAATATTTTTTGACATACTAATTTTAAAAAATTCAAATCTCTAATCAATTTAAATCGCCAATTTGTGTTTTGATTTTTGGTTTTGAGAATTGAAGTTTATTACTTATTTATTTCTCATAAACCAGATCACCCAAAACATAGGTTTTTTGGATATTCACTTTAAAATCGTCGAGTGTAAAAAGAATGATGTCCGCTCTTTTCCCTGGTTCCAGCACCCCGCGGTCGTTTAATCCATTCAATATAGCGGGGTTTGTACTCGACATTTTAACAGCGTCTGCCAAAGAACATCCGGTAACTTCCATAATATGCCCCACTCCCTTTGTAATGGCAGAAGCCGAACCATATAATACATTTTGCGCCGGATACCTTAACATCCCATCTTTTGTTAGTTCGATAGTTTCGCCTGTTTCTGTTTTATATTCACCAGGTTCAAGAGCTGCATAACTGGTTACATCTGAAACTATTATGGTTTTATCTAATCCTTTTGCCTTGAAAAAAACAGAGATTTCTTCGGGTAACAGATGAAAGCCGTCACAAATTATACTGGCCGTTAAATCGCTGTTTGCCAGCTGTGGCCAGAGTGGATTCCGGTGTCGGTTAATCATATTAGCACAGCCGTTTCCAAGATGGGTTGAAATCCTCGCTCCATTTTTTACCGCCTCGTTTACCTGCTGAGTATTTGCGTTGTGGTGCCCAAGGGCAACAACAATACCTTTGTCCGCGCATTTGCGGATAAAATCCATAGCCCCTTCCGTCTCCGGGGCTACCGTTACCTGAATTATTTTTTCATTTGCCGCTTTGTACATTTCCATAAATTCGTCCCAGTCGGGCAAACGCACAAACCGTTTCGGGTGTGCTCCGCGAAAACCATCTTCAGGATTTATATATGGTCCTTCCAGGTGAAACCCTGGTATAGAACCTTTTAAATCTTCATTGTTCATCGATTTCGCCAACAATCCGAAATTCTTAACCAGGATTTCCTGGCTATTGGTAGTAAGAGTCGGCAAATAAGTGGTTACTCCCTGTTTCCACAATTCACTGGTAGCCTTTTTTATTCCGTCAACGGTTAAATCACTTTCCCCAAAAGCAAAGGATACACCTGCAAAACCATTTACCTGATTATCAAAAAAGCCCGGAGCGACAAAAACGTTTTGGCCTTTTTCTGATAGTCTCTGAATTGACTTCACTTCTTTAATTTCACCATCCTCAATCATTATCTGAACGGGTTTACCGGTTTGATAATGAATCCCCTCGACTATCTGTTGGGAATATGATTGGTTACTTATCAAAATTAAAAGCAGGAATATTAAAAATTGGTATCTATTTTTTAGTTGGTTTATACTCATCTTATTTCTTTTTAGTTTGAAATTCATAAATTACGAAAACAGAGACGAAACATTAAATTTTTGTTCTTTGCCCTTTACACATTAAGCAATTCAACAGGAGTCCATTTCTCAGTTTTTGCCGACTTCTCCAATGCTTCCAAAACTGAAACACAATTCAAAATACTTTGGTGAGAACGCGGTTCCTTTCCGGTTTTGAACATTTCAACCATATCGGCATAATTTTTAGGCGGATCTGATTCTTCTACTCCCGGCTTCAATTCCATAAACTGATTCCCTGATTCCACAAAGGTTTCCCACCCATACGCCTTGTGCTTAAAAATCAGAGTAGCAAACAGCCCCGAGGCAAATTTCAAACTGGCATTACCTGCACTTCCGTTTCTGTTTACCTTCACTTCTTCAATATCCTCACCAAACATATATATTAAAGGTTGCACAATGTGCACCCCGTAAAAAAATATGCCTCCATATTTTGAGTCCAGATCGGCAGTACCTGTGCGTACCACCTGTGAAATTTCATCCATTGACTTTATCTGTTTCATCATATCAAAAGTAGCTGAACTTTGTGCGATAGAGCTGTATGAAGTTACCGGCGTTCCTTTTGATTTTGCCATTTGCAGAAAATCTTTTCCTTCGCTGGCGCGGTAACAAAAAGGCTTGTCAACAAAAGTCGGAACTCCCGCTTCCACAAAAGGTCGCGCAGCTTCCAGATGATATTTAGGATGACGATGATCTACAATTAAAGCATCAATATTTCCCAACATTTCTTTTGGGTCTTTCACCTGTTCCGGAATATTTCCTTTTTTCATAGCAGCTTTGGCAAATTCGTCGGTTTCACCCCAAACATATTTTACTTCTGCCCCAGGAAATTTTTTGTCGATATTAAAAAGTTTTCCAAATCCGGCAGTGTGCGAATTCTCAGCTCCAATAATTCCGATAAGCAAATTCTTCTCGCTTGATTCCGCCAAAACCGATTTTGCAATAAAACCGGATGTTGCCATAGAAGTTAATGCCACTCCTTTTCCGGTTGTCTTTATAAAATCTCTTCTCGTTGTCATATCCACAATTTTATAATTTCATTTCCCATCCCTTTTCATATTCACGCGACCATAATTTTTGCGCGTCTTTATCACCTTTAATGTGACCGTTTTCAGGATTTACTTCCAGTGAATGACCAACTCTCTGTGCGATATTTCCCAACTGAACGAGTAAGGTACTTTTATGCCCTCCATCGATATCCGATTTAAGTGGCTCGTTATTCAGGATGTTGTTAAAAAAGTTCCGAATATGCAAAGCATCCAGGTGGCTCGAAGGATTTGCTGCATCTCGCGGATCAATTTCCATTTCGTTGTTTACTTCCTTTACAATATTATTTTTTAAATCGTAAACCTTATAATCATTTCCTCCTGAAATCACAATACTTCCTTCCTCTCCATAAAAAGCAACTCCAACCGAACTGCCCTCAATATGTTTCCCGTTGCAGCTTCTGCCTTCCCAGCTCATTGAAACTTCCTTATCAAAATCAAAACTGATAACCTGTGTATCTGGCGTTTCCCAATCGTCTTTATAACGATATCGTCCCCCGTTTGAACTGACTTTTACAGGATAGTCGACCTCTAATCCCCAGCGTAACAAGTCAACCATGTGGGTTCCGTTATTCAATGCCTCGCCGGTTCCCCAGTGCCAGAACCAGTGCCAGTTGTAATGTACAATATTATCTTTGTATGCCCTACGTGGTGCCGGTCCCTGCCAAAGTTCCCAGTTTAGCCAATCCGGAACCGCAACTTCTTTACCGATTCCGATGGATTCGCGATTGTTTGTATACCACCCCTTTCCATAATAGGGTCTACCAACAATTCCTTCCTTTAAATCCTTAATGGCTTCCATTACATTTGGCCATGAACGACGCTGATTTCCCATCTGAACCGATTTTTTGTATTGTTTTGCAGCTTCTACCAACATCTCTCCCTCAGCGGGATTATGGCTGCAAGGTTTCTCCAGATAAACGTTTTTTCCGGCCTGCATGGCAATCAGTGCCGCAGGTGCATGCCAGTGGTCGGGAGCTGCAACCACCAAAATATCAACATCTTTATCTTCCAGCGATTTTCTAAAATCGGCAAAACCTTTAGGTTTAACATCTTGTACCTTTGCAACATTAACCGAACATTTTTCGATGGCCCTTGAGTCTACGTCGCAGATATGAACTACATCGCAATTATTTTGAAATGCAAAATTTTGTGCCAGTGCATTTCCCCGCGAATTAACTCCCATTACCGAAGCCCTCAGTTTTTTATTTGCGCCGACAATTCGTTTATAACTTGAGGCGCTAAAACCCGGCAATATTCCCCCTGCCATTATTACCGCAGAACCAGCCGCAGCATTTTTGATAAAATTCCTTCTTGTATTTTTCATCGTTTATTTTGTTGGTTTACAATAATTCAGTTTAATTAAAATTGATATAGAAATCTACATTTTCCCGAATAATGATATCAAGTGGTACGTTTTGAATTTTTCCGGGTTCCTTTTTATAAACAAAAAGTTCAAACAACGACTGAACAGCTTTTACCCCTTGCTTTTGCGGACTTTGTGAAATCAAATAATCAATCCCACCCTTCTTTAAATGGTTTATATTTTCCTGAACCAAATCGTAGCCTGCAACTCTAATATCAAGTTCATGTGTCAGGTGAAAATCGGAAACCAAAAACGCTTTTGAATTGGTAACAAAAACTCCTTTTATATTCTGATTTTTTATATAAAACTTTGTTAGTTCCCTGAACACCACATCTTTATTGGTTGAATTGATCGTCAACTTATGAATCCGGGTTGGATCTCCTTTTTTTTCGTTGAAAAATTCTATGAATCCAGCCTCCATTCTTTTGAGTGCCGCTGCATTCTCATAGCCTTTCACCATGTGCAGAATTAGTAACTCGTTTTCTTTCCCAACCACTGAATTCAAAAGCTTTGCGGCGATATAAGCACTTTGTTTTACATCGGGGCCAATGTAGGTCAGACTCTTTTGTCCGGGAATATCGGAATCGATAAAAACACATGGAATATTTTTCTCTTCCAGTTTTTTAACAAACTCCAAACTTTCCTGAACAAAAAGAGGAGCTATGATAACACCGTCAGGATTTTGTTCAAGTATTTTCTGTGCCTGAGAATTAAAGGAGTTTTCATCAAACAAATGAAAAGGAAATATATCTACAACCATTCCAAAATCCCGATACATGTTTTCAGCTTTCTCCAATCCATCTTTAGGAATGGACCAGTAATGCCCGGAATGAGGAGATGAGGGAATTAATGCACAAACGATAAACCGACTACCAAGCGCAAGTGTGCGGGCAATCAAATTCGGGTTAAAATTCAGCTTTTTTATTGCCTCTTCAATCTTCTGTTTTTTTTCAGGAGATACTTTTCCGCGGTTGTGGATAACCCGGTCGATTGTTCCGACTGAGACATTGGCATAATTTGCCACATCCTGAATAGTTACTTTTTTTGATTTTTCCATTTCAACAGTCCCACAATAAGAATTCAACAATCTACCCAAAATGTGTGCGCACACATTCAGAGAAAAAAGATAACTATTTTAAATTAAACAACCTCACAATAGTGTAAAAAAATAAATATTATTTTTGCAAAAGGCTAAGAAGTGTGTGGGCACACAATTATTCTTTCGCAACACAACTTTCACGATCCAATTTCTAACCCCAGATTTAATTGGTTAAAAAATCGAGCACATTACTTGCACCGCCAGAACGAGCCCCTTTGTATAGTTCAGTATATCCACAGCGAGAGCATGAAACGGCAGTAAATTTTCTGTTTTGAATGTTGAAATACTTTGTAAACCCGGCACCTGTTGTGCGTAACTGATCTATTTCCGCCTTCCGGTTACCACACTTTGGGCAGGTATAAGATTTTTGATTCATGGCATTTTTATTTTATCGGTTAAGTAAAAATATCTGTTCGGGTTATTAGTATCCGGCGAATCAAATAAATTACTATTTCAATAAATAATACAAGTATTGAGATAATCACCGACATTCACCAAAAATTTAGTTTTGATACTTTTTTTCTGAATCAAACATTATTCTGTCCTTTTATATCTTCTGTGTACCTGCTCATTTTACGATTTGGTATTTAATCGTTTAGCATCCTTTAAAGCATTATGTATTATCCATTCCAGTTGTCCGTTTATACTCCGAAAATCATCGGCAGCCCATTTTTCAACCGCCTCCATCATTTCCGGACTTACTCGCAACACAAATGTTTTTTTCTTTGCCATATTAACACCTCCCGTCAGAAATCAATCATGATATCCAATTAGTCAACTCAGGACTAAAACGATAATTGCCATAACAAATTCAAAAGCAATTAAAATAAGAAAGACCTTTACCTTTCCACTAAAAAATGATTCCTTTTCTTTTTTTAATCTATTGTTTTCCATAACCTTGCAACTTTTAACTCACTAACTTCATCATAGCATTTCTCATAGCTCGCTTTCGTTGTATTCCAAAAAAAAGCTTCTTTCCACTTTTTTGAATATTGGTGGATAAGCTATCCCTATTCCATCAGCCATAATTTTGGTTTTTAGCCTTAGTCTGGCAAATACAAAAACGACTAATAAAATCGGTAAAACCCAAAATACCCCCATTACAATCAATCCTTCTTTATTATAAGGTTTATACAACGCCTCCTGTAAAATGCGACCGAATAAAAAAGAAACCAAAACAACCAACAAGACAAAAAAACCAGGTTAGCACAATCCATCAATCCGTATAACCTTACACTTTACTGAAAAGAAATTTGCCCATTTTATTGATACAAGGTTCCGGTATTTACAATTGGTGTGGCATCTTTATCTCCGCAAAGCACCACCATCAGGTTACTCACCATTGAAGCTTTTTTCTCCTCATCCAGGTCAACAATTTCTTTTTGACTTAATTCATCAAGCGCCATTTCAACCATACTTACAGCACCTTCAACAATTTTGTAACGTGCAGCTACAATTGCAGTTGCCTGCTGTCTTTTCAACATCGCCTGGGCAATTTCCTGTGCATAGGCTATATGGTTAATTCGAGCTTCTATGACGTGAATTCCGGCAATTTCAAGACGCTCAATTATTTCCTTTTCCAATTCATTGTTTACCTCTTCAGTACCATCACGCAAAGTGACTTTTGCATTTTCATCTTCAATATTATCATAGGGATACATGCCAGCCAGTTTTCGAAGTGCAGCCTCGCTTTGAACAACCACAAAGTGCTCATATTCATCCACACCAAAAGCAGCTTTGTAAGTTTCCTCCACTTTCCAAACCAAAACCAAACCGATCATTATCGGATTCCCCAACTTGTCGTTGACTTTAATTGTTTCGCTGTCAAAATTTCTTGCCCGAAGCGAAATCTTCTTCCGAACAAAAAATGGATTCACCCAGTAAAATCCATTTGATTTGATGGTTCCTTTGTATGCACCAAACAAAACCATAACACAACTCTGATTGGGATCTACTACCGTAAAACCGATTGCCATTAAAATAAAAACAGGAATAAAAACAACCGCCGGGATAATCATTCCCATCACAAATCCAAACACAATTAAGATTAAAATAACTAATTCCAAAAGAAGGACTAAATAACCAGATAATGCAGAATATTGTTTTTCCATGACATTAAAATTGAATTAATATGATATCAAAATAATATCACTAAATTAAATTATTTCAAAATAAAAAACAATACTCTTGGTCAATTTTTTTAACTTTAATCAAAATCATAAGTTGCCTAAACTTTTGGAGACCTTTGGGGTTATTTTCAAAAAATGTTTAAATGAAGAAAACAATCAAGTTAATTAAAGAACCTTTAAATCAATTTATACGACTGGAAACCTCAAGTAGTATAATTCTTTTTCTCGCAACCATTACCGCATTAGTTCTGGCAAACAGCCCGATAAGAGAATCGTTCGTAAGTTTCTGGGACAATTATATCACCATTAAAGTACCCGGATTTGAATTATCCAAACCAATTTTAAAATGGATTAACGACGGATTAATGGCCATTTTCTTTTTCCTTATTGGTCTTGAAATAAAAAGAGAAATCTTAACAGGGGAACTCAGCAGGTTAAAAAAAGCATCGCTTCCTATTTTTGCTGCGGTTGGCGGCATGATTTTACCTGCGATTACTTTTACTTTCCTGAACATGGGAGAGCCTGGTTCTGAAGGATGGGGAATTCCAATGGCTGCAGACATTGCATTTACATTGGGTATTTTGAAACTTTTGGGAAACCGTGTTCCAAACGGACTTAAAGTTTTTTTAATGGCTTTTGCGATAATCGATGACTTAGGCGCAGTGTTGGTAATCGCCTTTTTCTATAGTTCCAATCTTGTTTGGCTTTATATTGGGATAGCATTGGCTATAGTAGCAGCTTTAATTGCACTGTCTTTTCGCGGATTTTATTCAAAATATTTATTTTTTGTAATGGGTTTGATTGTTTGGGTACTGTTTTTAAAATCAGGCATTCACTCGACCATAGCAGGTGTTCTGATGGCTTTAACAATCCCTCTTCGAAGAGAGACAGATACGCGTTCCTTTTACGAAAAAGGAAAAGAAAGCCTCGAAGCCTTTATGGAAGATTGTAAAACCAATGGCGAAAAAACTGTATTAACGAAAAGACAATTTAATGCTATTGACGATTTGGAAGAAATTACTGAAAAGACAGCAGCTCCGTTACAGTACCTGGAACACCGGCTACACGGCTGGGTTTCTTATCTGATTATGCCCATTTTTGCACTGGCCAATGCTGGTGTTGTATTTAGTTTTTCGGGAGATTCCAATTTTTCCCTTTCAACAAATCTTGCAATAAGCCTTGTTGCCGGGAACTCGGCAGGCATCTTCCTTTTTTCACTTATAGCAATAAAACTCAACTTTGCGGAGCTTCCCAAAAATGTCACCTTTCAGCAACTGGCCGGAGTATCATTCCTAGGTGGCCTCGGATTCACCATGTCGTTATTTATCAATAACCTCGCATACACAGATGCATTGCTGATTAATTCCGCAAAAATGGGAATTTTAATTGGCTCATTTATTGCCGGCTTGGTCGGGTATCTGATTTTAAGAGTTACATTAAACGATAAAAAAGAAGAGGCACAAAATTAAGTGCCTCTTTTAATTCAAATTCATTTCAACAAAACCCGCCTCCTCACTCTCCAACACTTCGTACGAACGGGCAAAGTTCATAATATTTTCGATTGTACGTTCGGACGGTCCAACTTCTGATTTTTCCATCCTTGTTAAAGTTAAATCCAGACTTTCCCTTTCACTATTTTCAGAGTCGGCCTGAAAATTGCTAACAAAATAAATTAAAGTAGAAATTTCTTTCATAGGCATTCTTTAAAAATTAATTTTAGTTAGAACGCCCCTCCCATATTAATATTGTGTTAACAAAAGTTAAACTTTTGTAAGTATCAAATTCTTCTTTTCAATAAGCTTACGCATATTAATTAAAGCATATCTCATTCTTCCCAAAGCCGTATTAATACTCACATCCGTCTGCTCTGCTATCTCTTTGAAACTAAGCCCCATATAATGACGCATGTAAATTACCTGTTGCTGATCATCAGGTAATTCGTTAATCAGTTCTTTTACCTCAAACAAAATCTGATCATTTACCAACTGATCCTCAATAGTTGCTTCGGAAAATTTCTGTGAGTTGAAAATATCAACTTCTGTGCTGTCGTTAGACACTGTTCCTTTCAGCTTTTCTTTTCTGAAATGATCGATAATCAGGTTGTGCGCAATTCGCAAGACCCAGGAAACAAACTTCCCGTTTTCTATATATTTCCCTCTTTTCAGCGAACGAATTACTTTAATAAACGTTTCCTGAAAAATATCTTCAGCCAATTCCTGATTTTTCACAATAAGCAGAATATATGAAAATACCCTGTTTTTGTGACGACGTATTAAAATTTCCAGTGAATTTTGATCGCCCTGAATAAATTGTTGAACAAGCTCATTGTCGTTCAAAGTGTTTGTCATGAACATTACCTTCTATTTAATTGTAAACAAAAAGTAAAGTTTTTCTATAGGCGATTTTTTTTAATGATGTGAAACAATTTATTTAATTTTGTCCGTTCCAAAAATGCTACTTTTAAACGAAAAATACAAGTTTTTTTACAAAATAATAGTTTTTGAACATAAATATGTCAAATAGTAAGACTCAGAAATATATTGAAATCCAGCACGCCAGGGTACATAATTTAAAAAATGTCAGTCTGAAGATTCCGCTTAAGAAATTCATTGTAGTTACCGGTGTTTCCGGCTCAGGAAAGTCTTCTCTGGCTTTTGACACTCTTTTTGCAGAAGGACAGCGAAGATATGTCGAAAGCCTCTCTTCATACGCCAGGCAATTTCTTGGAAGGATTAATAAACCGGAAGTCGATTTTATAAAAGGAATCCCCCCCGCAATTGCAATCGAACAAAAGGTTAATACCCGAAATCCACGTTCAACGGTTGGAACTTCAACCGAGATTTACGACTATTTAAAACTCCTTTTCGCCAGAGCCGGGAAAACGATTTCGCCGGTTTCAGGCAAGGAAGTATCGCGCCAAAATGTAACCGACGTTGTCGATTTTATCCTTTCATTTCCTTCTGATACACGACTCGTAATTGCCTCTCCCTTAAAACCCAAAAACGGCAGGACAATTGGAGAAGAAGCAGAACTTTTAATGCAGCAGGGATTTTCAAGACTTGAAATAAACGATGAAATAAAGCGGATAGACGAGATCTTAAAATCAGGTACAGAATCGTTTTGTAAGGGGAACTGCAACATTGTTATCGACCGAATCGTGGTAAAAAACGATGACGATACCCAAAGTAGAATAGCCGATTCAGTACAAACCGCTTTTTATGAAGGACACGGTGAATGTATTGTAAAAGTTTTCTTAAATGGCGAAACGGTTTCTCAATCATTTTCCAACCTGTTTGAAGCTGACGGTATTGAATTTGAAGAACCAACGGTACACATGTTTAGTTTTAATAATCCCGTGGGGGCTTGCCCAACATGTGAAGGCTACGGAAAGGTTATTGGAATAGATGAAGATTTGGTTATTCCCAACAAGTCGCTTTCAGTATACCAGGATGCCATTGCCTGCTGGAAAGGAGAAAAAATGAGCGAATGGAAACAACAACTAATTTACAGTGCCGAAAAATTTGATTTCCCGATACATAAACCATTTTACGAACTAAGCGAAGCACAAAAATTTTTACTCTGGACCGGAAACAGCTATTTTGAAGGACTAAACCGTTTTTTCAAATATCTCGAGGAAAAAAGTTACAAAATTCAGTACCGAGTGATGCTTTCCCGCTACCGCGGGAAGACAACCTGTCCGGAATGTAAGGGAAGTCGGTTAAAAAAAGAAGCAGGTTACGTTAAAGTGGGTAAAAAATCATTACAGGAATTGGTGCTGTTACCTGTTTCAGAGTTAAAAAAATTCTTTAATCAACTAAAATTAAATAAACACGAAACAGAAATAGCAAAACGAATCCTGATTGAAATAAACAACAGGCTTGAATTTTTATGTGATGTAGGCCTTGGTTATCTCACACTAAACCGCTTGTCATCAACACTGTCAGGAGGAGAATCGCAACGCATCAATTTAGCTACTTCATTAGGGAGTAGCCTGGTCGGTTCGTTGTATATTCTGGATGAACCGAGCATTGGACTTCACCCACGCGATACCGACCGTTTGATAAAAGTTTTACACCGTTTGCAAAAAATAGGAAACACTGTTTTTGTGGTTGAGCATGATGAAGAGATTATCCGTGCAGCTGATGAAATTATTGATATTGGCCCATTTGCAGGTCAACACGGAGGTGAAGTTGTTTTCCAGGGAAATCATTCCGAATTGCAGTCAAAACCGGAGAGTTTAACCACTAAATACTTAACAGGGGAAGAAAAAATAGAAATTCCGAAACAACGCAGAAAATGGACCAACTCCATTGAAGTTATAGGTGCCCGGGAAAATAACCTGAAAAATGTGCGTGTAAAATTCCCTCTAAATACCTTGTCGGTTGTAACAGGAGTTAGTGGTTCTGGAAAATCGTCACTGGTTTCCAAAATACTATTTCCTGCGCTTACAAAAATTCTGGGAGGGTATGGCGAGCGAACCGGTCATCACGATGCAATCCTTGGCGACTACAAAATGTTGGATGCCATTGAATTTATTGATCAAAATCCCATTGGAAAATCATCGCGCTCAAATCCGGTTACCTACTTAAAAGCCTACGATGAAATCAGAAAATTATTTGCAACACAACAAGCGGCTAAGATACAGGGATTAAAACCTTCTCACTTTTCGTTTAATGTTGATGGCGGACGCTGTGATGAATGCCAGGGTGAAGGAACAATAAAAGTTGAAATGCAGTTTTTGGCCGATGTTTTTCTCTTGTGCGAAAGTTGTGGCGGCAAACGTTTTAAAGAAGATATCCTTGATGTTCAATACAAAAACAATAACATTGACGATATTCTAAATATGACTGTAAACCAGTCAATTGAACTTTTCTCAAAAGGAAAATCATCGACAGAGAAAAAAATTGCAAAACGCCTGCAACCCCTGCAGGATGTAGGATTGGGTTACATAAAACTTGGCCAGTCGTCAAGCACGCTTTCCGGGGGCGAAAGTCAACGTGTAAAACTAGCCTCCTTTTTAGCCAAAGAAAAAGATTCACCCACGCTTTTTATCTTTGATGAACCTACAACAGGATTGCATTTTCACGATATCAGGAAATTACTTGATTCTTTCAATGCACTTATTTCGCGCGGGCATTCAATAATTATCATCGAACATAATTTAGAAATAATTAAGTCGGCTGACTGGATAATCGATTTGGGCCCCGAAGGAGGCGACAAAGGCGGAAACCTGATTTTTGAAGGGACTCCCGAACAATTGATAAAAAAAGAAGACTCGTATACCGGAAAGGCATTGGCAGAAAAACTTGAATAAAAAAAATGCCATTCCCCAAAAAAAGGAATGGCATTACGCTACTAACTTATTTCGTTTAAACCATCGAGTTTTCGACCACAACTGGTTTAATAACTGAATTCTGAGCAATATTATCGGCGATGGGACATCTGACAGCCACATCATTTAAAAATGCTTCCTTTTCTTCCTTTGTCATGTCGGCATCAATATGAACAAAACTTCTGATTTCCGTAAAACCAGCTCTGCCTTCTGTTGTTTTTCCCAAAAGAAAATCTTTATCAATATCCCCTTCTACTTCTACTTCAATTCCACGAAGGTTGATTCTGCGTTGGGTTGCTATAATTCTTCCTATCGCACAAATACATGCGGGCAAACTCGATAAGAATATTTCCAATGGGTTGGGTCCTTCATCGTTGCCACCTGCCATTTTGGGCTGATCGATTACAAATGGGTGTGAACAATTAACCTGGGTGCTAAAACCTGCCCCCATAGAAGCACTTACTTTTATTTTTGAGATAGCCATATTTTGTTATTTTAAATATTATAAATTATATCATAATATTAATAAAACAAGCAATTATAAATCATGACTTTTACACGATAAAGAACATAATTTCATAATAATTTAATTTTAAAAATTCTATTTCTACCTGTTTTTTCTGAAAATCCTTCTGAAGATATGTACTATAAAGATTGCTGAAGGAACAAGTATTAAAATCGTAGTGAACAAAACCCAAACATAAAAATTCCGCATATCGTTAAAAACCCACGACCAATTTCCGGCAAGGATACGGGAAAATACACCCCACAAGGCACTTATTAAAATAAAAACCGCGGAAATAGTTTTATACTTTTTATCTGACTTTGTTTTTGATTCTGCTGGAAGAACCAGGTAAACAAACAAAACAAAAGTTATAATGATGAACCACGACACAAGACTTCCCAATGGAAAATCAGAGTTTTTGGATAAATTTATTCCAAGTAATTCCGGCTGAAAAAACAAAACATACAAACATCCTCCCAAAACGGTAAACAATAAAATAAACCTAAGCAGCTTCATATTTTGTAACTTCCTGAATACTTAGCCTTCTCCATTCTCTTAGCAAAAGAAAAAATACGGCAATTGCCGACAAGGTATCTGCCAGGGGATACGACAACCAAACTCCATTAATTTCCCAAAAACCGGGTAAAATGAATAAAAAAGGAATCAATAAAATAACCTGTCGAAATAGAGTTGCAAACATCGAAATCTTTGCTTTGCCAATTGCCTGAAAAAAATGTGAAGCCACTACCTGAAAACCCACAAGCGGAAAAGCCAGGGTAACAAACCGTAATCCTTTTATGGCAATATCATATAATATCTGACTATCGTTATTAAAAAGCTTTACAATTATTCCGGGAACCGACTGAACAAGCAAAAAAGCAAAAACGGCTACAACTGTTGCTGAAACAACTGAAATACGCAAGGCTTGCTTCACGCGGTCGATAGATTTTGCGCCGTAGTTAAATCCAATTATTGGTTGCGAAGCCATGTTAACAGCAACCATTGCCATAACCACCAATGAAATTACCGAATTAATAATTCCCATTGCACCAACAGCGAGATCTCCTCCAAATAATATTAACTTCTTGTTTAAAAGTCCCTGAACTACGCTATTTGCAATCTGCATTGCAAATGGCGCCATCCCAATTGCAACGATTTCCCCGGCAATGTTCATGTTAACCTTAATATTTTTCCGATGTAGTTTCACAAGCGAACGCTTTCCCCTGAAATGAAGCAAAACCCACAACATAAGTGCAAACATGGAAATATTTGTTGCATATGCAGCACCTTTTACTCCCATATCAAACCAAAAAATAAAAACAGGATCGAGAATGATATTTAAACCGGCACTTAAAATCATCGAAATCATTGCAATGCGAGCATTTCCTTCTGAGCGGATAATATTATTTAGTGAAAAACCAATAACCATAAAGGGAATTCCAACAATTATGATATCCAGGTAATCATTTGCATACTGGAAAGTTTCTTTTGTTGAACCAAACGATTCAAGAATAGGAACTTTTAAAACGTAAATAAGAATCATAATAATTGCTGAAACAATTATCATCAGCGCAAAGCCGGTACCTAAAGTTTTTTCTGCGGTGTCAAAATCTTTTTTCCCCAGGTTTATAGAAACAAAAACCCCCGAGCCAATACCAATTAACATTCCAAACGCCATCATAATTAGCATGACCGGAAAAATAACTGAAATACCCGATAATGCTTCGGCACCAACTCCCTGTCCTATAAAAATACGGTCGACTATATTATAAAGAGCATTAACAAATACCCCAATAAAAGCCGGGATGAAGTATTTCAGCATTAACCGGCCAATATTTGCGCTACTTAATTCTTCAATATTTTTCATGAGCCGCAAAGTTAAATATTTCGAAGCAACATTTAGTTTACGAAGTTGTTTTACGCTTTTATATGTGTAATTTTGAAATCTGTAAAACAAAGAAACAATGAATCAGGAAAAGTTAAATAAAAACATTCAGGCTGAACTTTTTTCGACAAACCAGGCAACGGTTATTGCTGCCATTCAAAAAATAAGTGTTCAGGGAAATAAATTGTATATCCCTATATTGCTTGACCTGCTGCTTTCAAACAGGGAAGAGGAAATTGAAAAAGAGATTACAAAACTCCTGGGAAATGTGAAGGCAAAAACAACTGTACCTATTTTTATTGAGGCACTGGAGAATAAAAAATATATTCCAATAAAAAAAGCGATCCTTACAGCCTGTTGGCAAAATGGCCTCGACTACCACGATTATTTGCCGGTTTTTGTAAATATTGTCATCAACGATAACTGGGAAAACGCTTTTGAAGCTTTTACCGTTGTTGATAATCTGGAATATCTTCCGAGTGACGAAATAATTGAAAAGACAAAGCGAATAATTGCAAGTGCACTAAAAACAGCTGACACTCAAAAAGCATATTTCCTGAATGAAATTCTCGCAAAAATTGCTTAAGTTTCGCTTTCTTTAAGGTGTGAAACAAATTGTATTAAGATTTATATGCTCCTCCGTTTTAGTAGTAATATTAAGCTATGTTTCATTGGGGCAAGACCCCGAATTTTCACAATTTTTTGCGAACCCGTTACATGTTAATCCTGCGTTTGCAGGAACGAGTGAACTTCCGCGTGCAGTAGTTAGTTACCGGAACCAATGGCCACAAAAAGGAGCTACCTATACAACTTATTCCATTTCCTACGATCAAATTTCAACAAAATTCAATTCAGGTATCGGTTTCCAGCTGTTGCACGACAGAGAATTAAACAACGTCGTGAATACAAGTTCTGCATCATTTTCATATTCATACCATTTAAAAATTAATCAGTGGAGTTTTGTAACAATGGGATTACAGTCGGGACTGGTTTTAAAACAGTTTAATGTCGAGAACCTCATTTTCTCGTCAAATATCGATCAATTGAGTGGTGAAATAACCGGAGCTGTTCCGGTCTATTCAGACGAAAAAAAAATTTACCCTGATTTTTCCATTGGCGCAGTTGGACAACACAATAAAATTTTTTGGGGAGCCAGCGCATTTCATATTAACCAGCCGAATGAATCGATTCTGGTAGGAGATCAAAAAGGAAAAATTCCAATAAAATATACGGTTCACGCAGGAATGAGAACAAAAAAGCATCATAACGGCTTGCTTTCACGCGAATTTACCTTCTCTCCTAACCTTATGTACCAGCAACAGGGAACATTCAAACAGGTTAACCTCGGAATTTACCTGATTGAAAAATCCTTTCTTTTGGGAGGATGGGTAAGAAACAATTTTGACAAACGTCCGGATTCTATAATTGCACTGGCGGGTTTTGCAAGAGACAAATTTCAATTTGGATATAGTTTTGACTACACTCTTTCAAAACTTTCTGACTATAGTTTTGGCTCACATGAAATATCACTCACTTTCTTTTTGGGAAGACTGGATGGAATACCTGTCAAAAACAAACTATTGATTCCAATGATTTGATAAAAATAAAAAAGGAAAAGTCCGGTATTTCTCCGAACTTTTCCTTTGATCAAACGTAGTCAAACTCTTCTTTCACCTGCAAGCCCTTCACTTAAATGTTGCTTCTTTTTCTTTCATCTTTGCCATCTGCCACGGAACTACAAACTGATGATTTCCTGGTTTGTTGTAATTCCCTTCAATTGAAGAAAATTGCGGATTATAGCGAAATATTGGCTTGCCTTCAAATCCAATAGTATGTTCTTTTTTTGCATCCATGACATTTCTTAATACGTAAACCGTTACAAATTTGTTATGCTTCGTTTTATTCTTTTTTGAAAAAATAGTGGTTTTTAACAAATTATAAGTAATTCACGATTAGAAAGAAATTATGAAGAAAGACAGGATTAAACCCTGAAGTGAAATTTTAAAACAACAAAGTCACGGTGCCCCGTTGTTTATGATTTTCACCCTTAAAATCTTTATATTGAATAACCCAGGAATAAATTCCGGCAGGAGCAAAATTTCCGTTTTTCATTTTGCCGTCCCAACCCAAATCTTGACTATTTGACTCAAAGATATTTTCTCCCCACCGATTAAAAATCAAAAGTTGATAGGCTTCGTCTGTTATTCCTTCCGAATGAATTCTGAATTCTCTGTCTTCTTCCAAAGTTGCATTTGGAGAAAAAGCATTTGGCGGATAAACTTTATCGAAAGCTACGGAAACTTGATGAACGATTGTATCGATACACCCCAAATCATTTGTAGCCGTTAATTTCACATCGTAAAATCCCATTGCATCGTAACGATGCTCCGGACTATCCTCAACAGAATTTACTGACAGGTCGTCAAAATCCCACTCATACATGCTTGCGCCATTACTTTGATTTTCAAATTGAATAACAGGGTAACTAATAAGTGCTGAATTTGGCACAGCATTAAATTTAGCAATAGGCTGTGGAAAAACATTTACTTTTTCAGGTAAAATAAAAGTATCAATACATCCTGTTAATCCAGATCGCGCAATTGAATGAATCTGAAATTCACTTCCTGATTGCTTAAACACATGAGCAACCACTTCGCCGGAATTGTGGTATCCATCACCAAAATCCCAGGCATAATCCAATTCATCAACCCGGTCAAATGCTTCCGCAGAAAAATTAACTTCCAAAGGCGGACATCCTTCCTTCGTATCCATCTCTGCATAAAAAAGGGGCTTTCGTTTAAATGTCTTTCGCATCGAGTCGGTTGGACAATTGTGTTCAGAAATCACCTGCAAGCCAATATTAACGGTCGGTGCCGAGCTCCTCCTAAACTCCAGAGGACCCCTTGAATTTGCCGGATGATTAATAATTTCACCGGAGTTAAAATCAGATAAATCCCATAAAAAGATTGCGTTATAAGAAGCTGAACCCTGATAATTTACTGCAGCAAGTTCGCTGTAACACTCTTCATCTGAAAAGTCAAAATCAAGGGTTGGAATCGGATGAACCATTACCAAATCCTGAATCATCCCGGTATTTTCACATCCTTCTGAAGAAACAATCTTCAGTGAAATATCAAAATTTTGGTCAGTAATTCCATCATTCTGAAAAATATGTACAGGCTTTTCGCTGTCGGAATTCGATCCGTCGCCAAATCCCCAGTAAAACCCTTCAACAGATTCGGTTGCCAAATAATCAAACCGGACAGATAACGGTGTACATCCCTCGTTCGTTTCCGGCCAAAAATCCAGTACAGGTTTAACTGTCACTGGTATTTCCAAGGAATCAATACATCCCTGTTCATCAATTGTAAGTCCAACCGAACGATTAAAAGTACCGTACCCAAGCGGAACTTCAACTGTATTTTCATTAATACCTGAAAAAAACAAAGTGTCGTTTGAATACCAGTCAAAAACGGCATCTTCAAATGTTACACCATTAAATTCGAGTTGCACATTGTATCCCGCACATGTTGTTTCATCCAGTTGAAATTGTGCCGAGGGCTGGTTATGAAATTCAATATTTAAGGTATCCGTAAACTCGCACCCGATCGCATCCACAATTTCCATTTCAAAACGATAAGCTCCAAACTTATCGACCTGAATGGTTGGCAAAAGAGTCGATTCATCCGCAATCTGCACATTCGCCTGCAAAGCCTTTAAAACCGTAGTTGCGGTACCACTTTCAAATGATAAATTTAATCTCTGCTGTTTCGAACCACAAACCAGGGTATCCACTGTTTCATAATTCAGTTCTGGTCGTTTACTAAACTCCACTTTTGTTTCTGCATCAAGCTTACATCCGAATTCGTTAGTTAGAATAACTGAGTAATCTCCCTCATCTTCCACCGAAATGGTTGGAGTTATTTCCCCATTTTGCCATAAATAAGTCAGATGTTCACCTGGATTTAAGGTAATTAAACTTCCTTCACAGATGGTATTTACCGGATCCAATTTTGAAACGGGGGCAGGATTGACCTGAATTTTATATTCAGCTGCAGAAACACAGCCATTTAACTCTCCGGTTACTTTGTAAGTTATATCTTGTGTTGGTGAAACCAAAGGATTATAAACATTTGCATTGCTGATGTTTTGATCTGGCAACCAGGTATATTTGTAATTATTGGAACCTGACAATTCAATATCATTCAAACGGACATTTTCTCCCAAACAAACCTCGTAATCTTTTTTGTCGGAAAAAGCAATCTTTTCAATTTCTATTATCGAAGTTGCAGACAACTGTAAATCCGGGTCACCAGGCAGTCCTCCAAATTCTACAATATATCCCTGAGGACGATAATATTGAGAACTTACGCCATCACCATTTAAACGCAAGTCATTCCACGATTTTATTCTTTTTGATGGGTTCTGGTTCATATGCCCGTAATCTTCGCCAACTCCGTTATTGGTGTCTCCATGGGCATTATTAGGTTCGTTCTCAGACCAATAAGAAAAAAGGCCGTTAACCGAGTAACCATTTTGATATGTTCCTTGCCAGAACTGAGTTCCCTCTTCAGGCCCCGTCACCCACCTCCATACTCCTTCCACTTCTTCATCGGTTGCGCCAATCCATCCGATACCATCAATTTTTGTCCATATAAAATCATTTTCCACGGAAGAAGTAATGGTAGCAAGATAGCCCCGCAAACCGTTGTAAGTGGTTTTTGCAGCGGCATCACGAGCTTCCGTCCATGTTATATCCTGCTTTTTGACAAACCTGTAAAAATGTTTTGTAGCAGGCAGATAGTCGGCATCTTTTAAGGTAACAGAAATATACCTGTCGCCTAAACCCGGGACTGATGCAATATTCTTATAATAGACTTCACTTACAGCCTGTTCATACTCTTGGGCAGTACCAATGCCTGTGATTTCAAGGTAGCCGTAGTAGGAATCCCAGTTGATGTTAAAATTCTTATTCCCCCTGTAAACCAAAATGTCTTCATTACGCTTGTAATTGGCAACTGAAATCCGAATCCCCTCATTGGCCTCGTCAAAACCATCTCCTTCAATTCGAATCAGAGGAGCAGCTTTTACCGAATCGGAACAAAAATTTGTACGGTTATTTTCCGAACCGTAGTAGATTTTTAAGTTAAATTTTACAGTGTCGGTTTGGGCGAAGGTTTTTATTACAAAGATTATTAAAAAAAAAGTCAGCCCAAATTTTGTCATTATCAGTTCCGGTTCGAAAAGTATTTCATAAACTGCGAACGTTCATACAAAAGAGGATCGGAAATATTTTTATAAGAAAGTCGTCCCCTGAAATCATCAATTTTTTTGAAATTCCATTTTCTCATAAAGTCAGTGATTTCTTCCAGCATTTTGGGTACCACTTCGCTGCCGTTGATGTAGAGTGTGGAGCAAAGTTGCGCTACTCGTGCCCCTGCAAGCAATTGTTTCAAAACCGCTTTGCCGTCGTGAATTCCTGTTGAAGCGGCAATCTCAAGTTTTGGAAGAATAGAGGAAACCAGACCAATCCACCGCAAACTTCGCCTGATATCATGCGGAGAACTGAAGACTTCCGAAGATGTAAGTTCCAATTTTTCGAGGTCGATATCGGGTTCATAAAAACGATTGAACATAACAATCGAGTCAGCTCCGTGGGCCATAAGTTTATCGGCCATTCCCACTATATTACTATGGTGAACACCAAATTTTACAGCTACGGGAATCGAAACCTGCATTTTTACTTTTTTTAATACATCGAGATACAATTGCTCGGCCATTCCCGGACGCTCGGTCCTGTCGGTGGGAACATAAAAAATATTCAGCTCAAGCGCATCAGCTCCTGCATCCTGGAAATCTTTGGCAAATGTAATCCACTCTTCAGCCGACACACAGTTTATACTGGCAATTACCGGTATTTTAACTGCTTCTTTTGTCGCCTTAAGCAATTCCAGATGTTTTGTTACGGTATTACTTCTAAGGTATCCTTTGATGTAGTCTTCGGCTTCCGGATAAGCGGTATTTTGCGAATCTTTTAGCAACAAGCTGGTTACTTCGTTATTGATTTGTTCTTCAAAAATCGATTTCAGAACCACCGCGCCAATTCCTGCGCTTTCCATTTCTTTAATTTTTTCAACTGAACTCGTCAAACCTGAACTCGCCGCCACCAAAGGATTTCTCAACTTTAATCCCAGATATGTTGTTTCTAAATTTGCCATCGATCTTGATTTTATTTTTATTTAAAGTCTGTTCTGCAGTTCTAATAATTACGGGCGCCAAAAATTTTACTTCCAATTCGCACCATTGTACTCCCCTCTTTTACCGCTAACGAATAATCGTCAGACATTCCCATTGAAATCTCGCAAAAATCTTTGGTGTCGGAAAAGTATTCATTTTTTAGCGTATTAAAAATATTTTTTAGCATTCTAAACTCTTTTGCTACCTGGCTTTCGTTTTCCGTGTAGGTTGCCATCCCCATAACGCCTTTTATTTGAATATTCTCAAACGCCTTATATTGTTCTGAGCTTAACAATTCCTTAGCCTCCTCAACAGAAAGACCAAATTTGGTTTCTTCCTCGGCTATATGAAATTGTAGCAAGCACGAAATTATTCTTTTGTTCTTTGCTCCCTGTTTATTTATTTCCTTTAAGAGTTTTACCGAATCCACACCATGAATTAAATAAACAAACGGAGCAATATATTTTACTTTATTCCTCTGCAGATGGCCAATAAAATGCCACTCAATATCTTTGGGCAATTCTTCATACTTTTTAGTTAAATCCTGGACTTTATTTTCGCCAAAAACCTTATGACCAGAAGAATAAGCAACCATAATATCTTCATTGGGCTTTGTTTTCGACACCGCTACAAGTTTAACTTCTTCAGGCAAAGTTTGTTTTATTTCAGAAATCTTCTTTGCTATATCCATCTGCTTTTATTTTTTATCAAAAATAAAAATTATGAATGGTTTACCTACTGAATTTTGACACCATTTTCAGGGAACAAAATTTTATACCTTTGCTGCAAATCATGAAAAAAAAGGGCGACATAAAAAATCAGATGAATCGAATGGGGAAAAGTGGGGAAGCTTTCATTTTTCTGATTGATTTTGAAATGAAAAACGCAGTTGTAAGCGCTTTACCAGAATCATCAGAAAAAATATGGTTTAAAATTCCAGGTCATTCAAATATACCCTTTTCAACAAGCGGGAAGAGTCTGCAAAAATGGAAAACCAAACCTGTGACATTTGAAAAATACAAAGCAGGATTTGATTTGATAAAACAACATATCTTCGGTGGAGACACCTATTTACTCAACTATACTCAACCAACGGAAATTGAAACTAACCTGACATTGGATGACATTTTTTATTTAAGTTCAGCGAAATACAAAATCCTGTTAAAAAATCAGTTTGTTTGCTTTTCTCCGGAGACATTTATAAAAATAGAAAATGGAAAAGTTTTTTCTTTTCCAATGAAAGGAACGATTGATGCAGCAATTAAAAACTCCGAAAAAAAAATTCTGGAAGATACCAAAGAGAAAGCAGAACATAATACGATTGTCGATCTCATCAGAAACGATTTAAGCCTTATTGCCGAAAATGTCTCGGTTGACAAATTCCGTTATCTTGAACTGATAAAAACCAACCAAAAAAATCTCTGGCAGGTTAGTTCCCAGATCTCAGGAGACCTTCCCAAAGACTATTGCGAAAATATTGGAAACATTATTTTTTCTCAATTGCCGGCAGGTTCTGTTTCCGGAGCACCAAAGAAAAAAACGGTGGAAATTATAAAAAATACCGAAAAATACGATCGTGGTTATTACACCGGGGTGTTTGGTTATTTTAATGGTAAAAACCTGGATTCCTGCGTTCTTATTCGCTTTATTGAAAATATAAACGGACGGTTATTTTACAAAAGTGGCGGGGGAATTACTTTTATGAGCGAATTGGAAAATGAATATGAAGAATTACTAAAAAAAGTCTATGTCCCCATTGTTTGAAACCATAAAATGTAAGGACGGAAAATCATTTCATCTAAAATGGCACAACGCAAGAATGAACAGTGCCAGAAAAGAAGCATTTCAAACTTCTGAGGAAATTAATTTATCGGACCATATAAAAATTCCTGAACACTGCAAAGCCGGACTTTTCCGTTGCAGAGTAACTTATTCGGAACAGATTGAAAAAATTGAATTTTTACCTCATCGTTACAGAAAAATTGAGAGCCTGAAATTGATTGAAGATAACGAGATAGATTATCATTTAAAATATGCAAACCGAAGCGCACTTCAGGAATTATTTGAAAGAAGAAAAGATTGTGACGATATTCTTATTGTCAGTAAAGGATATATTACCGACAGCTTTACAGCGAACGTCATATTTTTTGATGGCAAAAAATGGTGGACACCAGACGCTCCACTACTAAAAGGGACCCAACGCGAACGACTGTTATATAAAAGAAAAATTGAGGTATGCAAAATCTCACCTGAAGACCTCAACAGATACACAAAAGCCGGGCTAATAAACGCTTTACAAGACTTTGAAAATATGCCGGTAATAAAAAAGGAGAACATAAAATTTTAACATAACTACAATTTATATTTAGTTTAAATTCAAGGTTCAAGCTCCCTCCAGCATTGACGATCAGCATTTAACTGACTAAAATTCAGCTATTATTACCTCCTATTCCAGTAAGTTATCAAATGGTTTCATTCGCAAAGTTTAATACTTTTACCCCATGATAAGATGGACGCAAAATTTTTATTAAATGGGACACAAGACAACTTTAAATTATCTACAAAAAATCCGGGATGTAATTCCTTCCCAACGGTTTCAGGATATTGCCGAAGAGCTTTTTTCTGCCTCGAGTGATGAACTTGAAGCCTTTTGGAATATTATTTATGCTGGCTACTCTGTTGAATTTGCTTTATCTAATTATACTCATTTGTACGATTATGTTAAAACAAAAAACATCGAGTATGCAGATGCATTAAAAATTGTTTATACATTTTATCCCGGATTAGACGCTGGTATTTTCATAAAACATCCGGAATGGTTCGAGTTAAATTAATTAATTTTAGTAGAGAGGAACAAAAAAAGCCTTGCTGTATTGCAAGGCTTTTTGTTTAGGTATTATTTGTTGTTATTTAAACTCAAATTTTGAACAATCTTTACCGGTTAATCCATTCTCGGTCGTCACTTCCCAAGTATTTCCTGAGCTCAGTAACTCATCTACATTTTTAATTTTTCTGGTTTGCTGAACAGTTTTAATCTGCGCCTCCATTTCAACATCATAAACCGGTGCAGATACACTCCTGATTACACCAAATGCTACCGGAAAATCAGGCAACTGCATATTAATTAACGCCATGTGTATGGTCGGATCCGGCTCATTCGCGTCATGTACAAGCACATCGTCCCTTGTCACACCATTTTCTCCAACTTTGGCCACTTTCAACTTTCCTTTATCGAAAATAATTCCCTTTTCATTTTCCTCACCAAAAAGCATGGGTTTTCCATGTTCAAGGATCAGCTGCCGATCGGCCCTGTGATTCGGATCTGTTATTGCATTGTGAATTCCATTATTAAAGATGACACAATTCTGAAGTACTTCAACTACCGAGGTACCTTTATGTTTTGCTGCACCGTCAAAAACTTCCTGGCTCAATTTAATATTACTATCAATGGAGCGCGCAAAGAATGTTCCTCTTGCTCCAATTACCAACTGTCCCGGCACAAATGGATCTTCAACAGTACCAAAAGGAGATGTTTTTGTTTTAACTCCACGATCTGATGTTGGAGAATATTGTCCTTTTGTCAAACCATAAATTCTGTTATTAAAAAGAACAAGATTTAGATCCATATTTCTGCGGATCAAATGGATAAAATGATTTCCCCCGATTGCCATTGCATCGCCATCGCCTGTTATTACCCAAACGCTTAAATCGGGATTTGCAGCTTTTACACCGGAGGCAACAGCTGCAGCACGCCCGTGAATAGTATGAAATCCGAACGTGCTCATATAATAGGGAAACCTGGAAGAACACCCGATACCGGAAATAACAGCAAACTTTTCACGCGGGATTCCCATTCCGGCCATAGTCCGTTGAACAGCATTCATAATTGCATAGTCACCACACCCCGGACACCAGCGAACTTCATTTTCGCTTTTAAAATCTTTTATGGTATATTTTAAATCTGTCATTTTTAATCCTCCAGTAATTTGTAAACGCTCTGTTTCAATTCATTCACAGTAAATGGTAAGCCTTTTACTTTATTGTTTTGGTGGTATTCAAATTGCGGCATTTTGTCCCGCAGATAGGAAGCAAACTGCCCAAGATTCAACTCACATACAATAATTTTTTTGAACTTACTGAATACATCAGCAGTATTCTTGGGAAGAGGTTTGATATAATTAAAATGAGCAAGGCTCACATTTTTACCTTCTTTTCTGAGTTCGCGAACTGTACTTATCATGTGCCCGTATGTTCCGCCCCAGGCAACAACCAAAACGTCTCCTTCATCGTCACCGCATGTTTCCAAATCCGGAACCATGTCTACCACTCTCTGAACTTTCTCTTCACGAATCTCAGTGTTTTTTTGATGGTTATCCGGATCATGACTTACAGTGCCTGTCTCATTCTTTTCCAGGCCACCAATTCTATGCTCAAAACCTGCCATTCCCGGGAAAGCCCATTCGCGGGCCAGGTTTTCAGAATCACGTTTGTAGGCCTGGAAACTCCCGGCGTCTTTTGCTACCCGTGGAGTAATCGACGGAAGTTCCGACATTTTTGGAATTCTCCATGGTTCACTTCCATTTCCCAAAAAACCATCGGTTAAAAGCAGAACCGGAACCATTCTTTCCAATGCAATTTTTGCTGCTTTAAAAGCGTACCAGAAACAATCGGAAGGAGTACTTGCGGCTAATACAACAACCGGACTTTCACCATTTCGCCCATACAAAGCCTGCATTAAATCAGACTGTTCTGTTTTGGTTGGAAGTCCGGTTGAAGGACCACCTCTTTGAACATTAACAATTACCAGCGGAAGCTCTGCCATAACTGCCAAACCGATGGCTTCCGATTTTAATGCGAGCCCCGGACCGGATGTAGTGGTCACAGCCAGGTCGCCGGCAAAAGAAGCTCCTATCGCCGATGTTATACCGGCAATTTCATCTTCCGCCTGAAATGTTTTTACACCTAAGTCTTTTCTTTCCGAGAGTGCCGATAAAATATCAGTTGCTGGAGTAATCGGATACGAGCCTAAAAACAGTTCCAGGCCCGATTTCTCAGCGGCAGCAAGCAGTCCCCAGGCTGTAGCATGGTTTCCGTTAATATTTCTGTATGTCCCTTTTTCAATATTTGCCGGATTTACCAGATAACTCGGAGTCATATGCTGCATGTTCATTCCGTAGTTGTAACCGTCATGCAACACCTTAACATTTGACTCAACCACAACTGGTTTCTTGGCAAATTTATTTTTGATAAACTCTTCGATGTAATCGAGCGGGCGATTAAACATCCAGCAAACCAAACCTAAAGCAAACATATTTTTGCTTCGTAAAACACTTTTGTTATCCAGACCAAAATCTTTTAATCCTTCTTTGGTTAAGCTCGAAATCGGAACCGGAATTTTAAAATAATCATCAAGGTTGCATTCTCCAAATGGATCGTCAGTTTTGAAATTCGCCTTATTTAGATTTTTCTCATTGAAAGCATCGGAATCATAAATTATGGTACCCCCGGGCTTCATAAATTTTGCATTGGCCTTAACTGCCGCCGGATTCATCGCGATCAAAACATGCGCATAATCGCCCGGAGTATTAATTTGCTTTTGTCCGAATTGTACCTGAAAACCTGACACCCCTCCAACCGTTCCCTGTGGAGCTCTGATTTCGGATGGATAGTCGGGAAAAGTCGAAATATCGTTTCCCAACAAAGCTGTAGCATCCGAAAACAACGTACCTGTAAGCTGCATTCCGTCACCTGAATCACCTGAAAATCGTATGGCGACTTCATCCAACTCAATTACTTTTGCATCCTTCATTTAATTATTCTTTATACATTAAAAACTTTAATTCAAAAGAAAAACGACCCCAAAATTAAAAGATTATAATTTCAGAATCGAATCCATAAATTTTTTATCACTAATTACGACAAACAAAAATAACCATTATTTAACAAGTTTGTAATGACATATTCAATTATTTAAAGGTTTTAATATATTTGAAACCAATTTAAAATTATTATAGATAGTGGCACTATTAAAGACTCTAAACGGTAAAACACCAGCAATTGGGAATGGTTGTTTTTTAGCAGAGACGGCAACAATTATAGGAGATGTTTCATTGGGAGATAATTGTAGTATCTGGTTTAATGCCGTACTGCGTGGGGATGTTCATTATATTAAAATAGGAAACAATACCAATGTACAGGATAACGCAGTAATACATGCTACATACAAAAAGTCACCAACCAATATCGGAAATAACGTAACCATTGCCCATGGAGCTATTGTTCATGGTTGCACAATAAAAGACAATGTTATGGTTGGTATGAATTCGGTAATTTTAGACGACGCAGTTGTTGAAAGTAATACAATTATTGCTGCAGGATCCGTTGTTACAAAGGGTACTGTTGTTGAGTCAGGTAGTGTTTACGCCGGAATTCCCGCTAAGAAAATAAAAGAAATCAGTGAAGATTTGCTTGAGGGAGAAATTAACCGCATAGCAAATTCTTACGGTATGTATGCCAGTTGGTACAAATAAATTCTCAGTAATTACATAATAACACTCAAATCTTTTAAAATAAAAAAGTTTGGAAAAGATATCTTTTTAAAAAAATTAAAAACTTTTTCAATAAACATTTTATTTTATCAAAAAGATTTCCTTCTTTCGTATGAGAAATTACTAAGCGAGATTTACCTGATAAAATAAAAAGATTATGAGCACAAAAACAACTGTCTCTGCTGAAAAGAAGCAGTCGTACCTTTTCCCTTTAATCATTGTCGGGATTATGTTTTTTGCCATTGGATTTGCTCTGGGAATCAACAGTTATCTGGTTCCCTTACTGAACAAAGCACTTCATATTTCATCGGGTCAGTCGTATTTGGTAATCGCAGCTACATTTTCTGCATTTCTAATTTTTAGCTATCCGGCTTCAATGCTTATCAAAAGAATTGGATACAAAAACACCATGGCCATATCCTTTCTGATGTTTGCATTGGGTTTCTACCTTTTTATTCCTTCTGCTAAATTAGAAAGTTTACCGCTTTTTTTGTTTGCTTCTTTTGTAAGTGGAATGGGAAATGCATTCCTTCAGGCATCGGTAAACCCGTATATTACCATTTTGGGGCCACTTGAAAGCGCTGCTAAACGAATGAGCATTATGGGAATTGCCAACAAACTGGCCTGGCCAATCTCTCCTGTTTTTTTGGCAATTGTAATTAACAAGAGCGTTGACGATGTAATGTTAACTGATATTAACCTGCCGTTTTACATTATTATTGGCATATTTATTCTCCTCGGACTGCTTGCCTATTTTTCAGGACTTCCTGAAGTAAAAGCAGCCGGAGAAGATTCTGACAGTGTTGAAGAAGCTCCTTATGCAGCTGGCAAAACTTCCATATTTCAGTTTCCGCACCTTATACTGGGCAGTATCACGCTCTTTCTTTACGTAGGTGTTGAAACAATTTCATTGGGAACCCTGGTAGATTATGCGGTAAGTTTGAACCTCCCAAATGCCGATCTTTATGCCTGGATTGCTCCTATCGGGATGACCATTGGATATCTTTGCGGCGTAATTTTTATCCCTAAATACCTGAGTCAGTCAAAAGCCCTTCTTATTAGCGCTGTAACTGCTCTTGCCGGTTCCTTTTTAGTTGTATTTACACCGGCCGCCATCTCCATTTGGTTTATCTTTTTGATGGCACTGGGTTGTTCTTTAATGTGGCCTGCATTATGGCCGCTGGCAATGGCCGACCTCGGTAAATTTACCAAAGCAGGTTCTTCGTTATTGGTAACCGCTATTGTTGGTGGTGCTGTTGTTCCAACACTTTATGGATTTCTGAAAGACGCTGTAGGAGCGCAAAATGCATACTGGATTGCTGTTCCATGCTTTCTTTTTATTTTTTACTATGCCATAAGCGGACATAAAATCAGAACATCTAATTAATAAAAAAACAATTTATGAAACCTACCTTATTGATACTTGCTGCAGGAATGGGAAGCCGTTTTGGTGGACTAAAACAGGTAGAACCTGTGGGGCCAAACGGCGAAGCAATTATTGATTATTCGATTTACGACGCTATAAAAGCTGGATTTGGCAAAGTTGTTTTTATTATTCGCGAAAGTTTTGCCGATGCTTTTAAAGAAAAATTTGACAAAAAACTGCAGGGAAAAATTCAGGTGGAATATGTTTACCAGGAACTCGACAACCTGCCGGAAGGATTTACTCTCCCGGAAGGACGTGAAAAGCCCTGGGGGACTGCACATGCCATCCTGGTTGCCAAAGACGCAGTAAAAGAACCATTTTGTGCGCTGAATGCCGACGATTTTTATGGCTACAATGCATACAAAGTAATGGCTGATTACCTTTCTGAATCAAAAAAAGAATCTGAATATTCAATGGTAGGATATCGTTTAAAAAATACTTTATCTGATTTCGGAACAGTATCGCGTGGAATTTGTGATGTTGATAGAGAAAAAAATCTTCAAAAGATTGTAGAAACAACTAAAATTCTAAAAAAAGGAAAAGAAATTGTTTCCGTTGAAGAAGGGGGCATCGAAAACCAATTAACAGGAAATGAAATAGTTTCGATGAATAACTGGGGGTTTAAACCTGCCATCTTTGATATTCTGGAAGAAAAATTTATCGATTTCCTGAAAACCGAAATTCACAAACCAAAATCAGAGATGTATATTCCGTCGGTAGTTTTTGAATTGATTCAGGAAAAAAAAGTTGAAGTACAAGTTTTAGAAGCAAATTCACCCTGGTTTGGAGTAACATACAAAGAAGACAAACCTTTTGTAGTTGAAAAAATCAGGGAATTAATTAACAAAGGTGAATATCCCGAAAAATTATTTTAGTCATGTCATATCCTCTTTTTGAAATCGCCTCACAATTTAGTATCAACGGAACTGTTGAGAACATTGAACCCTTTGGCAACGGGCACATTAACGATACGTTTAAAATAAGTATTAAAGAAACAGGACTGTCGGATTATATTCTTCAGCGTAAGAATCATTATGTTTTTAAAGACATTGCCGGAATGATGGAAAACATCATCAGGGTAACCGACCACATTCGTAAGAAATTGGAATCGCAGGGAGTTGGTGAAACCGATAAAAAAGTCATCACACATATTCAGACTAAAACAGGAGAATATTTTCTAAAAGATGTTGAAGGAAATTACTGGGCGGTATTTCTTTTTGTAGAAGGCAGTCAAAGTGTTGAGAAGATAGAAAATCCGGAACATGCATTTCTTGCCGGAAAAGGTTTTGGGCACTTTCAACAACAACTTGCCGATCTTCCCGGAAAACCTTTAAACGAAACAATTGTAGATTTTCATAATATTGAATTTCGTTACCGAAATTTCAGAAAAGCTCTGGAGGTTAATTTTCAGAACCGAATTTCGCTTACTCAAAAAGAGATTGATTTTGTTCTGGAACATGAGGAGGAGATGCACACACTAATCCGTGCACACAGAAACAATGAAATTCCTTCGCGAATAACACACAACGATACCAAGATCAACAATATTCTGTTTGACAAAGATGGTCAGATTCTTTGTGTGATTGACCTGGATACAGTAATGCCCGGATTGGTTCACTTCGACTTTGGAGATGCCATCAGAACCGCCGCCTGCACAACAGAGGAAGATGAAACTGACTTAGACAAAATTACTTTAGATCTGGAAATTTACAAATCGTTTGCCCGTGGTTTTCTTGATGAAACAAAATCATTCTTAACCGAAAAAGAAATTGAACTTCTGCCCCACTCAGCCAAATTTATGACTTTTATTATGGGGCTTCGCTTTTTAACTGATTATCTGGACGGTGATGTCTATTATAAAATTAAACACGCAGATCATAACATCGAACGCGCCCGGGCTCAATTCCGACTGGTCTCTGAAATTTCAAAAAAAGAAAATGAAATGAAAACAGTCATCAGGGAGATAGTTTAAAACCCTGATTTCTTTTATAAATGAATTGTGTAAGCCGACACTTCTTTTTCAAGAAACAAGGCTGCCTTTTCTTCAAAATTATTAGCTACCTCAGTAGTCTGAAATTCGATTGTTGCATTTTTGGATATTTTTGAATCAATTTCCGGATGACGTGCCAGATAATCGATCAGCTTCTCTGCAACAATTTCACCTTGTTCAAGAACACGAATTCCTTTGGAAACATATTTTTGAATAGAATTAATAAGCAATGGATAATGGGTACAACCTAAAATCAATGTGTCAATTTCCTTATCTTTAACGAGAATATTTTCAATATTCTTTTTAATAAAGTACTCCGCTCCTTCCGTCTCGATTTCGTTATTTTCTACAATGGGGACCCACATCGGACAGGCTTCCTGGACTGTTGATTTTACTTTGCCTCCCGACCATTTTTGCAATTCTATAGGGTAGGATTCAGAGGTAACTGTACCAACGGTTCCCAAAACCCCAACATGACCGTTCTTAGTGATCTCGGCTACTTTTTCGACACTGGGCCTGATAACCCCCAAAACTCTTCTTTCCGGTGCAATCTTGGGTAAATCAAGCTGCTGAATATTCCGAAGTGCTTTTGCTGAAGCTGTATTACACGCTATAATAATTAAGTGGCAATTTTGAGAAAACAGATATTTTACGGCTTCCAGGGTATATTCGTAAACCACCTTAAAAGATCGTGTTCCATAGGGATTACGAGCATTGTCTCCCAAATACAGAAAATCGTATTCAGGCAAGACCTTTACAATTTCTTTTAAAACTGTCAATCCACCGTAACCGGAATCAAAAATACCAATCGGAGCTCGCTTCATTCAGTTTATTTCAGTTATCTTTCTATTACAAGATTATAAGCATCATCGTAATATTTGCCAAGATTTGACCAATCGAAATGAAGCGACGCTTCTTCACACCGATACCGAAGGGCAATCCGTTCACGACGTGACATCTGCACAAAAGCAAACAATTTGTTGGCGAGGTCTTCAGCAACTTCATAAAAATCGCGGCCCCTGCGGTTGATTATATATAAACCTTTTGCGTCGTTGCCGGATACTTCTTTTACTACATAATCGCCAAATCCGGCCATATCGCTTGTTATCGAAGGCAATCCACTCGCCAGACACTCAAGCGGGGTGTATCCCCATGGTTCGTACATACTCGGGAATATTCCCAAATGACATCCGCGAACAAACTGGTTATAATCCATTTTAAACAAGGGATTTGAAGTGGAGATAAAATCAGGATGATAAACCACTTTAACTTTATCGTGCCGGTTATTAACGAGATTGGCAGTACGAAGAAAATTCAATATTTCATCTTTTGCATCATCGATTAAAGTATGAGTAACAATTTTAGGCAGCTGATGCGTCTTCCAACTTTGAACATTCCTTCTTAATTTCAAGCGAAGATAGTCATCAACCAGCGCACTTAAATCGGGGAACTGATAAGGTCCATCCGACGAAGTAATCTTTGTATACAACTGTTTACCTACCTGTTGTTTTATTTCTTCGCAAACCCCGCGAACGTCTTCTATTTGTGCTTTGGAATGCAAAACATCAGGATTAAATGTGTAAAACGGTCGTTTTGTTATAAAAAACGAAACAACTGTCATGTCTGAATTTGCCTGTTGCATTTTCCAGTTTAACCTGGCGAGGGCTTCCAATGTCAAATCGTATCCTTTGTTGTGATATTCATATCTTCCCGATGTAAAGAAATACAATGTTTTATCCAAATCGAAGGAGTAGCTTTGAAAAAAATGTCCCATTACAAAATCGTGAATCTGTTCCTTCACCTGAACATGTTGATTTTGTATTTGATGTAAGGCTTCAAAACGTCTTATATTTAATCCGTTGGGCAAAATCATATCAGGAGTTCGCCCCAGCAAGTGGGTACATTCTTTTCCTGTCACCTCACTTACCGTAGTAAAAACATGTGCACCATGAGCTGAAGCTCTTTCAATTTCAGCAATGGACTTAACATTAAATTTTGTTGCTTCTGCCTCCCAGTTGTAAAATGGCAAATGATCATAAAACCGGTGGTCATTCATCGCCAAATATCTCCCCAGAAGCGTTGCATGCGTCGTAAAAACAATTTTAATATTTAAATTCTCTTTTCTAATTCCGGGAATAGGTAGTCCCGCCATCCATTCGTGGAAGTGTGTAATTACAGGGCCTTCACAAAATTTGGTTGAACACAGATAATGAAAAAACTCTTTTACCTGGTAACCAAAAGCTGCTACTTTGTCAAGAAGCTCATCATTACCCGGCATTGATATATGAAAATCCTGCCACAGAAAATGTTTTATTTCGCCCAGTTTGTCGTAAACTGAATACGGGTTAAACAAAACTACATTGGGTCTTCCTGAAACTATCCACTGCCCGTAATAAACGTCAAAACCCCGCTCCTGCATTTTCAAAACAGCTTTACCTATTGGTGTAGAAAAATCGGTAGCAGGATCGAAATGAGCTGCGGCCTGTTCTGCGAAATAAGGCCCTACTAAAAAGTAGTTGTCTTTTCCCCATTTTTGAATTACAGACGGAACCTTTGAACGAATAACCGTGTAAATTCCTCCAACCTGATTACATACCTCCCAGGCAATTTCAAAAAGAATTGTCTTTTCAGGAACATTCAATGCAATATTTTCATTTATTCCTTTATCGGTAGAGTTCATAAGATCTTTAATTAGAATTCAGATTGACTAAATATAATTCTAAATCTGTTTCAATCCAATAATAGATGATTGTTTTCTAAATAAAAAAGCCACTTGTCTGAACTGACAAATGGCTTTTTTATATCAAATATTGTCTACTTATTCAATTCCTAATTTTTTCTTTACCAGTGGCAGTACGTCAATGCTTTGATTCGATTTATATATAACCGCATTAATATCAAAAACATAAATCAATCCCTGCTCCTTAGCTACTTCTTCCACAGCTTTTTGAGCTTTTTCAACAATTGGCTGAAACACTTCGGCATTTTTTTGCTGAATTTGCTGCTGAGCAGTCGCACGGTAATTTTCAATTCTTTGCTGTAAATCCTGAATCTCAGTTATTTTAGCATTTCTTTTTACTTCAGAAGCTTCTTCTCCCAACTGTTCGAACTCGGTATATTTCTGCTGCAGTTCAGTTTGCATTCCACCAAAAATTTCTTCTATATCAGCCTGAAAATCATTCATTTCCGTTTGAGCAGTTGTTCTTTCCGGCATAACCTGAACCAAAGCCTGCAAATCGATATGTCCGAATTTAAGTGTTTGCGCATTAATAGATGCTGTTGTACCCATCAACAGAATAACAGCAAAGAGTTTTAATAAATTTCTCATAGTCAATGTAGTATTAAATTTTTGGTCACAAATATAATTATTAATTATTTATATCCGAGTTTTTGCAGAACTTGATCACTAAGGTCGTACCGCGGATTTGTATAAAACAATGTAGTACCTCCTGCCTTATCAAAAACTGTTGCATAACTTCCTTCATTCGCAATTTCCTGAACGGCATTAAAAATGTCATCCTGGATTGGTTTTACGAGTCCCTGACGCTTTTTAAACAAGTCGCCATTGGGCCCGAAATACTTTGCCTGAAGCTGTTTGTAATCTTTTTCTTTTGTTATGATTACATCTTCGCGTTTGCGTTTCATATCTTCAGAAAGCAAAACACTCTCTGCCTGATAATCCTGATACATTTGTTCTATCTCGGCATGCATTGATTCCAATTCTTTTTGGTACTGAGACGACAATTGGTCGAGCTGTTCCTGCGCCGCTGTAAAAGCCGGAATATTTTCGAGTATATATTCAGAATCGATAAATGCATATTTCTGAGCAAAAGATATTCCTGCTACGATTAAAATTACAGCAAATGTTAAAACTACTTTTTTCATGGCATTCTTAATTTATATTAACTGAAATTCCATATATCATATTTTGTGCCAAATCATTAACCGCTAGAATTGCTGCCCGATAACAAAATGGAACTGACTGCCGTTCTCTCCTGTTACACCAGGCACATCGTCAAATCCGTATCCCCAGTCAATCCCCATCAATCCGAACATCGGAAGGTAAATACGTACACCAACACCTGCCGACCTGTAAAGTTTAAATGGGTTATAATTCTGGAAACTTGTATTTGCATTACCTCCTTCGAGGAAGGTTAAAGCATAAATCTGGGCATTCGGTTTCAAAGTAATCGGGTAGCGCATTTCCATTGTAAATTTGGAATACATTTTAGAACCATTACTCGGGCTTAAACTATAATCCTTGTATCCGCGTAAAGAAACATAATCAGTCCCGTAAATGTTATATCCCGACATTCCTGAACCACCCACAATAAATCCTTCAAACGGAGAAGGGATATTTTTATTATAATAACCCAGAAATCCCATTTCGAAAGCAGTACGCAAAATCAATTTACTGTCTTTTGATAATGGATTATACATCTGTCCCTTAAACAACCACTTGTGATATTCAATCCATTTATATTTTTCATCGTTGCTAATATCGGCCGAACTATAATCTTTCCCTGAAAACACACTAAACGGAGGTGTTAATTTCAAAGACAACGAAAAATTAGAACCGTTACGGGGATAAATCGGAGCATCGACAGAGTTTCGACCAAATACAGTTTTAAAACTCAGGTTGTTAAATGTTCCGTTTACATCTCCATTTTCATCGGCCAAGAAATAGAAATAACTTCCCATATTCTGTAACCTGTAGTGTTCCATCGAAACTTCGTGATAAACCGTAAAATAATCGTCAGGCCACGACAATCTGTATCCGTATCCCAAGGCTAAGGCAGTGGTTTCCCAAATCTGATCGTCAGAACTGTCACCATCGTCTTCTGATTCGTAGTTATATTGATAACCATAATTTCCATAACCGTAACCATAACCATAAGGAGAATATCCATAGCCGCCATAACTGTACGGAGAATATCCATATCCGTAAGGAGAATAACCTCCATAGCCGTAGGGAGAATAACCTCCATAGCCATAAGGGGAATAGCCACCGTATGAATTATAATTATTGTAGTACTTATTTGCACTATAATTAATTCTTGAATGAGATAATGAAAGAGAGAACGAATTTGGCTTTTTACCTCCCAGCCATGGCTCGATAAACGATAAACTAATTGTTCGGTAATAGCGACCACTGGTTTGGTAACGAAGGCTCAATGTCTGTCCGTCTCCTGTAGGCAAGGGCCTCCATGCTTCGCGGTTAAAAATATTACGAACGGAAAAATTAGCAAATTTTAAGCCTACTGATCCCACAAACATTCCGGCTCCCCAACCACCTGAAAGTTCGATTTGGTCGTTGGCTTTTTCCTGTAACTGATATTCAATATCTACTGTTCCTTCTTCCGGGTGCGGTCGGACATCGGGATTTATCGTTTCCGGGTCGAAGTGCCCCAGTTGTGCCAATTCCCTGTATGATCGCATTAACAATGTTTTACTAAACAAATCCCCGGGATATGTCCGCAACTCACGACGAGCAACATGCTCATGTGTTTTTGTGTTTCCGGTAATAAGGACTTTGTTTATGGTAGCCTGTTTCCCTTCATAAATCCTCATCTCATAATCGATTGAATCATTCTCAATATTGACTTCAACCGGATCCAGATTAAAAAACAGGTATCCTTTATCCAGGTACAAATTGTTTAATCCCTCGTCGTTATCAAACAAGCGCTTATCCAAAATTTTCTGATTAAATACGTCACCTCTTTTTATCCCGAGGGCCGCACTCAAATAGTCAGACGGATAAATCGTGTTCCCAACCCATCTGATGTCACCAAAGTAATATTTATCTCCTTCCTCAACATCGATATCAATATCTACCCTGGGTTTATCCTTCTTACCCACTTCTACCTGTTTGACTGTGTCGTCAACGATTACAGCATCGCGGTAGCCTTTTTCGTTGTATTTATCAACCAGGGCAATTTTATCTTTTCTGTACTCTTCCCTGAGAAACTTTTTGGTGCGGAAAAAATTTCGCCAACTTCTTTCATTGGTCTTTTTCATTGCCCGCTCCAATACAACATCGGTTAAAGCTTCATTGCCTTCGATATCAATATTATTGACTTTTACTTTTTCTTTCTTATCGATATAGATGTCAAGAATAATACTGTTATTTTGCGTCGTATCGTCTCGTTGAACAATATTAACCTCGGTATTCAAAAAGCCTTTTTCAGTAAAAATACCTTTAATGGTTCGCTCAGCACTATTTACCTGATGATCGGTAACCTGACTGCCTTTTAAAAGGAGAACCTTTTCAATTATATCGTCTTTTTCTGATTTTGAAACTCCGTAAAAATTAACATCTGCAAGTCGCGGTCTTTCCTGCAGGTAAATATCAAGCCACATCTGGTTATCGACAACTTTTGTAGCTGATATCTGAACGTCTGAAAACAGCCCTTGCTGCCACAATTTTTTTATCGCTGTAGTAATTGCCTCTCCCGGCACTTCTATTTCGTCCCCAACCGATAATCCTGATAATTGCACCAAAACTGTTTTATCCAGATACCGAATACCTGAAATCTTTATATCGGCAATGGTGTATTGTCTTGGGCTGGAATAATAAATTGAGAAATTGGTACTGTCGGCTACCTGTGCATACACATTAGGCAGAGTAAAAAGCATTAAAAACAGTACGATTACAAATGGCTTTCGCATTCTAAACATATATTAATTAGCTATTTAACTGTTCACTTATTTTTCCAAATCGTCTCTCTCTGTTCTGATAATTGTAAATGGCTTCATACAAATCTTCTTCCCCAAAATCGGGCCATAACTTATTTGTAAAATACAATTCAGTATAAACAATCTGCCAAAGCAAAAAATTACTGATTCGTTGTTCGCCACTTGTGCGAATTAAAAGTTCAGGATCAGGATAATCTGCTGTCGCAAGATATTTTCGGAACAGTTTTTCATTAATATCTTCCGGAATTACTTTTCGGTCTTTGGAATCTTGTACAATGTTTTTAACTGCTTCAAGAATTTCCCAGTGAGAACTGTAACTTAACGCAAGGATCAATCGTAATCCCGTGTTCGATCCCAGCGTATCAATACAATTGTTTAATTTTTTTCGAACCCTTTTTGGCATTTTTGAAATATCTCCAATTACACCAAGGCTTACATTGTTTTTCATTAATGATTCAGTTTCTGCTTCAACGGTTTGGACTAATAGTGTCATTAATGCATCAACTTCATACTTCGGGCGTTCCCAGTTTTCGGTAGAAAAGGCATACAAAGTAAGGAATTTTACTCCGATTTTACCTGCAGCTTCAACGGTAATACGGACGGCATCAACACCTTTCTCGTGACCAAAAATCCGGGATATTCCCTGCTTTTTTGCCCACCGGCCATTTCCATCCATGATAATTGCTACATGTCTCGGAATATTGTTTCTATTTAACCTATCTCTGAACGATTCCATTATCTGTAAATCTTATCGTATGCAGGGCATGCTTCTTTACCCAAATATATCTTGTATGTTAAATGAACCCCCAGATAACCTGACCAATCGTTATTATGTAAAAAATCACTATACACTGTTTCCTTACCCTCATTATTTATAAAAGCGAGCGGGTCGTCAAGATTATCCAGTTTATCAACAAAATGTTTTCTCATTAAATATTCTATTCCAATTCCTAGTCGTTCTCCCAAATGTGTCTTTACTCCCATTCCGAACGGCAGCGACAATGCCACTGTCGATTCGTTAATTACCGTCATCCCTTTATTGTGGTTCTGATTGAATGCGTAAATCAATGCAGGATCCACTTCATAGGGAAAATACATTACACCAATTCCACCTAAAATATATGGAGAGAACGGCGTTTTTTTATCCCCAACCCTGTATTTTAGAAAATTAATCTCAGCCTGAATAGAGATATCCTGCACACCTTTTTTAAACTCCCACGGTGTTTCTTCAATTGAACCCTCTGCTCCGATATTGCCCGTTAAAAACATAGCACGCAGGCCAACTCTTGGGTTGAAATTATATCTAAAAAATGCTCCAAAATTTGGTTTGAACGATTGAAATGGAGTAACATCTTTTACATCTCCAATGTAGGTTGATGTTCCACCCCAAATCCCTATGTCAGCTGTTTTTTGTGCAAAACCTGAAACAGCTATCAAAACTGTTGCTGCAATTCCCAATACTATCTTTTTCATTTGGTCTACGTAATTGTTTTTTATTACAATAGTTTCAGGCATAAACAAAATTCAAATATTCATAAAAAAGCAGGAATAAAACCGGACAAAATTGTATGTTTCCAGACGTCAAAATCAATCAAAAAAACACAAGAACCGAGCCCCGAAAACCCCTCACAACCAATTGAATATCAATGAACTAAAGCCGAATTCCTTTTGCACTCTACAGCTTTCAAGAGGTACAAAAGTAATATAATTCTAAAAATAACATACCTGAATGTTATTATAAAACCCAAAGAAAGATTAAAAATTGTTAAGCCTGAAGATTTTAATTGCGTTTATCAACCCCCCACATAAGCTTGTTTCGCAATGTTTTAAAGAAAGTCAGTTCGGGAAGTTGTAATGTTTTAAGTTTAAAATTGGCTTTCTTTACCGTAATTGTTGTTGAAAACTCTACAGGTACCGATCTAAAATCGAGAGATGTAAGATAATTGGTTCCTCTTCCATCCACTTTTAACCTTATATTGTAGTTGTCGGGAACTACCAGCGGACGAATTGTCAGGTTATGCGGGGCAAGTGGTGTTATTACAAAATTTTCGGAATCGGGTGTAAGAATAGGGCCTCCAACACTTAAAGAATAGGCTGTTGATCCCGTAGGAGTAGCTATAATCAGTCCATCCGCCCAATAATTGTTTAACAACTCCTTATCAAGATAAGCAGAAATATTAATCATAGATGAAGTGTCGGTTTTTAGAACAGTAATTTCATTTAGTGCGAAGTTAAAATCCAGATTTTCACGTCCCTGAAATTCAACCTGAAGCATAGAACGTTCGACCACCGAAAAGTTGCGATTGAATATTTCAGTTAATGCGTCGTTCATATGTTCCTGCGAAATATCGGCTAAATATCCTAAACGTCCGCTGTTAACTCCGACTACAGGAATATCAAAATTCCGAATATTTACCACCGAATGTAAAAATGTTCCGTCACCTCCAACGCTAAATATAAACTCGTTGGTTTCATCAAAATCGATATATGAATGAAAAAAAGAGTTATAGTAGGGCGTAACATTAATCTCTTCAACTAAAAACGAATAAAAGGGTTTATACAATTGAACCTCAATCTTATTTGTTTTTAAAAACGTAAAGAATTCACGGATAACAGATACAAACTCATTAGAAACCGAAGTACCGTAAACAGCAACTTTCATTTGAATTGAATCATTTAAATGTTCATAAATTTCATGAATTGATCAAAACGATCTTTATATAAATCGTTTAACATGGTGTGGTCGAGGTAAACCGCCTTAACATTGTAATCATATCTCATAAATGCCTGAATCAACGGCGACAAATCTTCTTTATCGAGTTTCAGAATGACATCCAGATTGGAAGTTCCCGGTTCCCGATTCAGAAACATACTTAAAATTTTAACATCGTTGCTTTCAACAATCTGACTTATATGAGCCAAAGAGTAATCGTTTATATTCATTTCGAGAGTAATAACCCCGCCTATCTCCTGCAATGAAAATAAACGGGCAAATCTTCTGGCTAAATCGTATAATGTTATTGCACCCAAATAATAATGCTCGGTATCAAGAACAGCAATTACACTTAACTTGAGTTTGTACATTAAAATAGCCACTTCAAAAATGTGCTGTTCTTTGTGCACATGAGTCGTATTCAGTTTCTCTATTTCCGTTTCGATTGGTTTATCGATCAAATCCAAATCGTAAATCATTTTATCTGAAACCAATCCCACATAATTTGAATTGTTAACTACAGGAATATGTGAAACCCTGTATACATCCATACAACTCAATGCTTTTTGTCCTTTTTCAGAACTGGCTATGGAAGGCACTACATCCGATATTAAACTCTCTGCCAGCAATTCTTTACTTTTTTAATTTAACGTTTCAAATTGAAAATTGTAACTTGCGTCGTTAATATTTCTATTTAAAATGACAAGACTTAGTGTAAATATAAACAAAATAGCAACACTACGAAACTCCCGGGGTGGAGCGGTACCCAGTGTAAAAGATGCCACCACAAACTGTCAAAAATTTGGTGCACAAGGAATTACAATTCATCCCCGGCCAGACGAAAGACACATTACACGAAAAGATGTATATGAAATAAAACCTTTAATAACCACTGAGTTTAACATAGAAGGTTACCCGAGTAAAGAATTTCTGCAAATGGTTATTGAAGTCCGTGCCGACCAGGTTACTTTGGTTCCTGACACACATTACCAGCTAACCAGCGACCACGGATGGGATACATGGAAAAATCTGGGCTTTCTGCAAGATGTTATTTCTGAATTAAAAGAAAACGGTATCAGAACTTCCATATTTGTAGATGCTAATCCTTCGATGATTGAAGGTGCCGCAGAAACAAAAACAGACAGAATAGAATTGTATACCGAACCTTATGCATCGTTATACCCCATCAACCGAAGTAAAGCAATTGAACCGTTTGTTGAGGCTGCGAAAGTTGCCGATTCGCTGGAAATAGACGTAAATGCGGGACACGATCTAAGTCTTGAAAATCTGAATTACATGTTCAAACATATTCCAAATCTCAAAGAAGTTTCTATCGGACATGCGTTGATTGCAGATGCACTCTATCTTGGACTTGAAACTACCATTCAGAAATACCTGGAATGTTTGAAATAAAATTATCCCAAACAATTTTAAAAGTTTGAAGTTGATTAACAAAAGAACTTATATCGTATAAAAAGCATCACTATTTTATGGACTTATTTTATCGGAAAGAAGGAAAGGGAGCGCCTTTGGTCATTATTCACGGTTTGTACGGCTCATCCGACAACTGGTTAAATATTGGAAAAAGACTGGCTGAAAGATACACCGTTTATCTGATAGACCAGCGCAATCATGGCCGTTCTCCGTTTTCCGACGAACATACTTTTGATTCCATGAAAGAAGATTTAAATCTGTTTTTTGAAAAACACGGTATCGAAAAAGCAACACTTCTGGGTCACAGTATGGGAGGAAAAACAGCCATGTGGTTTGCAGCCGACTATCCTGAAAAAATAGAAAAATTAGTAATTGCAGATATTGCTCCAAAAGACTACATGCAGTTAAAAGAAGATAGTCAGTTTTATCTCCATCAGAATATTTTACTGGCTATGCAAGACATCGATTTTAATGAAATAGAAATAAGAAACGATGTAGAGGAGCGACTGGCAGAGAAAATCGATGACCAAAGAATCAGGCAATTCCTGCTAAAAAATGTTGCGAAAGATAAAAAAACCAAACGTTACAAGTGGCGAATTAATGTTGAAGTTTTGTATGAAAACCTAGATGAAATTGTCAGTGGTGTAAATAAAAGTTGGCTCGAAGACAGGATTCCAATAACCAGTTACCCTGTCATTTTTATTCGCGGAATGAAATCGAGATATATTTTGCCTGAAGATGAAAAACTCATCAAGGAAATTTATCCGGAAGCAACCATCGTTGATATTTCTGATGCAGGGCACTGGCTTCATGCCGAGCAACCTGAAAAATTTATGAAAGCCGTGATGTTGTGTTGTTAAAACAATTGGGATATACTGCAAAACAAAAAAACTTCACCGGTTATAAATTTTGGTAATCGCTTTCAAAAATTCAATTTGTCTGGTTTTTAACTGTTTCCACCGAAAGCGCCAGCCCCAGTTTCCACTGGCTGTTCCGGGAGTATTCATTCTCGCTTTCGCCGCCAGTTGAAGGATATCCTGAAAAGGAACAATTGCAGTGTCGGCCGTAGAAGCCCATGTCATTTCAATCGTATTTTTCACTGCCTCTTTGCCGGTTCCTCCCAAATACAGTTTCACAAGCTTTTTTTCATTCCCTTTTAAAGCTTTTAACCAACCCAGCGTCGTATTGTTGTCATGCGTTCCGGTGTACACCACAAAGTTTTGAGTGTAGTTGTGTGGAAGATATTCGTTTGTAGCGTCTGAGCGGAAAGCAAACTGCAGAACTTTCATTCCGGGTAATCCAAAATCAAGCCGCATTTTTTCCACTTCAGCTGTAATAAGCCCCAAATCCTCAGCTATCAGCGGCAAATGGCCAATCTGGTCATTAAACTTTGACAGCATTTCGTAACCTTTGGCAGGGAGCCACTTGCCATTTCTTGCCGTTTTTTCGCTTGCCGGTACCGCCCAAAATGATTCCAACCCTCTAAAATGATCTATCCGGATTTCATCAAATAAATTCAGGTTAAAATGCAAACGGGCCATCCACCAATCATAATCACGTTCTTGTATACGTTTCCAGTCAAAAACCGGATTTCCCCACAACTGTCCGTCTTCGCTAAAATAATCGGGAGGAACGCCTCCAACTTGTTTGGGCCTTAATTTTTTATCCAAAATAAATATATCAGTATTTGTCCAAACATCAGAACTATCGGTTGAAACATATAAGGGCATATCGCCAATTATTTTGACACCTTTTGAATTGGCATACTTTTTTAATACAAACCATTGTCTGAAAAACTGAAATTGTGCAAACTTCCAAAAATTTACATCAGATTCAAGCTTTGTCTGGAACTTATGAATCCCCACCGGTGTTCTGAATTTTAATTCATCAGGCCAGGTTGTCCATTGTTCACCCTTAAAATGGCTTCTGGCCGACATAAAAAGAGCAAAATCCTTTAGCCACCAACTGTGTTCCTTTAAAAAAGTCTGGTATTCGCTGTGAAACTCACCATAATTATTTGCCTGGAATTTCCGGAATGCTTTATGTAACAACGGCGATTTCCATTTTTCAACATCTGCGAAGTCCACTTCGCCGGAATTAAAACGGGGACTGTTTTTAACATCATTTTTATCCAGCAAACCTTCATCTGCTAGTTTCTTTAAATTAATCAAAAGAATATTTCCCGCAAAAGCCGAGTAACACTGATAAGGTGAATTTCCATACCCCACTGGCCCAAGAGGCAAAATCTGCCATATTTTCTGACCGGCTTCCGCCAATAAATCAACAAAACCAAATGCTTCTTCTCCAAAAGTTCCGATTCCTTCGCTGCCGGGTAACGACGTCACATGCAGCAAAATTCCACTTCTACGCTCCCCCATTTTTATATTTATTTCTAAATTCGTTCAAATGATCGGCGGTCTCTCTGACAATACGCTGGACAGCAAGCCCATGGTTTAAATCCGGAATAAAAGTCGGCTCATCATCTCCGGTAAAAAAGCAATAGTGAGCATGAACCATGGAACGAAGCCACCCCGGCGGAACATGCCCGGAAGGAAAACTGGTTACCGGTTTGTAATTGCTGCCCACCATTTGTTTTACCCACTGATTACTTCCTTCTTCATAATATTCATAGTATTCCGATTGTTTTGAAGAATATTTTAATGCTCCTTTTTCAGCATAAATTTCAAGATGCACCAAATCGCCGGTCCCGGAACTGATACGGCTTGCCGACATATTTCCCACGGCGCCGGTTTCAGGCTCTACCATTGAAAGTGAGCTAAATAAATCAGACCCAGCCGGAACATCATTAAAATTCCCCCCTTGTAAAGCACCGGTAATCTGAAGCTCTTCCCCCATAAAAGCCATCAACAAACTAATACCGTGTGACCCCAAATCGGCCATGGCACCGCCATCGGGTGCCGGTGTTAAACGGGTAACACGCTTTTCGCGATACGACGACTGTAAATAATCACCATGATAATATTTTAAATCGAAATGAATGGGTTTCCCTAATTTTCCCGATTTCCAGAATTTCAATGCTTCGCGAACCGACGAAGTTTGCAAGTATTGAAACCCGACCTGAATTTTTACGTTCCCGCCAAACTCATTCAAAAGTCTTTTCATTTCCTCTTCTTCCTGCACTGAAGAGCAAACCGGCTTTTCGAGGTAAATATATTTTACATTTGGCATTTGCAGGGCCTGTTGAAAATGTTCAAAATGAACCTTATTGGGCCCTAAAATAAAAACGGCATCTATATTTTTGTTTTTGGTGAATTCCGTTACCGACTCAGCTTTTGAAAAACCAAACTTTTGAGCAAAACTTTCCCGGCTTTCTTTACGCGCCGACGCTACCGATTCAAAGATTAATTCAGGAACTTCGCTGTAATAATATTTTAAAGCCTGGATGGAATAGGCGTGCGCTCTCGCAATTCCACCGGCTCCCAGAAATCCAATATGTATTTTTTGCATAAAACCTATTTTCAAATTCCTTCCAAAAATAATGATTTGAAATCATTCCACTTCAAATATTAATTACTCTTGAAAAATGTTTAGTTTTAAAATGAAATAAAAAGATACGGCAAATTCAGCTAACCAATGAAAAAAAATGCTTTCATACTAATCTTATCTCTTTTGTTCTTGTCTTTGTTTGTGTTGAATTGCTCAATCAAAGAGACAAAATGGAAGGGACAAGCTCCAATACAAAAGGTAAATACGGAAACACGCCCTGTTCAATATCAACTTAAAAAAACATTTAATCTGGGAGCCGGAATCTATTGTTCCAATAATTTCGACGGAGCACGACTAAACGGAGCTGTACTCACCCATGACACTTTGCTTACTGTTTTAGTCACTCCTGAAAACACACCAATAAACAGCAGCCCATGGTATGCATTTAAAATATGGTCGGAGACACCAAAAAATGTAAGACTAAAAATTACTTATAATGAAGGTGTTAATCACAGGTACTATCCCAAAGTAAGCTCCGATGGAAAGAACTGGTCGAAGGTTGATTCGACCCGGTATTTTCCGGATTCTGTTTCTCTCACAAAAGGAGAAAGTCCAAAGTTTTGTGAAATGAATTTTTCGCTGGGCCCCGACACATTGTGGATTGCGGCACAGGAACTGATAACTTCAAAACAAATTAACAGGTGGGCGATGAAGCTGGCAGAAAAGCCCTTTGTTTCAATGTTTGAAATCGGCAAAAGTTTTGAAGGCAGGCCAATCAATGCAATGCAAATCGGAAATCGGGAAAATAAAAAATTGATCATGGTTTTATCGCGGCAACACCCGCCGGAAGTTACAGGCTGGCTGGCAATGAAATGGTTTGTAGAAACACTTTGTTCTGAAACGAAAGTTGCAGAAGAATTCAGAAATGAATATACCACATTTGTTGTTCCATTGGCAAATCCGGATGGTGTTGATAACGGAAACTGGCGTCATGGCTCAGGTGGAATTGATTTAAACCGCGATTGGGAGAGTTTTAACCAACCCGAAACGCAGGCTATTCGTGACTTTATGAAAACCACAGTAAGCAAGGGTGGAACGTTTTACTTTGGAGTTGATTTTCACTCCACATTTGAAGACATCTATTATACCGTTCCGCCTGAACGAAAAGGAAATATGCCCGGACTGGTTCCCGATTTAATTACAGCCGTAGGCGATGAAATTCCCGGATATGAGCCCAATATCCGCCCCAGCGACATCAATGAACCAAAAATAAATTCGACAAAATATTTCTTTTACGAATTTGGAGCTGAAGCTGTAACCTACGAGATTGGCGACAATACTCCGCGCAGTTTAATAAAAACCAAAGGAGAACTCACTGCGCTAAAAATGATGAAATTAATGGCAGTCAGAAAAAATTAATGACAAATTTTTGAACGGATAGCATCCCGTAAAGGATGCCCGCATAACACATAAAATTAAAACCAATGAAAAACCTGGATAAACAAAAAATTGAAGACATTGTAACCACCCGGAAACAAGCACATTCTTATTTTCTGAAAAAGTCGAAAGTGTACCGCTCTTTCGTTGAAATGGAACAAAATACCTATACGGACGGGGAGTTAAGCAAAAAACAAAAGGAGTTGATCGCCATTGGTATTTCGGTGGTAATCAACTGCGAATCGTGTATGGAATGGCACATTAAACAGGCGCTTGACGATGAAGCTTCGGAAGGCGAAATTATAGAAGCCATTGAAGTGGGTATAGAAATGAGCGGTGGCCCCGGCACCGCCTCCGCACGATTTGCGATGAATGTAATGGAAGCATATAAAAAGTAGCTGGCCAGTTTATTACCTCAGTTTATGTCGATTAAAAATTGTGATCCATCGATTTGTTCTCCGGAAGGATAGAATACTTTTTCAAAATTCATTTTTGAGCTCGACATTTGTTTTACAGAATCAAAAATAAGTTCACATGAAAAAGTCTTTTGTAGTTATATTTCACCTGTTATTCTGGGTATTTCTCTATTTTGCATTTTGGTACGTACTGCGTTTAATGCCCTATATTTCGAGGCTTGCCGAATTCTATCCGTTCCCCGGTGACATTTTTTTACTGGGCTACTGCGGGATATTGATTTTATCACTAATCCTGCCTTTCTATTTCGGATATTTTATTACTCCCCGCTTATTTAATAAAAATTCCCGAAAACGCGCGATAGCTTTAACCGTTGTTTTTTCTGTAGTTTATCCGGTTGCAGGAAGCGTTTTCGACGACGGATTTGTGAAGGGAATTCTTCTGCAGACTTTTTTTCTGTTTGCCATCCTGAACGGATTCCTCGTATTGGGAATCAGTTTTCGCAGCCTTTTTGAATGGATAAAACAAAAACAGATTCAGCAAATACTTGAAAAACAAAATATAAAAAGTGAACTGGCTTTAATGAAGACACAGCTAAATCCACATTTTTTATTTAATACCATCCATAACATCGACGCCTTGATTCCTGATGACCCGGAAAAAGCTTCACTTTCCTTAATAAAACTTTCAGAAATTATGCGGTACATGATTTACGAAAGCAATTCTGAAAATGTAGACTTAAAAGATGAACTGGAATACATTCATAATTATATTGAACTGGAAAAACTTCGAATGAGATCTCCGGAACTTCTCACTTTTAAAGTTGAAGGAAGTTCAAACGAAAAACAAGTTGCTCCCATGTTGTTTATCCCGTTTATTGAAAACATTTTCAAACACACTGCTGATTTAAATCCGGATTCCGGCATTTCAATTTTCTTTTCCATTCAATCTGAGCTTATTCATTTTTCATGTTCAAACCCTGTTGAAAACGAGAAAACAGAAAAAGATGAAACACATGGAATTGGGCTAAACACGGTTAAAAAACGATTGGAATTGATTTATCCGGGAAAACACAAGTTGACAATCTCAAAAAACAAATCTAATTTTAAGGTTGATTTGGATTTATTTCTGTAAAACTAAAAAGTGAAAATCAACTGTATTGCCATAGAAGATGAACCACTGGCTTTAAAAAAGCTTGTTCATTTTATTCATTCAGTTGAATATTTACATCTGCTGAAAGGATTTGAAAATGCAATCGACGCAATCGCTTTTTTAAAAATACAGCCGGTCGATTTGATTTTTCTCGACATCCGAATGAAAAAACTTTCCGGCATTCAGTTTCTGGAGGCATTGCATGTGAAACCCAAGATTATTATTACATCGGCCTACCAGGAGTATGCTTTGAAAGGTTTCGAACTGGAAATATCCGATTACCTTTTAAAGCCCTTTACTTTTGAACGATTTCTAAAATCCACCGAAAAAATATTTCACGAAATTAAGGAACGAAAAACGACAGACATAAACAGTTTCTTTTTTCTGAAAACCGAAAACCGAATTGAAAAAATTGAATTTGATTCCATTTTGTATATTAAAGGAATGAGAGATTATCTGCAGGTAGTAACATCCGAGAAAAAACGGTTGACACTGCAATCTTTTAAAAATATATTATCGGTTTTACCAGAAAACCAATTTGCCCGTGTACACAATTCCTACATTATTTCTATTTCCAAGATTTCAAGCATAGAAAAAAACAGAATTAGAATCGGGAACCAACTCATTCCGATTTCTGATAGCTATAAAGAATCATTTTACGAACTCCTTCGCCAGTATAAATATTTGTTATAGAAAAAAGGATTCCATCCTTCACCTACTTGTAGCTTGAAGCTAAAAACTTGCAGCTATTTCATTTTAGCCACTTATCCAGCCAGTTAAAAAATACCCGCTGCCACAGAATTCCGTTTTGAGGTTGGAGCACCCAATGGTTTTCTTCCGGAAAATAAAGAAACTCAGCGGGTACATCCCTCAAAACAGCAGCATTAAATGCAGCCATTCCCTGTCCGGTTGGCACCCTGAAATCTTTTTCTCCCTGGACAATCAATATCGGAGTATCCCAGTTTTGTACATATTTATGTGGTGAAAAAGAGAAGGAACGCTGTGCCGCGGCATTGGATTTATCCCAAAAGGGGCCACCGAGATCCCAGTTTACAAACCACATCTCCTCGGTAGTTGTATACATCTGTTCAAAGTTGAAAATCCCGTCGTGGGCAATAAATGCTTTAAATCTCCCGTCGTGATGGCCAGCGAGGTACATTACAGAAAATCCGCCATAACTTGCTCCAACGGCACCCAGTCGGGTTTCATCCACAAAAGGTTCTTTCGCCATTTCGTCGATTGCAGTATGAAGATCTTTTATATTCTGACCGCCATAATCTTTTGAAATCTGCTCATTCCACTCCTGTCCAAATCCAGGCAATCCGCGGCGGTTGGGTGCAACAATTATATAATCGTTGGCAGCCATCATTTGGAAATTCCAGCGGTAAGACCAAAACTGACTTACCGTTCCCTGTGGCCCGCCCTGATTGTATAAAAGTGCGGGGTATTTTTTACTGGGATCGAAGTGGGGAGGATAAATTATCCAAACCAACATTTGTTTCCCGTCTGTTGTTTCCATCCAGCGTTCTTCCACCTTTCCCATTGTCAACTGGTCGAGTAATCCTTTATTTACTGAAGTCAATGCTTTATCTTGCCCGGAAACCGGATCTACAAGATACAATTCTGCCGGCTGCGACATAGAGACTTTTTGCGCGATCAGTTTTTCGCCTGCGGGCAAAACAGTTTGATAATTGTGAATGCCGTCGGTTAAACGAACAATTGAACCATCTGCCAAATCAAGCCGGTAAATTTCATCGGTAGCATGAATATCGCTGATAAAAAAGATTGACTTACTGTCGCTGCTCCACACCAGTCCATTTGAATTTTGGTCAAAACTTTCAGAAAAGTCTGTTTTTTCACCATTTTCCAAATCGGCTACAAACAAACGCGATTTGTCCGACTCATAGCCGTCGCGCGCCATACTTTCCCAGGCGACATATTTTCCGTCGGGAGAAAAAACGGGGTTCTGGTCATAGCCCATCATTCCGGAAGTGAAATTTGTTGTTTCGCCCGTTTCCAAACTGTAAAAATAAATGTCAGAATTGGTGGAAACCGAATAGGCTTTCCCCACTTTCTTTTTGCAGGTGTATGCCAGTGTTTTACTGTCAACACTCCATGTAATCTGCTCTGTTCCTCCAAAAGGTTTCATAGGCGAATCATATTTTTCCCCTTCCATAATGTCCTTCCCTTCTGAAATATTCTCTGAATAATCGGCAACAAAAATGTGATTGTAAGTATAATCGTGCCAGGTATCCCAGTGGCGGTACATAATGTCATTCTCGAGCCGGGCATCTGCTTTTGGCAGATCAGGAAAAAGGTCGTGAATGTCTTCGTCGAGTTTTACACTTTTTACATAAAATATTTTCGACTGATCGGGAGAATAGCCAAAACCCGAAATTCCACCATCGACATGTGAAATTTGTTTGGCTCCGCTTCCGTCCGGCTTTATTTCCCAAAGCTGAATGTCTCCCGACTGGGAAGAAAGGTAGCCAATTTTTTTCCCATCGGGCCGCCATGCTGCCGACGACTCGTTGACTCCGGTGTTCGTAATATTTTTGGCCTCACCTCCGGCAACCGGAACGGTATAAATATCGCGGTACGATTTATTTTCTTCAATATTATAGTATGTAACCGTGTACAATACTGTTTTTTGGTCGCGGGAAACCTGTACCCCTCCCACTCTGCCAAACGACCAAAGCACTTCGGGTGTCATTTTGTCTGATAAAAGTGTGGGAGTTTCCGGCAAATAATTTTCTGATGAATTTCTCATTTCTTCTTTTTGTGTACAACTCCAAAATATTGCAATAAGCAAAACAAAACTTAATTTCTTCATTTTATAAATGCTTTAAATTGAATTTTATTCAAAATAAGTAAAATGAATTTTCATCTGAAACGATTTTCCATTAAAACAAAAAAAGGTGTCTTTTCAGACACCTTTTACGATTTGCAAAACCTCATAGAACTAATCGCTGTTTTCGCCGTAGTGATAAACACCATCGTAGTCAAATTCTTCATTATCATAGTCGGTTCCTGTCACCCTGAATTGAACCGAATCCAGCCCGGAAATTTCAAGTTCTCCCAGGTTGAATGAGACAAATGCTTTATAAGGAATACTTTCGTCGTCTCCGTTGTTATTGTGTCTTAATTCCAGTTCAACAGGCTGACTATCGCCTGTTAACTCGCCGGATTGTTTTACCAGGTTTATAAAGTGAACCTTACTGCTTCCCCAATATTTTAGCTCAAAATTTAACAAGCTGTCAGTCATCCAAACATCAATTACATTAATGGGATCGTTACCAATACTATCGTTATTTTCCTCGGTGACGTCGAGAATTCCCTTCATCAAAATTTTCTTTACTGAATTAAGTTTTATATAATATTCAGTAGCTTCTTCGCCTTCACCGGAATTGTCATCCAAAATTGTGTAATTCACTAAAACTCTGTCCCCGTCTTCCACATAATGAAATACATTAAAATTAGATGTTACAGGTATCAGCAAATCGTCATTATCCATAACAATTTTATACCCGTTGGCATTTGATTCCGTTTCCTGAAAAATACCAAAGCCAACCCACATGTCTGATAATGAATAATAATCATCATCTTCCAAACATCCTGTTACCAAAAATATAGATGCAATTAGCATTGCAAATACAGTTCTCTTCATAGTGCATTAAATTTTAATTGTTTCACGTGCTTAAGACTAAAAAGGCAAGATTAAGGTTGCGTCAATCAAAAAATATGACATTTTTTTTATCTTCATCTGCCAAAATAGGTTTCAATTTTAGATTGGCACAACAATTGCTAATCACATTTCCATATATGTAAATATTTAGATATATTTGAAAAATGGAAAAAATTGAATCTTTAAACAACTTAAAAGAAGTATTGCAACCAAATGAAAGCGTTTGGTTATTGTTATATAAAAAAGGCTCATCTCAAAGCGATTGCGCATTTGAAAATTATCAAAAAGCTGCACCAAAAGCAGATAAAATTGTTCTTTGTTATGCTGATGTAAATGAGGTTCGTGACATTCATCCGGAATATAAAATCACCAGTGTTCCCTCGTTGTTGAACTTTGAAAAAGGAACGTTAAAAAATGTGGTAAAAGGATGTCATCAACCGGAACAATTTAATGCTATTTTTGAAAAAGTTGCTTTTGTGTCGGCCGGAAACGGGGAAGGGAAACCGCAAAAAAATGTAACGGTTTATACCACTCCAACCTGCACATGGTGTAATACCATAAAAAGACATTTACAGGAAAACGGAATCAGATACCGCGAGGTGGATGTTTCAAAAGACCAGAAAGCAGCAGAAGAAATGGTCAGGAGAAGCGGGCAGCAGGGAGTTCCGCAAACCGATATTAACGGAGAAATAATTGTCGGATTCGACAGAAACAGAATAAACACTTTATTAGGAATAAATTAAAATCACAATAACATGAAAAAATTGGTATTCATACTGGCGGTTGCAGTTATATCGTTGCAAAGCTGCAATGCAAGCCAGGCAAAAAATAAAAGCAGCGAAAAGGCGGAGGCACCAACAGAATCAGTAAGTGCAAAAGCAAGTGACGAAGGTGGTTCGGTAAAACTGACAAAAGAAAAATTTTTGAGTGAAGTGTGGGATTACCAAAACTCACCACAGGAATGGAAATTTAAAGGTGATAAACCTGCGCTTATCGACTTTTATGCCGACTGGTGTGGCCCATGTAAAATCGCTTCGCCAATTCTGGAAGAAATTTCAAAAGAATATGCAGGAAAAATCACAGTGTATAAAATTGATACGCAAGTAGAAAGAGAACTTGCAGGTGTTTTCGGGATTAGCGGAATACCGGCATTTCTGTATATTCCAAAAGATGGAAAACCTGTGATGACTTCAGGAATAGCCCGTTCGAAAGAAGATACAAAACAAATGTTTAAAGATAATATTGACAAAATTTTGTTAACTTCAAATTAGTTTATTATTAACTATTAATTTTAAAGAATGGTAAAAATGAAAGAATTACAGCCTATTAACCAAAATGTTCTGTTGGAACTGACAGAAGACAATTCAGAACAAACAACCGCTTCAGGGATTATTATTCCTGATTCTGCAAAAGAAAAGCAAGAAGTTGCTAAAGTTGTTGCGATAAGCAACATCGAAAATGCAGAAATAGCGCCAGGTGACGAGGTTCTTTACAAAAGATTTGCAGGAACAGAAATCGACTTCGACGGTAAAAAATACCTGTTGTTGCCCTACTCTGAAATTCTGTCGAAAGTTGTAGAAACCGAATCAATTTAAGCTGTTCTTCAGGATTTTATCATTCTGCCAAAATTTTTCAAAATCGACATAAAGAGCTGGAGGTTAATTAACTTCCAGCTTTTTTATTGCAGTTGTATTCAAAAACTCAACAGTCTTATTAATTCCCTGGTACATTAACACATCATGATTAACAAAAGCTACCATCTTCCGATATTCCGTTAAAAATTTTTCAAGAAAAGGCGACGTGTGCACCGGCTTTCTAAAGTCCATGGCCTGCGCGGCGTTGTACAGTTCTATCGCCAGAATTTTTTCAGTATTCAACACAACTTTTAGTGCTTTAGTTGCCGCATTTCCTCCCATACTTACATGGTCTTCCTGTTCGTTGGAAGAAGGGATAGAATCAACAGAAGCCGGTGTAGCATATTGTTTATTCTGACTGACAATGGAAGCCGCAACGTATTGCGGAATCATAAAACCAGAATTCAATCCGGGTTTTGCCACCAGAAATTCAGGGAGTCCGCGCTCGCCTGAAATTAAACGATAAGTTCGTCGCTCCGAAATACTTCCCAACTCGCTCAGTGCAATAGCAAGGAAATCAAGTACCAAAGCCAGCGGTTCACCATGAAAATTTCCACCGGAAACAATTTGGTCCTCGTCAGGAAAAACCGTCGGATTGTCAGTCACCGAATTTATTTCGGTTTCAAAAACTCCGGCAACATAATTTACAGCATCTTTTACTGCTCCATGAACCTGTGGAATACAACGAAAAGAATAGGGATCCTGAATGTGTTCTTTTTCTTTCATCTGCATCTTACTTCCTTCCAAAATCATTCTGAAATTAGCTGCTGTTGTTGCCTGTCCTTTGTGCGGACGGATTCGTTGAATATTTTCGCCAAAAGGTTCTATCAAACCGTCAAAAGCATCCAATGAAAGTGCTCCAATTATGTCACCCTGATCGACAATCCGAAAAGTTTTGAGCAAAGTGTAAACACCATGAGCACTCATAAACTGAGTTCCATTCAAAAGTGCCAATCCTTCTTTTGCTTCCAGTTTTACGGGCTCCCACCCCATTCTATCGAGCACTGATTTTGACACTACTTTCCGGCCTTGAAAATATACCTCTCCTAAGCCAAGCAATGGTAAAAAAAGCATTGCCAGCGGAGCCAAATCGCCGCTGGCACCCAGTGAACCCTGTTCGCAAACTACCGGTAATATATTGTTGTTAAACAAATCAATAATCCGTTGCACTGTTTTTAACTGAACAGCCGAATTTCCTTTCGATAAAGCGTGTGCCTTTAACAGCAACATTAGTTTTACAACGTCAAAAGGGACTTCGGGGCCAACATTACAGGCGTGCGAAATCACCAGATTTTCCTGCAATTTACTTAATTCGTCTTTCGAAATTTCTATATCGCACAAAGCTCCAAAACCAGTGTTTATTCCGTACAACGGCTTTTCAGACTCTTCTAGTTTTTTATCGAGATAATTTTTACTTTTTATAATGAGTTGCTTTGACTTTTCTGAAAGTTCGAGTTTAATGTTATTTTCAAGAATTTCCTGAATTTGTTCAAAAGTGAGATTTTCGGGTGTTATTTGAAATGTATGATTTGCCATGACAAAATCTAAAAATTTGTAAAAAGAAAAAATTGATTTTAGAAGTCCAACTGTGAGGCAGCAGATAACATCCTTCGATTTTGCTAAGGAAGACAACACAGTCAGCAGTGCCTAACAATCAAGGGAACCGGATGTCGCCTCCCGCACTTTTTACAAATCTGAATTTTAAAATCATCGCCTCAATTTTGAAGCAATTTCGTGGAAGTAGAATGATTAGGAAAGGATTTTTATCAGTTCTTCGGCGGTCACACTTTTTTGCCCGCCGCTCTCCATATTTTTCAAAGTAAATTTTCCTTCGTTCATTTCTGATTCGCCAGCCAAAACCACATAGGGAATATCTTTTTTGTTGGCGTAGTTCATCTGCTTTTTCATTTTGGCATTTTCCGGAAAAATCTCAGCATTTATACTGCTTTTCCGAAGCTGAGCCAAAACCGGCAAACAGTACGCTTCTTCTTTTTCGCCAAAATTTACAAACATTACTTTTGTGGTTTCCAACGATTCATGAGGGAAAAGATCGAGTTGAGTAAGCACATCAAAAATACGCTCTGCACCAAATGAAACACCAACTCCGGAAACATCGGGCAATCCAAAAATTCCGGTCAAGTCATCGTATCTCCCTCCGCCACAAATACTTCCAATGGCAACATCTTTGGCTTTTACTTCAAAAATTGCACCGGTGTAATAGTTTAAGCCACGGGCAAGCGTTAAATCCAACTCCACCTCTGTTTGCAAATCAAGTTGTTCAAGGTAGCCAAATAATGTTTTAATTTCCTCCACCCCCTTTATTCCAATTTCTGAAGCAGCCAAAACATTTTCGAGTTGAGTAATTTTTTCAGCAGAACTTCCTTCCAAAGCTAAAATAGGTTGCAATTTTTGAATCGCCTCATCGGAAACTCCTTTTTCTGAAAGTTCCCGATTTACTTTTTCCAGGCCAATTTTTTCCAGTTTATCGATGGCAACGGTAATATCAATAATCCGCTCATTTTCACCAATAATTTCAGCAATTCCCGCTAAAATTTTCCGATTGTTTATTTTAACAACCGTATTAATTTTCAAACGTTCAAAAACATCGTCGATAATTTGCACCAACTCCATTTCATTGAGCAAACTGTTACTGCCAATTACATCCACGTCACACTGGTAAAACTCGCGGTAACGTCCTTTTTGCGGACGATCGGCACGCCACACCGGCTGAATCTGGTAACGTTTAAAGGGGAAAGTAATATCGTTTCGGTATTGCACCACAAAGCGCGCAAACGGAACGGTTAAGTCGTAACGTAATCCTTTTTCTGAAATTTCCGGAGTCAGTTTAACCGAATCTTTTTCAGCGTAAACCTCATCAGAAACTTTTGACACAAAATCGCCCGAATTCAATATTTTAAATAACAATTTATCCCCTTCCTCGCCATATTTTCCCATCAAGGTTGAAAGATTCTCCATAGCCGGTGTTTCAATCGGCTGAAAACCATATAAACGAAAAACATCTTTTATGGTATCGAAAATATAATTCCGTTTCACCATCTCAATTGGTGAAAAATCGCGCGTTCCCTTGGGAATAGAAGGTTTTTGTGCCATCCTTTTCAATTTTAAGGGGACAAAAGTAAGGAAAATGTAAACGATTTACGAATTTCGGAAAACGAAAAACCAGACGAAATTACATCAGTCCTAACTCCTTCATCATTTTATTAAGATATTCTGTGCAACCTGCTTCGCCTTCCTTAGGAGCCCACAAAGCAAAATTTTTATCATCGGCCTGAACATACGGCCCATCTTTTATTTCATAAACAATGGTTCCGGTTTCGAGAGAAATAACAGTATGCCAAACTTTCGGAGGCACTTCCACTCCGTAAATTCCGGTTGAATGATGCAAAATTACCTGTTCCGTGATTTCACCTGAGTCATTAAAAAAAATCATGGCAAGTTTTCCCTTTAACAGGAGAAAAACTTCACGTTTATCCGGATTTTCGTGTTTGTGCGGCTGCACGTATGTACCCGGCTCAAACGCATTGAGCATCCGGTTAATTGGGTCGTCGTATGTGAAATGAAAATTATAATTCGCGCGCTTTCGTTCTCTTTTTTGTGCTTCGCCGATTACATCAGCAAGTAACTTTTTATCAATCTTTTGAATCTCAGAATTCTTTTTCAAAATAATCAGTTAAAAAATTTAAATGACAGCGGGTATTTGTAATACTGCCCGTTATTCGCAGCAACAGTTCCCATAATCACAAAAATCAACCAGGCAATTCCAAATCCAACCAAAAGTAAAATTCCAATTCCAACAATTATAAACAAAGCTGAAACAATCAGAATCAATGTCCATGTAATCTGAAAATTAAGAACCTCTTTTCCCGTTTCATTTACAAATTCGTATTCGTCTTTTTTTATCAGATAAATAATCAGAGGGCCAATAACGTTCCCTAACGGAATTCCGATTAATGTTGCCAGCGCAGCCAGGTGAACAAACATTCCCCATTGTCTCTCATTCGGATCGGTAACAATTCGTTCCATAATTTTACGGTTTTATTCATCTAAATTAAACATTTTTTGTTTTTTCGCAGAACGAAATTTTTCAAAATTAACAAAATGGAAGACCAAAAAAAGGACGGGCGTTACAGCAGAATATACAAACAGTTAGGCGGCCTGGTTTTAAAAAGTAACAACACTTCAGCAAGGATGGCAACTGTTATAGCTGTTTTGCACCATAAAATGGACACTTTTTTTTGGACCGGTTTTTATTTACTGGCAGACGGCCAAATGACTGTAAATATGTATCAGGGACCAGTAGCCTGCCAGGTACTCGAAAAAGACAAAGGTGTTTGCTGGGCTGCTTTTAATAAAAAAGAAACGGTAATTGTAAAAGACGTGCATCAATTCCCGGGGCACATCGCCTGCGACTCCCGATCAAAATCAGAAATTGTTGTACCATTCAAAAATAAGGAAGGTGAAATTACCGGGGTTTTGGATATCGACAGTAAAGAACTGGCTTCATTCAACGAAATAGATGCGCACTGGTTGGAAAAAATTGTAGAATTAATTTACCAATAAGCTCCACTCCAGAATGTTAATCTTATCACCCGGCAAAGTCAAAATATATAATAAATTTATCTTTTAAAGACAGTACTCCTGCCGCTTGAACTCTCTGCATGAATAATAAATTGAAACATTTAACGAATTCTTAATTTGAATTTGTAATCATTTTTATAAAATATCGAACAAACATGTTATTTTTGATAGCACATTAGAGAACCAAAACGCAAAATATGGGATTAGAAAAAATCTATTCCGATGAAAAGAAGCAAATTACGAAGATTGTTGTTATTGAAGATAATGAGAATTTTGTAAATTATTTGTATAGTTTTTTTAAATTTCGAACCCATTACAAAATAATTCATCATTTTTATAGTTGCGAAGACGCAAAAAACTCGGGCAGTTTGGGATTGGCAAAAATCCTGTTACTGGATATCAAGCTTCCGCACGAAAGTGGATTAGAAGCCTTACCATCCATCCTGCAAAAATACTCAAATCTTAAAGTAATTATTTTAACCTCGTTTCAAGATGACGAAATGCTTTTTGAGGCAATTCAAAAAGGTGCGGTTGGTTATATTTTAAAAACAGATTGTTTTAACCATTTGGAAAACGCAATTGAACAGGCAAAACTGGGAGGAATGCTTTTTTCACCATCAATGGCTCAAAAAATTCTAAACCATTTCAAACCAAAACCTGTGAAAAAGAATAATTTGACCCGCAGAGAAAATGAGGTACTCCAATTATTAAAATCAGGATTTACAAAAAAAGAAATGGCTGCAGAATTAAACATAAGTTACAATACTGTAGACACGCATGTGAAGAATATTTATAAAAAATTAAATGTAAACTCAAATATTAAAGCGGCAAACAAGAATAATTAACATAATTGTTAAGCCAGATCAAAAAATCACGTTTTTACGTTATTTCAGAAAACGTTTCCTATGAATACTTTTGCTTTTCCTTAGACCATGACTAACTAAAGATGAAATTATTCTCAAAAATAAAAAGGGGCATTTATTCTTCAAAAGCTGAAAAGATTCAGGAAGAAATTGACTTAATAAAACAAAGGGAGAATTCCAACACATGCGAATTACTCTGTGTTAAATTATTTCATTTTTCAAAACTAAATATAAAGTCGCCACTTGATTTAAGAAATAGTTTTCTGGAAAATGCCGAATTAAATAGTATAATACTCTCACGAATTTGTTTTTGGAGTACAAAATTAAAAAATGCAAATTTCACCAATGCGCATTTGTACCAGGTTGATTTTTGGAAAGCAGACCTTTCAGAAACAAATTTCACAAATGCTGAACTGACAAGTTGTATATTGGCTCAAACAAATCTCCAAAATTCGATATTGACAGGAGCAAATTTAAAAAATGCTCGTTTGGAAAATGCAAACTTAACAAATGCAGATTTTACCAATGCCAATTTAAAATGGGCAAAAATTGATCTTCATCAGCTTAAATCGGTAAAAAGTTTAAAAAATACAATTATGCCCGACGGCACAGAATTCTCTTCCATCTGGCAGAAGTTAATAGAAACATCTGAAATACCAGAAATTCATAATCGCATTTAAATCACAAAAACGGCATAGCGGACTATAACCGTCTTTGTTTCAAAACTTACTTTCAATGTCATTAAAAGCGCTGTTATTTTGAATAATTATAAATATTCAAAAAGTGACAAACATCTCCGTAAAAAAATGCTGATTTCAATTTGAAGATTTTATTTTTAGAAAATTTTTAAATTGAAACTATAAACCAGTAAAAAATGACAAACCAAAGCAGTGCCGTTAAATTCTACAGTGGCGAACAGATTCCTTTGGAACTACACAAAGTACGAATCGTACAAAAATTATTTTTGAGACCTATTGAAGAAAGAAAAGTAGCCGTTGAAGAAGCGGGATTTAATACATTCCTCTTAAATACAAAAGATATCTTCCTCGATATGCTTACCGACTCCGGAACCAATGCAATGAGTGACAATCAGGTATCTTCTATGTTGCAGGCCGACGATGCCTATGCAGGATCGCAAAGTTTCTACCGTATGGAAGAAGCTGCCCGTGAGGTTTTTGGAAAACACTATGTTTTACCGGTTCACCAGGGACGTGCCGCCGAAAACATTGTATCACAGGTTTTTATAAAAAAAGGCGAAGTAATTCCTATGAATTACCACTTTACCACAACCAAAGAACACATGGAACTGAACGGAGGTAAAGTATTGGAAATATATAAAGATGACGCGCTTGATATAAAAAGTACAAAGCCATTTAAAGGAAATATAGACATTGACAAACTAAAAGCCGTTTTTGAAAAATACGGTAAAGATAAAGTAGCTTTTGTCAGAATGGAAGCATCGACGAATCTGATTGGCGGGCAACCATTTTCAATGCAAAATATGCGCGATGTAAAAGCCATTTGTGATCAGAATGATACAATGATGGTACTCGACGCCAGTTTAATTGGTGAAAATGCATACTTTATTAAACAACGCGAAGAAGAATTTAAAAATGCCGAAATAAAAGATATCCTGCTGGAGATGTGCGGATACGCCGATTTGGTCTACTTCTCAAGCCGTAAAGTAAGTTCAACACGTGGTGGTGGAATTTTAACAAACAGTAAAGACCTGTATTTAAAAATGCGCGATCTGCTGGTACTGTACGAAGGATTCCTCACATATGGCGGTATGTCGGTTCGCGAAATTGAAGCCATGGCGGTGGGCTTAAAAGAAACCTGCGACGATACAGTAATAAGTCAGTCGCCATCGTTTATCAAATATGCCGTTGACAACCTCGACAAAGCAGGTGTACCGGTAATTACACCAGCCGGAGCACTGGGTTGCCATATCGATGCAATGGGATTTTTGCCCCATGTTCCGCAACAGGAATATCCTGCAGGAGCCTTAGCCTCAGCATTATATATTATTTCAGGAATTCGCGGGATGGAAAGGGGAACTATTTCAAGTGTACGCGATGAAAACGGCGATGATGTTCTCGCCGATGTTGAATTGCTTCGTTTGGCATTCCCACGGCGTGTGTTTACTCTTTCACAAACCATGTTTGTAGTCGACCGCGTAAAATGGCTTTTCGACAACCGAGAACTGGTAGGCGGCTTACAATGGATAGAAGAGCCGCCGTTGCTGCGTTTCTTTATGGGAAGACTGGAAGCAATAGGCGACTGGCCTGAAAAATTAATGGCAAAATTCAAAGAAGATTTTGGAGATTCTTTGTAGAAAACCGGAAGAAATTCAACCAAAAACCATTTATTATAAAATCAGGGGGAATCAGAAATGATTCCCTTTTTTCATAAAAAAATATCATTTATTTTTATCATCATTTAATCGTTCAATTTAAAACTAAATCAAGTTATGGTCAACTGGAATAAAGTCAGAGAAGAGTTCCCTGTTTGTAAAAAATATGTCTATCTGAATCCGGCAGGAGGTTCTCCGGTTTCAAATAGTGCTGCCACTGAAGGGAAACGCTTCTATGATGAAATGCTTGAATTTGGTGATACCTACTGGGACACGTGGCTGGAAAGAACAGAAAAAATACGGAGTAACCTTGCTGGTTTTATCGGTGCAGAAAAAGTAGAAATCGGATTTACCACCAACACGTCACATGGAATGAACCTTGTTGCGCAATTCCTGAAAAATAAAGGAACCGTTCTTACCATGCGTGACGAATTTCCATCGACTACTTTTCCCTGGTTGAATCAGAAGGCTGAAATAAAATTTGCAGAACCGGTTGAAAATGCTTTTCCTTTAAATGAAATTGAAAAAGCAATCACACCGGATGTCAAAATTCTTATGACAAGCTATGTTCAGTATAAAACCGGTTTTCGACAGGATTTAGAAGCATTAGGGAAACTTTGTAAAAGGAAAAACCTCATTTTTGTAGTGAATGCAACACAAGCATTGGGGATCTTTCCGGTTGATGTAAAAAAATGCAATATCGATTTTCTGATGTTTACCGGATTAAAATGGGCGACTGCAGGTTACGGAATCGGAGGTTTATATATCAATAAAAAATGGTTAAAAAAAGAGGATTTCCCGTTTGCCGGCTGGAGAAGTGTAAAAGAACCGGAAAAAATGGATAATACCGACCTCGATTTAAAAAACGAAGCATCGGTGATCGAATCAGGGTGCCCGCATTTCCCAAATATTTTTGCTTTGGGAGGAGCGCTTGAAATGTTCAAAAAAATTGGTGCTGAAAATGTAGTTAACCGGGTGTTGTTTCTTAATCATTTTCTGGAAGATGAACTCACAAAAATAGATGTCGGGGTTATCTGCCAAACCGAAGATAAACACCGATCCGGAATTTTAATAGCGCGAGTTCCAAATGCAAAAAGGATAGTAGAAGAACTTTCCAAAAAAAATATTATCGTTTCGGCGCGAGGTGAAGGAGTTCGGATTTCAACAAGTATTTTCAATAACCAAGAGGATATCGAAATCTTAATCCGCGAATTAAAAACACTTTTGAACTGACATTTAAAAATCTTCAGAACAGCATTAAGAACAAAAGATTAAAACAAAAACAGACAATCTATTTATTAGGAGAAAAATTATTAGTATATTTTATAGCAAAATCAAAAATTGCTAATTAATGGATTTTCCGCTATTTCATCTCGATTTTATGGGGAACCGTTTGCTGGTTGCCTTAATTGCCATTTTACATGTTGTAATCAACCACTCACTGGCTGTGGGATTTGCCCCGTTGGTTACATTTCTGGAATTCAGGGGATATCAGAAAAAACAAGTAAATCCTGAAGAGGGAGCAGCCTGGGACGAAACCGCAAGAAAGCTGCTTTTTACCGCTTTTATAATCACAACAACAGTAGGTGCATTGACTGGTGTTGGAATTTGGTTTGCTGCATCACTTGCCAATCCGGCATCGCTTGGCAGTTTAATCCGGGTATTCTATTTTGCCTGGTTTACAGAGTGGATCATTTTTGTACTGGAAGTTGTATTTATTATGATCTATTTTCTTACCTGGAAACGCTCCAATGAAAATCCAAAACGAAAAAGAAAACATATTTTATTTGGGCTTTGGCTGAGTATTTTTTCCTGGCTTACCATGGCTATTATTGTTGCTATTCTCGGTTTTATGATGGATCCGGGAAGTTGGATAAATCATAAAACATTGTTTAGTGGTTTTACCAACCCAATATATTTCCCGCAACTTATTTTCCGCACCCCGATTGCGATGATGATGGCAGGTTGTATAGCACTTCTGATAACTGCTTACATCCTGAAAAGAGGCCATCCATATCGTCCCGGCCTGCTTAAAAACCTTTCATTCTGGATATTGCTTTGGACCCCTGTTGCGGCTGCAGGAGCTTTTATTTATTATTGGTTTATTCCCAGATCAATGATTGGAAATCTGCCTGTTGCACTTGGAACCCAACAATTTCAGGACTGGTACGATTCACTTTTAACGGTAATGATTGTGGTGGTTTCCATTGGTTTTGCAGTAAGTATTCTCGGAACATTTGCACCCAGGCGCTTGCCTAAACACCTTTTATTTATTCCTGTAGTTGCCTCCATCCTGTTTTTAGGAACCTTTGAACGTTTACGCGAATTCATACGAAAACCTTATGTTATTGGCGATTACATGTATGCCAATGGAATATTGGTTGAGGAATATCCCTTATATCAGCAAACCGGATTATTAAAAAATTCGCCTTACTCATCCGTTTCAGAAATAACAGACGCAAATAGGTTAAAAGCCGGAGAAGAAGTTTTTAACCTGGCCTGTACCCGTTGTCACACAACACACGGTGTAAATTCGGTAGTTAACCGTTTCGAAAGAATGTACGGCACAGAAAATCCTTTAAATGTGGAAGCGATGAAAGCTTACATGAAATCGATGCATAATGTGAGGTACTACATGCCGCCATTCCCGGGCAACGACAAGGAGCTGGATGCGCTTGCCTGGTATATCCAGCACCAGCAGGCTGAGCCTGAACCACTAGAAGGTCCGCAAATTAAAGGCGTAGATGTAAAAGAAATCAAATACTAACCGGATAAAACCAAATCAACCATGATAAATGCTGTAATTACACAAATACCCGTTCCCAAGGATATTCCTCTGCCACTGCCACTGCCCGAATGGATATTGGTAGCTATTTTAATTTTTTCATTTCTTCTGCACATACTTTTTATCAATCTGATGGTGGGTGGAAGTATTCTTACTTTTTGGTATGAGTGGAAAGGTTTAAAAAACAAAGACGACGACAAACTAGCCCGCGAAATTGCTGCAACAATTACGGTAAATAAAAGTCTGGCAGTAGTTTTAGGAGTTGCACCTTTACTATCGATAAACGTTCTTTATACCTTGTATTTCTATTCATCAAATGCTTTAACCGGAAACATGTGGATATCAATTGTTCCATGGGTTTCCGTCGCTTTTCTGCTGATATACCTTCACAAATATTCCTGGGACAAGCTGGCCGAAAACAAAACCCTGCACCTCAGTATTCTTGCACTTGGTGTTTTTAGTTTTCTAATGATTCCATTTATATTTTTAACGAACATTAACCTGATGCTTTTTCCCGAAAAATGGGGTGAGGTACAGGGATTTTTTAGTGCCCTCACGCTGCCCAATGTGTTTCCACGATATTTCCATTTTATAACCGCCTGCCTTGCAATAACCGGCGTGTTCCTGGCGGTTTATTTTGGAAGAAAAAGTTACAATACAGAATCGAAGTTCGAACACATAACAAAAGCTGATTTGCGAAAAAGTATGCTGACACTGGCGCTCGCTGCCACGGGGTTTCAGTTTATTTTCGGACCGCTTCTATTTTTAACCTTACCCACAAAAGGAGTAACATGGGGATTATTCTGGGTAATTCTGGCAGGTGTAACAGTGGCTGTTATTATTCTTTTGCAGCTTTGGAAGGTGATAAAACAAAATGAAACAATTGGCAGACGTTTTTATCTTATTTTGGGTTTATTCACCATTCTCGTGGCATTTATGGGAACAGGACGACACATGTATCGTGAATCGGCATTAAAAACCCATAAAACGATGATGGCAGAACGGACCGCTGCACACTGGGGAGCCGTAAAAAAGGCACATGAAAATGTTTTAATGCCATCAGTTGAAACAAAGGAAGGAGCAATCACCCCGGGTGAAGAGCTTTTTAAAAACAACTGCGCAGTTTGTCATGCTGCAAATACGCGTTTGGTAGGGCCATCGATGGCGGAAGCTGCTCCCGTATACGACGGAAACATCGAAGGACTAAAACAGTGGATAAAAAAGCCCGGAAGAAAAAGGATGGATTACCCTGCAATGACAGGTTTTCCTAATCTAAGCGAACAGCAACTTACCGATATTTCAAATTTTGTTTTACAAAAAGATTGGAATTAGCCGACAAATACCAATCATTGGTGTAAATATGGAGTATCCAAAGTTGAGTCCTTCAAAATTTCGACATAACTACCTCCCGCAACTAAAATACATTTCTGTTAAAATGCCATAATTGTTCAAATTTAAGCAACGGGGACATATTAATTTTGCATTGTTAATCGATATAAAAAAGATGGGTACTATCGGCGTAAAGTTCCAACCGGTAATTTGTAAAGAGCAGTGAAGTTTTACAATCAGGCATCTAAATCTGAGACAAAGAACCAATAAACCGGGTAAAGGACGATACTTAAACAAATTTAACGCAGCAAAAAAGACAAAACTTTCAGTTCTAAAAAATGTTATAACTTCGTTGTTCGATAAATCGGAATTATTGTATGAAAATCAGTCCGCGTATTCAATTCTTAATAAAAAATGGATTAAAAGGTTTGGCCTGGATGGCACTACTTCTGGCCGCTTATTTTCTATTTAAAAAACTGGTTTTATCAAATGCTTCCGATGAATGGATTCAGCAATTTTATGCCCGGCCTGAAATAATTTATCTAATTTACTCTGCTTCGGAATTTTTCTTTGGCGTAATTCCTCCTGAGATTTTTATGATTTGGGCTTTTAACAAAGCCGACACTCTTCACTATGTTTTAAATGTCGGTTTTTTTGCTGTGGTCTCCTATATGATGGGATATGTCACTTTTTTAATCGGACAATTCTTTTTCAAAAAAACAAGCTTTCGTTTTATCCGAAAAAAATTCTTTAGCCAACAATGGCCACTCATCCACAAATATGGCCTGTTCCTGATAATCGTTGCCGCGCTTACTCCCCTGCCCTGGTCGGCTGTTAGCTTATTAATTGGTTCCGCGGGATACCCATCCAAAAGGTACCTGAAATATGCTTTGTTCCGATTTCTGCGTTTTGCCCTCTATGGATATATTATTTTTCAAAGCCATCAGATCTGATTGCAATCAAAAACATCCTTAAAGCTAATTTGTTATCTTAAAAACAACGCTCAATAGTTAGTTGGCGAATACAAATAGATTTCTGTTGATAAAAAAGCAAGTATTGTTTCAATTTAAGGCCACTCAGAACAATTTTGTTTTTTATGCAGAAAAAGTATTCACACTTTTTGAAATGAATTTAACTTTATGAAAACAAGAATAGTCATACTGATATTACTCTTATTTACAACGGAAATTATGGCGGAAAATTTAGAAAAAGCTACGCTTGGCGGAGGATGCTTTTGGTGTACAGAAGCAGTGTATTTGCAATTAAACGGCGTTGTTGATGTAAAACCGGGGTACAGTGGGGGACACGTCAAAAATCCTTCATATAAAGAAGTTTGTACCGGGAGAACAGGACACGCTGAAGTTGTTCAGGTTACCTACGACCCTGATAAAGTAAGCTTTTCAGAAATTCTCGAAGTGTTTTTTATGACCCATGACCCGACTACACTGAACCGACAGGGAAATGATGTGGGGACACAGTATCGTTCTGCTGTTTTTTATCATAACCAGGAACAAAAGAAAATTACGGAGGAGATTATTCAGGAATTTGAAAAAGAGAAAGTTTACGACTCCCCTATTGTTACAGAAGTTACTCTGTTTGAGAGATTTTATATTGCAGAAGACTATCACATCAACTATTTTGAAAGAAACAAAAATCAACCCTATTGCCAGTTTGTAGTTGCACCAAAAGTGGAAAAATTTCAAAAGATTTTTAAAGACAAGGTAAAAAAACAAAACTGATGTAAATAATATTTCTTAAATTAGATAGCATAAACAGTTTACAATGAAAAAAGTACTTTTTGTCCTTTTTCTGGCAACTTACTCACTTTCTTCGTTTTCCCAACGCGAATTTTCTCATACTGAGGGAGATACAACATATACTATGAAAAGATATGTTTTTATGTTGCTTGAAAGTGGCGAAACAAAAAGTAAAGATTCAACAGAAGCTGCTCAATTTCAGGAATTACACCTTTCTCATTTAAACAATTTAGCGGAGTCAGGAAAACTTATAGTTGCCGGCCCGTTTGAAGGAGGAGGAGAACACCGCGGGCTGTTAATTTTTGATGTTGATACTGTTGATGAAGCTTTAAAACTGGAAGGGGAAGACCCAATGGTAAAATCAGACCGGCTGCGGATGAACGCATTTTACTGGTGGGGCGCGAAAGGAACAGTAATTAAATAGTAGCTATTTGGAAAAATACACAAACCTTTTTTATTGAAATTATCAAGATCGACCGGTAATTAACAAAACCCGAGTTTAAACAAAACCCGGGTTTTTGTTTTTATATCCTTTTACAACGATAAAATGTGTCTGCCTTCTTTCATATAATCTGTTATTTCGCCCATGTATTTTACTTCAACGCCTAATTCTTCCAACTTCTCCGAGATTCCATACATATCCGAGCAGCCCTTACATGCTTTTACTTCCGTTCCCTGCTCCATAATTTTTTTCACATAATCCTGAATATCCGGATTTTCAACCAAAACTTTTTGCGATGGTCCCCAAATAACCAAGGTAATATCTTTCCACCACTCAAATCGTTTGGAATTAAAAGTGTACATCAACACCATTTTTTCGGCAACTTCTTTGTCGCCACTAGCCCAAAGAACGACAAGTTTTTCCGATGCGGGGATTTCTTCCTGTTGATTTTCTGATTCAATAAAAGGCTCATTTGCCAATCCGGCAAAAGAAAAGCCAATTAGAATAAACATTAAAATAAAGATTCGATTTTTCATTTTTTTATTTTTAGGATTAAAATTTTTCTTTTACGATGAATTCCTCAAGGTTTTTCTTCTCTTTATCCGGCCATTCAAGCGGAATGCCAACCGGAGTAAAACAAACCCTGATATATTCATTAGGAATATTAAAAACGCGTTTTGTTAACTCTTCAGAAAATGAATCGGTAATAAAAACAGTTCCATAGCCAAGGGCGCGTGCAGCAAGCATCAAATAACCGGCTGCCAACGGGCCGTCGTAATGATTATAACTTGGGTAACTGCTATTGTTGTCGGTTAAAACCACAATATACGTTGAAGCCGACAAGTATCCTTTGCTCAGTTGTTCGTCCGTTTGTTTTAGTTGCCCTTTTAATTCTTCGCCCGAAAGTTTCTTTGAGTCTTTTAAATAAGCTTCTGTTTCTTTTAGTTTTGCCGCCTTTAACGCCTCAATTTTTTCCCGGTCGTTAATAACTAAAAATTTCCAGGGTTGCTGATTTCCTGCGGTTGGCGCCATTCGGGCTGCATCGATAATTTTATTCATATCTGCTTCCGGAACCGGGTCCGGTTTAAATGCGCGGACAGAACGGCGTTTCGCCACCACTTCCCAAAAGGAATCTTCTGGTGGTGTCACAAAATTTCTTCCTGCTGCGCCAACTACAGGCGCAATGGCCAGGCCGGCAAGAACCGAAGCTCCTGCCTTCAAACTGTTTCTTCTGTTCATTTGTTTTGTTTTAATAGCCCAACTGCACCCACATATTTTCTGCTATGATTTCCTCAGAAATTGTCAGTACAGTTGTTCATTGTTTTTGTCTAATTGTGTGTAATTATATTTAATTCTCTTCTAAAAACGGAAGGGCAAAATCGATGTACATTGCCTTATTTTGAGAAGCACCGACATGACCATTATCCGGAAGAATTAATAATTTTGAATTGGGAATAATGGAATACATTCTTAAAAATTCTTTCACCGGGAAATATCCGTCTCTGTCTCCTCCAACAACCAATACCGGTGATTTTATTTCAGAGGCAGCCTTTTCGCTTATCCAGACAGGATCATCATTAACTTTCATCAGCTTCTCGTAAAAATCGGTGAAGCGATCGGGCTGCGGCATCAACTTTTTACGGCTATCTACAAAATTTTTGTTGGCAGCAACAAACTCATCTGCAGTCATTTCCTTTTGCTGTTGTTTTCTTTTCGGAGTTTTATCTTTTGTGCCAAGTGCACCAGCTATACTTACAACTTTCATTACCCGTTCCGGATAATCTGCAGCCAATTCAACAGCGGTAATCGCTCCTGAGCTAAATCCCATTATATCAATACGATCAATATTTTCTGCATTTAAAACCGCGATCATGTCTTGAGCAAATAAATCATAACTGTAATTCCTGTCTCCAATTTCAGATTTTCCGTGGCCGCGTAAAGCAACCGCAATAACCTTATGATTTTTGGTCAGGAGAGGAAATATATTTTCAAATTCATTGATGTATCCATATACACTGCCATGAATCAATAAAAGAGGTTTGCCACTCCCGTAAATTTCATAATAAATTTTTGCGTCTTTGGTTTGAACATACTTCCCGGTTTCAGAATTGTTTCCATACGGTATTTGTGCAAATAGCTGAAGCGGTAACAGTACGGATACAAATATGAATATCTTTTTTAAAATCGGATTCATTGCCTCTACTTTAAAAAACTGAGTATCAATCAATTAATTCAACACCATTCAAATTTTCGAACCGGGCTTTAAATCCCCAGCCTCCAAAGTTCTCAGCAACCATAACAATCACTTCATTTTTGCCATTCTTCAGGTCGAGATAAACGGAGTCAAAATACCCGATGGTTCCAAGGAAGCGGTAATCGCGGCTTCGGTAAATATCCGCGCCAATCCATACTGCTTTTCCGTTTACAAAAATTTTAGCGATATCGCTAAATGCAAAACTCATCATCTTTACCAAATCGGTTTCAGAAGTAATATCAATTTTTAAAAGAACAGCATTCTTCTTTTCGCCCAAAGCTCCTGTTTGAGAGATGTTAAGCAGACCGTCTGCTTCGGTGTTAAATTCTTTGAACCGGAGTTTTTGAACAAAATTTGCGGGAAGAAGATTTTCATTAATCAAAGCTCCCATATCAAATAACTCCGAAACCTTGTATTTTTGAATAACCTCTTTATCTGCTTTTACTATCTCCTTAAATTCTCCGTTTAACTCCGGCGAGTCGAGGTTTGTAACTTTAACGCCGGCAAAACGCGCCGGACCGTAAAATGCGATTTTGCCATCGCGTTCACCTAATTTTAGTTCGTGAATCACCAAAATTGGTTTATCCATGTCGGTGATGTAAACTTCACCACGGGTTCCGGAGATAACCAGTTTAATCTTGAACCATTCGTCAAAAACATGTTCTTTGGCTGCCCCGTAGCCATCGCCGTAATACAATTGCCAGCCTGCATTTCCGTTGTATACCGGAGTGTATTGCATTGCATCGGGATTTCCGCTTTGATGTTTTCTAATGTAAAACTCCTCGGTGTCCGCAAGACCGTCGCCGTGGAAACGAATTCCGGCAAATCCACGCCCCGGTTGAATACACATGTTAAATTCGATTGTACCGTTTTTAAAATTTACACCTTTGCCAATGGCAACGCCTTCATCGGTTTTCAGACAGTCTTTTCCTTTGTAATTTTCATTAATAACCTTCCCTTCAAGTTGCCATTCAATTCCACTTAACTTTGCAGAATTCTGGGCACAAAGAGAAAAACTAAGAGTCGTCAGCAGTAGATAAAAAATTGTTTTCATGATATTTTTGATTTTGATTTTCTGTAACAAAGTTCAGGAATAGCACAGAAAACCAGCAGTCAAAACGCAATCAAAATCCAATCAAAGTTGATTCATATTTAAAAAATTCAAAGGTTCTTGTTAATTTAGACCTCAGAAAAAACACGCATTATGCAAAACGATACTGACCGGGAAAAAATTTATATCGAAATTATCACTCAAAAAATTTCAGATGAGTTTCAATTAGCCGTACCCGGACAGTGGCAACAACGCGATTTTGAAAACCTGAGTTTTCAGATTGAAGAAAAGACCGGCATAAGTTTGAGCGTTTCCACTCTTAAAAGGATAAGCAAAAACCAATTTCAGAAAATACCACAAAAAAATACGCTAAACGCTTTGGCGCAATTTGTAGGCTACAAAGATTGGTACGATTTCAAAACAAATATCCCTGTTGACAATCCAATACCGGAGAAAAAGAAAATTCCCAGACGAAAATTTAAATGGACAAAAAAGATAATTTACATTCCTGTTGCAGCAATTGTGTTATTTTTTGCAATCCTGTTAATGCTAAAGAGTCAACCTGCACAAAGTTACTCCGAAGCAAAATTCTCGAGCAGGAAAAATGTAAGTGAAGGATTACCCAATACTGTGATTTTTGACTATGATATCTCGATGTATGATTTCGACAGTGCTTTTATTCAGCAATCGTGGGACACTCGCAGACGTGCAGAAATCAAAAAAAATGAAAAATATTCTACGTCGGTCTATTATTACCCGGGATATCACAGGGCAAAATTGTTAATTAACGACCAGCTCGTAAAAGAAATTCCGGTTTACATCACCACCGAAGGATGGTTAAATGTAATTCAAAATCCGGCAAACGATATCATCCCAATTTATGTGAAGGAAAATTGTATTTCAAACGGACAGATCTATATTTCGCCCGAAACTGTTAAAAATTACAACATCGATTTATCAAACAATAACCATAATACCTGTTTTTATTATGTGAATGAAAATTTTAGCGGCGACAGTGATAATTTCACATTTGAAACACGGCTCAAAAATAATCTGGAGGAAGGCGCCACGGTTTGTCAGGGATGTGAAGTCTCCATTTTTGGTGAGTATGGCCGGCACTTTCTCCAACTTTGCGATCCGGGGTGTATTGGCAGATTATATTTAAAGTTTGGTAATGATTATGTTTCCGGGCAAAACAATGATTTGTCGGCGTTTGGAACCGATTTAAATGCCTGGAACGATGTAAAAATGGAATTCAGAGATAAAGTAGTGACCATTTTTTTGAATGGTGTGGAAATTTATAAAACATCGTACGAGGCCAGTAACGGGAAGATAAAAGGGGTTTACTACAATTTTGCCGGGAGCGGTGCCATCGATTATGCACGATTGTACGACGACAAAAAAAAGCTGGTTTTTTCAGAGGATTTTGAATAAAAAAGCCTGAAGTTTCCCTCAGGCTTCGAATATTAAAAAGAACTATTGTTTACAATTCCCGTATCCAAATATTACGAAAACTCACCGGGTTCCCATGATCCTGTAAAACAATACCCTTAGGGCCATGTTTTTCAATAAAATACTCAGGAATTCCGATGTATTCAGTTGGTCCGCGCAGCTTCACATTATTCTGAACCAATACTCCGTTTTGCAAAACCGTAACGGTTGGCGGAGTAAAATAAGTTCCGTCTTCATTAAACCGCGGGGCTGTGTATATAATGTCGTAGGTTTGCCACTGGCCTGGCTTTTTACAAACATTTACCAGCGGAGGATGTTGTTTATATAAACTCCCGGCTTGTCCGTTGCGGTAAGTGCGGTTGTCGTAATTATCCAAGACCTGTACTTCGTACAATTCCTGAAGAAAGATTCCGCTGTTTCCGCGTCCCTGGCTTTCGCCAACAACTTCGGCAGGAGATCGCCACTCAATATGCAACTGAAAATCTTCAAAAACACGTTTGGTTTTAATAACCCCGGTTCCCTTTTTTACCGTAACGCAACCATCTTCAACTGTCCATCCGGGTTTTGCTCCGTCAGCGCTGGTCCATTCGCTCTCCAGATCTACACCATCAAATAAAACAATCGCATCAGAGGGTGCGTCGGCAGGAGTTTCTCCCGGTGTTACAACGCTCACTTCCGGATCCCATATTTCGGTCATTTCCGGTTTCATTTTTACCGGCTCTTCCTGAGCCATAACTACAACTGCTGAAAATAGCAGTAAAAAGGTTAAAATATAATTTCTCATGATTTAGTATTTTTTAGGTAATATCTAAAATTAAAGTCCTAATTCTTCCATTATCGCATCAATTTTTGCCTCTGCCTTTTCTTCTGCCGCGTCAAAATCAGCCCTTGATTTCAACTCACCTTTTACCTCAAAATAAAACTTAATTTTGGGCTCTGTTCCCGACGGGCGGACAGAAATTTTTGTTCCGTCCTCTGTAAAAAACTGAAGTACATTGGACGTAATTTTCTGGTCAATTTTTACATTTTTGGGGCTTATCAGGTTTTTAGCAACTAAAGTTGAATAATCTTTTACCCACTCCAATTTTGAACCACCCAGTTCTTTTGGTGGATTTGAACGGAAATTATCCATAATTTGCTGAATTTCTTCGGCTCCCGATTTTCCTTTCCGAACGATGTATTTCATTTTTTCCTTGGAATAGCCATATTCCAGATAAATATCCTGCAAAAGCTCAAACAATGTTTTTCCCTGGTCGATTGCCCATGCTGTTATTTCTCCCATCAAAGCACACGAAGAAACCGCATCTTTATCGCGGACAAAATCGGCCGGCATAAAACCAAAACTTTCTTCTCCTCCACCGATGTATTTTTTCTGGCCTTCCAGTTCACGAATAATTTCTGCAATAAACTTAAATCCGGTATACACATCAAAATATTCAATGCTGTTTTTACTAGCTATTTCTGCAATCAACTCAGTTGTAACAATTGTTTTTACAATATATTCATTGCCTTTCATCGCACCCGCTTCTTTCATCTTTGTAATGATGTAATAAATAAAAAGGAGTGCAGTTTGATTGCCGTTTACAATTATATACTCCCCTTTGTCGTTTTTTACTGCAACGCCAATCCTGTCAGAGTCAGGATCTGAAGCCATCACAACATCGGCATCAATTTCAGCTGCTTTTTTTGTAGCCATTTCCATTGCTGCGGGCTCTTCAGGATTGGGTGAAACAACAGTAGGAAAATCGCCACTAACCACATCCTGTTCAGGAATGTTAATGATGTTTGTAAAACCAAATTTACGCAAGGCTGCCGGTATCAATTTTACACCAGTGCCGTGAATCGGTGTATAAATAATTTTTATATCCTTGTGTTTTTCAACTACGTCAGGAGAAATAGAAACAGTTTTTACCTGTTCAAGGAATTTTTGATCCATTTCGTCGCCCAGGATTTCGATCAGTTCATCCGGTCCGTCGAATTTAATATCTTCAGGTTTTATTTTGGCAACCTCGTTTACAATGTTCACATCGTGCGGAGCAACAATTTGTGAACCATCATCCCAATATGCCTTGTATCCATTGTACTCTTTCGGATTATGTGATGCGGTAAGAATAATTCCGCTTTGGCATCCCAATTCACGAATCGCAAATGAAAGTTCCGGTGTTGGTCTTAAATCATCAAAAAGGTAAACTTTAATTCCGTTGGCAGCAAAAATTTTTGCACTGCTTTCGGCAAACAGACGGCTGTTGTTACGACAGTCATGGCCAATGGCGACTTTTATCTCGTCAAGGCCGGCAAAATTTTGTTTTAAATAATCGCTTAATCCTTGTGTTGCAGCACCAACAGTGTAAATATTCATCCGGTTGGTTCCCACTCCCATAATTCCTCTAAGCCCACCTGTTCCAAACTCAAGGCTTCTATAAAAAGAATCAATCAGTTCTGACGAATCTTCGCTTTCCAGCAATTTTTGAACCTCGTTGCGTGTATTTTCATCGTAGGTGTCAGACAACCATTGTTTAGCTTTTTCTCTTACTTCCTGCAATAATTCCTGATTTTCCATATCCTTATTTTTCTATTTTATTCATACAAACTTCCAAACTATCCTTCCAGTAAGGAATTTCCAGTGCAAAGGTATTTCTAATTTTCGACTTATTCAGCACACTGTAACTCGGACGCTTCGCCGGGGTTGGAAATTCTTTTGAAAGAACAGGAGAAACCTTACAATTTAAGCCTGAAATTTCAAATACTGCTTTTGAAAAATCAAACCAACTTGCCACTCCTTCATTTGAATAATGATAAATTCCCGACACAAAATTTACAGGCTCTGTTTCTGCGATTTCGATAATCGACAGAATTGCAGCTGCCAAATCTCCAGCATAGGTTGGCGTTCCAATCTGATCAAAAACCACTTTTAAAGCATCGCGCTCTTTGCCCAGCCGAAGCATTGTTTTTACAAAATTATTTCCAAACGCCGAGTACAACCAAGAAGTACGGATAATAACAGATTCCGGATTCTCTTTTATACAATTTTTTTCACCTTCCAATTTTGTTTTTCCGTAAATACCGGTTGGTTTAACCGGCTCTTCTTCGCTAAGTGGAAGAAAAGCTTCGCCCGAAAAAACATAATCAGTAGAGATATGAATTATCTTCGCAGAAATTTCACTGGCGGCATTGGCAAGAATACCCGGTGCTGTTGCATTTATTTTTGTTGCCGTTTCAACCTCTGTTTCGGCCCGATCAACCGCGGTATACGCCGCACAGTTTACAATAAAATCAGGCTTTGTTTTTTGAAAAAAATCAGCAACTGCATTTTTATTGGTAATGTCTAAGGAATCAACATCGGTAAATATAAATTCCCATGCTGAATATTTTTCTGACAGTACTTTTATTTCATTTCCAAGCTGTCCGTAGGCACCGGTAATTAAAATTTTCATTCCGCTCAAAAATTAAAATTCATTTCAGCAGCATCAAAAAACGGAGCGACTTGATCCTTCTCCGAAACAATTTGTTCAGAAGTTTTGATCTCCCAGTCGATGTTCAATTTCGGGTCATTTATATTAATCGATCTTTCCGAATCCTTGTTATACACGTTATCACACTTATAAGAAAAGACTGCCGTTTCACTCAAAACTGAAAAACCGTGAGCAAATCCCCGGGGAATAAACAGTTGTTTCTTTTCGGCTTCGTTAAGTTCCAGCCCAAACCATTCGCCAAATGTTGGAGAACCTTTTCGTAAGTCTACGGCCACGTCGTAAACACTTCCCTGAACAACCCGAACTAATTTTGACTGAGCAAAAGGAGCAAGCTGATAATGTAGTCCGCGAACCACACCGCGAACAGATTTTGATTCATTGTCCTGAATAAATTCTGCTCCCATCTGGTTCTGAAAATATCGTTCTTTATGGTACGATTCATAAAAATAGCCTCTGGAATCTTCAAAAACCCGTGGCTCAACAACAAACAGCCCCGGTATCGGTGTTTCTGTAATTTTCATACTGAGTTAAAAAGAAAATATTTGTTTTTCTGCCAAACGTAATAAATATTCTCCATACTGATTTTTACTCAGAGGCTGAGCAAGCTTTATTAACTGTTCCTTATCAATAAAACCTTTTTTATAAGCAATTTCTTCAATACAGGAAACCTTTAATCCCTGACGCTGCTCGATTGTAGCAATAAAATTAGAGGCTTGTAACAAGCTATCGTGTGTTCCCGTATCAAGCCAGGCAAAGCCCCGGCCCAATAATTTAGTGTTCAACCTGTTTTCTTCAAGATATAAACGGTTTAGATCTGTAATTTCGAGCTCCCCCCTTTTTGATGGTTTTAAACTTTTTGCTTTCTGAACCACGTCGTTGGAATAAAAATAAAGCCCGGTTACCGCGTAATTCGATTTTGGTTTTTCCGGCTTTTCTTCAATTGTAATTACTTTACCGGTTTCATCAAACTCCACAACACCATATCTTTCCGGGTCGTTCACATAATAACCAAAAACATAGGCACCATCCTTCAACGAAGCGGCATCTTCCAAAATACTTCTGAAATTATAACCATAGAAGATATTATCACCTAAAATCATACAAACACTGTCGTCGCCAATAAACTCTTCGCCTAAAATAAAAGCTTGCGCCAGTCCATCTGGTGAAGGCTGTATTTTATATGATATTTTTAATCCGAGTTGTTCCCCGTTTTCCAAAAGATTTTCATATAAGCCGATGTCGGTGGGAGTTGATATTATTAAAATATCTCTAATCCCGGCAAGCATTAAAACCGACAGCGGATAATAAATCATGGGTTTGTCGTAAACCGGAATTATTTGTTTTGAAATTGAACGTGTAATCGGATAGAGCCTGGTTCCGGCACCTCCGGCAAGAATAATACCTTTCATTCTTTCTTATTTTGAGTTTGGTAAAATAATAATCTTCAACAATTTCGCCTTTTATTAGTTTTGAAAATATAAGCGTTTTTTATTTTGGGCCTTCCGGTGTCAAAATTAATAAAAGTAAACAAGGAGGCAACAAAAGAAAATTTATTAAAAATTGTAATGTTCAAAAAAACTTGTGTTGAATTAAAATTAAAGTAGTAAATATCAATTAAAAGCAGTAAAACCTTTGAAATGATTGAATTATATTCTATTTTTGCGCGCGATTTAAACAATAATAATGTCTAACTCATTAATTTAATTAGAATTACATGACTGAAAAGAAAAATGAAAATCTTGAACAGGAAGAGGTAAAACAAGAAGCCGCTGCTCCGGTTCAGGAAGAAAAAAAAGTTTCGGAAGAAACAACCGAAGAAACCCCTAAAGAAACAGCTGCCGAAGAAAAGGCAGAAACGCAAGAAGTTGCTGAAGAAAAAGCAGCAGCCGAAGAAGTAGCTGAAACAAAAGTTGAAGAAGCTACTACTGAAGAAAAAACTGAAGCCAAAGAAGAAGAAAAAACTGAAGAAGCATCTGCTGAGGAAGAAAAAGAAGTGGAAGAAGTAGTTGCAGAAGAGACAAATGCTGAACCTGAAGAATTTGACTGGGCAAGCCTCGAAAGTGGTGTTGATGCTTATTCGGAAAAAGAAAGAAATAAGCTTGAAGATCTTTACAACGACACCTTAAATACAGTTACAGAAAAAGAAGTTTTGGAAGGAACTGTAATTTCGTTAAACAAACGAGAAGTTGTTGTTGACATAGGTTATAAATCAGACGGTATTGTTAGTTTGAACGAATTCCGTTACAATCCGGAACTGAAAGTAGGCGACAAAGTAGATGTTTACATCGAAAGTCTGGAAGATAAAAAAGGTCAGATGATCCTGTCGCACAAAAAAGCGCGTGCTACCCGTTCGTGGGAGCGTGTTAATGAATCGCTTGAAAACGACGAAATCATCAAGGGATACATCAAATGCCGCACTAAAGGTGGTATGATTGTGGATGTATTTGGTATTGAAGCATTCTTGCCAGGTTCACAGATTGATGTTAAACCCATTCGAGATTACGATGTATTTGTGGGCAAAACCATGGAATTTAAAGTGGTTAAAATCAATCACGAATACCGTAATGTTGTTGTTTCACACAAAGCACTTATTGAAGCTGAACTGGAACAACAGAAGAAAGAAATTATTGCTAAACTTGAAAAAGGACAGGTACTGGAAGGAACTGTTAAAAACGTTACATCTTACGGTGTATTCATGGACCTTGGTGGCGTTGACGGCCTGATTCACATTACCGACCTTTCATGGGGACGTATTTCACACCCGAGCGAAATTGTTGAATTGGATCAGAAACTAAATGTAGTTATTCTTGATTTTGATGATGACAAAAAACGTATCGCTCTTGGATTGAAACAATTGACTCCTCACCCATGGGATAAACTGGATGAAAATCTTAAAGTTGGCGACACAGTTAAAGGAAAAGTGGTTGTGATTGCTGACTACGGTGCTTTTGTTGAAATTGCTCCGGGAGTAGAAGGTTTGATTCACGTTTCAGAAATGTCGTGGAGCCAGCATTTACGCAGTGCACAGGATTTCTTAAGTGTAGGCGACGAAGTTGAAGCTCAAATCCTTACACTCGACCGTGAAGAACGCAAAATGTCGCTCGGTATTAAACAACTGAAAGAAGATCCATGGGAAAACATTGATACCCAATTTGGTGTGGGAAGCAAACACAAAGCAACCGTACGTAACTTTACCAACTTTGGTGTATTTGTAGAAATTACCGAAGGCGTTGACGGATTAATCCATATCTCAGATTTGAGCTGGACGAAAAAAATCAAACATCCGTCGGAATTTACTGCAGTTGGTGAAGAAATAGAAGTTGTTGTTCTCGATATTGACAAAGAAAACCGTCGTTTGAGCCTAGGACACAAACAACTGGAAGAAAATCCATGGGATGTGTTTGAAACCATTTTCACTGCTGATTCAATTCACGAAGGAACCGTAGTTGAGTTGATGGACAAAGGTGCTGTTATCGCTCTTCCTTACGGTGTTGAAGGTTTTGCTACTCCACGTCACCTTGTAAAAGAAGATGGTTCTTCTGTAAAACAAGATGAAAAACTGGATTTCAAAGTCATCGAATTCAACAAATCAGCCAAAAGAATTATTGTTTCTCACTCGCGAGTTTACGAAGATGTTAAACGTGCCGAAGAAAATGCAAAACGTAAAACGCAAGGACGTTCCAACAAAAAAGCAGTTAAATCGGTTAACGACAATATCGAAAAGACTACTTTGGGAGACATCAGCGAATTGGCTGCTTTGAAATCGCAGATGGAAGCTGACGAGAAAAAAGATAAATAAGTTCAGGTTTGGAATTTGTAATAAGAATTTCGTAAATTGAATGTCATGACGTTCGAAATTCTAAAAAAGGGAAATTATACCTTGGTTAAGGTAAATTCCGACAGATTAGATACAAATAATGCTCCTGATCTTAAGTCAGAATTGATTGTTATCAATAATGGGGGTGAAAAGAACATAGTTCTTGACTTAAGCAGTGTAAATTACTGCGATTCTTCCGGTTTAAGAGCTGTTTTAGTTGCTAACCGGCTCTGTGAAGATGCAATCGGCACATTTGTTCTTTGCGGTCTCCAGCCCGATGTGGAAAACCTGGTAAAGATATCAATGCTTCATACGGTTCTTTTGATAACCAAAAACATCGAAGAAGCTGAGAGTCTACTGGAGAAAAAGGAAAGTCTGTGAAAACAGAAACGCCTTTTGAATTAACCATACTCGGAAGTAGTTCTGCATTACCAACATCTGACAGATATCCAACCGCCCAGGTACTTCGTGTACCTGGGCGATTTTTTTTAATCGACTGTGGAGAAGGAACACAAATCCAAATCCGTCGGCAAAAAATCAGCTTTAGCAAAATCAACCACATCTTTATATCCCACCTTCACGGTGACCATTTTTACGGGCTGATAGGTTTACTGTCAACCCTTAATCTGCTTGGTTTAAAAAAGGACATTCACATTTATTCGCCATCCGAACTCAAAACCCTTATTCAGCCTCAGCTCGATCACCTAAAAGCCGATTTACAGTTTAAAGTCATTTTTCATCCGCTAAATTTTAAAAAGCCACAAAAAATTTATTCCGATAAAAAAGTTGAAGTTTTTTCATTTCCACTGAAACACAGCAGTCCGGTTTGCGGTTTTCTTTTTAAAGAAATACCGAAACAGCGCAACATAAAAAAGGAATTTATAAAACAATACAATATTCCTGTTGCAGAAATAAAAAACATAAAAACCGGGGCTGATTTCAAAACCACAGATGGTAAAGTTATTCCAAACGCTGAATTAACTACTTTGCCACCCAGACCCCGTTCATACGCCTTTTGTACCGATACTGTTTTCCTCCCGGAAATAACAGAAATAATCCAAAATGTAGATTTATTATACCACGAGGCGACATTTACTGAAAGCATGAAAGACTGGGCAAAAAAAACGTTGCATTCAACAGCAAAAGAAGCAGCAGAAATTGCCAGACTTGCCAAAGCAGGCAAACTAATCATCGGGCATTTTTCGGCTCGCTACAAAACCGTTTCAGAATTTAAGAAAGAAGCAAAATCAGTATTTGAAAATACTGAAACAGCCACTGATGGAAATACCTACAAGGTAGAACAACACTAAATCAGAGCTCCGTTCCTGCGCTTTCAAAAAAGTTCTTATTAAAATTTACAAGAAAAAGCTTTTCGGTCGGTCGCGTAAATGCTGTATACAACCAACGATAATATTCTTTGTCGAGCATATCTTCAACCAAATAGCCATGATCCACAAAAACCGCTTTCCACTGTCCTCCCTGGGCTTTATGACAAGTTAAAGCGTAAGCATATTTTACCTGAAGAGCATTAAAATAGGGGTTTTCTTTTATTTTTTTCCAACGTTCCCTTTTGTTCCTGATATCCGGATAATCTTCTGATACAGCTTCAAAAAGTTCACGATTTCTCTCTTGCGAAAACGAGGCAGTTTCAATAGCAAGGGTTTCCAAAAAAATCTTACAATCCAGTTCAACATTTTCGTAATCTACAAACCGGAGGTTTACGTTTGCAAAACGAAATCCGTATAATTCTTCATAGCTGTATATCTTTTCAATTTCCGCGATATCGCCGTTGGCAATAAAATCAAGTTCAGCACCTTCTCCGGCCCAGAAATAATTATTTTTAACTATCATTAAAAGGTCACCTTGTTCAATCTCATTTTCTTTATATAGAATCGATCCCCTGATTCCTTTATTATACAAATTGGCCCTTTTATTCGAACGCGTAACCACCGTAGTTTCAAAAAAGCCATATTTGTCGTAACAGGTACCGATCTTTTCAATCAACTCGCCTCCGCCAATTCTATCTATGTCAGAAAACGACTCCAATTTAATCTCTAGAAATCCGGGGGCTTGTTCATCTGCTGCAATCAGCCGCCGCATTTTCGTTGCATTAAATAAAACTCCGGAATCCGACTCCTGCCGAACAACTTCAGTTAACTCATATTCTTTTACTGAAAACCCGTAATTTTCCAGTTGTAAGGCATCCAAAGCCGGACTGATATTTACGCCCACCGGAGGAAGTTGCGCGGTATCTCCAACCAAAACCAAGCGACAATTTTCGCCCGAATAAACATACTCAAGCAAATCATCAAGTAACCTGCCACTTCCAAAAACCGAACTGTCGCCCGGCTGATCGGAAATCATAGAAGACTCATCTACAATAAAATAGGTATTTTTATATAAATTTTTGTCAAGAACAAAATTTCCCATTCCGTCAGCAGAAGATTTTTGCCTGTAAATTTTTTTGTGAATGGTAAATGCACTTTTCCCTGTGTAGCCGGCAATGACTTTTGCAGCACGACCTGTTGGAGCCATTAAAACCGTTCTTATTTTCAATAAATTCAGCGCCTGAGCCAAGGCATTTATCATGGTTGTCTTTCCGGTTCCGGCATATCCTTTTATTAACATTATTTCATCAGGCCTGTCTGAAGAAATATAGTCTGCCAAACCTTCTATTAGCCTTATCTGACAGGAAGTTGGAGAGAATTGAAGGTTTTGGGTTAATAAAGCCTGCAAATGATTTTTTATCATAGCTGCTAAAATAACATTCTCTTAGGGAAGGTAATTTATTTTTTTTTTTAAATTTGCAATCTATCGAAAAATAAAACTTACTAAAATTATAAAAATGAGAACCGTTATTCAAATTTTGCTTTTCGTCGTTGCTGTTGTGCTGGCTTATATGATTTATCAAAGTATTCAGCGCCCAATTGATTTTCAAAAAGCCCAAGAAGCTAGGTACGATGTTACCATTGAAAAGTTAAAAGATATTAGAAAAGCCCAGCTGGCATTTAAAGATGTTTACGGAAGGTACACCGGAAGTTGGGACACACTTATTGATTTTGTGAAATACGATTCAGTAAGAAATGTTCGTAAAATTGGTGAACTTACCGACAGTATGATTGAAGCAGGCATCAGCGAGAGAAAAGCGATTCAGATGGGACTTCTTATTCGGGATACCATAAAAGAAAGTGTTCTGGAGTCTATTTTTGGAAAAGGTTATAACGCAGACCAGCTTAAATATGTTCCGATTCCGGATACACAAGCTGAATTTCATTTAGGAGCTACAATCATTACAACCGGTTCAGGAATTAAAGTTCCTGTATTTGAGGCTAGGGCGCACAACAATGTTATTCTGAATAACCTTGATCGTCAACTGGTAATTAACATGAATGACCAAAGCAGAACTAACGAAAAATATCCGGGATTAAAAGTAGGATCTCTTACCGAAGCCATCAATAATGCAGGTAACTGGGAGTAAATTTCATGCATGAATATTGTAGCTGACGAATTATTTGATAAAGAAAATTCTCAAGAATATTTATTATCCATCCAGATAAGTCTGGGTGGATTTTCTTTTATAGTAGTTTCTGTAAAAGAAAACCGATTACTCGCCTGGAAAAATACCCCCTTAACCATTACCAGTGTACAGTTTTTACAAAAAAGATTTCAGGAATGGCTGGATATGGAAGAAGTTCCGAAAAAAACGTATCAAAAAATTCATTTAATTTTTGATACAAGGGAGTTTGTTCCGGTTCCTGAAAAATATTATGAAGAACAGGAAAGCAAAAAATTGGTTGAGTCCGTTTTTGAATTGAGTAACAGTGAGATTGAAATATCGGAAAACCAGGTTAATGTACACGATTTAAGATTGCTTTTTACCCTTCCGAAAGATTTTAAAGGCTATTTATCTGAACAATTCCCTGATTCAGAAATATTCCATCCCTTAACAATATGTATTGAAAATTTGCCACAAATCAGTGCAGACAGAAATGGATTGATCATCCTTTTTAGTTCCGGTTATTTTTATCTGGTTCTATTCCGGGAACAAAAACTGTTGCTGGCAAACAGCTACAACCTTTCACATAAAAATGATATTATATTTTACACGCTTTCTACAACAAAACAATATCATTTTAGCCCAACAAAAACAGATGTTTTTATAGCCGGTGATATATATGGTGGCGAAGAGACAATTTTGGAAATCAAAAAATATTTTATATCAACCCAAGAACTAAAACCTGCAAAAAATATTGAAATTAACACAGAAATATTTAAGACTCAGGAATACAGTTTATACAACCTGCTAAACTCTGTATTATGAGAATTGTTGGAGGAAAATATAAAGGCCGCATTTTTAGTCCGGGTAAAAAAATGAGTGGCCGGCCAACTACCGATATTGCTAAAGAAGGCTTGTTTAATATTCTGGAAAATCGTATTGACTTTTCAGATAAAACAGTACTCGATTTGTTTTCGGGGACCGGAAGCATGGGCTATGAGTTTGTTAGCCGTGGCGCACAAGAAGTAACCTTTGTTGAAAAAAATTTCCACCACTACCAGTTTATTTTAGGCGTTATAAAAAAACTACAAATTGATAATGTAAGAGCTTTTAAAACCGATGTTTTCAAGTTTCTGTTCAAATTCCAGGGGCAATTTGATATCGTTTTTGCAGATCCTCCTTTCGACCTGCCCCAATTTACAGAGGTCCCTGCTGCCGTTTTTTCCGGGAATGTTTTAAAAAACAAGGGCCTGTTTATACTGGAACATCCCAGGGAATATAGCTTCACTTCTCACCCTAATTTCAAAGAAATCAGAAATTATGGAAAAGTAAATTTTAGTTTTTTCGAAGCATAAAAAAGCCCTTCCCCTTCCGGGAAAGAGCCAATCCATTTCAATTCAATTTAGTAACCGTTCGTTTATTGAACCTTCCTTTTAATGCTGCACCCTGTGGGTTTTGTTTCGTTTACTGCAATTTTTTCATTACTCGCCAGACTAACAATCGCATCTTTTAAATATGCCTGTTTCACTTCATCGGCACTTTTGTAACTATCGTCAATAGCACCTTTGTAGGCAAGTTCCATATTACTGTCGAATAAAAATACGTGTGGTGTAGTTTGCCCGCCAAATGCATTTGCAATCTGACTTTCTTCATCAACTACATAATGAAAATTGTAACCTTTGGTTTCGGCATGCTTTTGCATTGCTTCGTATGAGTCAACACCGTCGCGGTTCTGATAATTTGAGTTTAACACGATCATGCCTACGTCGTTTTTGTCAGCCCACTTTTTAATTTCGGGGTAACGATCTTCCCACTGTTTTACAAACGGACACGTGTTACACGAAAATATTACAACTAAACCATTATCCTTTTGAGCCTCGCCAAGAGAAATTTTCTCTCCGGAAACATCAAGCATTTTTATGTGTGTTAATGCCGCTTTATCTCCCAGATCCATCTTCCCTTCACCATTCCCTGCCATTACCGAGACAGACAACAACATGATAAAAATACCAATCAACTTTTTCATAACAATTTAAATTTTGGGTTAATAAAATACTAATTACTCTTTTTATAGAACGAAATAAAAAATCAAAAAGTTCAATTGATTCATTTTTTTTTAAACATTCTGTTCTTTAAACAGTTATTTGAAAAAGTACAACGATGAAAATCGATTCTGTTAGGAGAGAATATACATATGCCGATTTGTCGCGCGAAACAATAAGTGAAAATCCGGTTGCCCAATTTAGTATTTGGCTGGATGAAGTTGTAGGAACAAATACAGACGATTCAACTGCCATGTCGCTTGTTACTTTTGGGACAGATGGTTTTCCTCAGTCAAGAATTGTATTATTAAAATATTTCGACGAAAACGGATTTATTTTCTTTACCAACTACAACAGTGAAAAAGGTATTTCTATTGAAAGTAATCCTGCCGTTGGTCTCCACTTTTACTGGCCAAAGCTTGAAAGGCAGGTTCGAATTTCAGGATTTGCCTCAAAAACCGAAACAAATTTATCTGATAAATATTTTCATTCACGTCCGCTTATGAGTCAGATAAGCGCTATCATATCAGAACAGAGTACTGAAATTCCTTCAAGAAAATATTTAGAGAACCAATTTGAAATTTTACAAAATCAACTGCAAAACGGGAAACCAGCCCGACCTGAAAACTGGGGCGGTTACCGGGTAAAACCGGAGAAATTTGAATTTTGGCAGGGACGTGAAAACCGTCTTCACGACAGAATATCTTATGAAAAACAAGGAGATGTTTGGCTAATCAAACGACTTGCTCCTTAATTTCAGGAAATGATGAATTCTATTGAGCTTGTAAATGAGAAGTGTTCTGAAACTTCAGATAAAAAAGGACGGAGACTAGTAATGAAAGCTGAAATCAGCCACCAAAATCAAGATTAAACTTTTGCTTTAAAACAGCCAGCTGAGGATTCTTTTTTACCATTTCATCAAACTTTTCCGAATCAGTGTAAATAATCCTTCCCTTAATTGTTTCGGTTATTTTAGTAACAAGTTGAATATGAGAATTTTTTAACTCTTTCCTCAACCACGAAACCAATTCAGGTTTTATACTGTTAATGAGGTTTTCCTGGACCGTATTTTCAATTTCAAGCAATAAGCTGTAGTTTTCCTGAATTTGCGGAAGCCTTGACAATGTAGATTTTAGATTCGGGCGATCATCAAAACGAGCGGTAAACTGTTCCCATTTTTGCTGTAACGCTTCTTCAGAAAAATCTTCTTTTTCATCCGATTGGTTATAAATTTGGTGTTGTTCCTTTGCTGAAATCTGATCTTCTTCAAACTTTCCCTGTAAAGCATCTTTTATTGAAGGAACGCCCGTACTACGCGATGCTCTTTTAGCAATTTTACGTGGCCTCGAATTTTGAGAAGGCTCAGGGCGTTTGGGTACTTGCCTGGCTTCTGATTTTGATCCTTCTTGTTTGGAACTTTCTTTTATCTCTGAAAAGATGGGCTCCAGCATATCATCAGCCTGCGAACCGTCATCTATTTTTTTTTTAAGGAGAGCTGTGCCATCCGAATCAGCGCAAGTTCAACCAACAGCCTTTTATTCTGACTTATTTTGTACTGCAGGTCGCATTCATTGCTTATTTTCAGAGCCTCCAGTAAAAAATCCTGCGGGCAACTTTGAGCCTGCCCTTTATATCGCTCCTTTATTTCTCCACCGACTTCTAAAAGCTGAACGGTGACCGGGTCTTTACAAACCAGCAAATCACGAATATGCCCGCTTAAACCAGTTATAAAATGATGCCCGTCAAAACCGTGATTTAAAATGTCATTAAATGTCAGCAAGGCTCCAGTTACATCATTTTTCAAAAACTGGTCGATTAAACGGAAATAATAATCGTAATCCAGTACATTTAAATTTGTGATGACATCCTGGTAGGTAATCTTCTTTCCCGAAAAACTTACAATCTGGTCAAAAATCGACAATGCATCACGCATAGCGCCATCGGCTTTCTGAGCAACGATATTCAAACCTTCGCTTTCAACCTCTACACCTTCGCTTTTTGCTACATATTCCAAATGTTCAGCTATATCTTCAACTTTAATTCTGTTAAAATCAAAAATCTGGCAGCGCGATAAAATAGTAGGTATTATTTTATGTTTTTCGGTGGTAGCTAAAACAAAAAGGGCATGTTTGGGTGGTTCTTCCAGCGTTTTAAGAAAAGCATTAAAGGCCTGTTGTGAAAGCATGTGAACCTCATCGATAATATACACGCTGTATTTTCCCATTTGCGGAGGGACACGAACCTGATCGGTAAGATTCCGGATATCATCCACCGAATTATTTGAAGCGGCATCCAACTCATGGATATTAAACGAACGGCTCGAATTAAATGCTTTACACGATTCACATTCATTACACGCTTCGTTTTCAGGAGTCAGATTGGTACAATTTATTGTTTTTGCAAAAATACGTGCACAGGTAGTCTTTCCAACACCACGCGGTCCGCAAAACAAATAGGCATGTGCCAGTTGTTTGCTTTTAATGGCATTTTTCAGGGTATTGGTAATCGACGATTGAGCAACAACCGTATCAAATGAGTCTGGCCTGTATTTTCGTGCTGAAACAATAAAATTCTCCATAAACTTTGCCTTCCCGCAGTGTTTGACCAAAGATAATCAAAACTACCTTTTTTACACGGTTTTTTTATTAACAACAAATCCAGTAATTTTATGATTCTGTTGATTTGCAGTTGGATACTAAACATTCATTTTTATGAAAAAATTTCTGCTTCTTTTTTGTATGATAATTTCGGTACAATCATTCAGCCAATACAAAACATTATACGATTTTACGGCTACAACTATCGACGGAAAAAAGTTTGATTTTTCAACTTTAAAAGGCAAGAAGGTTTTGATTGTAAATACGGCCTCGGAATGTGCTTTAACGCCGCAATTCAAAAAATTACAGGAATTGTACGAAGAATTCGGTGGTGACGACTTTGAGATTATTGGTTTTCCTTGCAACGATTTTGGCAAACAAGATCCGGGCGACAATGGACAAATTTTGGAATTCTGTACACAGAAATACGGTGTTTCATTCCCGATGATGGAAAAAATATCAATCAAAGAAAATCCACCTCCAATTTATCAGTGGTTAACCAGCAGTGAGGAAAACGGTACTTTGGATGCCAGTGTATTGTGGAATTTTCAAAAATTTATGATCGATGAAGAAGGAAGCGTTGTTGATTTTGTCCCGCCTTTTAAAGGTCCAAAAAACCGAAGAATAATGGAATGGCTGCAGGAATAATTTTTATTTGTTAAATATTTTTCCGGGTCGTTCGCTGTTTTTGGGAACTCTCCCATGAATATTTCCTCCCTCCCACTCTGTCCGGTTTTTCGTTTTTTTGAACTGAACCGATTTTGACTTTTCATTTTTAAAATTCTGTCTGAAATATTCAACCGAATACAACGGAATAAAAACCACAAAAAAAACAATTAAACCTCCGGTTATCCATGGTTTTGCATTTTCGCTGGTAAACAGATGTATAAAAATGGCAACCACTTCAACCACCATTATACCCGGCCCCGCTGCATACAATACTATCTTTTTAAACTTTTCCATTATTTTAAAGCTTCTTTGTAAGTTTTTAAGGCTCTTTCCCGGGCAAACTTGTGTTCAACCAAAGGATGTGGATACCTCATCGTGCCGTATTCGGGAATCCATTTCAGAATGTATTTTGCCTCCGGGTCAAACTTTTTTTGTTGCGATTCCGGGTTAAAAATCCGGAAATAAGGTGCAGCATCGCAACCGGTTCCAGCGGCCCACTGCCAATTTCCGTTGTTGGAGGCCAATTCGTAATCAAGTAATTTTTCTGCGAAGTACGCTTCGCCCCACCGCCAGTCGACCAATAAATGTTTGGTTAAAAAACCGGCCGTAAGCATTCGTACACGGTTATGCATAAACCCCGTTTTGTTTAATTCACGCATTCCGGCATCCACCATTGGGTAACCGGTTTCTCCCCGGCACCACCGTTCAAACTCCTTTTCATTGTTTCGCCATTGAATTAAATCGTATTTTGGCTTAAATGATCTGTCAAGCACATGCGGGAAATGCCATAAGATATCGATAAAAAAGTTCCTCCAAATGAGTTCATTCAGAAACGTTTCGGAAAGTCTTTGTGCAATTCTTGTCAGTGCTCTAATACTTATGGTCCCAAATCTCAGGTGTATCCCTAAACGAGTTGTTCCCCCGATGGCAGGTATATCACGTGTTTTTGAATAATCAGAAATAATCTCGTCGGAGATTATTGGTTTCGAAACCTCAATGGAGCTTTTTTGAAACCCCAAATCCTCCAATTTCTGACTTTTAAACGGCTTTGTTTTTACAAAATTCGCCACATGATTTTCCGAATGAAATTCAGGAATTTCCTGGCTTCCGAGAATCTGTTTCCATTTCTTACTGAAAGGCGCAAATATTGTATAAGGTGTACCGTCGTCTTTCAAAACTTCATTTTCATCAAAAATCACATGATCTTTAAACGAATAAAAATCAACTCCTTTTTTTTGGAGAGAATCACTTACATCTTTATCCCGCCGGATGGCATAAGGTTCATAATCTTTGTTGGTATAAACAGCATTTATTTCAAATTCGGTTGCTAACTTTTGAAACGCATCCAAAGGTTTCGTTTGAAAAATCTTCAATGAACTCCCCCTCTTTTCAAGTGTCTCTTTTATCCTTTGAATTTCAGCATAAATAAAAGAAACCCGGGCATCCTTTTTATCATTCAACTTATTCAGAATTTCGGTATCAAAAATAAAAACAGAGAGCACCGGAAGCCCTGATTGCAAAGCTTTACATAAGCCGTGGTTATCATTTAACCGTAAATCGCGACGGAACCAAAATATGTTAATTTTCTCTTTCATCATGAAGTAGCCGCAGCGGTAGCGGCTGCTGATGCAGCAACAGAAGCAGCTACTGCCTGCGATGCTGAAATAGCATCGGCAACTGCACCTGAAACCGGATTTTCAACCATCATATTTTTTAATTTTCGGGAAGCTATATTTCGCTTTTCTTTTTCGGGAAAAAGCCGCTTCATCAATCCTGCCGGTTTTAAGAACGACAATAGCATAATTTCTTCCTCGTTTACTGTCCCTTTTAAAATATGGTTTTCGATTTCTGATAGCAAATGGTAAAGGGCTTGTTTATTAACGATAACCGGAGAATTCCATTTAAAAAAAAGAAACCGTTTGTGTTTGACTTTTATAATTCGCTTGTTTACCAGTCCTTGTTGAACTTCACCACGAATATACTTTAACGAAAAATACAGACGATTCATCCAACGCGAAATTTTTAAATCGCGTTTCGATTTTTTTAGTTTTTGAATTAAAAAATCGTGCAGCGGAATTTCCGTTTTTGGATTTTTGAGAATAATCCTTTTTTTCTCAAAACTTATATTTTTATTTTGATAAAGTTCAAGAAAAAGTGCTCCAAGCAAAACGTAATCCATTGCTGTGTAGGCTGCTGAAATAACGCCACCTTTTTGAGGATGAATCCCCAGCAGATATATTTTCTGGGATAAAGGAATTGGTTCATTCATTTTTTGTACTTTCGGTTCTTTCTATATTCGTAGAAAAAGTTCACTGAAAGTTACAAAGAATCTGAAAAACCGAGTAATATCAACATTCATAATTATGAAAAAAGGATTTGCGAGCGACAATAATTCCGGGATCCACCCGGCAATTTTAAAAGCAATTGAAGACGCCAATATCGGACATGTAGTTGGTTACGGAGATGATCAATACACACAAAAAGCGATTGAAAAATTTAAAGAAAAATTTGGCGGAGAAACCGAAGTTTTTTTTGTTTTTAACGGAACAGGCGCAAATGTTCTGGGCTTGTCATCAGTAACACAAAGTTTTAATTCAATAATTTGCGCTGAAACGGCACATATTCAGGAAGACGAATGTGGAGCCCCTGAAAAATTTACAGGATGTAAGTTGCTCCCGGTAAACCCTGTAAACGGCAAACTTAGCCCCGAATCAATCCAACATCATCTAAAAGGTTTTGATTTCGAGCACCACTCGCAACCTAAAGTTATTTCCATTTCGCAGGTTACAGAAATGGGAACCGTTTATCAGCCAAACGAAATTGTTGCTTTAGCAGACCTGGCGCATAAAAACAATATGTTTTTACATATGGATGGTGCGCGACTTGCCAATGCCGCAGTTGCACTGAACATGGATTTCAGGGAATTCACCAAAAACTGCGGAGTAGATATTCTTTCCTTTGGCGGTACAAAAAACGGGATGATGATGGGAGAAGCGGTTCTTTTTTTTAATCCTGAATTAATAAAATACACCAAATATATTCGCAAACAAAGTATGCAATTGTATTCAAAAATGCGATTTGCAGGCGCTCAGTTTTTGGCTTACTTTGAGAATGATTTATGGAAACAAAATGCCGGTCACTCTAACAATATGGCCAGGCTTTTGAAAAACGAGCTTGCAAAAATTCCGGAAATAAAAATTACACAACCAGTAGAGGCCAATGGCGTATTTGCTATTGTTCCACCTGAAATTATTGCACCTTTAAAAGAACGCTTCTTTTTCTATATGTGGAATGATGGAATGTCTGAAGTTCGCTGGATGACTTCGTTTGACACAACCGAGGAAGAGATTTATGAATTTGTTAATTTGATAAAAAAACTCCTTAAAAGTTAAGTTTTTGCTTTAATCCCTCCTAGAAAAACAATAACAACTTTCAAATGATTGCCTGAAATCAGAACGACAACAATAACTGATATTGCTAAATAATTGCAATTAAAAATTTGATTTTTAGTTCTTATTTGTATTTTGATGCTTAAAGTTTGGAATTTTACAGCATGGGCATATTTAAATATTATCCGAGCAACCCCAAAAAGCTTGACCCGGAAATGGAAAAGCGGATTTTTATTCACAGCCTGATTTTTCCGGCGGCTTTTGTTGTTGTATTCTGGATAGTAGAAATAATTGAACAGACCCTTGGAACTACATTTGTTCGTTTGGGCGTTTACCCGCTTCATGTAAAGGGCTTGCCCGGAATCCTATTTTCTCCCTTTATTCATTTCGATTTTGATCATCTCATTTCTAATTCCATTCCGTTTTTTATTCTGATGTTTATGCTCATTTATTTTTACCGGCGTATTTCGTACCGTATTTTTATTCAACTGTATTTGCTTGCCGGACTTTGTGTTTGGCTCTCGGGGCGGGAAGCCTGGCACATTGGAGCAAGTGGTGTGGTTTATGCCATGGCTGCATTTCATTTTGTTAGCGGGATAATCAGAAATGATGTGCGTTTACTTACTTTGTCGGTTGTAGTTGTTTTTTTATATGGGGGAATGGTATGGGGAATGTTTCCTATTAACCCCGATGTTTCATGGGAAGGCCACCTTTGGGGAGCAGTTTCGGGAGTGGCACTGGCTGTTTATTACAGGAAATATATAATCAGACGCGATAAATTTGACTGGGAGGACGAAGATGAGGAAGACACAGAGATTGACGATGAGGAATCGCAGTTTACTGTAGGGGAAGAAAATACCCATTCGCAGTCTTCGGTTGAAAAAAAAGATGATGATAAAAAATGGGGCGATATTAGCCATACCGGAGAATTTTAATGTTTCTAAAAAATGAGAGGATTGCTGGAATTCCAGAATTTGAAAAACAAAATATTTAATCTTGTGTTTCTATTTTTCAGAAAAGAGAAAGAATGTGGCGGCATTTTCAAAAAAAGTTTAATTTTGCCGCCTGTAACATACGAAGTTCATTAGAATGATTAGCAGAAGGATTATCCGTACGAAAGTATTACAAGTTTTATACGCTTACTATTCGTCAGAAGAAAAGTCTCTTAACAACACCGAAAAAGAACTCTTTTTCTGTATCCAAAAATCGTACGATTTGTACCATTACTTGTTTGCCATGGTACTCGATATTGCAAATTATGCAGAAGACCGGATCGAAATCCGAAGAAACAAACATCAACCCACATACGAAGATCTTCATCCCAATACCAAATTTATTACCAATCAGGTTGTCCATCAATTGCGATCAAACAGACAGCTAAATGCTTATCTTGAACAAAAAAAATTAACCTGGAGAGACTATCCTGAACTGGTAAAAGAATTGTATTTGTTTATGGTTGAATCGGACATTTACAAAGAATACATGGCCGACAAAACCCGTTCGTTTATCGACGACCGCAAATTTATTGAAAAGCTGTTCAACAAAATAATATTGGTTGCCGAGGATTTATATATCGTTCTTGAAGAACAGAGCATCTACTGGAATGATGATGTTGAGTTTGTGATTTCGATGATAGTAAAAACGCTAAAAAAATTTAACGAGCTTTCTGATTCAGACCAACGTTTAATGCCGATGTTTAAAGACCAGGAAGATCGCGATTTTGCGAAAGACTTAATTCGGAAAACAATTATCAACCACGACGAACTGCGGGAACTAATTAAAGAACACTCAAAAAACTGGGATGTGGAACGTATTGCATTTATGGATATTCTTGTAATGCAACTGGCCATAACAGAGTTTCTTTATTTTCCTTCCATTCCAACCAAAGTTTCATTAAACGAATACATTGAGCTTTCAAAATTTTACAGTACTGAAAAAAGCCGGAATTTTATTAACGGAATTCTGGATAAAACATTAAAAGACTTAAAAAAATCGGGCAAAATAAACAAAGCCGGCCGCGGATTAATAGGTGAATCCTGATGAAAAATATGCTGCTTACACTGCTTGTTGCTTTTCTTTTCTCTTGCGGGAACCGGAACGAACAGAAGTCAAAGGCAACACAGCAGGAAACAAACGTCATAACAGAATTTGAGTTTAGCAAAGAAATGCATAATTTTGGTTCGCTTCAAGCGGGTGAAATTGTTGTTTTTACCTTTGAATTTAAAAATTCGGGGGAAAATAATTTATTGATACAAAAAGTGGAAACCGATTGCGGTTGTATGAGAGCTGAATTTTCGAAAGAAAATGTTTTACCGGGAGAAAGCGGAATTATTGAAGTCGAGTTTGATTCTTCCGGATTATGGGGAAAACAGTTCAAAACAATTGAAGTTTATGCCAATACGAAAAAACCAAAACAATTGGCTATTTTTGCCGAAGTACTAAACGAAGAAATAGAAATTAAATATTAAAACTAAAAGAAATGATGAATATTATTTTAATGATGCAACCTGAAGGCCAGGATGCAAATCCATGGATGAGTTTTCTCCCGCTTTTACTGATTATAGTTGTTTTTTACTTTTTTATGATTCGCCCTCAGGTCAAACGCCAGAAAGAAACCCGCCAGTTTCGCGAAAGTCTTTCAAAAGGCGATAAAGTAGTTACCACAGGTGGAATTTACGGTAAAATTGTTGAAGTAAAAGAAACAACGATTATTTTGGAGATTGCCAAAGATGTTCAGATTAAAGTAGACAAAAACGGAATTATTAAAGATATGAGTGACGCTCCTCAGCAGCGTTAATCTAAACTTTGCAACAAAAAAAGGGTTGGCCCTATCAAATGAGGTCAACCCTTTTTATTTTGAATTCAAAACAAAAAAATTTCTATACATTAAATCTGAAATGTAGAATATCTCCGTCCTGAACAATATACTCTTTCCCTTCCACTCCAATTTTGCCTGCTTCCCGGCAAGCGTGTTCTGAACCATATTTTACGTAATTATCATACTTAATTACTTCAGCTCTGATAAATCCTTTTTCAAAATCGGTGTGAATGATACCTGCAGCCTGTGGCGCTTTGGTTCCCTTTTTAAATGTCCATGCACGGCTTTCATCCGGTCCGGTAGTAAAGTAGGTTTGCAACTGAAGTAAACGGTAAGCCGCATGTACAAGTTTATTAACACCTGGCTCATCTAATCCCAGCTCTTCCAGAAACATTTGCTTTTCGTCATATTCTTCCAGTTCAGCAATATCGGCTTCGGTGGCCGCAGCAATTACAAGGATTTCGGCATTTTCATCCTTCACAGCCTCGCGTACCGCCTCAACATACTTATTGCCGTTTTTTGCAGAAGCCTCATCGACGTTACAAACATACATTACGGGCTTGTTTGTCAACAAAAAAAGTTCTTTAGCCACCCTGGCCTCTTCATCATATAACTGTAATGTTCGTGCCGATTTCCCCTCTTCCAACACCCTTTTATACCTCACTGCCAGCTCGTACATTTTTTTAACCTTCGGATCATTTCCGTGGCGGGCTTGCTTCTCCAGCCTTTCAATCCTACTTTCAACTGTTTCAAGGTCTTTTAATTGCAATTCAGTATCAATTACCTCCTTATCGCGAACCGGGTCGATTGAACCATCAACGTGTGTAATGTTATCGTTTTCAAAACAACGTAAAACATGTATAACTGCATCTGTTTCACGTATATTTCCCAAAAACTGGTTTCCCAATCCTTCACCTTTACTCGCCCCTTTTACCAATCCGGCAATATCTACAATTTCAACGGTTGTAGGAATTACTTTTTTCGGATTATCAATTTCCGCCAGTTTTATCAACCTGTCGTCCGGCACAGTAATAATCCCAACATTAGGTTCGATTGTACAGAACGGGAAATTTGCCGATTGTGCTTTTGCACTTGATAAACAATTAAACAGTGTTGATTTACCTACATTTGGTAAACCAACAATACCACATTTCAATGCCATTTCTTCAAATTAAAAATTGCGCTGCAAAGGTAATGGTTTATTCAATTTTGAATCTTTTTTTTTGAACTTAATTGCTGCTGCGTGATTTTACCAAAACATTTACATTCAGGAACTAATTTTTAGAATAAATCAAAAAAACCATTTCATTTTGTACATTTGCTAAAATTCGTCTTTATGATACTACGAAACATTTCTGTTGATTGTGTGATTTTCGGATTTCATAATGAAAAGCTACATGTTCTTTTGTGGCAGGCCGAGCCGGAGTTACTTGAAAATTTTCTGACGACAAAAAAGGAACTGGAAGAAATTAAAATTCTTTTTGAAAAGAATCCCGCACTGGGAAACTCGCAAGAATTCTGGGGGCTAATTGGCACACACCTTCCCACTGAAGAAGATTTAGACGGATACGCAAAAAAAATACTTCAGATAACAACAGGAATAGAAGACATTTACCTAAAACAGGTACGCACTTTTGGTGCGTTGGATCGGGTTCCTCACTACCGGGTTTTGACGGTAGCTTACTATGCGCTTATTAACCCCAACTATCACGATTTAAAACTTTCGCCGCTGGCAAAAGCTGTCAAGTGGTTTGAAATAGATAATCTGCCGGAAGTTATATTCGACGCAAAGGAAGTAATAGAACATTCCTTAAAAAAGTTACGGGATGAAGTAAAGTATCATCCGGTTGGATTTCACCTTTTACCGAAAAAATTTACGCTTACTCAACTGCAAACACTTTACGAGGTTATACTGGATGAAAAATTAGATACCCGGAACTTTAGAAAAAAAATATTAAACATGGGCCTGCTGGTTGATACAAACGAAAAACAAAAAAATGTAGCTCATCGTGCAGCAAAGCTTTATTCTTTCGATGTTGAAATATATAACAAACTCAAAGAAGAGGGATTAAATTTCAGGATTTAATTTATATTTAAACCTTCAACGCCATTCAGTGTCATTACTAAAAATACTTTTTTATGGATTATGACGACAGTGGGATTATTGCCGACCTAAAGCAGGATAATAAAAAGGATCTTGCTTTTCATATGTTGGTTAATAAATACCAGGAACGTTTGTATTGGCACATCCGTAAAATTGTTATGAACCATGACGATGCTGATGATGTTCTTCAAAATACATTTGTTAAGGTTTGGAAAAGTATTGATAAATTCAGGGAAGAATCGAGCCTATACACCTGGTTGTACAGAATTGCAACCAATGAATCGATATCGTTTTTAAATGCAAATAAAAAGCGAAGCTTTATGCCATTGAATGATGTAAGTGAATATTTGGTAAAAAACCTGGAATCGGATCCTTATTTTGAAGGAGATGAAATTCAACTAAAATTACAGGAAGCAATTGTTCGCTTACCCGAAAAACAACGAATAGTTTTTAACATGAAATATTTTGACGAGATGAAATATGAAGACATGTCGAAAATACTTGACACGTCAGTTGGAGCTTTAAAAGCCTCTTATTTCCACGCGGCAAAAAAGATAGAAGACTTTTTAAAAAACACAGATTAAATGGTTGAAATTAAACCTTCTTAAAAGGATTCAGTCAAACAACAAAACATGGTTAAATGGATAATTTAAAAGAAAATACACCCGAGTTATCAAAAATAAAAAAAGAGAATCCCTTCCGGGTTCCTGAAAATTATTTTGATGATTTCTCTGCAAGATTACAAATGAAAATCGAAGCAGAGAAAAAGGTTGTTCCTGCGCCAAAGAAAAGTATAATTCAATTATTAAAACCAGCGATTAGTCTGGCAGCAAGCTTTGCATTAATCTTTCTTCTGGTTTACTGGCCGCTAAAAAGCTTTTTACCCAATAAGCTTGCGGAAAGCAATACGATAGAAATTGAATCATACGATAACGAAAACCAATATCTGACCTTACTTGAAGGCATAGATGAAAATTCATTTTATGCCCTGCTCGATGAACCTACTGCAAAAGTCGAGTTCAGCGACGACGAACTGATTAATTATATTAACACAAATATATCGGAATACGATATTTATTTAGGAACTGATAATTAAAACAACATGAAGAATAAATTTTTATTAGTTGTCCTGTTTATTTTCATTTTTGGTTCTTTTTTATCACATGCCCAAGATAAAAAGGATGGTGAGAGTCGGTGGGAAAAATTCAGAGCTGAAAAGGTTTCTTTTTTGACTGAAAAACTTGAATTGACCCCAACGGAAGCCCAAAAATTTTGGCCTGTTTACAACGAACTGGAAAAAAGTAGATGGGAAGCCCAAAAAGCAAGACGAGAACTGGAAGCTAAAGTTCATGATGTTGAGGATAAAAATCTTTCGAAAAAGGAAATCATTCAATTAACACGAGACTTCTCCAGCAGCATGGAAAAAGAAGGCCTGCTGTATGTAAAATATAATGAAGAATTTCTTAAAATACTACCTCCCGAAAAAGTTTTAATATTATACCGTTCTGAAAATGAATTCAGAATGCATATGATTCGAAAGTACAGAGACAGAGATAAAAAAGATGATAAATAAAAAAACAGGCAAAAGCCTGTTTTTTTATTCTGTTAAGTCCCAAAAAAGCCGCCAATAAATGTAACATTTGTTTATTATTCAATTTTATATTTTTATGTTCATAAAAGTTTATCTTTAGCTCCGAACCATTTTTTTATTGAAATGTCCCGGCGTTTTTTCATTTTTATAACAACCTGCTTTCTTATTGCACATGCTATTTGCATAATTGCCTCGAATGATACAGGGTTAGCAGCACCAAAAAACAAAATTCAAAGCAATAAACTGGATAATTACAACCAGCTTTTCTGGAAATACATTTATGAATCTCCGGATTCTGCCTTTTTTTACGCCCGGAAAGGATTAACAGATACATCAAATGATGATAATGTATACCAGTCCATGTTTCTTAACAATATAGGAATTTACTACTATTTTACCGACCGCTTTGATTCGTCAAAAGTGTATTACAACAGGGCATTATATTTTGCAAAGTCAAGCAGTGACTCCACCCAGTGTGCAAAAATTGAAAATAACCTGGGCATTATCGACGATATACAAGGGAACTATAATGAGGCCATTAGCCATTATAAAAATGCGTTGGCATTACATAAAAATATGAATAACACACAGCAGGTGGCAGAATGCCTGAATAATATTGCTGTGGTTTACAAAGAAAAAGGAGAACTTGAAAAAGCACTCCGGTTCCACCTCCGGTCAACTGCGATTCTTGACTCCATTGGCGACACCGAAGGACTGACATTTAACTACAATAATATGGGGTTGATAAAAGAAAGTATGGGCGAATACAAAGGGGCAATCAGTTATTACAATACAGCATTGTCGTATCACCAGCAGTTGGATATTCCAATTGAACAAGCCCACGTTCTTTTAAACCTGGCAAATGTATACCACAGTCAGGGCTTATATGATATAGCGATTGATTATTACCAGCAAGCCATTGACATTTATAAAGACAAAAAACAGCCAAGCGGAGTGGGTATTTGTCTCATTAATATTGCGAAACTCCAACATCAAAATAAGGAAGACCAAAACGCCCGCAAAAATTTAACAGAGTCAATAAAATTATTCAAACAAATTGGCTATAAAGAAAAATATTTTGATGCGACCATCAACCTGGCGAGTCTGGAGATCTCCAGCAGGAACTATAACCTGGCCGATTCATTATTAAATACAGCCGTAGAACTTGCATTGCAAATGAATGTGCCGGAAAATATAGCGACATCTAATTTTTATACGGGGCAACTTGCTTTTCAACAAGAACAATATGAAAAAGCTTATCAATACTATACAAAAGCGCTCCATTTATATTCGCAAACCGGCTTACAAAGTAATGAAGGAAAAGCACTGCTAATGCTTGCAAAATGCCTGCATAAACAAAATAAAAATTCAGAAGCCGTTAAACGGACCAAAGAAGCGCAGCAAAAAGGAACTGATTCCGGAGATGTATTTTTACAAAAGGAATGTGCAGAATTTCTTTCCCACAGGTATAAAGAGTTGTTTGATTATAAACGGTACGCATTTTATTTAGGGAAATATCACACACTAAAAGACAGTTTGGTCAATATTGAAAATGTACGACAGATTACTGCTTTCCAACTTGAAACAGACCATAAAAAAAGACTGTCGGAACAAAAACTATTGGCTGAAAAAAAACAAATTAAATTAAGCAGTGAGATAAAATTTCAAAAACGAATACGCAACATTCTGTTTTTATCTTCATTTTTGCTGTTAACAGCGGCCCTTATCATATTAACACTTTACCGAAAACGGCATCTGGCATACAAAATGTTGGTTCAAAAAAATGACGAGTTGACTCAAGCCTACAGCAAGTTGACCCAAAAAGATAAAAAAGGCCGTAAGCAGCAAAAAATAAAACTGAATGATGATAAAGAGAAACTGCTTCTTAAAATTAAGTGTTATTTAGAAGAAGAAAAAAAATACCTGTCACCGAACTTAAAAGTAAGCGATGTATCCAAAGACCTTGAAACCAACAGCAGCTACATTTCACAAATCATAAATAACGAATACGGCAAAAACTTTAATCATTTTGTCAATGATCTCCGCATTCAGGAAGCATGCAAATTATTTCATAAAGGCAAGTACAGGAAAAACACTATCGAAGGAATAGCTCAAATGGTTGGTTTTAACAACCGGGCAACTTTTATTAGTGCATTTAAAAAATATACCGGCGTTACTCCTTCGTTTTATATCAAATCACTTGAAAAAAATCAGGAAACAGCCCGCATCGATACATTATCAGCCAATTAGCACTTTCTATCCTTTGAACTCCGTTTTATTATTTTTGAATTAAGCTTGTAAAAAATCCTTGATTCGTGACAACCGGGAATCAAAAATCGCCCTCCATAAAAGATGTCCGCGATATTTTTGGGGTAAAAACACAAATTACTTCAAAAACCAATTGCAACACCTTTAAAAATCAAAATCATGAAAAAACAGTTCTTTTTATTTATTGCAGTAAGCTTTATATCGTTTTGTACGTACTCACAAAACAATAGCCCCCATTTAAAAATTGGGGCAGGCCTTAGTTTAGGAGATTGGGCCAGTACCGACGACGGCTGGGAAGAAGATTGGGGAGCCGGCGCAAATTTCAGGGCAGTGGTTTACAGCGATAAAAGTAGATTTTCGCTTTCGCCTTCCTATATTTATTTCCCGGTTTCGAAATTCAATTATACATACAGTTATTCTTCTACTTCAACGGACATTGAGGTTGATCCTGCCATGCACTATATCAATGTGGAAGGCCGTTTTTCTTTTGTAAAATCGCCAAAAGCGGAAAGTTATTTATTTATTGGGCCAAGCTTCCTGATTTACAAAGAAAGTGTAAGCGCTTCCAATACATATGCTGATGTTTCAGGGGAAGACAATCAATTTAAAACGGGGGCAATTACAGGGGTTGGTTTTAACCTGAACTTATCGGAAAGCATCAGTATTTATGCCGACGGTGGCTATTCATATATCGCCGATGACTGGGACCAGGTACTCATAACCGCGGGAGTACTTTTTCGCATCTTTTAATCCCTGATTTATCGTCAAACTTTTAAACCTGTAATCCAAAATTTATTATGAAAAAATTACTTTTCGCTTTTCTGGCGTGTCTCACATTTGTTTCGTGCGACAAAGATGACTCTATGGATTTTGTTGAAGTTGATTTTGTTCTAAAAAATAGTCTTCTCTGGAATATTGGCCACGATTATTATGTATCGGGAATAGACGAAAGTGGAAATGCTTTTGATGGAACAGAACAGTATATCAATTATTATAATTACCTGCTCCAGTCTCAAAAAGTAAAGTCTGGTTCAACCCTTACCCTCTACCGCGACAGCTCGATACTTTGGACTTCAGATCCCATAGAAGAATCTTGTTGTATCACCTATCATGATAGCGCCTATGATGATTGGTATGATGTTGAATAAATAAATTTCTCACCAAATTATATCCAAAAGATGAAAAAAATTACAATCCCGCTGGTTTTTGCTGCTATACTTTTAAGCTCTTGTTTTTCAGCAAAAATAAATGTGGTAAACAAAGGAAACATGCCTCAAAACCCCCAAATACTAATTTTAGGAAACGAACTCAATCCGTATGGCAGGCCGAGAAGACATGGAATGGCCGAAGTTTATTTTGATATTAAGCCCAATAAACGGGCAGAAGAAATTCAGAAAATAGCAAAATCGAGGCTGCCGGAACAAAATGAAATATTACGGCAGCATTTCAAAGACATATTTAATGCAAAGCTTGTGAGTAATGATGAATTAAAAAACATAATTAAAGAAGGAGGTTGGCAGGAATTTAATCGTGACATTATTACTGAGGATAAACATTTTCCAACCATTTTTTGCTCTAACCCCGGAATTCACCCTCTTCGTTATTCTCCCAAAGAGATAAAAAAGCTTTCGGAAAAATTCCCCTCAATTAAAAATGATTTACACTCGATTTCCCAAAGCACGAATGCTGATATTTTGGTATTGGCTGTTTCAGAACCTAAGGTTTTTGGAGTTGGCGCAGGAGGTTTTGTTGCTAAAATGCAGCTTGAAATGCATCTCTTCGTTTTCAACGCAAAAGGAGAACTTATTTCATATGTCAATGGGAATTCAAAGCCGATAAATACCGGCGGAAAGAAGATGGGTGACTACATGGAAACATTTGATGAATTTAATGAACTTTCATTACAACTTGTAAAATCATTATAATCTTCAATAAAATGAAATATATAGTAATTGTTATACTTCTGTTTCCGGCAATGTTCTCCCAACACTCTGTCTGGGGGCAAAATATTTCCCCTGATTTAATCGGACAATTTTCAAAAAAAGGGAAGATAATATTGAACGATTATACAAAAATTGAAACGAGTAAAATCCTTTTCGACAATAATGCTATTCTATACACGGATAGTAACAAGCAGGAAAAATCTATTCCCTACGACCAAATCAATTATATAAGATACACAAAAGGAAATAGAAAATTCTTCGGGATGGCGATTGGGGCTATTTCTGGTTCATTAAGTGGTTTTCTTGGCTCAATAAGTTACAAAACTTACTACATGGAAGGAGACAATCTTATTTATGGAAACAATGCCACATCCAAAGACGTTATCATTGCTACTTCTGCGGGACTGGCGATTGGAAGTGCTATTGGATTTAGCATAGGTTGGGTTATTCCTAAATGGCACACAACTTTAATAAATCAAAAAAACGATGCTCTTTCTTTTGGATATAACATAGAACAAAAAAAATACTACGGAATAAATTGTACGCTTAACTTTTAACCTTAGTAATCAAAAACTCAGATTTGATTCAATTCCCCCAGGCTTCTTCTTCCCGTTTATCGGACTTGAAAGTTCCGAAGGAGACACACCATCCGGTCGGGTTTGCCTGTAAATATTTTTAATTGTATTGATTGGTTTCGATTTAAACCGGAACAATCTCTTCCACTTTTAACCGAATCCCATCAAAACCAACAGGTTTAACAGGAGTATCGGCCGGTATTTTCGTTTTGTTAGCCCCAGGTTGCTTAAAATATGTGTACCGACACCTTAATCTCTCTTACAGACTTTTAAACCAATCCTGAAAATACTGCCCAACAAACGGTGTTTCTTTTAATTCTCCCTGGGCTGCCCCAATTAAACTTAAAATCCAGAATACAAAACCCGCAATTGAAATTATCCAACCAATAACAGGGATAACTGCAAGGAAAAATAAAATATAAATTCCCAATAACTGCCTGATATAATAGCTTGCAAATTCGTCTTTTTCTGTACTGTTTAAAACCAGTGCTATTATCCAACCAATAATAGTAATATGTGCAATGATTGCCTTTGTTTTTCCATCCATTTTTACTGAATTTAGTGAATTATTTTTTGAATAAAATTACGGAATAAATCCTGTATTAAACAATAAAATACGTCATTAAAACGAATCGCCCAATTGTTTTATTTTGAACCGTTCAATTTCAGCAGGTATATGTTCCTGTTTGAAAATTGCTTCAATTTCCTTCACTACTTCAGGGTATTTGGCGGACACATCGTTCAATTCCTGAATATCGCTTTCCAGATTATAAAGCTGAACCTGCATGCTATCTTTAAAAATATTTTTCCTTATACCTTTCCATTGTCCCATTCTTATAGCTTGTTGCCCTCCGGAAGCCGGGAATTCCCAGTACAAAAACCGGTGTTTTTCCTGTTCTCCCTTTCCCAAAAGCGTGGGCAAAAAACTAACCCCGTCAACTTCGTCCGGCGTATCAATTTGTACCACATCGCAAATGGTTGGTAAAACATCGTAAAAAGCAGAGATAAGATCGGTTTCCGAGCCTGCTTCGATATTTCCCGGCCACTGCACAATCATCGGAACGCGGATGCCTCCTTCTGTTACGTTACCTTTTCCCCATCCTCCTTCACTTTTGAACGGTTTTGCGCTATCAAACCAAGGAGAATCGGCTCCACCGGTATATGTTGGTCCGTTGTCGCTGCTGAACATGATAATCGTATTTTCATACAAACCCAGCTCTTTTAATTTGGCAACAATCTCGCCAACCTGTTCATCAAAATAGGAAACCATTGCGGCGTAACAGGCATGAGGATAACGATGCGGAAAATATCCCTTGCTCCCGTCATAGGGTTCTTCATCTCCAAATTTTTCAACATAATAATCAACCCATCGTTTGGGCGCCTGTAACGGATTGTGCGGAATTGGTGTTGCATAATACATAAAAAACGGCTGATCTTTATTCTCTTCAATAAAGTTCAGAACCTCGTTTTGCATTAGCTCAGGCGAATATTCAGACAGCCAGTAATCCTTGTAGGAATCAGGGTCATATAAATCCGCTCCTTCCGGTAATTTGGTCCGGGGAGGAACCATTTTATTGTTTAACAATACTTTTGTCGTGTCTTTCCATAAATGAACCGGAAAATAGGTGTGCGCCTGCCGCTGGCAGTTGTATCCAAAAAAGAAATCAAATCCCTGTTTGTTTGGAATGCCTTCTGTTAAAGGAGCACCAAGTCCCCATTTTCCAACAACTCCGGTTTTATACCCTGCATTTTGCAACAGCCTTCCAATGGTTTTAGTACCTGGCTTTAAAGGACGTTGTCCCTCAAGATTTGGATCTTTTGCCATGGCTTCAAAATTCCAGACATCACCACGGGCTGCCCACTCATCATTTCCCCTGATTTGGGCATGTCCCAAATGTTTCCCGGTGAGTAAAACACAACGTGACGGAGCGCATACCGGGGCTCCGGCATAATGTTGCGTAAAACGCATCCCATGTGTTGCCAGCGCATCGATATTGGGAGTTTCAATTTTTTCCTGCCCATAACATCCAACTTCAGCATACCCCAAATCATCGGCAAGAATGTAAATGATATTTGGTTTTGATGTTTCTACATTATCGGTTTGTTCACATCCGAAAAGAAAAAAAGCTAGTGCGGTTAACAAGATTGAATAGAAAAAAGAGTTGATTTTTTGCATGGTTTTCGAAAAATCTAGTTTTTAAAAATGTAAGTTACCTAAAAATAGACGAAAAACACATACAAAACTTCTATTCAGATTGTATGAATATCAAAAAAAGAGTAAAAACTATCTGTCGTAATTAAAATTTCTGAGGTGGTGTCCCATCCTGTCCCGTTTTGTTTTCAGATATTTCTGGTTGTGCTCATTGGGTTCAATTTCTACCGGCAATATCTCTACCACTTCCAAGCCAAAACCTTCCAGCCCTACACGTTTAACAGGATTATTTGTGAGTAGCCGCATTTTTGTGACTCCCAAATTTCTTAAAATCTGGGCTCCAACACCATAATCACGTTCATCGGCCTTAAAACCCAAATGAATGTTTGCATCAATGGTATCCAATCCCTGATCCTGCAATTTGTATGCAGCTATTTTATTTAGTAAACCAATTCCGCGTCCTTCCTGCATCATGTATACAATTACACCTTTGCCTTCTTTGTCAATCATCTCCATTGCTTTTTGCAACTGATCTCCACATTCGCAACGCAGTGAACCAAAAATATCCCCAGTCATACATGAGGAGTGCACACGGGCCAGTATGGGTTCATTCGCTTCCCATTGGCCTTTTATCAAAGCAACATGTTCTGCTCCATTTGATTTTTGACGAAAAGGAACAATCCTGAAGTCGCCAAACTTGGTTGGCAACATTACTTCTTCTCCCCTTTCAATCAGGCTTTCACTTTGAAATAAAAATGAAATCAAATCCTTAATAGAAATCAATTTGAGGTCGAACTTTTTAGCAATTTCATTCAGTTGTGGCAGGCGGGCCATTGTTCCGTCCTCGTTCATTATTTCGACCAAAACACCAGAAGGATAAAGTCCTGCCAACCGTGCTAAATCTACAGCAGCTTCTGTATGCCCGCTTCTTCGGAGTACTCCCCTGTCTTTTGCTTTTAATGGAAAAATATGTCCCGGGCGCCCCAGGTCTTCGGGTTTTGTTTTCTGGTCTACCAGCATTTTTACAGTGATAGCCCTGTCTTTTGCAGATATTCCTGTGGTTACATCAGGATGAATGGCATCAACCGATACCGTAAACTGAGTTTCATGATACGAAGTGTTTTTCCCCACCATTAAATCCAAATCCAGTTCATCACAACGCTGTTCGGTCAAAGCAATACAAATCAGCCCGCGGCCATGAATGGTCATAAAATTGACAATCTCGGGGCTAACCAACTCTGATGCAACTATAAAATCCCCTTCATTCTCTCGGTCTTCATCATCTACAACAATCACCAGTTCGCCATTTCGAATTGCCGTAATCGCTTCGGGGATTGTATTTAATTTTATCTCACTCATCCTTCGATTTTTGAATCAGCCGCAAAATTACAATAAATTATCCAGAAAGATATGATTTTAGAACACCTAAGCCCTTTTCGACTTTTCCCATGTTACCGCCTGTTTTCCTTTCAAAAACCTTATTATTCCTCTTATTTCAGCATAATTTATAGCAACAAAATAGTAGGGCACAAAAAGGATCTTAAGTCGCAACTTCTGGTTCTCAAAATACCAGCCAATAAAAGCAAACAGATACAAAACAAGCTGTAAAGCCAGAAAAAGAAAATAAAAACCGAAAACATCAAAATTACCGTTTTCAAAAACCACCAGAATATTCAGAGGCAGGAGTAAAAACAAGGAAACCGGGGCCAATGTCCATCGCAAAACTTTATGTGAAAAATATTGCCACGAAAGTATTCCGTACCGAAAAGGATTTAAAAGAGATTTTAACCTGAAGATAGTTTGGATACCTCCTGCAGCAATTCTAATTTTTCGTTTTAATTCTTCATTAACATTTACTGATGCTGTTTCCTCTGCATAAGCGCCCGGTGAATATGCAATTCTGAATTTCTTTTGCGCTATTCGAAGCGAAATAACAAAATCATCAAGTATGGTATCTTCTTCAACTGCTTCAAAAAGCTCAGTTCGTATGGCAAAAAGTTCGCCAACTGCACCAACTGCTGAATTTAAATTGGAATCCATTTCTTTTATCCATGATTCAAACCTCCAGTACAAGCCCTCACCCGCACCTGCAGCCCCGTCTTCTTTTTTGTCAACTATTCGCTTCTCTCCGGCAACACAGCCGATCTTTGGATTGCTGAAATGTGCTACAATCTCACGTATTGAGTTTTTTCCCAGCCGTGTATTTGTATCGGAGAAAATTACAACCGGTGTTTTTACAAAATGCATCCCCCGGTTCATAGCATGCATTTTTCCACGCCTTTCAGGCAAATGGTGAATTTCCAAACCTTCGTAAGCTTTTAGTATGTCGGGAGTACCATCGTCAGAACCATCGGTTATCCACAAATACTGAATTTTTTCCTTTGGATAGTCAAGCGAAAACGAATTTTCTACCTTTTGTTTTACAAAATCCCTTTCATTAAAAGCAGTAACAAAAAGGCAAACATCAGGCTCATAATTCCCTTGTCCGGGTACTTTTTCCGACTTAAAAAACCACTTTTTAATTAAATTCAGAAAGAATAGCAAAACCGCATACCCAAGGTAGGTGTAAAAAAGGATAAAGAAAAATATCCAGAAAAAGAGTTTTAAAATCATTGAATATGCTGTTTATAAAAATCGACCAAAGAGGCTGATGCAGCTAAATTATCAAATTTTTTATGAATATACTCAATCGCATTTTTACCAACAATATGGAAAAATGCTCTGTCCTCAACCAATTTAGAAACAGATTCGATAAACTCTTCCCGTTTTTCCGCAATTAATATATTCGTTCCAGAGGTTGTTGAAATTCCCTCGGTACCAATGGGAGTCGTAATAATCGATTTCCCCAAAGCCATTCCTTCAATAATTTTAATACGCATTCCACTTCCCGAAAATAATGGAACAATCATTATGGCTTTTGAATTCATAAAATCATACGCATCTTCCACTTCTCCCAGAAAAACAATATTTGGCCCCACTATTTTTTGGACAAGCCATTGTGGTGCATTTCTTCCTGCAACGTAAAATTTCAGGTCGGGGAAACGGTCGTGAATTTCTTCCCAGCAGTTGTCGATAAACCAGATTATTCCTTCCTGATTTGGCGCCCATTCTAGCGAGCCAATGTGGAACAACGAAGGATATTCAAGTGATTTCGCGTTGGGAAGCAGTACAGAAGAGTCAATCCCGGTTTGAGAAACATATTTGGGTTTCTTGTTACCAAGTTCATCTAAAATTATTCCATCTCTTTCAGTAATCGGCACAAGCAGATCATATTTATTCTGAACATTTTTTTCAAACCTTTTAATCCTTTTTGATAGATTTTTTAAATACAATTTTTTCCATCCTTTTGCGAGTTCTGATGTCCTTTCCCAAATTTCGTGTTCAATATTATGTGCGCGATAAACAATTTTTGCACTTGAATATTTGCGGATTACAGGGATATACGGACAAACATACAAACCTTCCAACTGAACAATATCAAACTTCTTTTCCTTTAATAATTCGATCAGCTCGTTTTCAAACGATTTATCAACAAAACGAACCGCATTGTAGGGTTCTGAGGAAAACAGCAAGTTTTGTATTGCCTCCCGTTTCGAAATCCGGGCGTCAACTTTTACAAACTTAAAATCTGCCAGGTCGCGCACTGATTCGGGTATCTCTTCAACAGATGTTTTGTGTTTCAGCGTGTTCATTGCCAGAACAGTAACATTGTGTCGCAGCAAAGAAAATCCACGAGTAAGGTTCATGCAGGCAATTGCACCTCCATCAATTGTTGGGTAAGGTACTTTATTTGCTACCTGCAGAATATTCATTTCTTTTTACTCCTTCTTCTGAAAAATTTACTTAGCCCCAATTTATCAAAAAACTTCATATAAGTTTCGGAACTCATAATTGCAGAATCGGTTGCTGCTTTGTAGCTCAGCCAGATTCCGACCGGTAGAAATATAAAGGATGAAAACCACATCCCGTTAAACATTGACCACACGTCTTCCCTGGCCGATTTTTCACCCGTCATAGAGACAATATAATAAGCAATAAAAAGTAAAATTGAAACAACAACAGGCATTCCCAGGCCTCCCTTACGAATAATTGCACCCAATGGCGCACCTATAAAAAAGAAAATAAGTACAGCCACCGACAGCGTAAATTTCCGGTGCCGCTCCATCTCATACTTGTTGATCATTTTCTTTCGGTTATACAACTGGTCCTGAAACAGGTTTATGTTTTGCATGTTGGTACGAGTATTGCCAAGAGCAGAACCGGCAATCTCAGCCTGTACCCATTTGTCGAGCCCGCCAAAATATTCATCAAAACGGATAACCGTATCCTGCCCGGCAATTTCCACATCCCGTTTTAGAGAATCATCCTTAGCTGTTAAATTATACATTCTTTTGGTAATCGGAGAGTTGAGATTAATCTGCAGCATAAAATTCCGCAACCGGTTGTAATATTCAATGTTCAGCGAGTCTTCCATTACAACCAACTGCTCGGTGTTTAACATTCGGTAAGTATTTTTAAAAATACTTTCGTCACGTCGGTTAAAATCAAAATTTCTTACTTTCACACGTATTGTCTGCTCTTCAAATATGCCTCTTCTGAAAGGATAAGTCCGCTCATCACGTCTTGCATTATCTTTAGTCTCCGAATAATTAACACCATGGAACAAATTCAGAACCATATATTTTTTATCCTCGGTAATTCTCAAATATCCTGAATCGGCTACTGTTACACTTTGGTTTGGTTTATTTTGAGTATGGTCGTATATCAATAAATCGTATAACATGTTTGTTTTTCGATCTTTAGATCCCACTTTTATACTGTAACCATCCATTTCGTTTGTAAATACCCCTTCTTGTAAAACCAACTCCGGCCTTTGTTCTTTTACACTGTACAGTAAAGTAGTAAACCGAAGATTTGTATGAGGTAACACATAATTTGAAAAGTAAAAAGCCGTAAACGTTACAAAAACTGCAATTACAATCAGTGGGCGCATTATCCGAAACAAAGAGATTCCTGACGATTTTATGGCTACAAGTTCATAGTTTTCACCCAGTGCTCCCAAAGTCATTATCGACGCAAGCAGCATTGCCAGCGGAAAAGCATAGGGCAAAAGCGCAAACGACGCATAAAACATCATTTCGCCCAACACATCAAACTCAAGGCCTTTTCCAACCAAATCGTCTACGTACTTCCACAAGAACTGCATCAACAGTACAAACAATACGATAAAAAAGGTCATAAAAAATGGCCCTAAAAAAGATTTGATAATATACCAGTGCAACCGTTTCATTTAAAATTTTTTACGGAAACGAGTACAAAACTAAGTTATTTTGAGAATTTGGAAAGTAAAAATAAGTTAAGAAGATCTGAATTTTTATAAAAAGCCTGATTTATTGTCCTTCCTTATCGTTTATTCAAGAACCAAGAATGTGTTTCAAATCGGCAACCTGCGTATTCCATAATTCCCTGGTTTCATCCTGCTCATCTTCCTCTGTAAAATCAATAACAATTAACGATACATCTCCTGTCAGTTCATCTTGTGTTATCCTAAATTCGAAATAAGTATCTTCCTCGTCAACCCAGGCGTAACGCACCAAACGGTTTTCTTTGTGCAATGTCATTTCAGCCGTTTGTTCAGCTCCTTCCCAGATAAACGTAAATTTTTTCCCTCTAACCCGAACGTCTTCTGCAAACCATTCCGACAATCCGGAAGCTGTGCTTAACCTGTTATACAATACCTTGGGCGAGCAATTAATTACGTACTCAAGTTGAATTTTGATTTTATCTGTCATGTTCCTGATTTTCGGCAATATAATTATTCTGAATGGAAGAAACAATACAATCAACATTTCGAAAACAACTTTACGTCAATTTTCTCAAAAAAAATAAACGTAAAAAAAAATAAATACTATATTTGCACCTCGAAAATTTAAGGTCATGGCGAGGTAGCTCAGCTGGTTAGAGCGCGTGATTCATAATCACGAGGTCGGCGGTTCAAGCCCGCCTCTCGCTACTGTCAAAGTCTAACATTCGGTAATGTTAGACTTTTTTATTTCTATCCTTGCTATCTTATTTTCTTTCAGGATATTTCAGAATAGTTATCCCCGATATTGAAATAATAATGACTTCGATATGTTTTTAAATAAAATCAAAATATTTGTACAAGATTGTACGCGGTTAATATCGGTAATTTTCGTTCGTATTTTGGTTTTAGGAAATACGCGAATTATTATTCCATTCCTTCCGGTTTTGGAAATTCACGCATCGGGCTGTAACGCAAGTAGGAGTCAAAAACTTCCTTGTCGGGACCAACCACACGAGGATCTTCTGACTTTCTCAATTCATTCATTAACGCATCTTTCATCTCTTTTTCAATGCCTGCATAATCCGGATCCCCTGCCAAATTATTCAAACAGTACGGATCATTTTTAACATCAAAGAATTCAACTTCAGGCCTTTTAGCTACTGCCCAGTCAAAATACGGTTTTATCTCAGGCTCTTTGTGATGTTCTACGATGTATGATTTTGTTGGAGCTGCATCAATATCTGTATACGCCCAATCGGAATGATGCAGACCATTTTCGTCAATACCAAATATTGGCAAAAGCTCATCCTTTGTGTCGGGCTTTATTCGCTGAGGTGCGCCCGCCGGCCATCGTTCCGGTTTGATATTCCAGATATACAGGAAATCTTTACTGCGAATCATCCGCTGTGGGTATCCCCAGTTCAGATAACGCGAAGAAGAGTGCCGCTCGCGTCCTGAAAATACATATCTTTTTAAAGGATCTACAACTCCTTGTTCATTCGATTGGAGAATATCCAGCATACTTTTCCCGGAAATGGGTAACATACCTTCTGAGTTGGTTTTTGTGACTTCGAGAATAGTAGGTGCCAAATCGGCAAAACTTACAGGGTCATCAACAATACGACCTCCCGGAAAACCATCGGGAAAACAAATGGCCATCGGTACATGAATACCATAATCATAACCGTTTGCTTTAGCCCGCGGAAATGGCATTCCGTTATCAGCAGTAACTATAACAATTGTGTTTTCCAGTTCTCCAATATCTTCAAGGTATTTCAACATACGTTGCAAATGCAGGTCGAACCACTCAATTTCAACCGCATAATCGAGCATATCTCCCCGTATAACTTCATTGTCAGGGAAAAAACCAGGAACTTCTTCTATTTCCTCCCGATTTTTATTGTTTCGCTTCCACGAATCCAATTCATACGACCGGTGCGGTTCATTTGACCCGTACCAAAAGAAAAAAGGCTTATTCTGACGCACATTCTCGATAAAATATTTAAAATTCTCGAAGTAGTTTACCGGACCGATTCCTCCGGCTGTCCGCTCATCTTCAGGAGTCTTGTTTTCATACCTGATATTACTGTGTACAATTCCTGCAGCATTGGTTTCCCGCCAAAGTGAATCGTTTTCATTGCGGGCGTACTGGAACGGTGCCACGCCTTTTCCGGTAAGTCCGGTAGCATATCCATTGGTTTCAAGCAAATCAACAAACGGTACGTATTTTTTCATCCATGACGAAGCGTGCTGTCCGGACTGTTCGTTTTGCCAATGATAGCGTCCCGTTACAATTGTGCTTCTCGAAGGGGCACATCCCGGCGATCCCGCAATACAATTGCTAAAATATACACCCTTTTTTGCTATACTATCGAAAGCCGGTGTTTGCAAAAACTTAGCTCCTGCGAAGCTGGTATGCGCAAAGGATTGATCGTCGGCTATTGCAAACAAGATATTAGGACGTTTAAGTTGTTCATTTTTTTTAGAAGAACAACTTGTAATTCCGAAATAAGACAAAGCGATCAGTCCAAAAATTAAATATTTCATCGTATTAGGTATATTTTGAATTGTTTATAAACTAAAAAAAATCCGCTCATTATAAAAAGCAGCAAACATAAATTGCTCTTTATGAAGAGTTATTTTTGAGGTGCTCCCCCGGTAAAATTCTCCATTGCTTTCTCATAGTAGGGCGTTTGCTGAGGACCTTTTAACAGTGGGTCATCCACTCTTTTCATCCATTCGAGCAATTTTTCAGAGAGCACAGCTTTTACATTTTGGAATTCTTCTTTTCCACTTAAATCCACCAATTCAAATGGATCGTTTTCGATATCGTAAAGTTGTGAAAAAGGGCGGGGAGCAACAGATTCTGCCCGCTCCACATGGTTGGAAAATTCCTGCGGATTGACATCTACAGGCCATTTGACTGAACGTCCCTGATCAAAAAACCGGATTAACTGATATTTACCGGTGAGCACACTTCTGGAAACATTATCGCGTTTCATATCGGTTGTATATTGTGCAAAAACATAATTCCGTGGTCCTTTTTTGGCCTTCCCTGAAAGATAAGGAATGAAATCCATTCCCTGAATATTATTTGGAATTTCATATCCCAAAAATGACAATAATGTTGGTAAAAAGTCAACATTACTGAAAAGATCATCTATTTGTTTTCCCCCTGAAAAAACAGTTCCCGGCATATAAAAAATAAAAGGGATCTGAATACCGGCTCGCCGTGCCGTCCATTTTGCCCCGGGATAAGGAATTCCATGGTCGGATGTAAACACCAGCAAAGTATTATCTGCCTCCCCGCTATTTTTTATTACCTCTGTTATCTTTCCAACCAATTCGTCGAAATAATAAATCTGAGCCTGAAATTCAGCTAAATCTTCCCGTACTTTTTTTGTATCAGCCAGATATGGTGGAACAAAAATTCCTTTTGTTGAGTCAGCACCATGAGTAAAACGGCGATGCACCAAATGAAATCCGATTTTAAGAAATACAGGCTCCGATATCGTATTAAAATTATTAATTATCTGGATAGCTGTTTGAGCTATTCCCTCTTCGCCTTTGGGTTCCGCTTCCGGGACATATTGATATCCCAACCGTTGAGGATTTTCCGGATCGATATGATTAAATCCAACCAGAAATGTTTTATATCCCTGGTCTCCCAATATTTTTGCTGTATGTTTTTCTCCTTCATTTAAATGCCACCACCACGGCGCATGGGTTAGTCCCATTAATCCATTTGATTGCGGATACCTGCCCGTATGAAGACTTCCTCTGCCAGGAGAACAAACTCCTGAAGTAGAATATGCATTTCTAAAAAACAAACCTTGCCGGGCCAGTTTATCAATAGATGGTGTTCTGACCGTATTAACGCCATAACAATCTAAATGCTGCCCAATATCATGACAGGTTATCATGATTACATTGGGTTTACTTTTTTGTCCGGAATTTTCAGCACCTGCCTGATGATTAAATGCAAAAAAGATGAAACCTGTAATTATTCCTGCATATAACAAACGATTCATTTTGAAGATTTGATGGTTAGAATAAATAATAAAAATCAAACTGCATAGCTAAATTTAGCTATGCAGTATTGTTTTTAACCAAACTATTCTCCATTATACACCAATGGAGGTACGTTTCTTTCTGTTCCCGGATATCCTTGATTTTGATTGATTACACCACCTGTATTTGAATTAATTGCATATGATGGTATCGGCCAAAAAATGTGATATGCCGAACAGGTAAAATAGTTACCATATTTTGTTGGAACGTTCTTATTGTATAAGTCACTCTTTTCATTTACTCTGTCATACCAGAAATTGTCTTCAGAAATATTATCCATGGAATAACTCTTTCCGTTATAACATTGAATTCCGGTAGTTGCATAAATTATGGCCATTCGGGTTAACTCAACCTTACGTGGCTCCTCGAGGTATAATTCGCGATTTCGTTCATCCAGTACCGCACCAATACCCTCTTGTTGAATATCTCCGGAAGTATACATATACTGGGCATTTGCCCTTTGTCTGACAACATTAATATCGTCTGCGGCTTTCTGCCATTCACCTTTCCAGACATAGGCTTCAGCCCTTAACAAATAGGTTTCGGCCAGCCGGTAAACATACCAGTCTCCGGGGCCACCCTGAGGCTGTACCTGATCAGGATCGTCTATCCATACTTTATAGTGCGGCCACTGAAACCACGAACGAATTGTATCGAGACACAACAGAGTGCCATTATCACTGTACAGCTGGAGATTTTTTCCATACCAATCATTCTGGCCTTTCAAAGTCGGATTATTGTACACGAGCATCTCCATGGTTATCCAGTTTCCATTATCGGTGCGATGGCGATAATCGGTCCAATCAGTTGTTCCGTTAATATTCCAGATGTCATACATGGAATATCCTGACGGACGGATTCGCGCTACGCCCCTGCCATAAGTTTCAACCAGTCCGATTTCCACACCTGCCTTATCTGTCATCCCATTTGCTCCATTGGGTGTCTTTATTATCCCTGTTTGCCCGTAATTGGGAACTACATTTCTCATCGATTTGACACCGGAAGTATTTCCATCTATACCATAGCGGTCGATTGCCATAAAGAGTCCTTCCGTATTTTCGGAGGTACTCTTGTTGTCTGCCCTAAACAAATCCCAGACAACATCTTTTTCAGAATTATCTCTATCTACACCAAACCGCTGTGTTGCTAACTGGTGGACTCCTCCATTGATAATATCTGATGTTTGTGTTATAGCATCATCAAATCTTCCGGCAAGCAGATAATATTTTGCAAGCAAGTGTTTACATGCTGCTTTTGTTACCTGCCCTTTAGCCACTTGATCTGCTTCAGGAACATTTTGAACTGCATATTCAAGGTCGTTTATCATCTTTTCCCAAATGGATTCTTTTGTCGTTGTATAAAAGTCAACTCTGGGCTCCTTTAATTCTTCCAGAATCAAAGGAACATCTCCATATTGCAGAGTTTTTTTGTAATAATGATATGCTCTGAGGAAATAAGCTCCACCAAGCAAAGCGCCTTTTGAAGCTTCTGAAGTAAACTCAGCTTCATCTATCCGGTTTATAACCGTATTGCAATCTTTGATGATTTTGTACGATTCGTCCCAGTACCAACCAATTTTGGTGTAGGCATTATGAAAGTTCTGACCATCAGGCATCATTTGTTTATTTAAATCCTGCCAGGGAGTAGCTTTGTCTGTTGAACCATCAACAGCAACGTCAGAATATTTTAGATTGGTCAGGAAGGGAGATTGGTCTGTACACAATTCATCCCTTAGATTTGACAAAGCTTTATCCAAAACAGCCTGAAGTCCTTCTTCATCAATCAAAACATTTTCCGGAGCATAAAATGATAAGGGTTGAGGTTCCAGAAAACTTTCCTTGCATGAGTTTGCCATTGTTAAAATAATCAACACACTCAAACTGATAATATATTGTTTTACATTTTTCATATCGTCAAATTTAAAATCGTGTTTTAAGTATTAAATGGTCAGGTTCACTCCCAGAGAGAATATTCGTTGTGATCTCGTACCGTCTTCCGGGTCTCCAAATTTCCATGTTGGAGCCCATACTCCCCCATTTCTTACATTTAAAGAAAACCGGCAGGTTTCAATAAATGTACGGTTCAACAGTGCACTTGGCAACCTGTATGAGATGGCGACATTTTCAAGCCGGATGTATGATCTGTCGAACCAGGCACTGTAACTAACTCCGTTGGCAGGAGCAGATCGTAGCCTTGCATAATCGTTACGTGGATTTTCAGGAGTCCAATAGGGAACTTGCCATGTATTCCTACGATCCTCAATATGATTATCGTGTTTTGCCTGATCAAATGATGACATTTGTCCCCAAAGCGAATACATGATAAATGATGCTTCAAAATTTTTATAAATGTTAAAGCTATTGGTCATGGTCCATCTAAAACGCGGTGAACGGTAGCCCAAATACTGTTTATCTTCATCCGTAAGCAAACCATCGTTATTTACATCTTCAAGATGGAAATCTCCGGGTGCCTGACTCCATTTGGCTGCTTCTTCCTCTTCACCAATTTTCCATGTTCCAAGGATCTTGTAATCCCAAATAACATCTTTCGACTCGCCAATAAACCAGTTGTTAGTTATATCATCCGGCTCTTTCTGCCCGATAATATTTCCATTGTCATCATAAACATCAAACTTTTCACCTGTTATTGAAACAATTTTATTTCGGTTCAGCGAAAAAATGAAGTTTGTATGCCATTCAAAATTAGGTCGCTTTATATTTACACTATTCAGTGTAATTTCCAAACCTTTATTTACAACCTCACCCAGATTGGCATATACTCGTTCGTATCCGGTTAAGGTTGGCAGTTCCCGATTTACCAACACATCGGTCGTAGACATATCATAGGCTTCAACCGAGCCTGAAAGAATACCATTATATAAATTAAAATCAATACCCACGTTGAAAGCCTGAGTTTGTTCCCATTTCAAATTTCTATTTTCCATGGTATTTATTACCAGGGTAGGAATGGTGTATCCTACACCATTTTGATCAGCATTTAAATATTTCCCTGAAAGAATCCTTGAAAGAGCTGCATAATTGTTAATATCTCTGTTCCCATTTGTTCCCCATGAGGCTCTCACTTTCAAATAATTAATCGCATCGGAATTAAAAAAATCCTCCTCTGTAACTACCCAGCCCAAAGCTGCTGCAGGAAAGGTTGCTCGTGGATTTGAATAACCAAACAAAGAGGAACCATCACGACGGACCGAGAAAGTAAATAAATATTTATTTTTATAGCTATAATTTATTCGCCCCATTAATGCGTCGGCTGTTTCCACATCATCGTCTGTAGAGAGAACAGGGAGTGTTCCGGTTGTCATATCATGATAGCCCAATACATCATTGGGAGAGAAATAACGGTTTTCCATTCCGTCAGAATTAAACCTGTTTTTTTCAGCGTTGGCAAGAAGTGTTATATCAAACTTATGTACATTTAAAAAAGTTCGGTTCCAATTAATGATATTATCAATCTGCCATTCTCGTCGAAGGCTGTGTTCACGAGTTGCCAAGCCTCCAAATAACCCCCAAGAAGGATGTTCTGAAGAGTCATGCACATAATTATGATAAAACACCAAACGAGTTGTAAAATTCATCGTATATGTTATTCCAAAAGGTAATTCAAGGATAGAATATATTTTTGGAAAAAAAGTATAGTATTCCTGTTCCCGCTCTCTGTATTTACGGTTTAAAAGAGGGTGCTGTGCCTGGATATCATCGTTGGGATACAGACGGAGTTGCTCGCTGTTATCAGCATAATATAAACTGTATGGGGTTAAATTCTGATATTGTCCGGCGTTGGCAGGTACTGAACTTTCGTCTCTGTATGAAAATTGTGCATTTAAACCAACCTTTAAAAATTTGGCAGCCTGCCCCTCCAGATTTACACGAGATCTTATGGTTGAGAATTCATCTCCAATTGTTAACGCTTGGTTATCCATATATCCAAGCGACCAATAATAGGTAAAAGATGGTTTTTTACCAGACAAGCTTATGTTATAATCCTGCCGTAAACCATTATGAAAAATATCTTTCTCCCAGTCACGTGTTATTCCTGCCTTATAGTTTTCAATTTCAGTCCCGGTTAATCTAAGCCCTGCCAACCATGCATCAACCATATTCGTTTCATCGGTACTGTGGTATGCCAGCCACTCATCCAAATACTGGGAATCGATGGTTCTGGGATCGTCAAACGGACTCCACAAATCAGAAGGAACAGTCGCGGAAAAAACTGATTTAAACATATCAGATCGCCACTGTATAAATCCTTCAGCGTCGTATGGCCGCACCCGGTTTGCAGCAGTAGCTACACCGATACTACTGTTAAATGTAATGGCAGGTTTATCACTCGAACCGCGTTTAGTGGTTATTACTATGACTCCATTTGTAGCACGTGAGCCATAAACAGCTGCCGAACTGGCATCTTTCAAAACATCCATTCGATCAATATCATCCGGGTTAATATCGGAGACATCACCGTTATAAATTACACCGTCAAGAACAATTAACGGACTGGCACCTGCCGTCAATGTTGTCTCACCTCTAATTTCGAAAGAACTGTTTCCCTTTGCTGATGTGGCATAGCCAACATTTAGTCCAGGCACGGTTGTTCTTAATAAGTCGCTTACGTTTGAGGGAGTAAATTTTTTCATTTCATCGGTTTTAACCTGCGTAATTGCGCCAGTTAGATCCGATTTTTTTGAGATGCCGTAACCAATTGCAACCACTTCTTCAAGCCCAATAACGTCAGACTGCATTGTAACGCTGATTTGTGTTTGAGCACCAACTTCAACTTCCTGACTTTTTAAACCCACAAATGAAAATACAAGCGTAGAATTCTCAGGAACATTGCTAATTGTAAAAGTACCTTCTGAATTTGTAACCGTGCCCTCTGTTGTTCCTTTAATAACCACAGTTACTCCCGGAAGAGGCTGCCCCTGTTCGTCAACAACTTTCCCTGATAAAACATTTTGCTGGGATTGTTCCGCGTCACTCCGTTCAATTAAAATAACATTATCATTTATTTCATTAAACTTATAAGGAAGTCCTTTAAAAACAATGTTAAGAATCTCCCCAATACTTTTGTCTTCAACTTTTACAGTTACTTCTTCGTAAACATTAACCTCATCGTTATTGTAAAAAAAACGATAGTCAGAGTTATCTTCGATTGTATTCAAAAGTTCAAGTAAAGTGTTTTTTTTGAGATCAAGAGACAGATTATTTGTTTGCGACCAAACCGACGCAGTTGTTTGCAGGGTCAGCACCAATACGAGAAACACGTTTATTTTCATAACGGTTAAATACTTTTTTAGCCTTTTATCCCTATAGAAGGACAAGCCATTTCGTTTTAATTTCATAAATTTGAATTGCTTTTTTTAGTTAAACTTCGGTTTAATTAATGGGGAGGTGTTAGCGCACTTCCCTTTTTGTTTAAAGATTTATTCAACGCATAGGCATATAAAATTTTAGTTTTTTGAGTAAAATGTTATCTCGTTTCCGTTAATTGTATATCCAACATATTTTGAGTAGCCAAAATAAGAAATAGCCTCTAAAATACTTTCCCTTTCGAGTATTCCTGTAAACCGTTTGGTTTTGACTTGATCATCTGCAAAGTAAATATCTACGTCAAACCACCGCTCCAGTTTTAATTCCAGTTCGGCCAGCGATTCATTCCGAAAAACTAATCTTCCGTCTTTCCACTCTGTTTCAGCGGCAGTATCAGATAAAATTTGTTTTGTCATCGCTTGAGTCTGTTTATCGTAAACCAATTTTTGGTTGGGTTCAATTATAGTCCTTTGGTTATCACTCGAAACTTTTAAACTACCTTCTACAAGAGTCACCGAGACTTTCTCTTCCTCCGGGTACGCTTTCAAATTGAATTCTGTACCCAATACCTCAACTTCGAGTTCATTAACTTTAACTACAAAAGGTGTATGTTTATCCTTTGCAACAGAGAAAAAAGCTTCCCCTTTGAGGGAAACCTGCCTTCCTTTCTCTCCAAAATTATTATTGAAGATTAGTTCACTTCCGGAATTGAGACTGACTTTTGAACTGTCGGGGAGAGATATCTCTGTTTTATCTCCCAAAGCACAACTTATATTTGTATAGGTTTCATGGGAAAATCCCTGATTCTTTCCAAGAAAAAAAACTACAGGCAATGAAATAAGCAAAATAAAAATGGCAGCATAACGAAGGATTTTTGATGTGAATGAAAACAAAACCTTATCCGGCTTTTGTCGTTTCTCCCAAAACTCGTTGAAAAGTTGTTTCTTTTGAGTAAGAGATATATCTATTTTATGAAGTTGAGCAACTCGCCAAATCTTTTGCACCAGCAAAAAATCCTTTTCCAGTTGTTTGTCTTTTTTTAATCTTTCAAAGAATGCTGATTTTTCTTTTTCTTCAACTTCATCAGTAAGAAATTTTATTATTTCAACAGGATCCATTCAATACAAATTTTAAACTAAACACATAAAATTTGTTTTACCCTATCAAAAAAATAAATTTATTTAAGAATATTTGTTATTAAAACGATTAAAGCAAGATAATCTTTCAACTCAATACGCAAGAATTTAAGCGCTTTCGACATCCGTGATTCAATGGTTTTGACACTTAAATTTAATTTCCCAGCAATTTCATTGTATTTCATTTCCTCCATCCGACTCATTTTAAAAACCTGTTTTTGTTCTTCCGGAAGTTTTTCTATCGCTTCAGAGACAATGTTAAGCAGTTCTTCAAACTCAAGAAAATCATCGCCATCATCATGTAGCAATTGACTTGCATAGGAAAACTCTCTGGCTTTAATGTGGTTCAAATGTTTCCAAACAATTTGCTGGCTTCGTAAATAATTCAGGCAATTATTTTTGGCAATGGTGTACAGCAGATTTTTAATATTTGATTTCTCCTTTAATTCATTTTTAATCTCCCACAAACGTAAAAATGAATCCTGTACAATTCCTTCAGATATTTCCTTGTTAAGGGTATATTGGTAACATAAGGCATACAACACGTCAAAAAGATCAAAATAAATTTTTTCAAATTCATCTTTATCTCCGTCCCTGAGTTTTTGAATACTTATTTTCTCTGACCAACGCATTTATATGCAAAAAAAGAAATAATTAATCTGGATTTGAATTCCGCAGCTAATTTATATAAATCCATTCAAGAAAAAATAAACAAAAGGAATTCCTGATTTAACCCCCCCTATGGAGTATATGGTTAATTTTTCTCATAATTTCACGTAGTATTTTGCTCTCCAAAGTTGATGTTCTACAACAATTTGCCTTCGAATCTGACTAAAATCCTACTATTTCGGAATTGATTTTTATAAATTTATAAGAAATCAAAAATCACTAACCATGTCCAAAATTAGAAGAATAGACGCTCTGGATTATCATGAAAAAGAACGCCCGGGAAAAATTGAAGTTGTTCCTACGAAACCACACAATACACAGTACGATCTGTCGCTGGCCTACACACCGGGAGTTGCTCAGCCTTGTCTCGAAATTCACAAAAACCGTGATGATGTATACCGCTACACCTCAAAAGGAAATCTTGTTGCAGTGATTTCAAACGGCACGGCTGTACTCGGCCTTGGCGATATTGGTCCAGAAGCAGGGAAACCGGTAATGGAAGGAAAAGGATTACTGTTTAAAATTTTTGCCGATGTTGATGTTTTTGATGTTGAAGTAAATGAAAAAGACCCAAAAAAACTGATTGAAGTTGTAAAAGCCATTGCTCCAACTTTTGGCGGAATAAACCTAGAAGATATAAAAGCTCCAGAATGTTTTGAGATTGAAGAAACCTTAAAACGCGAACTGGACATCCCGGTTTTTCATGACGACCAGCACGGTACTGCCATAATTTCGGCGGCCGGATTAATAAACGCCCTCGAATTAAACAATAAAGCCATTGAAAATATAAAAGTGGTTGTAAACGGTGCCGGCGCAGCTGCTGTCTCGTGTATCCGTTTGTATTTTAGCCTTGGAGTAAAACCCGAAAACGTGGTGATGATTGACAGTAAAGGAGTTTTGAACCAATCGCGTACCGATTTAAATCCGATAAAACAGCAATTTGTTACAGAACAAAAAATTAACACGCTGGAAGAAGCTTTGGTTGACGCCGATGTTTTCCTCGGACTTTCGGTAGGAAATGTTGTTACAAAAAAGATGATTCGCTCGATGGCCAAAGATCCCATCGTTTTTGCCATGGCAAATCCGAATCCGGAAATCACTTATGAAGATGCAACGTCAGCGCGCGAAGATATTATCATGGCTACCGGAAGAAGTGATTATCCCAACCAGATTAACAATGTGCTTGGATTTCCTTTTATTTTCAGGGGGGCACTTGATGTTCGTGCTACTCACATCAACGAGGAAATGAAAATTGCTGCTGCCAAAGCGTTGGCAAATTTGGCAAAAGAGTATGTGCCCGAATTGGTAGCCAAAGCGTACAACAAACAAAACATCGTTTTTGGAAGAGACTATATCATCCCCAAACCTCTTGATCCGCGCTTAATACATAACGTGTCAATAGCTGTTGCAAAAGCCGCAATGAAAACCGGTGTAGCGCGAAATCCCATAAAAAACTGGACAGCCTACAAACAGGAATTATCAAGCCGGATGGGAATTGACAATAAACTTATCATGGCCATCCGAAACAAAGCAAAACAGGAACCTAAACGTGTTGTGTTTGCTGAAGCCAATAATTTTAAAGTGTTAAAAGCAGTTCAATTTGTCATTCGGGAAGGAATTGCCAGGCCTGTTCTTTTGGGAAATGAAGAAAAAATTAAGGCTTTAATTGAAGAAAATCAGTTGCAAATTGAAAATGTAACGGTTATCGATTTATTTAAATCGGTTTCAGACGACCAAAGACACAGGTATGCAAAAATTCTTTATGAAAAGCGCAGAAGAAAAGGAATGACCTACGACGAGGCTGTTGAAAAAATGTATAACCGCGATTATTTTGGTGCCATGATGGTGGAAACAGGCGAAGCTGATGCTTTTATTTCCGGTTTTTCAAGAAAGTACTCCGACACCATTCGTCCGGCACTCCAGGTAATTGGAGTAAAAGAACAGTTTAATCATATTGCAGGAATGTATATTCTGATAACCAAAAAAGGTCCGATTTTTTTGGCCGACACAACCGTAAATATGGATCCGGCTCCCCAAACCTTAGTTGATACCACCATCTTAACAGCTGCGGAAGTTCAGAAATTTAACATCATTCCGAGAATAGCGTTACTCTCCTACTCCAATTTTGGAGCATTTAAAGGAAATGGTAGTCCGGTGAGAGTAAAAGAAGCCGTAAAAATATTACACGAAAAATACCCGGACTTGATTGCAGACGGAGAAATGCAGGCAAATTATGCCTTAAACGGAAAATTGCGATACAAAAGATATCCGTTTAGCAAATTGGGTGACAACGATGCAAACACATTGATCTTCCCCAACCTGAGTTCCGGTAATATTTGTTATAAGATTTTACAAACTATGGGGGCAGCCGAAGCCATTGGTCCCGTGCTGATGGGAATGAAAAAACCGATTCATATTTTGCAGCGCGACAGTTCGGTACGTGAAATAATTAACATGGTTGCCATTGCTGTTGTTGATGCGCAGGCAGTTCCAGGAACTGGAGAATAACAGAATAAAAAAAAGTCCCTAAGTTCTTTTCCTTAGGGACTTTTTTTTACAGGCTCCAGCCGTTTTGATACGAATGTTTAACCCATTCTTCGCACATTTCCTGTGCATTCCATTCAACGTTTTCTTTTGATTCACGTTCAACTTTCCGGGTAACAACATCTTCCGCAAAAGGCAAAAGTTTGGTTGTCCTTAGTTTCTCATCCGGAGAAATATTGGTAACCTTCATATTCTCACTATCCCAAAGCAATGTTTTTTGCAACGACTGCATACGAACAGCAAGATTACCCATTACAACCATTTCGTTGAATGGTCCTGCATATTCAAAACTGGAAGCTGGGGTCCCACCGTTTTTGCAGCAATTTACAAAATGCATTTCATGACGGCCTCCTCCATTCGGATCATCAGGAATTCTTTCCAGTTTAACTTTTGGCTTTGGAGTAAACTCTTCTCCGTTTTTATATACTTTCCATTTGGCGCCGTAACTTTCTGCAATCAACGTCGCTTCTGAACCAACAAACATAAAACCTCCTCCCGGGTTCATCGGAGCATCCAGCGGCAAATCAAACGGACGAGCAGGCATAAAACCTCCGTCGTACCAGGTTAATTCCAATTCAGGTAACGCGCAGTAAGGTAAATTCTTCCTTGCCGGGAAGAGATAAGAAACCTTTGCGGCAACCGGCGCACTTTCAGTATTCACCAACGATGAGCTGGCCTGGAATGCAACAGGAGCACCCAATTGAAGCGCAAAATTAGGGACATCGAGCAAATGACATCCCATGTCGCCCAAAGCGCCTGTTCCGTAATCCCACCATCCTCTCCAAATCCATGGGTGATATTCCGGATTGTAAGGCCGCATTTTTGCCGGGCCAATAAACAAATCCCAGGAAAGCGTTTTGGGCACTTTTACCTCTTTTAACGGTTGGGGCATTCCCTGTCGCCAAATTGGGCGGTTGGTCCATACATGTGCCTCTTTAATAACCCCCAAACAGCCTCCCTGAACAACTTCGGCAACTTCGTAAACCTCATCATTCGAATGACCTTCATTTCCCATTTGGGTAACAACCCCGGTCTTTTCTGCCAGCTTGGTCAAATACCTCGACTCCCAAACCGAATGAGTTAATGGTTTTTGCAAATAAGTATGTTTTCCCAGTTCCATTGCAGCGGCAGCAGACAAAGCATGCGTGTGATCCGGGGTAGCAATCACAACGGCCTCAATATCCTTTTGTTTTTCCAGCATTTCGCGAAAATCTTTGTATTTCTTCGCGCCCGGGTAGGTATCAAAAACCGGTTGCGCATAATCCCAGTCAACATCGCAAAGTGCAACAATATTTTGCCCCGGCATATTCCGAAGGTTAACTTTTCCTTTCCCTCCAATGCCAATTCCTGCAATGTTTAACTTATCGCTGGGTGCAACATGCCCAAGCCCCGCAACCGCATGACGCGGAACAATTGAAAACCCTGCAGCTGCAGCTGCAGTTGTACCAATAAAATTTCTTCTGGATACTTTTACTTTCTTTTGAGATTTCATTTTTGATTTAGTTTTAATTGGTCAGAAATATTTAAAATAAGGAAAGAAAGGTAATTTAAAAAGTTTGAAAATAAAAGAAACAGCTTAAAACTTTCTTTTATGAAATGGGAAAGTAAGGATTCAAAGAAAGAAAAATCTGTGAATACTACTTTTTTATTACATTTTCATTTTACTTTTGAACCTGAAAAATGCAGGAATGAATATTGAAAAATACCCGTCAAAACTACTGGAGAATGCTGTAAACGAATTTTCCAAACTTCCCGGAATCGGAAGAAAAAGCGCACTTCGCCTGGTGTTGCACCTGCTGCGGCAGGAAGCTTCGGAGGTAAGCGCCTTTGGAAATAGTTTGATTCAATTAAGAAATGAAATAAAACATTGCAAGGTCTGCCATAATATATCGGATACCGAGACATGCCAGATTTGTGCAAACCCGGCGAGAAACAATTCAGTAATTTGCGTAGTTGAAAACATCCGTGATGTTATGTCGGTGGAAAACACACAGCAATACAATGGATTATACCATGTACTGGGAGGAATTATTTCACCAATGGACGGAATTGGCCCCTCTGATTTGGAGATTGAATCGTTAATTAAACGCGTTGATTCAGGTGAAGTGATTGAAGTTATTCTTGCACTTTCAACGACAATGGAAGGAGACACTACCAATTTTTACATCTACCGGAAACTCAAGGGAAAGGACGTTAAAGTAACCACATTGGCGCGCGGAGTTTCAATTGGCGATGATCTGGAGTATACCGATGAAATCACCCTGGGGCGTTCGTTGGTAAACCGGGTGAATTATGAAAATTCGCTGGGAAAATAGAAATGCAGCTATATCAGAAATCCAAAACTTTTCCGTTATCCAAAAGGAATCAATACATTTGAAAAAAATTGCGAAGCCAAACGAATGGAACTTTCGGTAATTATCGTCAACTACAACGTAAAACATTTTCTGGAGCAGTGTTTACACTCGGTTTTAAAAGCTTCAAAAAATATTTCCACTGAAATTTTTGTGGTTGATAATAATTCTGTGGATGGTTCGGTTCAGCTCATCCCTGAAAAATTTCCGGAAGTTGAATTTATTGCCAATAAGAAAAATTTAGGATTTTCAAAAGCCAACAATCAAGCCATCAAAAAAGCAAAAGGAAAATATATTTTGCTCTTGAATCCTGATACTGTAGTGGAAGAAGATACTTTTGAAAAAGTAATCGAATTTATGGACTTACACGCAGATGCTGGCGGACTTGGTGTGAAAATGATTGACGGAAAAGGAAATTTTCTTCCTGAGTCGAAAAGAGGCTTACCAACACCGTGGGTTGCTTTTTACAAAATGTTTGGATTATCAGGATTATTTCCAAAGTCGAAAAGATTTGGAAAATACCATCTCTCCTTCCTCGATGAAAATAAAATTCATGAAGTAGATGTTTTGGCCGGTGCTTTTATGTTATTACGAAAAACCGTGCTCGACAAAATTGGCTTACTCGATGAAACTTTTTTTATGTATGGAGAAGACATCGATCTTTCCTACCGGATTACAAAGGCAGGATTCAAAAATTATTATTTCCCAAAAACTACAATCATCCATTACAAGGGAGAAAGTACAAAAAAAGGCTCGTTGAATTATGTAAAAGTATTTTACAATGCAATGAACATTTTTGCACGGAAACATTTCTCCGGTGGAAAAGCAGATATTTTTTCGCTTTTTATCCATTTTGCCATTTATTTCAGGGCATTTATCTCCATCACGGGAAGAATATTCAACAAAATTTACACACCGCTTTTTGATGTAGTTTTTATTTATATCGGTTTTTTATTTTTAACCCCCTTTTGGGAAAATTTCAAATTTGAACCCGGACACTACCCGCCTGAATTTCTCCGATTTGTTGTTCCCATTTATATTATTTTCTGGATTCTGGGGATATTGTTTTCAGGGGGTTACAAAAAGCCAATCAACCTCTTAAAAATTATTCGCGGTTTAATTTGGGGGTCGGTGGCCATTTTACTGGTGTATTCGCTCGTTGACATTCAATTCCGGTTTTCACGGGCACTCATCCTCCTCGGGTCTCTGTGGTCAGTTACAGTTCTGATTTTTTATCGTCTCGTTTTTCACTGGCTGAAATTTAACGGTTTCAGACTGGATATTAAAAAGACCAAAAAAATTGCAATTGTAGGTCATTCCTCTGAAGCAGCGCGTATTCAGAAATTACTGGAACAAACGCAAATTCGTTCAGAAATAGCTGGTTTTGTAGCCATTGACAAAACCGACCGCGGACAAAACTACATCGGTCAGCTGTCGCAGCTCAAAGAAATTCTGAGTATCAACCGAATTGATGAAGTTGTGTTTTGTGCAGAAAATATTAGTTCAGCCGAAATTATTAAATCAATGCTCGATTTAACCCAACTAAATGTTGACTATAAAATTGCACCGCCGGAAAGTGTCAGTATTATTGGCAGCAACTCAATTCATACGGCTGGAGATCTGTATGTTTTAAATTTAAATACCATCTCGAAAGCATCAAATAAAAGAAAAAAACGATTTTTTGATATAACTTTTTCACTGGCTTTTTTTGTTTTGAGCCCTGTTATTATTTGGTTTTTTAAAAAGAAATCATCGTTTATCAGAAATATTTTTAAAACATTAGGCGGAAAAAAAACCTGGGTGGGCTATATTTCCGGTTCAGAAACAAATAAAATGCTGCCTGAATTAAAACCTGGTGTGTTAAATCCGGGCGATATTTTTTCTGATCTGAAACTGGACGCAGAAAAAGAGAAACAACTAAATGTACTTTACGCAAAAGATTACAGTATTTTAACCGATGCTGAAATTGTATTAAAAGGATGGAAAAACCTCGACAGACAAAAATGAGCGACGAACTAACATACGGAAAAATTATACTTCGGGCACTTGAGCCGGAAGATATTGAGCTTTTATATTCATGGGAAAATAACCTTGAAATCTGGACGGTGAGCAATACAAAGACCCCATTTTCAAAATATATTCTCGCGCAGTATTTAAAGGAGTCGGCAAAAGATATCTATGAAGTCAAACAACTGAGACTGATAATTCAAAACAAAGACCTTCAGGCAGTTGGAGCCGTTGATTTATTTGATTTTGAACCTTACCACTTGCGGGCGGGTGTTGGAATTATGATCCATAACATCAACGAGCGAAAAAAAGGGTATGCTACCGACGCATTAATGGCACTATCAAATTATGCGTTAAATATTCTTGGACTCAAACAATTATATGCCCATATTGCTGCTGACAATCTCCCGAGTATTCAATTGTTTGAAAAGGCAGGTTTTAAAAAAGCCGGGATAAAAAAAGACTGGCTCAAGACGATGAATGGCTGGAAAGATGAACTTATCTGTCAAAAGATCTTAACATCCTAGAATTCAAGCTCAATGAAAACAAAGCATATATTGCGACTAATGATAACCGTTACATTTTCTCTTTTTTTTCTGAATAACCTGCAGAGCCAGATTGCAGAAAAAATGTTACTGATTTCCAAAATTTCAAAACCTGAAAAAGTTCGCAATATTGCCAATGGTACGAGACTAAAAATCCAAACGCAATCGGGCGCATATATCCGGACAAGACTACAATCAGTTGGAAAAAATTATCTGCTCACGCAACGGCAGGACACCATTTATTTTAATGATATCTATTCGTTCAGGGCACAGCGAAAATTAAACAAGGCCGAATTTTTTAGCGGGGTTCCGTTATTGGTTGCCGGAATTGCTGCCGCAGTTGGCGGAGTTCCGCTAAGTATAATTTTAATTCTTATGCAGAAAGCCGGCCCTGGTATTTTTTTAGTGCCGCTTGCCGGGGTAGTAACAACAGTTGCCGGAATAAAACTGGTTGGCCGAAGAACTTACAGAATGAACAAATGGAGGGTATTTTCAGAGGATCACTTGGAATCCCGGAATATCCTGTAAAAAAGTATAGCTGTTTTTTTCATAGTCAATTTCACAGGCAAAATGTTGCATTCCATTGGAAATCAAAATGTATTTCACTTTCAAAGCCATGTTGTAACGCACAGCCTGGTCAAAGGTTTCCTGCGTAATTTTAACCGAGGGTGCTTTAAATTCCACAATTACACGGGCTTGTCCTTTGCGGTTGTAGATAAGCAAATCAAACCGTTGCGGCTGGTGGTTCACCATGAGTTTTTTTTCGACCGCCATCAGCGATGCAGGATAATTCTTTTCATGGATTAAATACTGAATAAAATTTTGCCGGACCCACTCTTCAGGAGTTAAAACCACATACTTTTTTCGAATAAAATCATAAATAAGTTCCTTTCCGCCATCGGTTTGAACTTTAAAAGTATATGAAGGCAAATTTAATTTCCTCATCGAAATCATTTTTTACTTATTAACTCCTTTTGGCTGACGAGAACTAAAAACGTATTTTTGCGTTAGCCTATAAATTACTCTGATTTTTGTTGATAAAGTAAAGCAATTTATGAAGACAAAAAAAGATATTGTTGAAAACTGGTTGCCCCGGTATACAGGAAAAACCCTGGATGAAATCGGAAAATACATTTTGTTGACCAATTTCCAGAATTATGTTGACAGTTTTGCCCGCCGTTTCGAAGTTGCGGTGGAAGGGGGAAACAAAAACTTCCCGAGTGCTACTGCCGAAGGAATCACTATAATTAACTTTGGAATGGGAAGCCCAAACGCAGCAACGGTAATGGATTTGCTAAGCGCAATTAAACCCAAAAGTGTTTTATTCCTTGGAAAATGCGGGGGCTTGAAACGAAAAAACCAATTGGGCGATTTAATTTTACCGATTGCTGCCATCAGGCGCGAAGGTACATCCGACGATTATTTACCGCCTGAAGTTCCTGCATTGCCTGCTTTTAACTTACAACGTGCGGTCTCACATATTTTAAGAAATTCAAGCCAGGATTACTGGACAGGAGTAGTTTTTACTACCAACCGCCGCGTTTGGGAATATGATGACAGGTTTAAAAAATACCTAAAAAAAACACGTGCGATGGCTATCGACATGGAAACAGCAACGCTTTTTACCGCAGGCTTTGCCAACCAGATTCCTACCGGAGCTTTACTTTTGGTTTCCGACCAGCCGATGATTTCATCCGGAGTAAAAACCACAGAAAGCGACGAGAAGGTCACATCGAGTTATGTGGAAAGACATTTGCAAGCTGGAATCGATGCATTGTTTGAAATAAAAAATAACGGGCTTTCCGTAAAACACCTGAGATTTTAATATGGAATTTGAAACTATTATCCAAAACCTGAAAAGCAAAACCTATAGTCCGATTTATCTTCTTCAGGGTGAAGAACCTTATTTTATTGACATCATTTCAAACTACATCGAAAAGAATGTACTTTTGGAAGCTGAACGTGGATTTAATCAAACCGTCTTTTACGGAAAAGATTCCGATCCGATTGTAATTGCTGAAAGTGCGATGCGTTTCCCAATGATGGCTAACCAGCAGGTAATTATAGTAAAAGAAGCACAAAGTTTAAATAAAATAGAGACCCTCGCTTCATACGCTGAGAAACCGCTCTCCTCAACTATTTTGGTGCTGAATTACAAGTATAAAAACCTCGACTCGAGAACCCGGCTGGCAAAAGCCATCAAAAAAAACGGGGTTATTTTTACCTCAAAAAAAATATATGAAAACAAAGTTCCCAACTGGATTGAAAGTTACCTGAAAGGAAAAAACTATACCATAACTCCGCAGGCTGCACAAATATTAACCGCCTATTTGGGTAACGCCTTGAGTAAAGTAGCCAACGAATTGGAGAAACTGGTAATTGCAGTAAAAGATACCACCAAAATAACACCCGAACACATTGAAAAAAATATCGGATTAAGTAAGGACTATAATATTTTCGAATTACAAAATGCCCTGGGCGAAAAAAATGTTTTTAAAACCAACCAGATTATCCGGTATTTTGGGGAAAATCCGTCAACCAATCCAATCCAGAAAACAATATCAAATCTTTATTTCTATTTCTCAAAATTGTTTACTTATCATTTTCTGAAAGACAAATCGGAACGAAACGTGAGTGCTGAATTGCGGGTTCACCCTTTTATAGCAAAATCGTATATTGCGGCGGCAAAACGATATTCGCCAACAAAACTGTACGAGATAATGGGAATTTTGCGCGATTATGACATGAAGAGCAAAGGTTTTGAAGTGTCGACTATGGTTGACATGGCCGATTTACAAAAAGAAATGATTTACAAAATATTACATTAAATGACTACGTGGTTTATTATCGGGATAACAGCTTTTATCTCATACATGGGTTTTCAAAACCGTGATTTGATGACCAAATTGCAGTTTAACGCAGCAAAAATTATTCAGGAAAAGGAATATTACCGGCTGGTAACACATGCTTTTATTCACGCCAACTGGTCGCACCTGATTGTAAATATGCTGGTGCTCTATTTTTTTGGTCCGCATATCGAAAGTTTTTTGGGCTATTACTTTGGAAACAAAGCCACGGCATTCTACCTGCTTCTTTATTTTGGAGGAATTCTGACTTCAAACCTCTGGAGCCTTGTCAAAAACAAGAACAACTATTATTACAATGCGGTTGGTGCTTCCGGTGCTGTTTCCGCAGTATTGTTTGCCTTTATATTCTTTGCACCGCTGGAAAAACTTTTACTCTTTTTTGTACTTCCGATTCCAGCCATTTTATTTGCAATTGGTTACCTGTTTTATTCCTACCAGATGAGCAAACAAAAAAACGATAATGTGGCGCACGATGCACACTTCCTTGGTTCTGTTTTTGGATTTATTTTCCCCATTTTATTAAAACCCGGTTTATTCGAAAATTTTATTGATAAACTGTTTGCGTTTCTTTAAAAATGAACCGTTTTCTGATATACAACGGCGAAATTGTTGAAAAAGGCGAACCCGATCTTTTCCTTTTTTTTACCGATGACACTTTAAAAATCACCCGGAAAATATGGTACGGTTTTGGGGGCATTCCATTATTTAACGAAAATATTGACTTGCTGGCCAAACAAGTTGACATGCTGCAACTGCCCGTTCCGGCATTTTTAAAAGACAAACGCGAGCTTTTCCGCATTACCAAACGCATGCTCAATAAAAACCGCTTATACCGTTCCGGATTTGTTTTTTTCCAGTTGCTGTGGAATAAAAGCGGATTTAATTTTCTTGTCACCAGCCAGCCCTTCAGCACGTTTGAATTTCCTCTTTCCAACAAAGGAATTTTACTGAATTACTCGGGTATAAAAAAATATTCCGCTAACAAATTGAACCGTTTTCCTGTTTTTAATGAATCGATTTGGAGAGCTGCTTTGGCTCAAAACCGCGACACTTTTTTTCAGAACACCATTTTACTCAACGAAAAAAAATCGATTTGTGAATGTGTGGCTGCCAACATCTTTTTATTCAAAAAAAATGAATTGATTACCCCGGGGCTCACAGCGGGTTGTTTTGAAGACACACTTCGGCAAATTATTATCAATATCGTCAAAGACCTTGGTTTTAAGACTTTGGAGTCCGAAGAAATTAAACGCGAGGATATCTTTCACGTTGACGAACTTTTTATTACAAGTGAGGAGGCGGGAATTCAGTGGGTATTGGGTGTGGAAAACAAACGATTTGTTCATGAATATTCAGTAACAATTCACGAAAAGTTAAATGTGTACCTGCAGGAGAAGGTGAAATAATTAATTCAGCGAAGGATTTTCCGGGAAATTTTCCCAAATGGTATAACGTTGGCCGGCTTTTTTTACAAAATCGGCCCACGACGCCTGGTTGAGTTCCCGCATCACAACCTCTTCCTCAACATCGGTTACCAGCCACGAGTCTTCTTTTATTTCCTGTTCCAGCTGACCGGAATCCCACCCTGAATATCCCAGAAAGAAGCGAACATCGGAAGGTTGTAACAAACCAATTTTAATTTGTCTTTTTAATTCCACAAAATCTCCCCCCCAGTAAAGATTTCCGAGAACGTGTATACTTCCGGGAATTTGTTCTCCCAGTTTATGAATAAAATAAACCGAATCAGTGGAAACAGGGCCGCCAAGGTAAACTTTGGCATCGAATTCCGGAAAATCCGGAAATACTTCGTGGATAGGAAATTCAACTCGTTTATTCAAAATAAAACCTACCGCGCCTTTCGAACTGTGCGCAACAAGCAACACTACCGAACGATTAAAATAATTGCCTGAAAGAAATGGCTCAGCAATTAATATACGACCTTTTTGCGGTGCAATATTGTTTGTTTTTATTTTAAATATGTCGAGATCTTTACCCATACTTTGAGCAATATAAGAAATTTTAACTACCATTCAAACAGATAAAATTATCTTAACATATAATTTATAAAAGGATTAATCTTCCGGGATTACGATAAAAACATCTTCGTCGGGTTTTGACATGAGGTACTGTTCGCGGGCAAATTTTTCCAGTTCTTCCTTTCCTGCATTTAAATCTTCCAGCTTTTGTTTATCAGATGCAATGCGTTCAATATAGTATTCTTTTTGCTCGGTAAGTTCGTTCAGGCGGCGTTTGTTTTTTTGGTGTGAGACGATACTGTTTTCGTCAAAAAAAACAATCCATATCAAAAAAATAACCGAAGCAATAAAGTACTTGTTGCTTATTATTTTCAATACACGATATTTCAATCCCTTCTTCTCCATCAGAATAAATATGATGTAAAAGTAAAATATTCAGGAAGTAAAAAAAAGGGAGATGTAAAAAACACCTCCCTTTTTATAAACAATTTATAGTTTAGTTTATTCTTCATCCGGCTGAAAATTCGGATAGGTATATTGTTGTGGAATAACAAATGTTTCTTTAATTGTACGGATGGCAGTCCAGCGGAGGAAGTTAAAAATTGCGCCGGCTTTATCGTCGGTACCTGATCCACGTGCGCCTCCAAAAGGCTGTTGCCCCACCACTGCTCCTGTTGGTTTATCGTTGATATAAAAGTTACCGGCAGCATGCTCCAGGCGTTTCGTAATTTTTTCAATATTGTAACGGTCCTGCGAAAATACTGCACCTGTTAAGGCGTAAATCGAAGTGCCGTCAAGAATATCAAGCGTTTCGTCCATTTTTTCGTCTTCATACACATAAATAGTTAAAACCGGTCCGAACAACTCTTCCTGCATGGTCTCGTAATCAGGTTTTTTGGCCTCTATTACAGTTGGTTCAATAAAGTAACCAACCGATTTATCGCAATTTCCGCCAAAAATCACCTCTGCATCTTCATCTTCGCGCGCGCGATCGATAAAACCTTTTAGTTTATCAAACGATGCTTCATCGATAACCGCGTTAACAAAATTGGTAAAATCTTCGGGTGGCCCCATTTTTACTGTTGCCAGTTCTTTTCCAAATATTTCTTTTACTTCCGGCCAGATACTTTCCGGAATATAAACACGTGAAGCAGCAGAACATTTTTGTCCCTGGTACTCAAAAGCTCCTCTTAACATGGCAATTGCCAAACCTCGTTTGTCGGCTGTATTGTCTGCAAAAATGAAATCTTTTCCTCCGGTTTCGCCCACAATACGGGGATAGGTTTTGTATTTATAAATATTGTCACCTATCTTTTTCCAGATACTCTGAAATACTCCTGTTGACCCGGTGAAGTGAATACCTGCAAAATCAGTATGTGTTAAAACCACATCGGCAGCTACAGGACCAGAAGCAAATACAAGGTTAATAACGCCATCAGGCAATCCTGCTTCTTTAAAAACTTCCATGATAACACCGGCAGAATAAATAGCTGTTTTTGATGGTTTCCAAACCACAACATTTCCCATTAGCGCAGGCGCAGCCGGAAGGTTTCCTGCAATGGAAGTAAAATTGAACGGAGTAAGGGCATAAATAAAACCTTCCAGCGGACGGTACTCGCTGTAGTTCCACATCCCCCTTGCCGACTCCGGCTGAATTTTATAAATATTTGTCATTTCCTGAACCCCAAACCTAAAAAAGTCAGCCAACTCGCAAGCTGCATCAATTTCCGACTGGAAAGCATTTTTTGACTGTCCCAGCATTGTGGCAGCATTGATTTTTGCCCTGTATGGACCTGCAAGTAAATCAGCAGCTTTTAAAAAGATTGAAGCCCTGTGTTGCCACGAAAGATTTGCCCATTTTTCTTTCGCTTCCAAAGCAGCATCAATAGCCATTTCCACATGACTGGCGACACCCTGATTATAGTATCCCAATGTATGTTCAATTTCATGAGGCGGAAACATTCTTTCTTTGCGATCGGTGTAAACTTCGTTGCCCCCGATAATCATCGGCAGTTCAACTTCAGTCGACCGAAGCTCTGCTATTTTTGCCTGAAGTTCTTTTCTTTCAGGCGTACCCGGAGCGTAGGTTAACACTGGTTCGTTTTTAGCTACAGGCACATTAAAAAATCCTTTTGACATAATTATTGTATTTAAATTGTTGTTCTTCTATTTTTCACAAAACTACTGAATCAATATGTTGTAAATCATAACAAATATCAGGAAGTGTATTTTTCACACCCCACTAAGAAACTCATTTATAAAAGGATAAGCATAACACATCCAAAAACAAAACTTTTGTCATATTTTGCAAATCAAATTGGCGAATCGCTTTTTTTGTTTTGAAAACTTCTTGGGAAATTCTTTGAAATTGTAGCTTTATACTTATTTTTATAACATTGAGTTAAAGGTCGTATCATATTGAGTAAAAGGTTTTCCCATATTATTTCTGAAAAATTTTGGAGCCATGTTTCTGAAGAAGAAAAACAACGGCTTTTTAGTCTATTCATTATCATAATATTAGCGCTTATTGTTACTGTTGCAAACTTCGTGTACAAACTGTTTTTTTACTCCGGGAACAGTTGCTTTGTATGCAATGCCGGATTGGTTGCTATCGTGACACTCGCCGGTGTTTTTTGTTTGCGTGGAAAAATAAATAGTGTTTTATATACGGCTTTTACAATCCCGATATTTTTATATGCATATTACATTTCCGATTTTAACGATCATCCGCCGTTAATTGAAACCGCTTATTACAGTTTATGGTGGTTGTTGGGAGGTTTACTTGTTCTCATCTATTTTGCTGAATCAGAATCATTGATCACGACTTATTCCATTATTTCGTTGTTTACACTCGGATTTCAGCTTTTAAAAGCAAACCATTTATTTGATCCTTTTTCATTTTATGAACCTTATGTTACCCATCCCTTACTGGTTTTTGTTGCTTTTTATGGCATTACAATTGGTTTGCGCTTAAAGTTAAAAAGGTTGGCACATCGCTTCACGGAGAAACTAACTGTCATTAACCAGGGAATTTCAAAAGTTTTTCAGGACTCCGGTTTTTCGATCGTCCAGATAAAAGCTGAACGAGACGAGGATGACAATATAACAAACTTGTGGATTGAAAAAGTTAACAATGCATTTGAGTCTTCCTTTAAGTTAAATTTATATGAAGTTCAAAACCAGGAAGCAGGTTATGTATTTAACCTCATCTTCCGAAACCATTTCGATGTAAACAAAACACTGCTTCTGAATAAAAAGAAAACAAAAGAATTTTATGCCAAAAATCTGGAGCGGCATTTTAAGGCACATATATTAAAACCTGAATATAACCGCTTCTATATTATTTTTGAAGACATTACCAGAATAAAACTAAAAGTAGCCGAGCTTGAAGAAAACAAAAGACGCTACAAAGTTTTGCTGGAAGCCATTCCTGATATTTTCTTTGTTATAGATAAAGAAGGAACATACGAAGACTTTGTTATCAAGGAAAGCGATTTGTTTAAAATTGAAGATGCAAACATCATCGGAAACACCATTTACGATGTAGGCTTTCCTGATAATATGGCCGATAAAATTTACGCCTGTATCCAAACGAGTTTAAAAGCGAATTCCATTGAAACCATTGAATACTCGCTGAACACCCACAACGGAACTTTTATGTTCGAAATGCGCCTGGCAAAACTCACCTCACACTCGGTTATTTCGATTGCCCGCGACATTACACGCCGGAAAACAACCGAATTTAAACTTGAGCGGGCACTAAACAAAGCAGAAGAATCGGATCGTTTAAAGTCGGCTTTCCTCGCTAATTTATCACACGAAATACGCACACCATTAAACATCATCACCAATTTCACGCGGATGATGGCTGAACCCGATATTGACCAACTGGAAAGAATGGAATTTTCAGATGCCATTTCACAAAACGGACAGCAGCTTTTAAATATGATTGATAATACCATTCATCTTTCCCGAATTGAAACGGAAGCGGTGGAAGTTCATGTCGATTTCTGCAAAATAAACAATTTACTAAGAGATATTTACAACAAATACCGGCCGTTAATACCCGACACCAAGGATATCAGAATCAACATGAACCTTGATGTTCCCAATCCGGCCTTTGGTTTCGAAACTGACGCAAAACTCCTGCGCGAAATTCTGAGTATTCTGGTTGACAATGCAATCAAATACTCAGTCAAAGGAGACGTTTCTCTGGGCTACGAAATGATATTGAACGAAGCGGTACAAATTTATGTCTCCGACAATGGGATTGGAATCCCCGAAGACGAAACAGAAAATATTTTTAGCCGCTTTTACCGGATAAAAAATAACATTAACGAAACCACCTCCGGTTCAGGATTGGGACTTCCGATTGCGCAACACTATGTAAGTTTATTGGGTAGCGAGCTCGAATTAAAGTCGGTGCCCGGACAGGGAACAAAATTCTGGTTTACGCTTCCATTCAGAGAAGGAAAAGGATTCTTAAAGATTGTGAGCTAAAACGCAGGCTAACATTTTTAATATCGTTTTCTGTATTCTTCTTTTGAACCAACTAAAAACTACAGATTTATTCCTGAGCTACAATTTACACCGTGTAAACTAAATTACTCCCAGCTTTGCAGTCTTTTTTACAGCTTCAGGCGTATTTGAAACATTTAATTTCTCGATCGTTGCGCCTGTGATTGTTTACCGTATTTATACTTATAAAAAGTTTCTCAGCAATTTGTGCGCTCTTGTGACCTTCTGAAATTAACTCAAGCACTTGTTTTTCACGGGGGGCTAATCTTGTCAACTTCTGAACTATTAACCTGATCCATTTATTATTATCATTTTTGATTCTGAATTTGTGAATTAACCGAAGATTTTTGTGTTTCTCTACCGGTTGCCGACAAAAATATTTCAGAGCTCGGATACTTCCTTCATTAATAATATAATCATCGGGATGAAAGCGCCGGCGAAACCATTCATTACTTGTAACCGGCAGCCTGTTTTTCTGAAAAGCAAAAACAGAATCAAAATTACCGAAAACAAAATAGTAATCGCATTTATAAAAATCGGATGCAACTACAATACTGGTTGTAATGAATCAATTAACAGAAGAAAGGGAATATATTTTTGATTTACCTCATCATAATCGATGTCTTCCGACTGAATTTTTATATTGCTGAATAATTTGGCGTGGTACTTAATACTTTGCTTCAACTTATCCATAAAAATATTTTGAGTTAAAAATAATCAAAAATGACTATTGACCGACAATCATGAAGTAAGCATTTTTGTATAGTTTTTTACAAGCAAGTAAGGTTTTTAACTATGATAATTATACAGCTTTTTTATAAGATCCATCTTTCTTTAAACAAAATTTTATTAGCAGGGAATAGATCATAAAAAAATTGGAGCGGATATATAATTTTTTACCGCCAAAGAACTGTATATCCCCCACCCCCTTTTAATTCCTGTTTTCTTTTGAATTTAATTGTCTGAATCCTACCAACCTGTCATAACGACTTCCCAAATCGTGATAATACACAAAAATCTGATAATCATTTTCTGTCATCCAAAAACTACCTTCAAAGTTTTTATGATCGGCCACCGACGCCCCCTGCGGAACATAAACATACATAAAGTTGTAGTAGCCCTGTTTTAATAGCATCGTTAATTCATACTGGCTGGTTTCAAAATTCCATGTCATTTCGTTGCTTTTGTTCGCATTCCAATTGCTTAATGCACCAAAAACATTAACACTTCCACCCAGTATCACAGACTCGAGCGGCAAACTAAAATGAACAAAAAAGTAATCACAATCCAGATCATAATCCTGTACCCGGTCTTGTGATTCTACTACGTATTCGCCATTCATCTCTTCATATTCAAAATACCTTTTATTTGTCCTCACTTCATCAATCATAAGTGTTTTGTGAAAATAGGGTCTGAAGAACTCAGTTGAAGCCACGTTTTCACCGTTCATCCGGTTGGTTCGTATATCAAAATACCTGAATTCGTTACCGGCAACAAAAACGTTTTCACGATTATAATCATAAACCAACTCATTGGGTCGTACAAACAAGGGTTTTAGATTCCGAATGGCATTATCCCACCGGTTATTTTGCATCACTACAACTTTAACTTCCTGTTGCGGATTATTGATAATCAACTGATCATGATAAATGGTAAAATCTACCTCCTGATTTTCTCCTTTAAATGCATCCATTGTTGCACGCCTCACAGTTCCTTCAATTTGAGTTAAAGGTTCAACCACATAAAACCGTTTTGAGAGAACTACTTTTTCTTTGTCGTTATCTTCAAAAACAACCAGTGCATAGTTCCCCGAGGTTTTAAACTGAATATTGTCGTTCGGAATTTTTAACTGATAATTAACATACTTAAAAGTGGTGTTAAAAGAAAAGGCATAATCGTCCAGTGGATTTTCAGTAAACCCCTCTATATAATCAGGTTGAGAGATAAAACTTTCGTTCCAGTCCACATCGCAATGAATGATTGTATAGTAGTAGTCTTTTACTTCACCCGACAAATCGTCGAACTTTAAAACAAGTTGAGCATCTTCACCCAGTTCCAAAATCGGATTGGACAATTCAAATCCGTCGCGATGTAATAAAACCGTTTTAATGTCTTCGTTAAAAACTGCGTTTTCATAATAAAAGTTTTCCTCCTGGGAAAATGATAAAAAACTAAAAACCAACAAAATAAAACCAACTATAAGATATTTTTTCATTCCTTTTTCCTTTTCAAAGTCAGTTCAAAATTCTAAAATTTATATGAATAACGCTAAAAATGTTAATTTAATCTGAAATTTCTGATTTTTACTGCTGTTATTTTGAAAAGGCTGCTTTCTTCTGTACGTGACATAAATCAACGAACATATTGACTTATTTGTATATTTTGAACATTGCAACTTTCCACGGGAAAGATTGCGAAAAGCCAATTAATTATTTACTTTTGCCCACCTAAAAATAATACTATTCTTAGTTAAAAATGTCAGAAGTAATCAAGTTAAGGAAGGGGCTGAATATCAAGCTTAAAGGAAGTGCCGAAAAAGTACTGGAAACATTACCTGTTCCGGCTACTGTAGCACTCAAACCTACCGATTTCCCAGGACTTACTCCCAAGTTAAGCGTTAAAGCTGACCACGAAGTAAAAGCCGGAGACGCTTTGTTTTACGACAAGTATCACCCGGAAGTTGTTTTTACTTCTCCTGTGGGAGGTAAGGTTGTTTCTATCAATCGCGGTGAGCGTCGGAAAATTCTGGAAGTTGTTGTTGAAGCAAATGAGAGTGCCGGTTCTGTCGAATTCAGAAAAGCAGATCCCAACTCATTAAGTGGAAATGAAATAAAGGAACAACTTTTAAAAAGCGGTTTGTGGCCGTTTATTAAAAGACGTCCGTACGGAATTGTAGCTTCACCCGATGACAAGCCACTGGCTATTTTTATTTCAACATTTGATACCGCTCCGCTGGCTCCGGATTATAATTTTATTCTGGATGGTCAGATGGATACATTTCAAACCGGTATCAATGCATTGAAAAAATTAACCGATGGTACTGTTTACCTGGGAGTAAATAAAAATTCAGCGTTTACTTCTGTTAAAAATGTTGAAATAAACCAATTCTCCGGGCCACACCCCGCCGGAAATGTTGGAATTCAAATCCATCATACAAAACCGCTTAATAAAGGGGAGGTTGCCTGGACGATCAATGTTCAGGATGTGCTTTTTATTGGCCGTTTATTTGAAACCGGGAAGGTTGATTTTTCCAGAATTATTGCTTTTGCAGGCTCAGAAGTTGAAAAACCAAAATATTACAAAACTATTCTGGGAGCACCTGTAGAATACACAATAAAAGGAAAACTAAATACGGCAGATTACAAACAGCGTATTATCAGTGGAAATGTGCTTACGGGAACCCGTGTAAAACCACAGACATTTCTTGGATTTTACGATTCGATGCTTACAGTTATCCCTGAAGGGGATGATTATGAGTTTTTAGGTTGGGCTGATTTAGGTATTAATAAGTTCAGTGCATCAAAAACCTTTCTTACCAGCTTGTTCCCTAAAAAGGAATATGAAATGAATGCAAACCTGCATGGTGGTGAAAGGGCATTTGTTCTTAGCGGTCAGTATGAAAAACTCGTTCCGATGGATATTCTTCCGGTGTATTTGCTCAAAGCAATCCTGGTAAACGATATCGATAAAATGGAACAACTGGGAATTTACGAAGTTATCGAGGAAGATTTCGCACTTTGTGAATATGCGTGTACTTCAAAAATAAAAGTTCAGGATATTCTGCGCACCGGAATCAATACTATGATAAAAGAATTGGGTTAATAATTTGCTGAAAACATAAATCAGTTGTAAGAGATGAAATTCATTAAAAACTTTTTTGAAAGAACAGAACCGCTTGTGCAGAAAGGAGCAAAATATCACTGGCTCCATTCGGTTCACGACGGTTTCTTCACATTTTTATATGTGCCCAAAAGTACATCCAAAACTGGTACGCATATTCACGATCATATCGATTTAAAACGTACTATGACTGTGGTTGTACTTTCACTTGTCCCTGCTATTTTAATGGGAATGTACAATACGGGGTACCAACATTTCAGGGCAATTGGAGAATTGGCTTCTACAGGCTTTATTGAAGTATTCATTTACGGACTTTTAAAAGTTCTGCCTGTTATAATTGTATCTTATGTGGTTGGTCTGGGGCTTGAATTTGTTTTTGCCCAGCTTCGGGGTCACGAGATAAATGAAGGATTCCTTGTTTCAGGTATTCTTATCCCGCTTGTGATGCCGATTGAGACACCACTGTGGATGGTTGCTGTTGCGACAGCTTTTGCAGTTATTCTGGGGAAAGAGGTATTTGGAGGTACCGGAATGAATATTTGGAACCCGGCGCTGGTAGCGCGTGCTTTCCTGTTTTTTGCTTATCCGGCACAAATGTCAGGCGACTCTGTTTGGGTTTCATTAGGCAGTGCCGATAAAGTTGTCGACAGTTTCTCAGGAGCAACTCCTATGGCTCAGGCTGCTGCGGCAACAACAGTAAACGACATCAACTTTAGTGTTGCTGACGCGTTTTTTGGTCTGATTCCCGGATCAATAGGAGAAACTTCAACCCTGGCCATTTTGTTGGGTGCGCTCGTTTTAATTGTAACAGGTATTGGCAGCTGGAGAATCATGATTTCAACGGTTGCCGGTGGTATTTTTATGGGAATTCTTTTGAATATTTTTGCCGTTAATGCATATATGGAAATGCCTTTCTGGGAACACCTCATTATAGGTGGCTTTGCATTTGGTGCTGTATTTATGGCTACCGACCCGGTTTCAGCAGCACAAACACAAAGAGGAAAATGGATTTACGGATTCCTTATCGGTGTGCTTGCTATTTTAATTCGTGTAATTAATCCAGCTTTCCCGGAAGGTATGATGCTTGCCATTTTATTGATGAACACATTTGCACCATTAATCGACCACTATGTCGTTGGCGCGCATGTTAAACGAAGAATAAAAAGGGCTAAAATCTCTGCAAATTAAAATTACAGATCATGGACAGAAACGGTAATACTTACACATTTATTTATGCAGCAGTTATGGTAATATTGGTTGCTGCAGTTTTAGCCTCTGTTTCAATGGCATTAAAGCCCCGTCAACAGAAAAATGTTGAAATTGAAAAGAAACAAAATATTTTGGCTTCGGTTAATATTGAAAGCTCTGCAGACAACGCTGAAGAATTATATGCCGAAAAAATAGTAAACGAATATGTAGTAAATGTAAACGGAGAACAAGCAGAAGGAAATGCATTTACTACCGACTTAAAAAAAGAGAGAGCAAAAGATGCGCAGGATATGTTGCTGCCTGTTTTTGAATGTCAGACTGAAGACGGATTAAAATATGTACTTCCAGTGAGAGGAGCCGGGCTTTGGGGGCCGATCTGGGGTTATATTTCACTTAATGAAGATATGAATACCATTTACGGAGCCAATTTCGACCATGAAGGCGAAACTCCGGGATTGGGTGCAGAAATTTCATCAACCCCTTTTGAAGAACCGTTTAAAGGAAAAACCATTTTTGACGAATCAGGGAAACTGGTTTCTATCAGTGTATTAAAATCAGGTCAGGTTGCTCCGGAAGAACACAGCGTAGACGGTATTTCAGGAGGAACAATAACAAGTAAAGGTCTTGAAAAAATGCTTCAGGATGATTTTACCAGCTATAAAGAATTCTTAATTAAGAAAAAATCATAGGCAATGAGTGAACCATTATTTTCAAAAAAGAATATAAAATTACTGTCAGATCCGATAAACGACAGTAATCCTATTACAGTACAGGTGCTGGGAATTTGTTCTGCTCTTGCTGTTACTGCACAACTAAAACCATCCATTGTAATGGCTATTTCAGTAACTGCTGTATTGGCTTTGGCAAATGTGATTGTCTCACTTTTACGAAACACGATTCCAAACCGGATCAGAATTATCGTTCAATTGGTTATTATTGCAGCCCTGGTAATTTTGGTCGATCAGGTGTTAAAGGCATTTGTTTATGATGTAAGTAAACAGCTTTCGGTTTTTGTTGGGTTGATCATTACCAACTGTATCATCATGGGGCGTCTGGAAGCTTTTGCTTTAGGGAATCGCCCATGGCAATCTTTCCTTGATGGCATTGGAAATGCCGCAGGCTACGGTGTCATCCTTATTATTGTTGGATTTTTCAGAGAGTTGCTTGGATCCGGAAGCTTATTAGGCTACAATATTATTCCGGAAAGCTGGTATATAGCTAACGGTGGATTTTATGAAAACAACGGATTAATGGTATTGTCTCCAATGGCGCTTATTGTTGTTGGAATCATTATTTGGGTACAACGTGGCAAAAACCGAAAATTAATTGAAGACTAATTGCTAACACAAAATTGAATAACAATGGAAAACCTGATAAATATATTTGTAAAATCAATTTTTATTGAAAACATGGTTTTTGCTTATTTCTTTGGAATGTGCTCTTATCTGGCCGTTTCAAAAAAAGTAAGCACTGCCACAGGGCTGGGGATTGCCGTAATTTTTGTGTTGGGAATCACTGTGCCGGTTAACTATCTTCTCGAAAAATTTGTATTAAACGAAGGTGCCCTGGTTTGGCTTGGAGAAGGATTTGCTAATGTAGATTTAAGCTTCCTCCGTTTTATCATGTTTATTGCCATAATCGCATCAATGGTGCAATTGGTTGAAATGATTGTAGAAAAATTTGCACCTGTTCTTTATAACCAGTTAGGTATCTTCCTCCCGCTAATTGCAGTAAACTGTGCCATTCTTGGAGGCTCACTATTTCTTCAGCAGAAAGCTTTTATTAATGTTGGTGAAGCAACTGTTTATGGCGTTGGCTCAGGTGTTGGCTGGTTTTTGGCCATTGTTGGTATTGCCGCCATCCGGGAAAAAATTGAATATTCCAATGTCCCTGCACCTTTACGCGGATTAGGAATAACATTTATTGTTACCGGTTTAATGGGACTGGCTTTTATGGGCTTTGGAGGAATTAAATTATAAAACAAAAAATCAATTAACTGATGATATTATTATCGTTACAATCTACCGTAGTTATTGCCAGTGTGGTAGTATTCCTTGGAATTATTATTCTGTTGGTTGCCATTTTGCTTTTTGCTAAGAAAAAACTGACTCCATCTGGAATTGTAAAGGTCTCAATTAATGAAGGAGATTTGGAAATCGACACCGAACCCGGAAATACACTTTTATCCACACTCGGAAACAATAAAATTCTACTTCCCTCGGCATGTGGTGGTGGTGGAACCTGTGCCATGTGCCGTTGCCAGGTTGAAGATGGCGGTGGTTCAATTCTGCCTACTGAAACCGGATTCTTTACCCGTAAGGAACAAAACGAAAACTGGCGGTTGGCATGCCAGGTGAAGGTGAAAGAGGACATGCAAATAAAAATTCCGCAGGAAGTTCTTGGTGTAAAAAAATGGGAATGCGAAGTGGTTTCAAACAACAATGTTGCTACTTTCATTAAAGAGTTTGTTGTAAAACTTCCTGAAGGAGAGAACCTGGATTTTAAATCGGGTGGTTATATTCAGATTGATGTTCCCAAAATTGACGTGGATTTTAAAGACATGGATGTGGATGAAAAATTCCGCGATGAATGGGAAAAATTTGGAATGTTCGATTTGAAAATGAAAAACCCGGAACCAACTTTCCGTGCTTATTCAATGGCCAATCACCCCGCTGAAGGAAACATCGTTATGTTGAACATTCGTATTGCTACGCCTCCGTGGGACAGAGCAAACAACGGATTTAAAAAAGTTAATCCCGGAATTTGTTCCTCATATATTTTCTCTCGTAAACCAGGCGATAAAGTAACCGTATCGGGCCCTTACGGAGAATTCTTTTTGAAAGACAACGACAACGAAATGATGTTTATTGGTGGTGGTGCAGGAATGGCCCCAATGCGTTCGCATCTTTTCCACCTTTTCCATACAGTAAAAGAAGAAAAAAAGAATGTTACTTTCTGGTACGGGGCACGTTCATGGAAAGAAGTTTTCTATTACGATCAATTCCGTGCCATTGAAGATAAATTCCCTAATTTTAAATTTCATTTGGCACTTTCAGAACCGCTTCCCGAAGACAAGTGGGAAGGACCGGTTGGATTTATTCACCAGGTAATTTACGATAACTACCTGAGTAAGCATGAGGAACCCGAAGAAATTGATTATTATCTTTGTGGTCCGCCGATGATGAACGATGCAGTTCAAAAGATGCTATACAATTTGGGCGTCCCCGACGAAAATGTATTGTTCGACGATTTTGGTTCTTAAGTACAGACAATAAAATGTACATATATTTCAAGCCATTTCCTTTTTAGGAGGTGGCTTTTTCTATTATAAACAATAGTTTCTAAAATCTTTAAAACAGTTTCTATTTCCATACCCTTAGGCGCCTTGTTGTATTTATAATTTTTAGAAACATTACCTGCTGTTGACACTCGGACAAATTCCAATTTATTCTAAAATTTTATAGCTTTGTAACTAAACAAATCCCATAATGGAAGGTAGAAAGCTTTTATTACTCTTTATTCTTTTCATCTCTTTTTATTCATCACAGGCTCAATACGAGGTGATGGTCAGTACAAATTATCCTCCGTATAACTACCTCGACGAAAACGACAAACTGGTGGGCTTTAATATCGACATTTTAAACGCAATAAACAATGTCTACCACGCTGAAATTAAAGTTACCGGAAGCAAGTGGCAAGAGGCAAACACTTACCTTCAGGAAGGCAAAATTCAGGCAATAGCAGGTGCTCATTATCCGGGAACACCGGATAGCGAATACGATTATACTCGTTCTGTAATTCAAACCTCTCATTGTTTTTTATATAACCGAAAATTTCGAAATAAGATTTCTGTAGATGAAATCAGAACAATTAAAAATCCTTTAATTGTTTTGTGGGAAAACGATGTTTTAACCCACTATGTGGAATCAATAAATCCCAATACCCGGTTTGTTTTTGTCGACAATTACCAGAGCCTTCTCGAAGAACTTGAAAAAAAAGATGTGACCTGTGCCTTTTCTCAGAAAATTGCCAGTATGTATTATGCCGGTATTCTGGATAAACCTTATATAAATCCGGGAAACGAAGATATTCTGGAACGCAGTATGGGCTTCAAAATTTCAAAAAGTGCCCCGCAATTGACTGAAATGCTTAACAACGGTCTGGAGATAATAATGTCAAACGGCGAATACCAAAGGATTTATAGTAAATGGATAAAAGACTATAATACACAGAGTAATAACTGGCAACACTTTACAAAATATTTTATTCTTGCGGGTGTAATTGTTTTATTGGTTATTCTTATCCTGCTGGCTTTTAATAGTATTTTAAAAATCCGTGTAAGGAACAGAACAAAAGACCTTCATCTTCAGCTCAAATTAAATACTCAAATCACAGAAGAACTTGAAAAACAAAAAATAAAAGCCGAAGAAAGTGACAAAATGAAATCAGCTTTTTTAGCTAATATGAGTCACGAGATCAGAACTCCTATGAATGGAATTATGGGATTTACTGAATTATTAAAATCACATAATTACTCGCAAAGTGAGCATAAAAACTTTATTGAAATCATACAGCAAAGTGGCGAAAGAATGCTTACAACAATCAACAATATCATTGAAATTTCAAAAATTGAATCGGGTGTTGAATCGGTTCAGATTTGTGAAACCAACATCGAAAAAATTGTTCATGAACTCTTTCTGTTTTTTGCAAGAGAAGCAAAAGAAAAGGGAGTAGATCTAATCATTGAACAGAAGGAGATAAATACAAATCAACCTTTTTTTTCCGATGCTTATAAAGTAAATTCAATTTTAACAAATCTGATAAAAAATGCGCTGAAATTTACGCATAACGGATATGTAAAAATTGGCTACACCGTTTCAGATACAAACGCAAGTTTCTATATTTCAGACTCTGGTATAGGTATTGAAAACGAAAAACAAGATGCTATTTTCAATTATTTTATCCAGGCTGATTCCTCCATTTCAAGCCGGTTTGAGGGTTCAGGATTAGGTCTGTCGATTTGCAAGGAATACACCAAAATGCTGGATGGAGAAATTCGCGTAGAATCGGAAACAGACAAAGGCTCAACCTTTTATGTCGATATTCCCAATAATTTGGGCTCTGCTGTCCCAACCCCCTGTGAAATACCAAGTCAAACGCAAACAAAACCGAAAATTCCGACTGGCTTAAAAGTTATTGTGGCTGAAGACGACAAAATATCATTCTTTTTCCTGAATTATATCCTCGAAGGCATTTCAGCAAAAATACTTCATGCAACAAATGGAATGAAAGCAATTGAGTTGGTAAAAGAAAATCCAGATACTGACATTGTATTAATGGATTCGAAAATGCCCGTATTAAATGGAATTGATGCAGTAAAAGAAATCAGGAAATTTAACCCCGATGTTTATATTATCGCCCAAACAGCTTATGCAATTGATGATTATAAATCGAAAACACTGGAAGCCGGTTGTAACAATTACATCGAAAAACCGGTTAATAAAGACAAATTGTTGGAGATAATTTCTGAAGGGATTACCAAAACGAATTAAATTCCCGCCTAAAAATCTCAGAATAGCCAATCACAAGATAGCCTGTTGCATTTATTTTCGGTATGATAAACTTTTACTTCGCTTTCTAATGCAGCGGAGGAAGTGCCGGTTTAAAATTTGCAAAAAGACTCAATTGTGTATCCAGCGTTTTTCGGTTTTTTGTTGTTGACTGTGTTACCAAAACCCGTTTCAGACGCGCAGGTTCCCAATCTTTCGTAGAAACGGGAAGTTCGTTGCTGGTAATAAAATATTGCGCACGTTTCATTACAACTCCGATCTTTTTCAAATGCATGAAATTTAAATTCCGGTGCCGCCGGGCCAAAATAATTTTTTGTGCCGAACGCACTCCAATTCCGGGAACCCGCAATATCATTTCATAATCTGCCCGATTAATATCAACCGGAAAAAGATGCATATTCCGCAGTGCGTAACCCAATTTCGGATCGATGTCCAAATCCAGAAAAGGCTGGTCTTCCGTTAAAATCTCTTCCGCTTTAAAATGGTAAAACCGCATCAACCAATCACTCTGGTACAAACGATTTTCCCGTACAAGCGGCGGGCGAGTTAAGGCAGGTAAACGTTTGTCGTAATTATTTACAGGAAGATAACCCGAAAAATAAACCCGCTTCAAATTCTGAGCTTTGTACAATCCTGATGACAATAAAATAATCTGCCTATCCGTTTCAGGAGTTGCCCCGACAATAAGTTGCGTGCTTTGTCCGGCCGGAGCAAATCGTTGCGACTTCCGATATCTCTTGCGCTCCTCTTTACTTTGCAGAATTTCGTTTTTAATCTGGTTCATTGGTAATAAAATGCCATTGTAATTTTTTTCAGGAGCCAGCCGTTGTAAATTCATTTCAGTCGGAATTTCAATATTTACACTTAGGCGATCTGCCCAAATTCCTGCTTCATGAACCAACTCCTGACTGGCTCCCGGAATGGCTTTGAGGTGAATGTATCCGTTGTAGCGTTCTTCGGTTCGGAGTTTTTTGGCAACCAGCACCATGCTCTCCATTGTATAATCTGCATTTTTAATAATTCCCGAACTCAGAAATAAACCTTCAATATAGTTCCTTCGATAAAACCCTATGGTCAATTCCACAATTTCATCTGTTGTAAATGTGGCCCGTGGCCGGTCGTTGGTCCGGCGATTGACACAATATGCGCAATCGTAAATACAAGAATTTGTCATCAATATTTTAAAAAGACTGATACAGCGACCATCTTCAGTAAAACTATGACAAATGCCGGAAGCAACTCCATTTCCAAGTCCGTTGTTCCCGTTCTTTCGGGTGCTTCCGCTCGATGCGCACGAAACATCGTATTTTGCAGCATCAGCAAGTATTTGTAGTTTATGTAATATTTTATCGTTATCCATTTCTTCAGAAAAAAACACCGGTCAACACCGGGGATGATGAACCTCAAAAATTGGGATTTCCAATCCCGTGGAATACAAATCAAGAATTATTAAATGATAATATTATTATCAAAATCAACGATAATAAATTAATCATTTCTTTTAATTAAGAAAACAATTTTTGTAATTTTGAATAAAAAAAATTGCACGTGAATTATTTTGGCAGCAATATAAAACTGTTACGGAAACGGAAAAAAAGAACGCAAAACGAACTGGCAGAATCACTTAATTTAAAACGTACTACAGTAAATGCACTTGAGAATTCGATCAGTCAGCCAACCGTTTCGCATTTACAGGTTTTTTCAAAATATTTCGGCATCGCCATCGATACACTGGTTAATGTCGATTTAAGTCAACTTTCAGAAAGCCAGTTTACCGACTTGCAAAATGGTTTTGATGTTTTTATCCGTGGAACAAATCTTCGGGTAATTGCCACAACGGTTGATTCTGCCAATAACGATAATATTGAGTTTGTAAACGAAAAAGCCAAAGCGGGTTATGTTACCAGTTTTACCGATCCGGAATACATTGGTAAGCTCCCCGTTTTTCAGCTGCCCTTTTTATCAAAAGAAAAAAAGTACCGTGCGTTTACCATTTCCGGAGATTCAATGCTGCCCATTCCCAGCGGTTCTGTTGTAATTGGTGAGTTTGTTCAGAATTTTTACAATATAAAAAATGGCGAAGCTTACATTATTGTAACCCGCGAAGAAGGTATCGTTTTCAAAATCGTTCAGGATTACATTTCAGCCAAAAGAGCTTTGTTACTTGCCTCGTTAAATTCAGCGTTTCAACCCTATGAACTCCCAATTATGGAATTAAAAGAAGCCTGGAAATTTGTATGCTACCTAAATACAGAAATACCGGAACCGGAAACCGATATTCAAAAAATGATGAAAACCATGAACGAATTGAAAACGGAAATTCAAAGTATAAAAAAATAAACTACGATAGTTCCTGTACACTTCCACAAAAAAATCTTCAATCAAATTCAGGGTTCATTTCGTACCTTTGAAGAAACGAAGAACTAAAATGCACGAAGCGCTTTTCTATACAAAACTGGAAAACCAAACCGTCAGATGTGATCTTTGTCCGTGGAACTGTATTTTAAAAGCCGGACAAAACGGATTTTGTAAAGTGCGCAAAAATACCGATGGAAAACTGATTACCCACGTTTATAATAAAGTTGCGGCCTTGGGTGTTGACCCAGTTGAGAAAAAACCACTCTATCATTTTTTCCCGGGGAAAAACATTTTATCGATTGGAGAAGTAGGTTGTAATCTTCGTTGTAATTTTTGCCAAAACCACCGAATTTCTCAATGCCGTGCATCCGATTTTAAAGGATTCCACGAAATAACCCCGGAAGAAATTGTAACGGAAGCGCTAAAAACCTATAATAATATTGGGATTGCCTACACCTACAACGAACCGCTTACTTTTTATGAATTCCTGCTTGACACGGCTAAACTCGCAAAGCAAAACGGCTTAAAAAACGCCGTCGTTTCCAATGGTTATATAAATCCCAAGCCATTAAAAGAACTGCTTTCCTACATCGATGCTTTTAATATCGATTTAAAAGCATTTGCTTCTGAATTCTATTTAAAGCAAACCAAAGGAAAATTGGAGCCTGTTTTGGAAACGCTGAAGTTTATTGCCAACAGCAACGCACACCTTGAAATTACAAACCTGGTTATTCCTGAGTTGAACGATGACGAAATCCAATTCAAAAAAATGGTTCAATGGATTGCGAGCGAATTGAGTTGCGAAGTTCCACTTCATCTCTCTCGTTATTTCCCTCAACACGAGCTCAGCAAATCCCCCACTCCAGTTGAAACGCTGGAGAAACTTTACGACATTGCAAAAAAGTATCTTCGCCACGTTTACCTGGGAAATGTAAGCGACGAGAAACGCTCTTCAACCGTTTGTAGCAATTGCCAGACAACAATCGTAACCAGAAACCGCTACGATACCTTGCTAAAAAGAGTGGACTCAGGTGGACTTTGTAAAAACTGCGGAACCTCAAATAATATCGTTTATTAAAAGAAGACAAAAAAATCTCCAATACATCCCCTCACTTTCGGTCGAAATTCCGTATCTTTTTTTTAAGAAATAAGGTTCAACCATTAAATTGATTTAAAATGACTTATGAAGATTTTGTAAATCAGCCTGAATTTCAGCAAATGCTGGAAGAAGCAAAAGGCCTGAAAGGAAAAATATTTTCCGATGTAATTGACGATGCCGGAAACCAATATGTGGATTTGGTTCAGGAAGGCGGAGGTGTTCTTGGAATTGCGCTTGTTGGCTACACCTACATTCTTGAAACTGCGGGAATTCGTTTCTTTCATTTGGCAGGAACTTCGGCCGGGGCAATAAACACGCTGGTTTTGGCGGGAATTGATAACATTGATAGAGCCAAATCGCAGCAGGTTTTGGATGTACTCGCCAAACAGGATCTATTTGAATTTGTTGATGGCGATCCGGTTTTGAAAGCTATCATGCAAAGGGTTATTAACGGTACACCTTTCAAAAAAGTACTGGGAAAACTATTATGGAATTTCAGAAAGATAAAAAAAGCGCTTTTTGTCAACCTGGGGCTAAATCCGGGAAAAAAGTTTGAAAGCTGGCTGGAAACCGTATTAAAAGAGTCGCCAAATAAGATAACGACGGTCGGAGAGCTTATTGAAAAAAGAGGGAAGGTATATTTTCCTGAAGGTTTAAGACACCGAATTTCGGGACAAGCGCTCACCGACGAATATGCACACATGCATATTATAACAGCCGACATCACCACACAAACCAAAGTTCAGTTTCCGGCAATGGCTCATATTTACTGGGGTGATAACATGTGGAAACAGTCGCCCGCAAAGATGGTACGCGCTTCCATGTCGGTACCTTTCTTTTTTGTTCCTTTTGAAATTGACAATATCCCAAATGCCGGAAAACCTGCAGATGAAGCCTGGGATAAATATGCAAACTACAGCGGAACAATACCTGAAAAAGTAAAATTTGTTGATGGAGGAATGATATCAAACTTTCCAATTAACATCTTTCATTCGCCTTCAGGCAGTACACCCAGAAAACCTACTTTTGGGGTTAAACTAAGTACTTACCGGAATCAGTACGCGGATGTAGATGACCTGGGAGGATTTATCGGTTCGATGATTAGCACAATGCGATTTGATGCAGACAATGAATTTCTCATTCAAAACCCTGATTTTGAAAAACTGATTTGTTACATTGACGCCGACAAAGATTTTAACTGGCTCAATTTTCAAATGAGTGATGAAAGAAAAAAACTGCTTTTCCTTTTGGGAGCCCGAAAAGCAATGCTGTTTCTGAAACAATTTAGTTGGGATGATTACAAAAAATTACGTACTAAATAAGAATTTGAACATTTTTAACCGATCGCAAACATTTTAACTACATTTGCATCAGCAAATAAGCTGATGCTCTTTTATGAATTTTAACGAATTAGGAATACACGAAGATTTGCTTGATGCAATTTCGTATATGGGGTTTAAGGAGGCTACTCCAATTCAGGAACAAGCCATTCCCGAAATACTGGATGGAAATGATTTAATTGCCTGTGCACAGACAGGGACCGGAAAAACTGCAGCATTTTTGTTGCCAATATTTGATTTGGTAGCCGATTTACCTGGTGGAGAAACTACTACTCTTATTATTGTCCCAACCCGCGAGCTTGCCATGCAAATCGACCAGCAGGTGCAGGGAATCGGGTACACCATGGGAATAAATTCTATAGCCATTTACGGAGGCGGCGACGGAGACGATTGGGGGCAGCAAAAGCGCGCTTTAACCCAGGGAGCTGATATCGTAATTGCAACACCCGGTAAACTTATTTCGCATTTAAATTTGGGCTACGTAAAATTTGATACCATAAAATACCTGATTTTAGACGAAGCCGACCGAATGCTTGATATCGGTTTTTACGACGATATAGTTAAAATTATTTCCTATCTGCCTAAAAACCGGCAAACTCTGATGTTCAGTGCAACAATGGCACCAAAAATCAGATCGCTGGCTTCCAAAATCCTAAAAAACCCAAAAGAAATAAATATCGCAATTTCAAAACCTGCCGAGGGAGTTTTGCAGGCCGCCTATTTGTGTTACGACACACAAAAAATCGGGTTAATAAATCATTTAATCTCGGAAAACCCCGAATACAATAGCATTCTCATCTTTTGTTCGACCAAAAAAAAGGTGACGGAACTGGCAATTTCGCTAAGAAAAAACGGTTTTCAGGCGGAAGGAATTTCATCTGACCTGGAGCAGGAAAAACGCGAACAGGTGCTCCAGGGATTTAAGTCAAAACGAACACGTATTTTAGTGGCAACCGATGTTTTAAGCCGTGGTATCGACATAAAAGAAATCAACCTCGTTATCAATTTTGATGTGCCGCAGGACGCAGAAGACTATGTTCACCGGGTGGGTAGAACAGCGCGTGCCGATGCAACCGGAGTTGCGCTTACTTTGGTAAACGAAAAAGATATGTTTTATTTCCACCGGATCGAACAGCTGATTGAACGGCAAGTTTTTAAAATCCCAATGCCTGAACAATTTGGAGAAGGTCCGGAATGGAGAACCCCCTCTCAAAAAAATAAATCAAAAAAATACAAATACAGGAAGAAAAAGAAAGGGAAAACCGGCTCTTATAAAAACCGAAAAAAGTAAAGTCAGTAAGCGGTTGTAAATTGTATAGATTAAAAATAATTCATAACTTATTTTTAATTAAGACAATTTTGCACTAAAACCGGGACAATGAAAACAACAGCAATTCCTTTTTTTGTATTGTTTATCCTCCTTTTATGTCTCAAAGTTCAGTCTCAAAACACCCAAGATACTTCGCTTGTGCGAATAGAGACCAATGATGGCAATTATTTTACAGGAGAAATAGTTGGCCAGGATTCGCTTAAAGTGTATTTAAAAACACAAAACCTGGGTGAAATTTCCATTTTAAAAAAAGATATTAAGTCGCAGGAGAAATTAAAAATACAACAGGTAAAAGAAGGAAAAATATGGTTTGCCAACCCGCAATCATCGAGGTATTTCTGGTCGCCAAACGGATATGGATTACAACAAGGCGAAGGGTATTATCAAAATATTTGGGTATTATGGAACCAGTTTTCATATGGTTTATCCGATAATTTCTCTGTTGGTGCCGGCATTATACCCCTGTTTTTATTTGGAGGGAGCCCCACGCCGGTATTTTTTACACCAAAAATATCAATTCCCATACAGGAGGACCGGTTGAATATCGGAGCAGGAGCACTGTTGGGAACTGTTTTAGGTGAATCGGAATCAGGTTTTGGAATTGTATACGGCATTTCTACTTTTGGAACACGCGACAACAACGTTACATTTGGCTTGGGCTACGGTTTTGCCGGAGGAGAATGGGCGTCTTCACCACTAATCAATATCAATGGAATGTTCCGTTTAAGCAGCCGGGGATATTTTATAACAGAAAATTATTTTATCGAAGCAGGTGGAGATAGTTTCGTAATGGTTTCGCTGGGAGGACGTTGGATAATACAAAAAGCAGCTTTGGATTTTGGATTATTTTTTCCGGTTGCAGATATTGGAGAATTTGTAGTTTTGCCCTGGCTGGGTTTAACCATCCCCTTTGGAAAAACCTACTAGCCGATCCGGTGTTTATATTAAAGATAACTCAATTGAATGAAACAAACGTATCTGCTTCTTTCTACTATCATATTTTTCTTTTTTGCTTGTAAGCAGGAAGAAAAAAAACAAATGGAAATTTTTGGATGGAATATCCTCACAGATCACACTCCTACTGCGTTGCATACACTCGAATCAAGCGCAAATTACAAAGTAAACCAGTTGCAGTTGTCATACGAAATTTGTCACGAGCTGAGAGATATAAAACATCAATGGAACCGAAATATTGTAAATAACTTAACAGAAAAGGCCCACGAAACAGGAATAAATGAAGTATTGGTTTGGGACCACGCTTTATATGATTTAAAATACTACCCGGAAAGATTTACGATAAACGGAAAAATTAATCTTGATAAGCGTGATTTTTGGGAGTGGATCATCGAAGACTACGAAAAAATGCTGAATAAAATTCCGGATATTGATGGCATTGTACTTACCTTAAATAATACAGAAACAAAAGTAGAAAATCAGCATTCAGAAGTGTTAAACACACCGGAAGAAAAGCTGGCAACTTTTGTAGACTCTTTGGCAGCTTTAATTGTAAAAAAAAGAAACCTGAAATTATATCTCCGCTATCCGGTTCATTCAGAAAAAGAAGTGGAAACCCTGCTTTCTTTCCTTGAGCAAATAAAAACACCCGGTATAAAATTTATAGCCAACAGCCTGCCGGGAAATTTTTTAATTAATCAGCAATATTCAGATTGGGTGGAAAAGATTCCAATACCGGTTTTGATCGACTTCGACTGTGTTCATGTAAATGAAGGACAAGGTATTGTAGCCAGCATTTTTACCGACCTTCATCTCAAGCTGTGGAAGTCTTATCAGGCAATGCCCAATGTTGCAGGCTTCTCGCTGCGAACGGATCGAATGGGCAAAAGCTCAATTTTGGACCGCCCTTCAGAAATTAATCTGTTTACCGTTTATGCTGCTCTTCAAAACCCTGAAATTGAAACAGATTCAGTCATTTTAAAGTTTCTGTATAAAAACTACGATTCGCTGGCTGTGCCTTATTTTTATGATGCTTTTAAACTGGCGCCTGAGATTATTATGTCTTCATTTTACACACTTGGAATAAATACAAGCGAGCAATCAGAAATTAATTTTAGTTACCAACCATCATTCAATCACAAAATCACCCTTGGAGAATCTGAAGATACCAGGATAGAAATCGGTCACGGTGTAAACCAAAGCTTCCGTTATTGGAGCGACATTGTTAATCACCTTGCTCCTGCAGAATATAAAAACCCTGAAAACGGCATATTATCTTCGCTGCCGGAAGTTGATGCCGGCAATTGGCTGCAACCGGAAGAACGAATGGACACAACTTATTTAGATTACATTCTGACAGAAAAAAAATATGCGTTAAACCAGGCCTTTGAAGCAATTTCTAAGGTAAATATGGCAAAACCATATTGCAACAACTCAAGAACGTTTAACCGTATTTATCACACTTTTAACCGTACGCTTTTAACTGCAAAACTTCGAAAGGCTTATGCTCAGGTGTATTATGCCAACAGAATTTGGAGCCGAGGAGAAGAATTTCAAAACGAGAAACTGGCATCCCTGATTAAAGATGGGTTAACCGAGATACAAATTACATCTGAAGACATAAAAAAATACCGGAGAAAGGGTCCCACGGGTCAATACAATTGGGCGGAAGATGCAGAAATAGCAATGAATTTGGTTCAAAAAATAAAAAATTCAGATATTTGGCAAGATATTTCAGAAGAATTATGAAAAAATATTTACTCCTTTTTGTCGTTCTCACTGTCTTTACATTTGATGGGTTCACACAGGAAAATCCTTTACAAAAATTCAGTTTTTTAATCGGAAACTGGGAAGGCACAGGTTCAGGATTTAGCGCTTCAAAATCAGTCATTCACTCAGAATTCAAATGGGTTTTAAACAATAATTTTATCGAAGTTAAAAACCATTCCGAATTTGAACCAACATCAAACGGTTCAAATGGTGAGATTCACGATGACCGGGGAATGATTAGCTTTGACAAGGAAAGGAATGTATATGTTTTTCGTCAGTTTCACAACGAAGGATATTATAACCGGTATATTTTAAACGATTCGCTTTCAACAAAAGAATCATTTGTTTTTGAAACTGAATTTATAGAAAATTTCGTACCCGGAGGACGAGCCCGTTTTACCATCAATGTAAAAAACGACTTTGAAATTGAAACGGTTTTTGACGTAGGTTTCCCGGGAAAGGAAATGGCCTGTTTTGGCACAAACCAACTAAAAAGAAAAGAGGACCAATAAAATAGAGCACCTGTCCCCTCCCGGGAACCGGTACTCTTTATAATTACATTGAAAAATATCAAAAGGAATCTCTCCTGTTTCAATTCTTTTTAATGGTCACTTTGATAACCTGAGCCGCCGTTGGCCACCAAAATCCATCATCCACGTTCTCTAAAAGCTGAACAATGCTTGCTTCTTCTGAATCTTCAGGTCCCTTTGCTCCCGGGTATTCATTCACTTCAGTTCCTGCATCGTATAATTCTACCAAATGCGTAATGTCTTTTTCAGATACACCATTAGAGAGTTTAATTCCTTTATCTCCGGTAGAAAAGAATACATCGTTTGACGCACCCAGCATTGTCGCGATACTCAAGGTTTGGCCAACCTCTCCTTCAATGGAAAACATGTATTTTTCTCCCGGAAAAATTGGTCCGTTTTCAGAACTTCCAAATGGCGTTGCCTGAACTCCCGTCTCAAATCCCTCTGCAGTGAGCGATTCGTACAAGGGCCCGGGGTTTCCTGTTTCTGCGAGAATTTCAAGCCCCCGTCCGTAGTCAGGTGCCCCTGCTGTAAATACAGGCATATCTTTTTTATCGTGTAATACCCAAAGAACCGGTGCAATGGGTGAAACATAACCGCTATGCATGTCCAGATAAGAGCTCAACGCTCCGGGATTCCCGGTTTCAGCAACGTCTTCAAGTCCTTGTCCGTAATCCATCTCCCTCTGTGTGAAAATTGGATTCTGATCCGCAAAATGCACGACCCAAACAATAGGTGAAACCGGAGTTTTGCTACTTTCCAGATTTTCAACAGTAACCGTAAACAGACTGTTACCTTCGTAGTCCAGTGTAACCTTTAAGTTTGTCTCTACAGTTCCGTAATCAAAACCATCACCAACCGCTGACATGAGCTGAATCATGCCATCAGTAACATTTGCACCATCATGTGGGTTATCCATCCCCGGCTCCTGATTTTCTTCTGTTCCTGCATCCCAAAGCATTAACATAGATGTGACATCACCAGTTACCGGAGTATCTTCATCGTAAAGGCTTATTCCCATGTCGCCAAATGCAAAAAAACCATCGTTCGACCAGCCATACATGGTAGCAATCGACAATTTATGCTGTGCCCCGGCATAAAAAGAAAATTTGTACGAATCACCCGGAAGCGCAGGCCCCGGAGAATCTTTTCCTTCGGGAATAGCTTGCACACCGGATTCAAAATAATCATAGGGTGTAGAGACGTTCTCAACGGTTACAGTATAAGTACCGGTAGGTTTTGCTCCTTTTAATACAGGGTCTGAGATACCCGCTGTAAAATCATCTTTTTTACACTGTGTAAACACCAGCGCAAACAGTGCTAAACTCATTAATAAACGTAATACTTTCATAATCATATTTTTTGTGTGAATAAACTGATTCAAAGTTCCTTATAAAGTATCACAGAATAGTCACAAAGGTTTCAACTTTTCATAAAGGTTTTATTGTAACGTGTTGATTTTGATTCATAAATCAATCATTTTTCGTCTGGTTTTTGACAATTGAATTTTATCTTTCTACTTTTGCGCCATGAAACGCGTAGTAGTAGGTTTGTCAGGTGGAGTTGATTCAAGCGTTGCAGCTTATATCCTAAAGCAGCAGGGCTATGATGTAGTTGCCCTTTTTATGGTAAACTGGCACGAGCGTGTTGGGGCTATAACCAGTGCATGTACCTGGGAAGAAGATGCTTTAATTGCCAAAATGGTAGCCAAAAAACTGGATATCCCTTTTCATATTGTTGATTTAAGCAAAGATTATAAAAAACGCGTAGTAGACTATATGTTTGCGGAGTATCAGGCAGGAAGAACACCCAATCCGGATGTGCTTTGCAACCGCGAAATAAAATTTGATACTTTTCTGGAAGAGGCACTGAAATTTGATGCTGATTTTGTAGCTACCGGGCATTATTGCCGGAAAAGTGAGCTGAAGGTAAATGGAGAAACCATCCACCAGCTTTTGGCAGGCAAAGATCCGAATAAAGACCAAAGTTACTTTCTGTGCCAACTAAATCAGGAACAACTCTCTAAGGCAATGTTCCCGATTGGACACCTGCTAAAACCTGAAGTCCGGAAAATTGCAAAAGAACAAAATCTGCCGACTGCAGAAAGAAAAGATTCTCAGGGAATTTGTTTTGTTGGGAAAGTAGATTTACCCACATTCCTTCAGCAACAATTACAACCCAAAGCAGGAAATATAATTGAAGTTCCTGCCCGTTTTATGGAAAAGAAAAAACAAGTTGAATTAACGGAAGAAAATTACCGGAAATTTTGTTTTGCCTATCCTTATAAACCGTGGAACGGAAAAGTAATCGGCGAGCACCAGGGAGCCCATTTTTATACCATTGGGCAACGTAAAGGGTTGAACATTGGAGGACACAAAGAACCACTTTTTGTTATCGGAACGGATGTACAACGCAATATTATTTATGTAGGCGAAGGGCAAAATCATCCGGGACTCTTTCGCCCCGGATTGTTTGTTGCTGCAAAAGATATACATTGGATTCGCCACGATTTAAAAATGAATGTTGGGGAAAAAAGGAAATTTGACATCCGTATTCGCTACCGGCAACCTCTGGAAAAAGGGTCGATACACATAAAAGAAGAAGGTGCTTATTTTCTTTTTGAAAAAGAACAACGGGGAATTACCTCGGGGCAGTTTGCAGCCTGGTATTTGGGAGAAGAGTTAATCGGGTCAGGAGTAATCACATAAATTTACAGAAAACTTCCCACTTCCGGCTTCCGACTTCCAACTTTATATTAAATTAGCAAAAATTAATTTGACATGATTAAATCTATGACCGGCTTTGGAAAAGCCGAATTCGAGGTAAACAACAAAAAAATTACAATCGAAATAAAGTCGCTGAACAGCAAACAAATAGATATAAATACCCGGACACCGGCACTTTATCGTGAGAAAGACATCATTATCCGCAAAATGATCTCAGAAAAGCTGGTCCGCGGAAAAGTTGATTTTAATATCTATGTGGAAAATTTAGGTGAAGAGTCCAATTCAAAAATAAACGAACCGATTTTAAAAGGATACTTTAATCATCTAAAACAAATCAGTACAGAGTTAGGTGTTGAGACCGATTTCCATGCTCTTCACACCGCCCTGCGTTTACCTGATGTGGTAAAAACCGAATATGAAACGCTGGATGAACAGGAATGGGAAACCATCCGGAAGAATATTTACAAAGCACTGGAAGATATTGACAGTTTCAGAATTCAGGAAGGAGCGGCATTGTTAAGCGATATTTCGGGGAATATCTCCAGCATTCAGAGTCTTTTAGCTCAGGTTGAACCATTTGAACAGCAAAGAATGGAAACGATAAAAAACCGGTTGACAGACAGTCTTGAAAGCTTAAAACTGAACGGAAACGTGGACGAAAACCGGTTTGAACAGGAACTGATTTTTTATCTTGAAAAACTGGATATCAACGAAGAAAAAGTAAGGCTGGCCAACCATTGCAGTTATTTCAAGGAAACATTGGAAGAAGAGTTAAGTACGGGTAAAAAACTGGGATTTATTTCTCAGGAAATTGGCCGGGAAATTAATACGATTGGGTCAAAAGCCAATGAAAAAAATATCCAGCGGATTGTTGTTCAAATGAAAGACCACCTGGAACGTGTTAAAGAACAACTTTTAAATATTTTATAGTAAAATATGAGTATTGACGCTAATGAAAAAGGTAAACTAATTATTTTTTCAGCACCTTCCGGGGCGGGAAAAACAACCATTGTAAAACATCTTCTGACAAAAAAACTCAATCTTGAATTTTCGATTTCGGCAACCAGCCGTGAAAAAAGGCACACAGAAACACATGCAAAAGACTACTATTTTCTTTCAGAAATCGAATTTCTGGAAAAAATAAAAAATGATGAATTTCTGGAATGGGAAGAAGTATATAAAGGAACGAGTTACGGCACATTGAAAAGCGAGGTGGAACGAATTCGAAATCAGGGTAAAAATGTAATTTTTGATGTTGATGTAATTGGCGGACTCAATATAAAGCGATTTTACGGCGATGAAGCACTTGCAATTTTTGTAAAACCACCTTCAGTTGAAGAACTAAAAAATCGCCTTACAAACCGATCTACAGAAACAGAAGAAAGAATTAAAACCAGGATTGCCAAAGCAAAATACGAACTAGGTTTTGCCGACCAATTTGATGTCATTATTGTAAACGAAAATCTAGAGGAAGCTTTTGTGGAAGCAGAAAAAATTGTAAATATTTTTTTAGAGAGCTGATTTACCAAATCTGAATTATCCACTGAAATGGGAAACATTGTAACCGATATCCTCGCTCCAAAAACCAATCTGAAATTAAAAATTGGTTTGTATTTTGGCACTTACAATCCAATTCATATCGGTCATCTCGCTATTGCAAATTACATGGTCGAATTTACCGAAATCGACCAGTTGTGGTTTGTGGTTTCACCGCACAATCCACACAAAAAAAAGACAAACTTGCTGGACGATTATCAAAGGCTTGAAATGGTTCACCGCGCAGTTGACGAAGATGATCGCTTTCGTGTTTCTAATATAGAATTTACCTTGACCAAACCAAGCTACACGGTTGATACACTTGCTTATTTAAACGATAAGCACCCGGAATATGATTTTAAAATTTTGATGGGTTCTGATAATCTGGAAAATTTTCACAAGTGGAAAAATTATGAAACGATAATTGAAAATCACGGCGTTATTGTATACCCGCGCCCCGGTTTTGATAAAACAAAATATAATCCCCACCCCAATATCCAATTAACAAACGCTCCTCTGATGGATATTTCTTCAACTTTTATCCGAAGTGCTGTTCGCGATGGTAAAAATGTGCGACACTATCTTCCGCATAAAACGTGGGAATATCTGGAGGAAATGAATTTTTACAAATAATTCCGACACAAGCTAAAACTACCTCGTGCTCGTCATATCCTCATCAACACAAATGGTGTAATCCGCTTTTCCGGTATTTTTTTCTGTAAGTTTGGTATTGTCAGCCTGAGACACCGAATGGATGGTTACGATATTCAGATTAGGATTGACCTGTTTCAGATACCAGTAAATGCTTTCAAAATTTTCTGAATGGTATGCACCGTGGTAATGGATCAATTGTTTCCCCGGTTTCCAGAATTGTAAAATTGAATGTGCCATTGTTGCATCTTTTATGGCTTGCGCTTTAGGGAAATTAGGAGTAACATGGGCTCCCATTCCTTCCATCTCCATCATACTTTTGTAACAATTTAATTCCGGATCATATTTTATGGGAAGCGGTGGTAAAAATGCCTTTGCCTCATCTGTGAGTTCTTCAAAACCTTCAAAGCCTTTTGAGTTTACCAGAGATGCATAGCGGCGCGGAACATTGGAAGCAACAAATTGCAATTTATTTTTCCGCGCAAACTCAACCAATGGTTTATAATCGGTTTTATAATTGGGCCACAGCTTTGCTTCGTCTTCAAATCTGCTTGTTGAGATCAAACTATCCACATATTCACTCAAAATTATCTGGTTATCTGTTTCAAACATTTCAGCTGCCAGAATTAAATTGTTTTCTTTCAAGGCATATAAATCTTTTGTTACTTCCAGCTCCAGCCAATGCGAAATCGGGCTGTTATGCAGCTCTCCAAATAAAACAACATCAGCATCTTCCAACTCCTTTAACATCTTTGAATATTTCACCGTTTTACCTTCCTTTGTATAAAGCAGGTAAGCCGGTTTATCCGATTTAAAAGCTGAAAAAAGAAACAGCAAAACAAAAAGCAGAATTTGAAATCGATTCATAATTATTATTTTAAGTCAGATTGTACAACAAAGAAAATCAAAATCAGTTTAAAAAAGGTGAAAGCTGTAAATGAAAATATGCTCAACAAAAATTTATTTTTTCTGGTCTTTATCCTGACAAGCAGCTTCGATTCGCCTGCACAGAACAATATGGAAACTGTTGTTTTTGAATTGGATGGATATGAACGTAGTTACAAATTTTATGTTCCTGAGGATTATTCAAAAAGTAAAACATACCCGTTGGTATTTGTGTTGCACGGGGGTGCCGGCACTGCAAACCGAATGCTTAGACTAACCCGGGCTCGATTTAATCAACTGGCAGCCCGCGATGGTTTTATTGCAGTTTATCCGCAGGGATACGAAAAAAGCTGGAACGACGGAGCCCGGGATACTTTTGGAGTTGCACGGAATTTAAACATTGACGATATTGCTTATTTTAAAAAAGTAATCACGGATTTGGATTCAAAGGTGAATGTTGACCACAGGAATATATTTGTCTGTGGCATTTCCAACGGAGGTTTTATGGCCCAGCGTCTTGCTTTCGAGTGCTCAAAAAAAATAAAAGCAATTGGCGTTGTTGCTGCAAATTTAAGTGTCGTTCAATCGCAAAAAAAGTATCCTGAAAATCCGGTACCGGCAATATTTATAAATGGAACGGAAGATCCGTTGGTTCCATACAACGGTGGCGCTGTTACAGTTTTCAGGCAAAAAAGAGGCGAAATACAAAGTGTGGAGAAAACAATCGAAATTTGGCGGGATATAAACGGTTGTACGCAAACAACTCAAAAAAATGAGTTTCCCGACATCGATAAAAATGATGCGTGTACAGCAGAAAAAACAGTTTATCAAAACCAGGAAAATCCGGCACAAAAAGTTATTGCTATAAAAGTAACAGGTGGGGGGCACACGTGGCCGGGCACCCAACAATATCTTCCCAAAAGAATAGTTGGAAATACCAATCAGGATTTTAATGCTTGCGATGAAATATGGAGCTTTTTTAAATCATTAATAAATTAATTTATGGTTGAATCAGGAGGATTTTACGGCGCTTTTGTCGATCCGGTTTTGGTGAAAATGAGAAAAAAAGTAGCAGCTCATATCGAACCACAACAAAAAATTATTGATGTAGCTTGCGGAACAGGTGCCCAGGTTTTCGAACTGGCTAAAAATGCTGAATTTGTTATGGGAGTAGATCTTTCTTCGTCAATGATAAAAAAAGCTGCTCAAACGAAAATTAAACAAGGATTTGAAAATACTGGTTTTAAAGTTTGCGACGCTACACAATTGGTCCATTTTAAAGAAAAAGAATTTGATGTGGCAACGATGTCGCTGGCTTTACATCAGTTTTCTCCTTTGCTGTATTCATCTATTTTGGGTGAGATGAAACGAATTTCCGCAAAAATTGTAATTGTAGATTATTCGGTTCCGCTACCTAAAAATATTGCGGGTTACGGAAGCCGATGGGCAGAATTTATTGCAGGAAGGGAGCACCACAGGAATTTCAGAAAGTTCTGCAAAAATGGTGGTTTGGAAAACGTTTTGAAAGAAAACGGGTTGGCCATAAAAAAATCAGTTTACTTTGCCCGTGATACTTTTCAATTGGTTGTTGCTTTAGCAAACGGAAAAGAGAAAGATGGAAAAACTGGATAACATTCTTGTAATCGCCGGAAGTGGACAAAACGTAGGGAAAACCACCCTGGCTTGCCAGATACTTCAAAATGAGAAAGAAAAAAGTCCGGTGGCTATAAAAATCACTCCCCACTTTCATAAAATAACAAAAGGATTGACTGAAATTCAAAAAGGCGAAAACTGGGCCCTTTTTGAAGAAGAAGATAAAACATCAGGGAAAGATTCTTCGCGTTATCTGCAAAACGGGGCTGTAAAAAGTTATCTTATTCTGGCAAAAGACGACGGATTACAAAACGCTTTTTCAGCAATAAAAAAAATTCTTCCAAACAAAATTCCTGTGCTTGTCGAATCGGCTTCGCTTGTAAAAATAATCAAACCAGGGCTGTTTCTTGTTGTCCTCCCTGACGAAGAATTTAGCCAAAAAGCTATGGAAAGAATGCTATTAAAAGCGGATTTAGTTGTAATATCCGATGGAAAAAAGTTTTATCCTTCACCTCAGAAATTAATCTTTAAAAATACGTGGCAGATAAAATAAAAAGTGCTTCTCTTTATTTATCTGCCTTAAAATATTGTAATTTCGAAATTGTTTTTTCTGAATGTTCAACAAGCAAACGGATAAGAAATTTCGGGAATAAATTCGATTAACTATTTGGAAAATGAAAAAACTATCAATTGTTGCAATGGGGCTGCTCGTTCTGATTTTAGCGTCATGCAACGAAACAAAAAAGAAAAAAGAATCAATGGGAAAGACAGAAAATCCATTTATGAAAGTCAGCACGTTGCCGTTTCAGGCGCCTGATTTTACAAAAATTAAAAACAGTCATTTTGCACCTGCCCTGGAAGAGGGGATTAAACAACAACTGGCAGAAATAGAACAGATTGCCGACAACCCGGAGGAGCCAACTTTTGAAAACACCCTGGTTGCGCTGGAAAAAAGTGGTAAACTTTTGACACGTACATTGAATGTTTTTGAAATGCTTTCCGGAGCCAACACCAATGATACGCTACAGGATTTGCAGGAAGAAATTGCGCCAAAACTAGCAGGATTACAGGATGCCATTACCTTAAATGACAATCTGTTCAATCGCATCAAAACAATTTATCAGAAAAAAAATGAACTGGATCTTGATAACGAATCAACGCGTCTCTTACAATATTATTACGATGAATTTACACGGGCCGGGGCTAACCTTCCGGCAGAAGCCAAGGAAAAATTAAAAAAACTAAACGAAGAAGATGCCCTTCTGAGTGCAAAGTTTACCAATCAGCTTCTTACCGGAACCAAAGCGGGGGCTTTGGTTGTTGATAGCGATGCCGAATTAAAAGGTCTTTCGGAAAGTCAGATAAAACAAGCTGCAAAAAATGCTGCTAATGCAGGAAAAGAAGGAAAATACCTGATTTCACTCCAAAATACAACACAGCAACCTTTATTACAGTCGCTGACGGATCGGGATACCAGACAAAAATTATTTGAAGCTTCGTGGACCCGAACCGAAAAAGGAGATGAAAATGACACACGAGATGTTATTCAACGTCTTGCAGAGATAAGGGCAAAAAAAGCGGACTTACTTGGATTCTCAAACTTCGCAGCATGGACACTTCAGGATCAGATGGCCAAGACTCCGCAATCAGTTGAGTCATTCCTCGGGAAACTTATTCCTCCGGCTACTGCCAATGCCAGAAAAGAAGCAACAGACCTCCAGGTACTTATAGACAGAGACAAAGGCGGTTTTAAACTGCAGCCATACGACTGGAATATGTATGCAGAACAACTTCGTAAAGAGCGTTATGATTTGGATGAAGATCAGATAAAACCTTATTTCGAACTGTTTAATGTTCTGGAAAACGGCGTTTTTTATGCTGCCAGCCGTTTATACGGCTTGAGTTTTGAGCGCAGAACAGATATTCCTGTCTATAATCCTGACATGAGAGTTTACGAAGTTAAAGATGCAGACGACAGTGAGCTTGCACTATTTTACTGCGACTATTTCCAAAGAGACAATAAATCAGGAGGAGCCTGGATGAGTAATGTTGTTGGACAATCAAAACTACTCGGAACCAAACCGGTGGTATATAACGTATGCAATTATACAAAACCGGCAGAAGGAGAGCCGGCTCTTATTAGTTATGATGATGTAACCACTATGTTTCATGAATTTGGACATGCACTTCACGGTATATTTGCTGATCAAACGTATCCAAGTCTTTCGGGAACAAATGTTGCCCGCGACTTTGTAGAATTACCGTCACAATTTAACGAACACTGGGCCCTTTATCCTGATGTGTTTCAAAACTATGCAAAACACTATAAAACCGGAGCGCCCATGCCGGAGGAGCTGGTCAGCAAAATTAAAAAGTCGGTAACTTTTAATCAGGGATACGCTTTAACTGAAATATTAGCAGCCTCTGAACTGGATATGGAATGGCACACCATAAAAGCCGGTACAGATATTGATTCGGCTGACAAATTTGACTCTGAAGCTCTGGCAAAAAACAAACTGGATATTCCACAAGTGCCGCCACGCTATCGTTCTTCATATTTCTTACACATTTGGAGTAACGGTTATTCTGCCGGATATTATGCCTATCTCTGGGCTGAAATGCTTGATCAGGATGCTTTTGCCTGGTTTGAAGAGAATGGCGGACTTAGCTTTAAAAACGGGCAACGTTTCAGAAAACTGATTTTATCAAGAGGAAATACTGAAGATTATAATGAAATGTATTATAATTTTGCGGGGCGGGAACCCAATATCAACCCGATGTTGAAAAACCGTGGCATAGCTGTTCGGTAAAATATCAGCGTAAAACATATAAAAAACCGGATTCACAAAAAAGTAAATCCGGTTTTTTGTTTCATATTGAAAAATATTTTAACACAATTAGCCTGCGAACGTCCCCATTTTTACATTTTTTAAACCCTCATAACAAGCGTAAGATTTAATTAACAAAAGTTCGCTTCTATTAAAAAGCATTAACACAATGCTGAGCTAATATTGTGTTGATAAACTTTTAGAAACCAAAATCGATGAGATGATCTTTACAAAATCTGCTAATAATAATTCTTATAGTTACAGGAATATTCTGCTTTTCTCCGGCAAAATCACAAATTGGATTTGAGGTAAAAAGAGGAACTTACACTATCAGACATTCAAGGTATTTACCCGTGTTGCTGATTTTGGGGATACTGATATTAAAAACTACAGTTGGGCGTTTACCGTTCAGAGAGCAATATTCAGAAAATAACAATTTAGCATGCCTCGGCCAGTCCAAACACATTTCAGAAAACCTGAATTTTAGGATTTCCCTGTTGAGGGAAATCCTTTTTTATAATTTAGCCATCTCTTCCTTTAGCCATTTGGGCCGGTTGGTAGTAATTCCAGTCACACCCAAATTAGTCAGCCTCTGTGCTTCTTTCGGGTCATCAATTGTCCACGACAGCACTTCGAGATTATTTTCTTTTGCCAACGCCATCATTTCTTCATCGATAATTGAATGATTCAGATTTATTCCATCAAGTCCTGTGGTTGCCACGTCGGCAACTTTCCTTTTTACAGCCGATTTTGATGAACTTAACCAATAACATTTATTTTCAGGAAACTGTTCTTTTGCATCAGCAATCGCATCCCAGTCAAAACTTATAAAAACAATCTGGCGGAGCTTACCTGATTTCTCTATTATTCGTTCAAGATGTGGAACTACCTCTTTGCCACATTTTATCTCAACCACTAATTTTTTCCCATCAGGCACCGTCTCAATTATCTCAGAAAGAAAAGGAATTTTTTCGCCTTTGTATTTTTCATCTTTCCAAACGCCGGCATCCAAATCGCGCAGCAACATCGACGGCGTATCCTCAATGGTCAGGTTCTTTTTCCCTGAGCATGTTCTTTTGGTGTCCTTATCATGAATAACCATTACCCGGTTATCCTTTGTGAGATAAATATCCACTTCAACAGCATCGGCTCCCAATTCCCAGGCAAGGTTTGTTGATGCAACGGTATTTTCAGGAGCCAGGTATGAAGCACCCCTATGGGCAATAATTGTATTTTGAGCCAATAAATTCAAAGAAAAAAAGATAGCGATAATTGTTATTTGTGTTTTCATGTTTCCAATTTTTATTGACCGAAAGATAGTAAGGATAAGTAGATTTTTCATGAAAAATGGCTTAAAAAACGTAGCTTTGTGAACACTTAAACATATTTATGCGATCAAAAATTTTGACTGACACCGGCATTCTTTTTCTGCGACTAATTTCCAAACTTCCTTTCACCCTTATCTATTTTTTATCCGACATTTTTTATTTCATTGTTTTCTATGTCATTAAGTACAGAAAAGATGTAGTCCTTCAAAACCTAAAAAACTCTTTTCCTGAAAAGTCGCACCAGGAAATAATAATTATCAAAAAAAAATATTTCAGACATCTTTGTGATTTGATTTTCGAATCAATTAAAATGTTAGATATGAAAGATTCTGATTATGAAAAAAGAATGTTAATAAAAAACCCAAAAAGTATTAACCATTATTTTGATAAAGGCAAAAGTGTTGCAGTACTTACCATGCATTATAGCAACTGGGAATGGACCAATTGTCTGCCCCGTAAAATAAAACACCGTGTTATTGGGGTGTACAAACCGCTTCATAACAAAAAATTTGATGTGTTGATAAATTCGTCACGAGAAAAACAGGGAGCAGAGTTGGTAAGCAATTCAAATATATTAAGGAGAATTATCAGGGCAGATCAAAAGAAGGAACTGATTTTTATTGGACTGGGTGGAGACCAAACTCCCCCTTCTTTTCATTCGCTTTGGTATACTTTTTTAAACCAGGAGACGATGTTTTACCCCGGACCGGCATCTATTCCAAAACGTTTTAACTATCCGGTATTTTTTCAGAGAGTAGAAAAAATATCGCGTGGAAAATATGTAACCAGTTTTGATTTGTTGATTGAAAATCCTAAGGATTTTAGCGAAAAAGAAATTCTGAAAATATACATCCAAAAGATGGAGGAAATTATTTGTAAAAATCCGGAATTTTATCTTTGGTCGCATAAAAGATGGAAACACAAACGACCAGAAAATGTACCTTTGCAAAACTAATTTACAAAGAAGCCATGATTGACAAAGAACTCTCAAAAAAAGAGAAAAAGTATTATGAAAATTTTTGGAAAAGAGCGCTGAACAAAATTCTCGCAGGTGTTCTAATTGGAATTTCGCATTTGCCTTTTTGGGTTATTTATGGCATCTCTGATTTTTTTTACGTTGTTGTAAGATTTGTTATTAAATACCGCAAAAAAGTTATTATTGAAAACCTGACTTATGCTTTCCCCGAAAAAACTAGTGAAGAGATAAACAAAATAGCCGGAAAATTTTACCGCCATTTTTGTGACCTTTCGCTGGAAACGATAAAACTTTACAGTTTAAACGAAAAACAGGCAAACAAACGAATTCGTTATAAAGGTACCGACCTCTTAAACAGCCATTTTGAAAAAGGAGAAAATGTAATAGTATTGGCAATGCACCATAACAATTGGGAATGGTGCAGTACAATACAACTCTATCTGGGACACATTATTTTAATGATCTATAATCCAATGCGTGGAAACCAGGCATTTGAAAAATTTCTTTTAAAATCGAGGGAGCAGTGGGGCGGAATTTGTACTCCTGTCCATAAATCGGCCCGGGCAATTTTTGATTTCAACAGGCGCGGCAAACCAACTATTTTGTGGTTGGCTGCCGATCAAACGCCAAAAGCAACCTCACAATTCTGGACAATGTTTTTAAACCGGGAGGCGCCTTTTTTCTCCGGCCCTGAAAAAATTGCTAAAAAAACAGGGCAGCCGATCTATTTCCACCGGACAACCAAAGTTGGAAGGGGCAAATATGAAGTAGAGGTCACTCCACTTTTTTTAAATCCGAAGGAAGAAAAAGAGAAAGATATTTTGCTGGGATATGTTCGGAAGGTAGAAGAGATTATAAAAGAAGAACCTGAATTTTATCTTTGGTCGCACAGGCGCTGGAAACATAAACGCCCTGAAAATATCCCACTCACAACATAGAGTGCTCAAAATCTAAAGAATTCACATAAAAAAAAGGAGGAACCGGTATTTCGCTAAACGATCAAGGGAAAGTGATTAGCATAATTGGATTTCAAAAATAATATCCTGTTTACCGGCTACCTCCTAAAAACTGCACTATTTGGAATTTTTTGGTCTACTTAAGTTCAATTTCTATAAAAAAATAACTATTTAATTTTTGCGCAGAAACTCATCTACATTTTTTGCTGCAACTTTACCGGCTTCAATAGCGTGAACAACTAAACTTGCTCCTTTTTCAACATCTCCGGCAGCAAATATATTTTCGACTGAGGTTTGTTTCTCTTCGTTTACTTTTACATTACCACGCTGGTCATACTCAACATCAAGCTCGTCGAGTAGCCCAACATGAACAGGTTGGGTAAATCCCATGGCAAGCAATACCAAATCTATATCCAGAATTTCATTTGTTCCGGGAACTTCATTCATTACCCACCGACCGTCTTCGTTTGTCCATTCAACCTGAACAATCTCAACCTGTTTCAATGTGCCGCTTTCATCACCTATAAATCTCTTGGTCGACAAGCTCCAGCGACGTTCACACCCCTCTTTGTGCGAACTTGATGTACGCAAGGTATTGGGCCAATAGGGCCAGGGATTATTATCCACCCTTTTTTCCGGTGGTTTTGGTAAAATCTCGATTTGCGTTACCGACGTTGCTTTCTGTCTGATGGAAGTACCTACACAGTCAGACCCGGTATCTCCACCTCCAATAACCAAAACATTTTTATCTTTTGCAAGAATTCTTTCTTCCTCTGAAAAACTTTGACCGGCAACCACTTTATTTTGCTGCATTAAAAAGTCCATTGCGAAATGTACACCGTTCAGGTCCCTTCCTTCAACCGGTAAATTTCGCGGCTGTTCGGCTCCTATTGCAAGCAACACTGCGTCATACTCGGCCAATAAATCCTTTTTAGTTACGTCGACACCAACATTCACATTGGTTTTAAATTCAATTCCTTCATCAAGAAAAAGATTTAATCTTCGGTCAATAATTCCTTTATTCAGTTTAAAATCAGGAATTCCGTAACGAAGCAAACCACCAATGGCATCATTCTTTTCAAAAACCGTAACCAGATGGCCTGCACGGTTTAACAAATCGGCCGCTGAAAGACCAGCTGGTCCCGACCCAATTACCGCTACCTTTTTACCGGTTCTTGTTTTTGGCGGATTGGGAACAACAATACCTGCCTCAAATGCCTGCTCGACAGTTGCACATTCATTCTCGCGTATGGTAACCGATTCTTCATGAATGGCCAGCACACACGATTTTTCGCAGGGAGCTGGGCAAACACGTCCGGTTATTTCCGGGAAACTGTTTGTTGAGTGTAAAATATAATAAGCTTCATCTTTTCTTCCTCTGTACAGTGCATCCTGCCATTCCGGAATTTTACTTCCTACCGGGCACCCCCAGTGGCAAAAAGGAATTCCACAATCCATACACCGTGAAGCCTGAAGTTGTCTGTCTTTTTCATTTAAGGTTTGCTCAACTTCACCGTAGTCGTAAATCCTTTCTTTTGTTGGACGATAACCCGCTTCCTTGCGCGGCACTGTCATAAAACCTTTTGGATCTCCCATATCTTATTTTCCTATTTTTTCAACAATATTATTTATTACTCGTGACGAGAAGGATCGTCTTCTGTCAACTGTAATTTTTTCTGTAATTCCTTGAGTTTTTGTTCTTCCAGAACCTTTTTATACTCGAATGGAATCACTTTTACAAATTTGGATAAATATTCTTCCCAATGGGTCAGAATCTTAGAAGCCAAATCACTATGAGTATAAAGCAGATGATTACTTATTAGCATCTGAAGTTCACTAATATCTGACTTGTCTTCAACCGGAGTAAGATCTACCAGACCTCTGTTACAGTAGTAGTCAAAATCACCTGCTTCATCCAGCACATAGGCAATTCCACCGCTCATACCTGCAGCAAAATTTCGTCCGGTGTTTCCGAGTACGACTACTCTTCCACCAGTCATGTATTCGCAGCAATGGTCACCGGTACCTTCGATTACTGCCTGAACTCCGGAATTACGGACACAGAAACGTTCGCCTGCGACTCCCCGAATATAGGCTTCACCGGCAGTTGCACCATAAAACGATGTATTTCCTATGATAATATTTTCTTCCGGTTTAAATGTGGAACCACTTGGTGGTACAACAACTATTTTCCCGCCCGAAAGTCCTTTTCCAATATAGTCATTTGAATCTCCTTCCAATCGAAATGTGACACCCTTTACAAGGAAGGCTCCAAAACTTTGTCCGGCTGTGCCGTGGAAAGTACAGTTAATTGTATCATCGGGCAAACCTCCTTCTCCGTACATTTTAGAAATCTCCCCGGAAAGCATTGCACCAATGGTACGATCTACGTTTACAACATTCTTTGAAATCCATACTTTTTCTCCCCCTCTGATCGCTTTTTTAGCTTCTTTGATTAAATCATAATCCATATGATTTCCGGGACGACCATTGGGATGTGTATTGTGAATAGGAGTTTCTTTTGCTTCTTTTGGAACGTAAAGCAATTTGGAAAAATCAACGGTGTTCATTTTCCAGTTTGATACTTCCTTATTTAATTCGAGTAAATCGGTTCTCCCTACAATATCATCGAATTTTGTAAATCCCATTTCAGCCAGATATTCTCGTATCTCTTCTGCTAGAAACTTAAAGAAATTAACTGTATATTCTGCTTTTCCAATAAATCTTTTTCTCAATGATTTGTCCTGCGTTGCAATACCTGCCGGGCAAGTATTCATGTGGCATTTACGCATCATAATACATCCAAGCACAATTAATGCGGCGGTAGAAAATCCAAACTCTTCACCTCCCAAACAAGCCAGCACAACCACATCGCGACCGGTTTTTAACTGGCCATCCACCTGAAGTTTTACTCTGTCGCGTAATTTGTTAAGAACAAGCGTTTGTTGTGTTTCAGCAATTCCGAGCTCAACCGGCAGCCCTGCATGTTTTATCGAACTTGCCGGACTTGCACCAGTACCACCATCAGCACCTGCTATAATAATTATGTCTGAAAAAGCTTTACTCACCCCCGCAGCGATTGTCCCCACACCATCCTCAGAAACCAATTTAACTGAAACTTTTGCTCTCGGATTGGTAACTTTCAGGTCATAAATCAACTGCGCTAAATCCTCGATTGAATAGATATCATGATGCGGAGGAGGAGAAATCAATGTGATTCCTGGCGTTGAGTTACGGGTTTTTGCAATAATCTTATTTACCTTATAACCCGGCAACTGACCTCCTTCTCCAGGTTTTGCACCTTGTGCAATTTTAATCTGAAGTTCGTCGGCATTGGTAAGGTAATTATTGGTGACTCCAAACCGGCCGGAAGCAACCTGTTTAATTTTACTGTTTCTATTGGTACCAAAACGCTCAGGGTCTTCACCTCCCTCGCCCGTATTACTCCTACCACCAATGGTATTCATTGTAACAGCCAACGCTTCATGAGCTTCCTTACTAATTGAACCATAAGACATTGCACCAGTCACAAAACGTTTCATAATTTCCTCAGCCGGTTCTACCTGTTCAATCGGAATTGGATTCTTTTTGAAATTAAAACAACTGCGTATAAAAGCAGGCCGCTTATTTTCTTTGTCAACAAGAGCTGAGTATTCTTTATATTTCGCGTAGTCGTTTGTACGTGTCGCCCATTGCAAAAGCCCAATGGTCTGCGGATTCCATGCATGATGTTCTCCGTTCTTTCTCCACGCGTAATTTCCACTGTTTTCAAACCTGAATGGCTCCGGAGTATTATCTACTTTGTAAGCCTCTTCGTGGAACATGGTAGCTTCTTTACAAATTTCCTCCAGACCAACACCTCCAATTTTAGAAACTGTTCCGGTGAAATATTTATCAATTACAGGCTGACTTACACCGATAGCCTCAAAAATCTGCGCTCCGTGATAACTACGTAATGTTGAAATCCCCATCTTCGAGAAAACTTTTAACAAACCTTTGTCAACAGCTTTTATGTAGTTCTTCCGCGCTTCTTTGTAATCCATCTCAATTTTACCTTCTTTCACCATATGATCGATTGCGGCAAAAGCTACATAGGGATTTATTACACTGGCGCCATAACCTAAAAGCAATGCAAAATGGTTCACTTCCCGCGCCTCACCGGTTTCAACGATAAGTCCTACCTGCATCCTCTTCTGAATTTTTATCAGGTGATGGTGAACTGCTGCTACGGCAAGCAACGAGGGCATTGGAGCCTGATCTTCAGAAATATTTCTATCAGTAAGAATAATATAATTCTTTTGGTCGTCAACTGCCTTCTCTGCCTGAGCCAAAATATCTTCCAGGGCCTTTTCAAATCCCGCAACTCCTTCCTTCACCGGGAAAACCATTGGAATGGTCTGATGAGTAAACATTTCATCTTTCAAATCTTTGATCTTGCCCAAATCAGTATTCGTTACAATTGGCTCCTGAAACTTGATTAGTTTACAATGTTCCGGAGTTTCTGCCAGAATATTTGAATGCAGAGATCCGATATAGTTGGTCAAAGCCATAACCAAACCTTCACGAATTGGATCGATAGGAGGATTGGTAACCTGAGCAAACATTTGTTTGAAGTAATCAAATAAACGTTTTGGTTTATCTGAAAACACTGCAGGAGGAGTATCATTTCCCATCGAACTGGTTGGTTCAGCGCCATTTTCGCTCATTGGCTTAATCAACTCGTACATGTCTTCCTTCGAGTACCCAAACGCTTTTGAGTAAGTATCAAAATTATCAATTGAAGAGGGAACACGTTGTTTCACCTTGATATCCTTCATCAGCATACGGTTCTCCTTTAGCCACATCTGGTAAGGACTCCTTCTGCTTAATTGATCTTTTACTTCGTGGTCGGGAATAATAATTCCCAATTGGGTGTCAACAAGTAATATTTTTCCGGGACGTAAACGTCCTTTTTCTTTAATTTCTTCTGCTTTGAAAGTTTGAACACCTACTTCCGAGCCCATTACAATAAGGTTGTTTTTTGTAATCACATAACGAGACGGGCGCAGTCCGTTCCTGTCCAGTGTTCCTCCAATATACCTTCCATCAGAGAACACCATTGAAGCGGGACCATCCCATGGTTCCATTATTGTAGAGTGGTACTCGTAAAATGCCTTTAAACTGTCCGGAATTGGATTTTTCTGATTAAAAGACTCCGGAATCATCATACACAACGAATGAGGCAGTGACCTTCCGGTTAAATGAAGAAACTCCAAAACATTGTCAAACGATGCAGAGTCGGATTTGCCCGGCTCAATTACCGGAAGCAATTTCTTCAGGTCTTCGCCAAAAACCTCTGATTTCATTAAACCTTCACGCGCCTGCATCCACAAACGGTTTCCGCGAACTGTATTGATTTCACCATTATGTGCAACAATACGGAAAGGTTGTGCCAAGTCCCATGTGGGAAATGTATTGGTACTAAAACGTGAGTGTACCAAAGCAATGGCACTTGTAAATCTTTCATCTCTGAAATCCAGATAATAATCGCGCAGTTGTTCGGGTGTGAGCATACCTTTGTATACTATTATTTTAGCCGACAAACTGGGCTGATAAAAGTTTTCCTTATTTTTCAGATCTGATTCGCGAACCTCTCTTTCGGTAAGTTTTCTAACAATAAAAAGTTTACGCTCAAGAGCGTCCTTTTCAAGATTTGCTTTAATAAAAACCTGTTTTACAACCGGCTCGTTGGCCTTTGCTATTTCACCGGGAACAGAACTATCAACCGGAACATCACGATAGGCAACCAAATTAAGCCCCTCCGATTCGATATTTTTGGTTAATATGTTGATACAAACCTCTGCCTCCTTTTCATCTTTGGGAAGAAAAATCAAACCTGTTCCGTATTTTCCCTGTTCTCCAACAGAAAGTTTCAAAACCTCAGTGATAAATTGGTGAGGAATTTGCATTAACATACCTGCGCCGTCGCCGGTAGAATTATCTGCGCTGGTAGCCCCACGGTGATCCATATTACGAAGGACTTCCAAACCCCTTTTTATAATGTCGTGTGAAGGTTTACCTTTGATATGAGCTACAAATCCAATCCCACAATTATCATGTTCATTTTCAGGGCTATAAAGTCCCTGTGCATAAGGTAATCTCATTTGCATTAATTTTTTCCTATTAATAAACTCATTCGCACCAAAATTACAGACAACTTGCTACAACAGCTGCTGTAAAACTGAAAGCAAAAACAATATTTTTCTTACGAAGTGAAATCAAAAGTAATTAAACGAAGTAAAATTTACAACGAAAGCATTGAAAATATGTGCTTCATAACATACTCTTAACCTACGTTTTTGAGTGTAAAAAGTTGATTTTTTGCTTATCTGTTCAATTCAGAACATGACATTTGTCACATTTTCAGGCTATTAATAAATTTTATTTAAGTAAGCGTTCCACCGCATCATCTATTTTACCAAAATTAAATCTATTAATTACACCTTGTTTTTTATTTGAAATCTCTTCTAAACTCAAATTCCCAATGCTCCCTTCGTGGGTATGATTCACACTTTTTTTCGGTACAAAATTACCCTCTTCAATTTTCTCTCCAACTATTTTGTAGGCCTCACGAAAAGGAACTCCTTTCAACACTAAATCATTCACCTCTTCCACGCTAAATATATAATTATATTTTGAATCATCAAGAATCTTGTGGTTTACCTTAACATTTTTTAAGGCCAATGATGCAATTTGCAGACAATCATTCATTTCTTTAAACAAAGGAATAAAAACTTCTTTAACCATTTGCAAATCACGAAAATAACCACTGGGAAGATTATTTATAATCATTGAAATCTGGCTTGGAATACCCTGAATTTTGTTACACCTTGCCCTGATAAGTTCAAAAACATCGGGATTTTTTTTGTGTGGCATTATACTCGAACCGGTTGTAAACTCGGGGGGAAGATTTACAAAATTGAAATTCTGGCTCATAAAAAGACAAACATCAAAAGCCAGTTTTGAAAGGGTTCCCGCTAAATTCGCCACGGCAAAAGAAACAATTTTTTCCACCTTTCCACGTCCCATCTGGGCATAAACCACGTTGTAGTTCATATTATCAAAACCAAGCAAATCGGTAGTCATTTGTCGGTTTAAAGGAAATGAAGAACCATAACCTGCTGCCGAGCCGAGCGGATTCTGATTGGTAATTTTAAATGCCGAAAGTACCAATTCCAGATCATCAATCAAACTTTCAGCATAAGCACCAAACCAAAGCCCAAAAGATGATGGCATTGCCACTTGTAAGTGTGTATAACCTGGCATTAGAACATCTTTGGTTTCCTCGCTTTTCTGAAGTAAAACATCAATCAAAGTTTCCGAACTTTTTGTTACCTCGCGGATAGCTTCGCGCGTAAAGAGCTTTAAATCCAACAACACCTGGTCGTTGCGCGAACGGCCACTGTGAATTTTTTTACCTACATCGCCCAGATCATTTGTCAGCAAAAATTCAACTTGCGAGTGCACATCCTCAACACCTTCTTCAATAACAAATTCTCCCGAAATTGCTACTTCATATAATTGTTTAAGTTTATTGAGCAACACCTGCAGTTCATCACTTTTTATCAGGCCGATAGATTCGAGCATAATAATATGCGCCATTGAACCTAAAATATCGAAGGGTGCCAAATAAATATCGAGTTCCCGGTCTTTACCAACAGTAAATTCTTCGATGGACTTGTTTACCGGTATTCCTTTTTCCCAAAGTTTCATAATGAAATTGTTGTATTTTTCACAAAGATATTGATTTCAATTTGAATCGGTTTTTTAAAATTCAATCTGCAAACAATTTGCTTTGGTTTTTAAATTACAATTTTCTGATTATATGTTTTTAAATCGCCGGCAGGAGCAACTGTTTTTAAGGTTTTCATTTTAAAAATTCTGAAAAAATTGCCACTTTTACCGCGCTTTTCCACAAGAAAAGAAACTCAAAAGTATGCCATGTTCGAAAACAAAACGCTCCGTCTCATTTTCTTTATAGTTGCTGCAGCTGTTTTTGCAGCCTACATTACAGGGCTCAATATTGACGTTACACGCGATGCGGGAAAATACGCTACTGTTTCGAAAGAAATCTATCAAAATGGGAATTTTATTAACCTGACGATACATGGTGAGGCATACGACCAAAAGCCACCAATGCTATTTTGGCTGGGAGCCTTAGGGTTCACAATCGGGAAAATTTCCAACTTTTGGTTCAAACTCCCTGTTTTGCTGCTTGTTTTTGCGGGATTCTACTGGGCCTTTCGTCTTGGCGAAAGTTTGTACAACAAACGTGTTGGTTTTTTAACCGGAATCATGTCGGCCTTCTCCTTTATCTATTTAATGTACAGCATGGATATTCATACCGATACTCCTCTGCAGGCATTTGTAACACTGGCTTTCTGGCAATTATTTGAGTTTATAAAAACAAAAAAGACTAAACACTGGATTTTGGGATTTACTGCCATCGGATTGGCTATGCTAACAAAAGGCCCGATTGGGGCAGCAATTCCGGCATTTGCTGTACTCGGCCACCTTATTTTAAAACGCAATTTCAAATCGCTGCTTGACTACCGGTGGTATCTGGGAATACTCCTCTCTTTTATTATTGTAAGCCCTGCATTAATTGGCCTGATGAACCAGTTTGGCTGGGAAGGTATCCGTTTTTTCTTTTGGGAAAACAATGTAGGACGAATAACCGGTTCTTATGTAAAAGCAAGCAACGATCCCATTTTTTATATACATAATATAGCCTATCTGTTTTTACCCTGGAGTCTGCTCTTTTTTATCGCAGTGTTTATGGAATTTAAAACCCTTATCAGAAACAAATTCCGCTCGGTGGAATATTTTACATTTACCGGAATCTGGATTTATTTTATTATCCTGAATTCAGCCAGCAGCCAGCTCCCCAACTATATTTTTTCGATTGTTCCCTTGATTGCAGTTTTAACCGCAAAATGGCTCGACATAGCCATTGTCAACAAAAAAACGCTATTAAAAGTCTTTTCGATTGTCCAGCGTTATGTAGTACTGCTGCTTTGGGCGGGTATTTTTATTGTTTCATTCTATTTGTTTCCAACTCCCGAGTGGTATATTATGATTATGGTTTTTGCAGGAATAATTCTTACTTATTTTATTTCAACAAAAGTTTCAGACACACCTTTAAGAATAATCTTCCCTTCCTTAATTGTATTTGCCTGCCTGGCGTTTATTATGAATACACATGTATTTCCATACATGTTTAGTTTTCAGGCTCCTCCAAAAGCAGCCCGTTATTTTTCCGAATATGCTGAAAAAGGAGATACGCTGTACAATTACCATTACGATGAGTACGAATTGTTTTTTTATAGTGAACCACAGGCAATCCAGTTATATTCTTTTGAAGAAATGAAAACTGTGGCAGGGAAAAAGGGGAAATGGGTATTTACGGATGCAAAAGGATACAAAGATATTTCCGGCCTGAATAAATCTTCGGAAGTTGTATTTGAGTACAAACACTTGTATTTGAATCGACCAGCCGGATTTATTAGTCCAAGGACAAGAAACAAAGTTTTGCAGCCGATGTATCTTATTAAATACTGAATGGGATGAAAAAAAGCGGATTAAAAAAATACAGCTACCTTCTTGTTCCGGTTTTATTTCTTTTATTCTCGGCTCCAAGTGCCCTGGACTATGTCTTTCATTTTCCCGATGAGAAATATTACACTGATGCGGTCCTGCAAATGATGGACAAAGAGGACTGTTTTACTCCGTACCAGGCAAACGGGAGTCCGCGGTTCAAAAAACCAATTTTAACCTACTGGGTTTTAATGGGGAGCTACAAGGTGTTCGGTGTCAGCAAGATTTCATCGCGGTTATTTTTCTGGCTCGCCGGTGCAATTCTCGTTCTTGTTATCTATTTGATGTCAAAATCAATCTCAGGTGACAAAAAAATGGCTTTCACTGCGGCATTTATTACTGCCGCAAACCCTCTCGTTCTAATGAGTGCAAGCCGCTCAATACCCGACATACTTCTTACTCTGTTTCTCACCATCAGCGCATGGGGATTTATTAAAATCCTCAATTCACTAAAACCTCGAAAAGAACATTTCTGGATGGCTTACATGGGAGCGGCCCTCGCATTTGAAACCAAAGGAATACCAGCAGCTGCCTTTGCGGGAATTAGCATTTTGTTTCTCCTTTTTAATCCGTGGAAAAAGAAACGCCTAAATCAAATATTTGAACCTTTTTCGCTCATTGTTTCCATTTTAATTGCCTTGAGCTGGTTTATTATCATGTATGTTGAACACGGTTCGGTTTATTTAAATTCCTTCTTTGCCGATCAGGTCGGGAATCGCGTATCCTCAAAATTCGCGCAGGTTTTTACCAATTTATTTCTGGGAATTGTTTTTTTAGCTGCCTACCTGATTCCGTGGATTGTAATCGTTTTTTCAAATCCAAAAGCGTTAAAACAGTTTACAAAAAAATCTTCATTACAAACCAAGGCCGTCTTTGGGTTTATTCTCTCATGGGTTCTTTTGGTTATTGTTATGTCGGGTGCAGTTTTTAAATTTTACGATCGGTATCTGCTTCCCGTCATCCCATTGATTTCAATATTTTTTGCCTACGTGATATCATTTTCAACCACACATCTAAAAAAATCGATTTTTAAAATCTTTCTGATAATAAATATTTTCGTCATTGGCCTATCTCTTTTGTATACGGGTTTTATTTACTTCGACAATGTTCTTTTTGCGGGAATTCTTTTAAATGTTTTATTGATTATTTCCTGGCTTATCGGCTGGCTCAAAAACATTGACTATGAAACAAAACTCGCAGGAACCATTCTACTCCTGTTTTTTAATGTGTTTTCATTTTTATATCCTTTATTAATGCCCAACCCAGGAGAACAACTTGTGGAAAATTTAACAAAACAGGGGCTTTCAAAAAATGAAAAAGTATACGTCTACGGAAATATACGCACCGCTTCAAACATTCGCATACACAGCAAAAATGCCTTTAATGTGGTTAGCATGGACACGATATACTCTTTGCCTGCGGAACCAAAACATTTTCTGGTATTCTCAAAAAAAGAAGAATCGTTTTTGGATTTGAAAAACTACAATGTGACTATGGGGTCGGAAGAATGGAAAAATGTAAACAATGACAGATTTCCCGATTTTTTACAGGAGCCTGTTAAAGATTTAAAAGAAAAGGGAACAAAATATTTTATCGCCAAACCCAAAGAAAAAAATGAAAAATCTTGATAAAAGACACTATATAATTATAGGCATCTGGTTTTTGGGAAACTTACTTCAGGCCCTGTTTACAGGACTTCATTCTGATGAATCGTATTACTGGATGTATTCAGAAAACCTTTCATGGGGATTTTTCGACCACCCTCCTATGACAGCACTACTCATCTACCTTGGACATGCCGTTCTCCCCGGAGAAATCGGTGTCCGGCTGATCTTTATTTTGATATCATCCATAACATTCGCGCTTATATTAAATGAATTAAATGAAAAAAAAGATCTGTTCTTTGTTTCGTTGTTTATTTTGTCATTTCCGCTAATTCATACACACATTGCCGGGTTTATGGCAATCCCCGATGTTCCCTTGCTCTTCTTTACGACACTTTTTATTATTTCTTACAGAAAATTTCTTAATAATCCGGACTGGAAAATTTCGATTTTCCTTTCCTTAATCCTCGCCGCCATGATTTACAGTAAATACCACGCTTTTCTGATAATCGGATTTACTGTTTTTTCCAATCTAAAGCTTTTCAGAAACAAGTATTTTTATGGTATTATTTTGTTTACAGTAATACTACTGCTTCCCCACGTTTTTTGGCAAATCCACAACGAATTTCCTACATTTAAATACCACCTGGTTGAACGTGCCAAACCTTTTACATTTAAGTACATTTTACCCTACCTGGCTGCACAAATAGCCATTGCCGGGCCAATAACAGGAATTCTGGTATTTTGGAAATTTTCCAGATTTAAACCCGAAAATCAATTTCAAAAAACATTGCTATTTACTATTCTCGGATTTTACATCGCGCTTTTTATTATCAGTTTTAAAAATCGTATAGAAGCACATTGGATTGCGGCAATTATTCCAATGCTGATAATCTTAACGTATCCTTTAATTGCAGGCGATCCAAAATTTAAACGCTGGTTTAAACGCATTGCGTTACCGGTTTTGGCTTTAATGGTTCTATACCGTATTTATATAGCTCTGGATGTCATCCCTAACACCGGCCATCTGAAAATTACTTTTTACAACCGCGAAGCCAGCGCACTGGAGATCAAAAAACTTTCCGAAGGTAAAAAAGTAGGCTTTTTTAATAATTATGCTGCCACCAGCAATTACATTTTTTACACCGGCGATTCTGCTGTCCATCTTTCAACACCAACATACCGCTTTTGCCAATACGATTTGTGGGATGAAGAAATGTATGCAGAAGGAGAACCGCTTTTTACTGTGCAATCAAAAAATCTAAATCCGCCAAACCAGTTAAAAATAGCTACCGGTCAAACAAAGGGTTTTCTTACCATAGAAAAATACCAGTCATTAAATGGACTCACTATAAATCTTGAAAAAACAGCTGAAACTGAAAACAAAATTGAATTCTTCTTTTTACTGAATAACCGTAGCGGAAAAACAATTTATACCCAACACATTTCTGAACCGGTACTCGCAGTTATGCAGAATAAGACAGAATTAACAGCTGTTCCTTTAACTATTTCAAGCAAAAAAGAAAAGATTGCAAATAACGATTCAGCCCTTATTTCATTGTCCCTTTCTAAAAATGAAATGTTTCGAAGAGACGAACCGATTATCTTTTACACGCGTTCGAAAGAAAACTACAGGGGAGAAATTATTTCGTTAACTTTGGAATAAGTTAATTTACAAAGCTCTATTTTTCCCGGAAGAATTTTCATTTTTCATTCCAGCCAAACACAACACCACATACTGGAAATTTGAACCACAAATCAAAATTTATATAATATTTTGTCACCAAAAAGCTATTTTTTTGCCTTTTTGAGAAAAAAACACAACTTATATTAATAATTTGTTAAGAGAAACTACTCTTTTTGTCAAAACCATGCCCCCAACTAAAAAACATACATATTTTTGAACAGACATACAAAAAAACAGATGAGCTACAGATAAAAATTCTATTTTTTGTATCAATCAAGTTCATTTTATAGGGGGTTTAGGTAAAAAAATAATTTTTTTCTAAAAACATTAACGATTTTTAAAACGAAGTGAAAAGATTTTTTTAGAACAAAAAAACACAGTTTAACTTTTAAAATTTACGATTATGAAAAAGACATTACTGATTGCAGCGAGCTTGTTTTTGTTGATGGCGATTACTCCGGTGGTGAAAGCACAGGAAGTAGGTACCGGCCTCGACATATACAGCAGCTATGTATGGCGTGGAACTAAGTTTGGCACTGGTCCGGCATTTCAGCCTTACATGGAATTCAGCGCTGGTGGTTTTGCTATTGGAGCTTGGGGGTCATTTAGTGCAGGCGATGTTGAAGATGCCGAAGCCGACCTTTACGCAAGCTATGGATTTGATTTGAGTGAAAATTCATCTTTGAGTTTTACTCTTACTGATTATTATTTCCCGGGTGACTTGTGGTTCGAAGGAACTTCACATTACATTGAACCAATGGTTAGCCTCGGACTAGGATCATTCTCTTTAACCGGTGCATATATGATGAATGACGGTGAAGGCGACATTTATCTTGAGGCAGGATTAACAGCCGGTCCGGTTGACCTTACACTTGGTGGTGGCGACGGTGCTTATACAGTGGATGGCGAATTTAACATTTGCAACATTGGAATCAGCACTTCCAAAGAAGTAAAAATTACAGACAGCTTCTCGTTACCTGTATCAGGTGCAGCTATTTTAAACCCCTCATCAGAACAGTTTTATATTGTTGTAGGAATTTCTCTTTAATCATTTCTAAAGCTGAAGAATATGAAAAAAATTGAAACCATAATAAGAAAATCAAAATTCGAAGAGGTAAAAGACGCCTTGCAGGAAGCAGGTATTGAATTCTTTTCCTTCTGGGATGTAAGGGGCGTTGGCCAGGCCAGGGAAGGCCGCGTTTACCGTGGAATTGTATATGACACAAGTACTATCGAACGTACCAAGCTGGAAATCATTGTTCGCGATAAGAATGTACAAAAAACTGTTAATGCTATTCTGAACTCAGCAAGAACAGGCCAGATTGGTGACGGTAAAATATTTATTGTTCCGATTGAAGAATCGTACCGGATTAGAACCGGGGAGCAAGGAGACGAGTCGCTTTACATTAAAGGAAAAGAAGAATAATAACTACAAAAAAATAATTTATCATGGAAGAAACTTTACAAGGCCTGCAAATAGGTATTGACAATATGTGGTTATTGATTGCCGGATTTATGGTAATGTTCATGCAACCCGGTTTTGCAATGGTGGAAGCAGGTTTCACACGCCAAAAAAACACCGCAAACATTTTAATGAAAAACCTGATGGACTTTTCTATAGGTTCATTATTATACTGGATTATTGGATTTACATTGATGTATGGAGACTCAATAGGAGGATTTATCGGAACACCTGACTTGTTTTTTATGAGCGATGGTTTTGGTGACAATTATTCAGATTATGCCGATATCTTTTTCCAAACTGTATTTGCTGCAACCGCTGCAACTATTGTGTCGGGAGCAATGGCAGAGCGTACTGAATTTAAAGCATATCTGATTTTCAGTATTGTTATTACTGTAATTATTTACCCAACATCAGGACACTGGACCTGGGGCGGTGGCTGGTTAAGCCAACTTGGTTTCCACGATTTCGCTGGTTCATCTATTGTTCACTCTGTTGGTGCATGGGTCGGTTTAGCTGGTGCGTCAATTATTGGCCCTCGTATTGGCAAATACGATAAAGACGGAAAAGCAAAAGCAATTCCGGGACACAACCTTGCAATGGGTGCTTTAGGTGTATTTATCCTTTGGTTTGGCTGGTTTGGATTTAACCCGGGATCTCAGCTTGCTGCTGCCGGGACCGATAATGCTGTTGCAATTGGTCATATTGCAATGACAACAAACCTTGCTGCCGCAGCCGGAGCTGTAACTGCGATGTTAGTAGCATGGGTTCGTTACAAACGTCCGACTCTGTCAATCGCATTAAACGGCGCTCTCGCTGGTTTGGTTGCCATTACCGCAGGTTGTGATGCTGTAAATCCGGTTGGAGCTGTATTAATTGGAATTATGGCTGGATTTGTTTTGCCATTTGCAGTTGAATTCTTCGACAAAATATTAAAAGTTGACGACCCGGTTGGTGCAATCTCGGTTCACGGAGTAGGTGGAGCACTCGGAACACTGGCTGTTGGTTTATTCTCAACTTCCGAAGGTTTATTCTACGGTCATGGAGCAAAATTATTAGGTGTTCAGGCTATCGGTGTTCTTGCATTCTTTGTATGGGCATTTGGAACAGGTCTGATACTATTCTTTATATTGAAGAAAGCAAACGTATTGCGCGTATCCAGGCGCATTGAAGAAGAAGGCCTCGATGTTTATGAACATGGAGAAAGTGCCTATAACTAATCTTCTTCAGCTTTTAAGTCTGTAGCTGTCTGTTTATGGGCCCGTCCGCCGGGACGGGCTCTTTCTTTTTAAAAAAAGAATTAAGGTCAAGGGTAGTTTGAGTTAGTTTAGTTAGATTAGGAAAACCGGTTCACAAAAATTGTGGCCGGTTTTTTTGTTGATAAATTTTAGTGAATATTTACTACCATTTCACCCAAAAGTTATTTCAGAAAATTATTTTTGTTACTTCATAAAAAAGTAGAATAAAATGATGCAGACCTGGTTTGAATGTAAAGTAAAATATGTAAAAATTTCAGAAAGCGGAAAAGAAAGAAATGTAACTGAAAATTTTCTTCTCGATGCAGTATCATTTACCGATGCAGAAACCAGAATGATTCGTCAGATGCAGGAAATGGTGCGGGGCGAATTTACTGTTACCGACATAAAAAAATCAAAAATAGCAGAAGTATTTCCTTTTGAAAACGGAGAATGGTGGTTCAAAGCAACAATTAACCTGGTTACTGTTGATGAAGAAGCAGGAAAAGAAAAGAAACTACGCACTTATTATCTGGTAATGGCCGACGATATAAAGGAAGCGCTGCAACGGCTTGAGGAAAGCTTGTCTTACCTTGTTATTCCTTATGTTGTTTCTTCAATTACAGTCAGTACAATTATTGATGTTTTTCCATATCAACCATCCGAGTCAGCTGTACCCGAAGGATATGTCCCTCTGGAAAAAGAAGAGAATCCTGAAAACAATGATGAATAAAAAACAAAAACAGCCGATCCGGGAAAAAGGACAGACTGTTTTATTAAGTTAATTAACAGGTAGTAGTATTATAAATTCACAAGAACTTTATAAAAATTAAATTGGTCGCGTTTTATTGGGTCAAATTGATAGTAGGCAATAGCAATTCGGCAAATATCACGGATAGTAGAATAAATCTGGGCTACTTCTTTTTGTCCGTAAGTGTTTAACTCCGCCTCGCCTTCAAGCGCTTCAAAACAATCTTTAAATTCCTTTATTTTGTTTGCACTATCCAGTATTTTATCAAACAATGAATCCATCGTCCCTTTTGAAACTGCCTTTTTTCTTGTCTCTTCATCCAGGTTTTCAGCAAATACATTAAGGAATTGATACAAACACATATGATCTCCGTTTTTTGCATCGCTGAAATACTCACAATACCCGGTTTTTTCAAAAAAGTCTTTTAAAAAATCTTTATCGTCCTTAAAATCTACCTTTAAAGATGCACGCAATATTTTCAGGTTTTGTAATCCTGCAACCATAATTTCGTGCCAATCGCGATATTTATTCTCATCCCATGCCTCAACGTTATCGGTATAATGCTTTTCAATGGTGTCTTCAATCCAAATATTTAAGGATGTGGCAAACTCCGGGTCCCATTCTTCACGAACACTCGACAACTCATAAATATTCTCTTTGAAAGATTTGGCAATTTTTTGGCATGCGAGGATGGTTACTGTACTGGTTGGGCAAGCAATTAAGGTTTCCATAATTGACGGTTTAAAAGTTAGTAGACTCTGATACAAAGCTACAACCTAATTTACAAAACCACTAATCTGAACCATCAAATATTCAATGTTTTACAGTTATGTTTTGAAACTATGTTTCATAACCATGTTATGAAAAAGCTTATTAAAATTGGAAATAAAGAATTTTTTCCTTAATAGATATAACTCCAAAATCAGGAGTGACGGCTTTTTAATTCCTTTACAATATCTTCAATCCGATATCCTTTGTGAGATAATAAAACTATCAGGTGGTACAGTAAATCTCCTGCTTCATAAAGAAAGTTCTCATCATCATTTGCCATTGCTCCGATGATGGTTTCCACGGCTTCCTCTCCCACCTTTTGTGTGATTTTTCTTGTTCCTTTCGTAAAAAGCGAAGTGGTATACGAACCTTCCGGCATTTCCTCTTTTCTCTTGTCAATAAAATCCTGCAGATAACTCAAAAACTGCACATCTGCTTTTGGATTCATTTCATAAAAGCAGGTATCGTTTCCTGTGTGGCAAACAGGCCCCACCGGATTTGCTTTTATCAGTAGGGTATCGTCATCGCAATCGATCAGTATGGAAACCACATTTAAAAAATTGCCCGATTCTTCTCCTTTGGTCCACAACCGGTTTTTAGTCCGGCTAAAAAAAGTAACCTTACCCAATTCCTGCGTTTTCTCCAAAGCTTCCCTGTTCATAAAACCAACCATTAAAACTTTCATCGATTGATTGTCCTGAACTACTGCCGGGACCAATCCGTCGAGTTTGGAAAAATTTACCTGGTCGATATTCTTTAATTCGTTCATGATTTCCAATTTGTTGCGAAAATAATAATTGATATCTTTTTATCGAACTATGATCCCGTTTTCTTTTAGATAACTTTTTAACTCGGGAATAGGAATCTCATTGTAATGAAATATGCTGGCAGCTAGTCCTGCATCGGCTTTTCCATTGGTAAAAACATCTGTAAAATGTTCTTTTGCTCCTGCTCCTCCTGAAGCAATAATTGGAATTTTCAAAGAGTCAGCCATTTGAGCCAGCTGTTCATTGGCGAAACCGTTTTTTGTACCATCGTGATTCATCGATGTAAAGAGTATCTCACCAGCGCCACGATCTTCGGCTTCTTTTGCCCACGAGAAAAGTTCCTTTTCTGTCGGAATTCTTCCTCCATTTACAGTTACTGTCCAATGATTCTTTTCATCACCACGTGCATCGATAGCAACCACAACAAACTGACTTCCAAAATTCAAAGCCAAATCATCAATCAATTTTGGATTTCGAACTGCGGAAGAATTAATCGAAATCTTATCAGCACCTGCACTCAGCAGTTTCTCCGCATCACTTAGTTCACTAATTCCACCTCCAACTGTAAACGGAATATTCAGATGTGCAGCAATACGCTTCACCAGTTCCACAAAAGTTTTACGCCCTTCGTGGGTTGCAGTAATATCCAGAAAAACCAGTTCATCGGCACCGTCGGCTGCATATTTTGCACCCAACTCAACCGGGTCGCCTACTTCCTGAATATTTACAAAATTTATCCCTTTAACTGTTTGTCCGTTACGGATATCTAAACATGGTATGATTCGTTTTGCAAGCATATTTTTAGCCTCTTCCCAACCTTCCCGATAAGAGAAGGGTTTATTGTTTTTTGAAATTTTTATTTCTCTTTCCCATTCCTCCTCGTTTAGACGAAAGGATTATGAGCTTATAAAATTTTCAATTTCTTTCAAAGATATTTTATTCTCATAAATTGCCTTCCCGGTAATTACACCCGGCACACCCATTTCATCTAATTTTAATATGTCATCCATTGTTGCAATTCCACCACTGGCAATTATTTCCACATCCGGAAGCAAGTTCATAATTTCATGATACAAATCAAACGAAGGGCCGGAAAGCATTCCGTCGCGACTGATATCGGTTGAAATTACTTTTTCAACCCCCTTTTTACTAAAACCTTCAATAAAATCAATTACAGAAAGTTCAGTTGCCTCCAGCCAGCCACTTACAGCTATTTTTCCATCCTTTGCATCGGCGCCCAGTATAATTTTTTCTTTGCCATAATTTTCAAGCCACAGTAAAAAAGTCTCCTTTTCCTTCACCGCAATACTTCCTCCGGTAACCATTGCCGCCCCTGAATTAAAAGCGATTTTTAAATCGTTATCAGATTTTAACCCACCTCCAAAATCAATTACAAGCTCTGTTTTTGTTGCAATGGTTTCGAGCACTTTGTAGTTTACAATATGTTTTGCTTTGGCACCATCCAAATCGACCAGGTGAATACGACGAATCCCGGCATTTTCAAACATTTTGGCAACTTCCAGCGGATTTTCATTGTATACTTTTTTCCGACTGTAATCTCCCTGCGAAAGCCGAACACATTTCCCTTCGATAATATCAATCGCAGGAATTATTTCTATCTTTTTCCTCATTCTTTTCCTTCCAGGGCACAAAGATGCAAGTTTATTTACAATTCTTCCAAAATCATTTTTAAAACTGCCTGTGCCGTCACTTCGCGATTAGCAGCCTGCGGAACCACGATAGAATTTTTACTGTCTATAACACCATCAGTTACAACCACATTTCGCCGTACAGGAAGACAGTGCATAAATTTAGCATTGTTTGTCAGTGCCATTTTTTCTTCGTTCACTGTCCAGCTAAGATCTTTTGAAAGAATTTGTCCGTAGCTTGAGTAGGAAGCCCAATTTTTTGCATAAATAAAATCAGCTTCTTCAAATGCCTTTTTTTGGTTGTATTCCACCTTTACGTTTCCGATAAAATCGGGAGCCAGCTCATAACCTTCCGGATGTGTAACCACAAGTTCGTAATCTGTTTCGCGCATCCATTCCACAAACGAATTAGCCACAGCCTGCGGCAAAGCGCGAGGATGCGGTGCCCATGTCAGGACAACTTTTGGACGTTCTTTTTGTTTGAACTCCTCGATGGTCACCAAATCGGCATAACTTTGCAGCGGATGCCGGGTCGCGCCTTCCATACTTACCACCGGCACTCCGGCATATTCAACAAACTGGCTAATTATCTTTTCTGAATAGTCGTCCTCTTTATTTTGAAACCGGGCAAACGAACGTACTCCTATTACATCGCAATACTGACCAATCACAGGAATCGCTTCCAGCAAATGTTCCGGCTTATCTCCATCCATTACCACACCCAAATCCGATTCCAATTGCCATCCGTCTTCATTTACATTTAAAACCATAGTATTCATTCCCATGTTCATAGCAGCTTTTTGCGTGCTCAACCGGGTACGTAAACTGGAGTTAAAAAAAATCAGAACCATCGTTTTATTTTTCCCAAGATGTTGGTATGCAAAAGGGTTCTCCTTTACATCGAATGCAACATCAAGAGCATATTGCAGGCTTGGAATATCTTTTACTGATATAAAATTTTTCATTGGTTTTTATTTTATTGACTTTTGGTTTTCTATTCTGGCCTTACCTGCCCTTCGCCTTCAATAATCCATTTGTAGCTGGTTAATTCCTCCAAAGCCATTGGCCCCCGGGCATGTAATTTTTGGGTACTGATTCCTATTTCTGCTCCCAGACCAAACTGGGCACCATCGGTAAAAGCAGTGGAAACATTCGAATAAACAGACGAAGCATCAATCATTTTTCTAAAGTTTTCAATTCGTTCGCCATTTTCGGTTATAATTGCCTCGCTGTGTTTCGACGATTTTTTGTTAATCTGACCAACGGCTTCCTCAAAAGAGGCAACTGTTTTTACTGACATTTTCAGAGACAGAAACTCAGTACCGAAAGATTCTTCTGTTGCCGGGAAAAGTAATTCCCGGGGATAAGTGTCTTTTAGAACTTCATATGATTTTTCATCAGCATAAATTACAACGCTGCTTTCTGAAAGTTTTTTACCAAAATCAGGCAGGTCAGCCAAACGACTTTCATGAATCACAAGACAGTCGAGTGCGTTACAAACCGAGGGGCGACGCGTTTTTGCATTGAAAATAATCTCAGTTCCTTTTTCTGCGTCGCCAAACTCATCAAAATAAGTGTGACAAATGCCGGCACCGGTTTCAATTACCGGAATGGTAGCATTTTCGCGCACATAATTTATCAAGCCCTGACTGCCACGTGGAATAATTAAATCAATATAACCATGTGCCTTCAGCATTTCGTTTGTTTCTTCCCGACCTGCAGGAAGCAATGCGACAGTGTTCTCATCAATATCCGATTTTATTAAAACATCCTGAATAATGGACACAATGGCCTGGTTGGAATAAATGGCATCGCTGCCACCTTTCAAAACACAGGCATTTCCCGACTTCAGACAAAGTGCAAACACATCAAACGTAACATTAGGCCTCGCTTCGTAAATAATTCCGATTACACCAAACGGGACAGTAACCTTACTGATTTTTAACCCATTAGGGCGCATGGTTTTCTTTAAAATTTTCCCCACAGGACTTTCCAAACCGGCTACATTCCGCATATCAGAAGCAATTCCCTTTATTCTATCCACGGTTAACTTCAGCCTGTCGTATTTTGAATCTTGCGGATCCATCCTCTCCAAATCCTTCTTATTTTCAGAAAGAATAAAATCGGTTTGTCTCTCCGCCTCATCTGCCAATTTCAGCAAAACACGACTGATCGTTTCATTCTCCACAAGGTTTAATTTTCGTGAAGCTTGTAAAACCTGCTGAAGTTGTTTTTCTATCTTCATTTTTACTGCAATTTATATTTTCTCTCCTTTTATTCTCCCATTTGGGAAAAGAGAGGATTTTCGTTTTAAAACCCTCTCCCGGGGGAGGGAGAGGGAGCTCAGAATAAGTTCAAATTAAGGCATAAAAAAGGGTAGAAAGGGTAGTATATCCTGAGCTATTTTTTATTTTCCATATATAAATAATCGTAATGAACCAATGGTTTCTGTTTTTCAGAATCCATTTCCTGTTTCATTTTATCGGAACCGTACTGTGCCTTACCTACTCCAACAACAGCTCCGGTCTCATCAACGATTTTTATTAAATCTCCTTTTTTAAAATCACTTATCGTTTTAACTACACCTACCGGCAACAAGCTAACTGCCTTTTCCGAATTCAGTGCTTTTATTGCTCCCTGGTTGATAACCACCTGTCCTTTAGCAAAATCATCGGAATATCCAATCCATTTTTTTACTCCACTCGATGATTTTTTATTTGGTACAAAATAGGTATGTTCAAATTCCTTGTCTTTGTCAAGCAGGTCAATCAACACATTTTCAGTGGTTCCGTTAGCTACATGAACCCCGATTCCATCGCCTGCAACCTTTTGGGCGATACGAAGTTTTGTAAGCATTCCTCCGCGGCCAAAGGTTGATTGTCGCTCCACAGCACTTCCTTTCAAATCCACCTCCTCCCGGTCAATCTGATGAATTAATTCAGCATTTTCATTTTGTGGATGCGTATTATAAACTCCGTTCACATTGGAAAGAATAACCAGAGCTTCCGAGTTTACCATTGATGCAATTAAGCCCGAGAGTTCATCATTGTCTGTAAACATCAATTCGGTAACTGATATGGTATCATTTTCATTTACTATCGGAATCACCTTATTTTCCAACAATGTAGTGATACAGTTTTTCATATTGAGATAATGCCCGCGGTCGGAAAAATTTTCCTTGGTTGTTAAAACCTGAGCACACACCAAACCATGTTCGCTAAAAAAATCAGAATAACGACTTATGAGCTTCACCTGTCCCAAAGCAGCCCACAATTGACGTTGCGATACGGCATCCGTTCTTTTTACAGGTTCCAGCACTGCTCTTCCCGCAGCAACTGCCCCCGACGAAACCAACACCACTTCTACCCCACTTTTTTGAAGAAAGGCAATCTGATCTACCAAATGTGCAATACGCGCCACATTTAATGTTCCGTCAGCTTTCGCCAGGACATTACTACCTATTTTAACCGTTATTTTTTTGTAACGAAACTGCATTTAAAAACTACTTCCCTGAATTATCAATTTTTTTATAAGATGCAAGAACCCCCTGAATTAATGAGGAACTGAATCCTTTATGTTCCATTTCGTTTAGACCGGTTATGGTGACTCCTCTTGGAGTGGTTACCTTATCGATTTCGCGTTCCGGATGATGCCCCGTTTGCAGTATCAATTCTGTTGCGCCCTTTACTGTTTGTGCAGTTATAAACTGCGCCATATCGGCACCAAAACCAATTTCAATTCCGCCCTGCATTGCCGCCCTGATATACCGTAAGGCATATGCTATTCCACAGGATGAAAGCACGGTAGCTGCTGCCATCAATTCCTCTGGTATTTCAACGGTTTTGCCTAACTTATCAAACAACTCTATCACAAAATCTTTGTCTTCAGTTTTGTTTCCATTGGTCGAAATACAGGTCAGCGACTCCTGTAACGCAATTGCAGTGTTAGGCATTACACGGAAAATAGAAATATTTTCACCGGCCATTTTTGTAAGCTCTTCAATACCAACTCCGGCTACGATTGAAATAAAAATTTTATCTGAAGTCAGCGCTGGTTTTATCTCATTAACCACACCTTCTATATGATACGGTTTTACAGCAACAATAAATACTCCGGCATTTTGAACCACCTCTTTGTTATTTTTGCATGCAGTAACCCCCATCTCCCTCATTTCATTGAGATTTTTTTCTTTTGGATCGAAAACAAAAATATCCGAAGCGCTGATAAAGCCTGATTTAACGAGCCCAACAGCAATTGCTCCACCCATATTACCGGTACCTATAATTCCTATTTTTTTATTTTCCATTATACTAAGTTACAAAATGGTTATGGCTGAAAACTATTTTTCAACCATCGACACAGAAGTGTCAGTCAATACCTTTTTAAAAGCGTTTAAAAAATCATTTGCTTCTGAAACACTTAAACTTAAAGGCGGCAACAACCTTATTATATTCTGACCGGAAACTCCGGTAAACATTCCTTTTTCAAACAATAGTTTGCTTCTGATTTCTTTTATTGCCTGTTTGAATTCCAGACCTATCATCAAACCTTTCCCTCTGATTTCAAACCCAAAATCCCATTGAGAAAGACTGTCTATCAAATACTCTCCAACTTCCATAGCATTCCGGACAAGCTCTTCTGACTTCATTACATCCAATACGGCAATGGCAGCAGCACAAGCCAGATGATTTCCCCCAAATGTAGTTCCAAGCATTCCATACCAGGGCTTAATATCAGGATGAATCATCACTCCACCAATCGGGAAGCCATTTCCCATTCCTTTGGCTGTGGTAATAATATCGGGGTGAACATCAAAATACTGATGGGCAAAAAACTTACCGCTTCGTCCGTAGCCCGACTGAATTTCATCCAGAATAAGCAGAAACTCATATTTCTTTGATAGTTGCCCCAGCTCTTCCAAAAAATGTTTTCCGGGTACATGAATTCCACCAATGCCCTGTATTCCTTCCACTAAAACGGCGGCAACTCCCCCTTTTTCCAGTTCTGTTTTTACAGCCTGAATGTCGTTAAACGGAAGTATAATCGCATTTTCAGTTTCATTTACAGGAGCCACAATTTTTGGATTGTCGGTTAATGCAACTGCGGCGGAAGTACGCCCGTGAAATCCTTTTTTAAAGCTGATAAATTTCTTTTTGCCTGTAACAAACGAAGCCAGTTTTATTGCATTTTCATTGGCTTCTGCACCTGAATTACAAAGGAAAAGCTGATAATCAGGGTATCCTGAGGCTTCTCCCAGTTTTTCAGCCAACTCCTTTTGTAAAGGATTTTGAACAGAGTTGGAATAAAAACCAATTTGTGAAAGCTGGCTGGAAATTTTTTCAACATAATGCGGATGACTGTGTCCGATTGAAATTACAGCATGACCGCCATACAAATCGAGATATTTTTTCCCTTCAGAATCCCAGACATAGCATCCTTCTGCTTTTACCGGGGTAATATTAAAAAGCGGATATACATCAAATAAATTCATAACTAAAATGCAACGGGTTTTAAATTCAATCCTGTTCTTTCATCCAGTCCAAACATCAAATTCATATTCTGAACTGCCTGACCGGAAGCTCCTTTTATCAGGTTGTCGGTTAAACTAATTATTACCAATTTATTATTATGTTTTTCCAAATAGATAACTCCCTTGTTGGTGTTAACCACCTGTTTCATTCCGGGATTTTCATGGCTTACAAATACAAACGGATGTTCGTTGTAAAAGTCCTGATATATTTTTTTTGCTTCTTCCTCCGAGCCATCAAACCGGGTATAGGCGGCAACAAAAATCCCACGGGTGTGATTTCCCCGAATCGGAACAAAATTAAAATCATTGGCAAATGAAGGCTGCAATTGTTTTAAACTTTGTAAAATCTCGCCTTCGTGCTGATGCTCCATAATTTTATATGCAGAAAGATTGTTATTTCGCCAACTAAAATGCGATGTTTCTGTTGGTTTTTGGCCTGCACCTGTTGAACCGGTAATGGCCTGAATGTGCACTCCATTCTTCAACAAACCTTCAGCGGCAAGCGGTAACAATGCCAACTGAATTCCGGTGGCAAAACATCCCGGATTTGCTATATTTTTTGCAACTTTTATTTCTTCCCTGTTGAGTTCCGGCAAACCGTAAACAAAATCATTACCTTTTCTTTTTAATCTGAAATCATGGCTTAAATCAATAACTTTTAAAGAATCCGGAAGTTGATTTGTTTCCATAAATTCTTTTGATTTGCCGTGCCCCATACAAAGAAAAATCACATCGACCTTTGAAAAAGGCAATTCTTCCGTAAATTCAATATCCGTTTCACCTAATAAATCAACATGCACATCAGAAATCAAATTTCCGGCGTTACTGGAACTCTGAACAAATGTAACTTCTGCCTGAGGATGATTTAGTAAAATTCGCAACAACTCTCCGGCAGTGTAACCGGCTCCTCCAATAATTCCAACTTTAATCATCCGTTTTTTATATTTTCTTGTTTACTGAACTATAAATCTTTAACGAATTGGATAATATTTTGGTAAATCCTTTGATATCATCACCAGTCCAGGCTTTTACAGTCTCCCCGTACTCGCCAAATCCCGAATTCATTAAATCGTGTTCTGACTCAATGCCCTGCAATTCGAAATGATATGGTTTCAATTTTATAAAAACTTTCCCGGTAACATTTTCCTGTGTTGATTCAAGGAATGTTTCCATATTGCGCATCACTGGTTCATGATATAACGCTTCGTGCAAAAACATACCGTACCAGTTGGCAAGCTGTTCCTTCCAATATATCTGCCATTTTGTAAGTGTATGTTTTTCCAGTAAATGATGGGCTTTGATAATTAACATCGGAGCGGCGGCCTCAAAACCAACACGGCCTTTTATTCCAATGATAGTATCTCCAACGTGAATATCGCGCCCAATTGCATATTTTGATGCTATTTCTTCCAGAGCCTGAATGACCCCGGGCCCGCTTTCAAAAGTTTTTCCATCAATGGTTTTTAATTCGCCTTTTTCGAAACCAAGTTCAATTACTTTTTCATCACTGCTTTCGAGCTGACTTGGATAAGCTTCACTTGGTAATCCTTTGGAAGAAGTTAATGTTTCTTTTCCTCCCACACTGGTTCCCCACAGTCCCTGGTTAATGGAATATTGCATTTTGATAAAATCTTCTTCCACACCGTGCTTCTGCAAAAAATCAATTTCTTCCTGGCGACTTAGCATTAAATCCCGGATAGGTGTGATGATCTCAATCTCCGGTGCCAAAACCTGAAAGGTCAAATCAAAACGAACCTGATCATTACCCGCACCTGTACTACCATGTGCAATATAAGCGGCTCCGATTTTTTTTGCATAGTCGATGGTTGCAATGGCCTGAAAAACACGTTCGGAACTTACAGAAATCGGGTATGTATTGTTTCTGAGGATATTTCCGTAAACCATGTACCGAATACATTTCTGATAGTATTCTTCTGTTACATCGAGAGTAACATGTTCCTTTGCACCAAGTTTATATGCTTTTTCCTCAATCTTTTTTAGTTCCCCGTCAGAGAAACCACCTGTATTTGCAATTGCGGTGTAAACTTCAAAGCCTTTTTCTTCTTTTAAATATTTTACACAAAAAGAGGTATCTAAACCTCCGCTAAATGCTAAAACCAGTTTTTTACTCATGATAAATATCTTATAAAGAGCAACGAAGACGCCCAAATCCAATTTTAAAACTATTCATTTATTTTGCTGTCTGTATAAAAAATATCTATACTAATTAGCGCTCCGTTACTCTTTGGTTGTTTCTTTGTTATTGTTGATTTCCAGTTGTTTTTTAAATCCTGCCTTAGGTTTTATTTTCTGAATAATATCCATCAAACTGCGTTTTTTAACCGCATTGCCGTTTACTTTTTCCTTATTTTCCCACGCCGGATCATACAGCATTCCGGTACACAAACATTTCGTTCGTTCCGTACGCATCAAAATATCGTAATTCACACACCCTTTACAACCGTTCCAAAACATGTCATCAGTGGTCAGCTCCGAGAAAGTAACCGGGCGGTATCCCAACTCATGGTTAATTTTCATCACCGCCAAACCAGTGGTCAGGCCAAAGATTTTGGCATTCGGATATTTTTTTCTAGAAAGCTCAAAAGCTTTGTGTTTTATTGCTTTTGCCAGTCCATAACCTCTGTATTCGGGCACAACAATTAATCCTGAATTGGCTACAAAACCTTTGTTTCCCCAGGTTTCTATATAACAGAATCCGGCAAATCTATCACCGTCGAGTGCCAAAATAGCTTTTCCATCTGTTATTTTTGCAGTTAAATATTCCGGAGAACGGCGTGCAATACCTGTTCCACGGTGTTTTGAAGCTACATCAATGGCATCATTTATCTGGTCTACATATTTAATATGTTTTTCACTTGCAACTTCTACCCTGATATTGTTTAATTCCTTCATCAAATTAAATATTACAATTTGCCCCTCAAATTGGGCATTACATTTATTAACGCATTTACTAAATCTGTTTTTGCAATTCCTTCTCTCTGAATAAGAAGAATTGTATCGTCTCCTGCAACCGTCCCGATAATCTCCCAGGGCTCGGCTTTGTCAATCACAGCGGCAATACTGTTGGCATAACCGGGTGATGTTTTTACTACAGCCAGGTTGCCTGAGAATTGAATATCTTTAAATCCGTCAGCCAAAAAGTTAACACGGTTTCTTTCACTTGAAACCTCTTCCTTTTCTGCTCCCGGAACGGTATATATATATCCTTTAGTAGGATGTGGCACTTTGGCAACCTGCAAAACTTTTAAATCACGCGACAATGTTGCCTGCGTTAATTCAAAGCCGTTTTTTCTCAGCTGCATCAATAATTCCTCCTGGCTGTGAACCTTGCCATTCAAAATTATTTTTCTGATTTCAAGTTGCCTTTCTACCTTTTTTTTCATTATGAATAAATATTCATTTTCTTTGCAAAATTATTCATTTTTATTAAAAAACAAACCAATTGTTTAAGAAATATTACTATTTTTGTCGGAGAAATGATTTTAATAACATCATTTTAATTTCAATGGGAGAAAAGTTAGTAGTTATTTATAAAAAGACTGAAGAAAAATGCGTTTAAACTATTTTTAGTGGAAACGCATTTTTTTTAATAGAACAACTGAAAATGTTAAAAGTAAAACAAGCAAAACTCACCCTGGAAGACGGGACTGTTTTTACAGGAAAATCGTTTGGAAGTGAAAATTCGGTAGCTGGCGAAGTTGTTTTTTACACAGCAATGACCGGCTACCCGGAGAGTTTGACAGACCCATCATATACAGGACAGATTCTGGTATCGACCTACCCGATGATTGGAAATTATGGTGTCCCGTTTGATTCAAAAGAAAATGGAATTCATAAGTTTTACGAATCTCACAAATTACACATTAGCGGGTTAATAATTTCGGATTATTCCTTTGAGTTCAGCCATTGGAATGCTCAAAAAAGTTTGTCTGACTGGCTCAAAGAATACGAAGTTCCGGGTCTTTTCGACATCGACACACGAGCCTTAACAAAAATTTTACGTGAAAAAGGATCGATGTTAGGAAAAATTGAGTTTGAAAACGAAACCATCGATTTTTACGACCCAAACCTGGAAAATCTGGTTGCGAAAGCAAGTTGTATCAATAGGGAAGAATATGGAGACGGTGAACACCGCGTTGTACTGGTAGATTGTGGTGTAAAAAACAACATTATCCGCTGTTTGCTTGACAGAGATGCTACAGTAATCAGAGTTCCGTGGGATTATGATTTTACAAAGGAAGACTACGATGGTGTTTTTATTTCCAACGGTCCGGGCGACCCGGCCATGTGCATGGAAACAGTAGGCTATATAAAACAAATTGTTGAGGAAGACAAACCGGTTATGGGAATTTGTTTGGGAAACCAGCTTTTGGCATTGGCTGCCGGCGCTCAAACCTACAAATTAAAATACGGACACCGGAGTCATAACCAACCGGTAATCCTGAAAAATACAAACCGTTGTTATATCACCTCGCAAAACCATGGTTACGCTGTTGAAACTGAAACCCTTCCACCTGACTGGGAAATACTTTTCACCAATGCCAACGATAACACAAACGAGGGTATAAAACATAAAAGCAAACCATTCTTTTCCACACAGTTTCACCCGGAAGCTTCAAGTGGGCCTACTGATACGGAATTTTTGTTTGATGACTTTATCGACAACATCAAAAAGTACAAAGGATTGGGGAATTAGAAAATAAAAAATTACCATGATAGAAACACATATTAAAAAAGCAGTCATCCTCGGTTCGGGGGCATTAAAAATCGGAGAGGCCGGAGAATTTGATTATTCCGGTTCACAGGCGTTAAAAGCACTCAAAGAAGAAGGTGTTGAAACCGTACTCATCAATCCGAATATTGCTACGATTCAAACCTCAGAGAATATTGCCGATAAAATTTATTTCCTCCCGGTTACACCCTTTTTTGTTGAAGAGGTTATCAAAAAGGAAAAACCACAAGGTATTTTGCTTGCTTTCGGAGGACAAACCGCGCTGAACTGCGGAGTTGCTCTGTTTGAATCCGGTGTCCTGGAAAAATACAACATTGAAGTTGTTGGAACGCCGGTTCAGTCGATAATTGATACAGAAGATCGCGATATTTTTGCCAAAATGCTGGGTGAAATCAATGTAAAGACCCCACAAAGTATCGCAGCTTCAAATATGTCGGAAGCAAGAGCAGCGGCACAAAAGGTAGGATTTCCTATTATTATCAGGGCGGCCTACACACTGGGAGGATTAGGTAGTGGTTTCTGTGAAAATGAAGAAGAACTGGAAGCACTTGCATCAAAAGCGTTTTCCTATTCACCCCAAATTTTAGTTGAAGAATCAATAAAAGGGTGGAAGGAAGTCGAGTACGAAGTGGTTCGCGACAAATACGATAACTGTATTACAGTGTGTAATATGGAAAATTTTGATCCGCTGGGGATTCATACCGGTGAAAGTATTGTTGTTGCTCCGTCGCAAACACTATCGAATGCTGAATACCATAAGCTGCGTGCAATTTCAATCAAAATTATCCGCCGGGTTGGTGTCGTCGGTGAATGTAATGTTCAGTTTGCGCTCGACCCGTACTCAGAAGATTATCGGGTTATTGAGGTAAATGCCCGCTTATCGCGTTCATCGGCACTGGCATCAAAAGCAACGGGTTACCCGCTGGCGTTTGTGGCTGCCAAGCTGGGACTAGGATATGGTTTACACCAGTTGAAAAACTCGGTCACAAAAGTTACAACGGCAGCATTTGAGCCGGCACTCGATTATTGTGTCGTAAAAATTCCACGCTGGGATTTGAATAAATTTATTGGCGTTTCCAAAAACATAGGAAGCTCCATGAAGAGTGTGGGTGAGATCATGGCAATCGGCCGAACCTTTGAAGAAGCCATTCAAAAGGGTATCCGAATGGTTGGATTGGGAATGCATGGTTTTGTTGGAAACCGGGATGAAATCAATATTCAGGAAATTGAAGAGGAACTTTCAAATCCGACTGACAGAAGGATCTTTGCCATTGCCGAAGCATTTAATAAAGGATTTTCTGTTGATGAAATTTACGATAAAACAAAAATTGACCGTTGGTTTTTACAAAAACTAAAAAACATCTTCCTGATAAAAAAGGAATTGCTGAAATTTGAAAAACTGGAAGAACTGCCGGTTGATTTATTAAAGATTGCAAAACAAGCCGGATTTTCTGATTTTCAAATTGCCAGACTCGTGATAAACAGCCCGAACAAAAATATTCATGAAGATTTGTTGCGGGTGCGGGAATACAGAAAAGCAAACGGTATTGTTCCGGTAGTAAAACAAATAGATACGCTGGCGGGGGAATATCCGGCACAAACCAACTACCTGTATCTTACGCACAACGGCTCCGAACACGATATTGATTTTTACAACGATAATAAATCAGTAATCGTTCTTGGCTCCGGGGCTTACCGGATTGGAAGTTCGGTAGAATTTGACTGGTGTAGTGTAAATGCAGTGGAAACCATCAAAAAAGAAAATTACCGTTCGGTGATGATCAACTACAACCCGGAAACCGTTAGTACAGACTATGATATCTGCGACCGGCTTTATTTTGACGAACTGACTTTTGAGCGGGTAATGGATGTTTTCGATTTGGAAAATCCTTACGGAGTTGTGGTTTCAATGGGTGGCCAGATTCCGAACAACCTCGCCATGAAACTGCACGGACAAAATGTTCCGGTTCTGGGAACTTCTCCTCTTAAAATTGACAATGCAGAAGATCGTGAAAAATTCTCTTCACTTTTGGATGAACTGAAAGTGGATCAACCTCGCTGGGCACGACTTTCAACCATTGATGAAATTCACAAATTTGTAGATGAAGTGGGTTATCCGGTGCTTATTCGTCCGTCGTATGTTTTATCCGGCGCTGCGATGAATGTGGTTTCCAACCCCGACCAGTTGGAACATTTCCTCGAAATGGCTGCCAATGTATCAAAAGAACACCCGGTGGTTGTTACTGAGTTTATCGAACAGGCCAAGGAAATTGAAATTGATGCAGTAGCCAATAAAGGAGAAATTGTTGCTTACGCCATTTCTGAACATGTTGAATTTGCAGGAGTTCATTCGGGTGATGCGACCATCGTTTTTCCTCCGCAGAAACTGTACGTGGAAACCATCAGAAGAGTAAAAAAGATTGCACGCCAAACGGCCAAAGGGCTTGAAATTACCGGCCCATTTAACATGCAGTTTTTGGCAAAAGACAATGATATCAAAGTCATCGAATGCAACCTCCGGGCATCGCGGAGTTTCCCCTTTGTTTCAAAGGTGATGAAAATTAACCTGATTGAAATTGCAACAAAAGTGATGCTGGGAATCGATGTTCCGAAACCCGATAAGTCGTTGTTCGAGCTGGATTATGTAGGAGTAAAAGCACCTCAGTTTTCCTTTGCGCGTTTATTAAATGCCGATCCTGTTTTGGGGGTCGATATGGCTTCTACAGGAGAAGTTGCCTGTATTGGAGAAAGCTATTACGAAGCTATTTTGAAATCGATGCTTTCTGTGGGTTATAATTTCCCCAAAAAGAACATTTTGATTTCATCCGGTCCGTCGAGAGGTAAAATAGAATTGCTGGAAAGTGCCAGATTGTTAAAAGAAAAAGGATACAATATTTTCGCTACGGAGGGAACGCACCGTTTCTTCTCGGATAATGGAATAGAAAACACCTTGTTGCACTGGCCTGATGAAGAAGACAGGCATCCGAATACCATAGAATATTTAAAAGAGAAAAAAATTGATTTGGTGATAAATATTCCAAAAAATTATACAAAAAGGGAATTAAAAAACGGCTATAAAATCCGCAGGAATTCAATTGATTTTAATATTCCGCTTATTACCAATGCGCGGGTGGCAAGTGCCTTTATTTACGGAATTTGTAAATACAACATTGAAGATATTACGATTAAAGGCTGGAATGAATATTAAGTAGCAGCAACAACAAATAAAAAAGCATCAGTTTTCGCTGATGCTTTTTTATTTAATTCAAAATAACTTTAATTTTCCAAATCTTTGTCCCGAAATTCATCTTTCGGTTGATGTTTTTTTCTGACGACAAAACTCTGACATTAACATGCCAGCTTGAAGTTTTATCGTTTAAAACCAAATTGTTTCTGTAATTTTTCTGACTCATTGTTTAATATGTTATGGCAAGTCTAAAATAGATAAATCATTTCTATTTGTAACCTTTTTTTCTGCCAATCGACGAAAATTACAGATAAATGAAGAATTGAACCCGCGAAAAGACTCTTGCAAAAAGCTACGACCCCTTTTTTATTGAATACCCGCGTTTTTCAATTGCAGCTTCAATATGGGCTAAATCGGTTTTCGAGGCATCGTATTTTACAACTGCCGTAGAATCTTCCAGGTTTGCCTTTACAAAACTTATTCCTTCCAATTCGTTGACTCCTTTTTCGATAGAATTTACGCACATATCGCAATGCATTCCTCCGACATTTACAATGGTCTCAACCAATTCAGCATTCGCCGGCTGATCCTGTCCCGATTTTTTTTCTTTGTTTGCCGGCTGACATGCAACAAATGCCAATACCACAAAAACATACAAATACTTTTTCATTTTAATTGTTTATTACAGGTTCTAAAATTTTTAGATTTTCTTTTGTAGCAACATTCATCACTTCGCTGACTTTATTGCCTAAAAATTTTGAAAATAAACCGGCATTCAACATGGAAACATAAGTCTTTCCATTTTTCTCATAAACAGCAACACGACAAGGCATTAAGGCTGAAACCATTCTTTCATTATCTCCTTTTAAAATTTCATGCGCATGTACCGGATTACATAAAGAAATCACTTTCACTGGCTGCACATCAAATCCATTTTTCTGCATTGTGGCCTGTAAATTGTACTGATGCGGCATACTCCAGCCATTCTCTTTTACCGATTCTTCAATCGTTTGCAAAGTCTCATCAAACCCAAGTTTACTTTCATTCACAATAAACATCTGCCCAGGTAATACAAACAATATTACCAAAAAAGGAACCACTATTCCGGCAGCTACTCCGCCTATAAATACCGATAATTTACTCTTCATATTACATTGTTTTCTAATTATTCTGAACACGTTACCGGAGAAACATACACCTTACTCCGTTTTTTTTGTTCATTAAATTCAATAACAACTTTTCCAAACCTTTGTTTGAAAAAATTGGACAAAGACAATCCGATACAAATTAAAGGCTTACAAAATTTTGGACAGCAGGTGTAGGAAGGAGGTTATTTCATAAATAAATTCTACTTAACCGCCTCTAACGCACCCTCATAATCAGGTTCAACCACAATTTCAGGAACTTGTTGTGTAAACAGAACCTTTCCCTCTTCATTCAAAACAATTAATACGCGCGAATGTAAGCCCTGCATAGGGCCCTCTGCAATTTCCAGTCCGTAATCTTTTCCAAAGTCACCGGATAAATCACACAAAGTAATTACATTCTCTATTCCTTCTGCTCCACAAAAACGGGCCTGCGCAAAAGGTAAATCTCTTGAAATATACAGGACCTTTGTGTTTTCCAGATCAGTGGCCGCTTTATTGAATTTTACAACTGAAGTTGCACACGTGCTTGTATCAATACTTGGCGAAATATTCATTATAATCTTTGAGCCTTTAAAATCGCTCAAATTTACACGCGATAAATCACTTTTAACCAGGGTAAAGTCTTTTGCGGTATCACCTACACCGGGGAGTTCTCCAACCGTATGAATCTCATTTCCTTTCAGAGTTATTTTTGCCATAATAATTTTTATTTAAGTATTTGCTGAATAAAACAGTTTAAGGAGTTTAAAGTTGAATTATATCCAAAATTTAATACTCTTAACAATTAATACAAGTCATCAACAGAAAGATAGCGCTCACCATGATCGTAAGTAAACGTAAGAATTTTTGAGCCTTCCGGTATTTCTTTTATTTTCTTGGCCACAGCAGCCAGAGAAGCGCCGGAGGATATACCTACAAACAAACCTTCTTTCAGTGCTGCTTTTTTTGCATATTCAAAAGCTTCTTCTTTTGAAATTTGAATTGTCCCGTCCAGCAAATCAGTGTTTAGGTTATCAGGAATAAATCCCGCTCCAATACCCTGAATGGGATGTGGTCCCGGGTCGCCACCACTAATCACCGGGCTTCCGTCGGGTTCAACAGCAAAAACTTTTATATTCGGAAAATGCTGTTTTAAAACTTCTGCCACTCCGGTAATATGTCCGCCTGTACCAACACCGGTGATTAAATAATCCAGTCCATCAGGAAAATCATTCACAATTTCGAAAGCTGTATTTTTCCGGTGCGCATCAACATTGGCAGGATTTGAAAACTGGAAAGGAATCCACGAATCCTGAATCTCTGATGAAAGTTCCTCTGCCTTTGCAATAGCTCCCTTCATTCCTTTCTCACGTGGAGTTAACACCAACTCGGCGCCTAAAGCTGTTAAAACTTTACGCCGTTCAATCGACATCGATTCGGGCATGGTTAAAATCAGCCGGTAATCTTTTACAGCAGCAACAAGCGCCAACCCAATTCCAGTGTTTCCGGAAGTGGGTTCAATAATTGTCGATCCTTGTTTTAAAATTCCTTTGGCTTCGGCGTCCTCAATCATCGACAAGGCAATTCTGTCTTTAATACTTCCTCCCGGATTTGTTTTTTCCACTTTCACCCAAACTTCGTATTCCGAAGGATACAACCTGCTTAACCGGACATGTGGGGTATTTCCAATAGTCTCTAAAATACTATTTGCTTTCATATTTGTAATTTTAAAATCGGTATAAAAAAAGCCTCCCTGAAATCAGGAAGGCTTTCGTATAAATTATTTTACTTATTTTCACAATCTATCCACGAAAAGTACCTTCCCTGAAACCCGGGATACAGCAACACATGCAGGTATTTATTTTCGTGTTTTTCATTCACTGCAATATACTCAACTTTTACAAATTCTAACTTAGAAACAAGAATCGCTTTAAATTGTTTCAAAAAAATTAACTTTTATATCGCAACCACTTTATCAATTCTTTGAGGTTTACTTTTTTACCATACATTAAAATACCGGTACGGTAGATTCTAGCCGCTACCCAGATTGCTCCAACAGTTGCCAAAACAAGTAAAAACATAGAAAGTAAAAGCTCCCAGGTAGGAATTCCGTAGGGCACCCTGGCCAACATCGAAACCGGAGATGTAAACGGAATAATTGAGCCCCAGAAGGCCACAGGCCCTTCGGGATTTTTAGCAATGGGGAATAACAACATGATGGAAAGAATTAGCGGTATGGTAACCGGAAAAACCAATTGCTGTGCATCTTCGTCGCTGTCGACTGCTGCTCCAACTGCTCCCAGCAAAGAACTGTACATCAGATATCCCACAAGGAAATAGAACACAAAAGAGAATAGAATTAACGGCAGATTCAGGTTGCCAATCATTTCCAAAACTTCAGTTACCTGACTTTGTCCAGCCATTTGAGATGCCGCCGGACTCATAGCAGACTGCGACTCCATAATGCTTTGTCCCATTTGCTGAGCCGATTCAGGAGTAAACAATCCCTGAACAACTCCCAGAGCAACTGCACCTAAAACAATCCAGATTCCTACCTGTGTTAAACCAACCAGCGCTGTCCCGATTATTTTTCCTGCCATTAGCTGCATCGGTTTTACGGACGAAATGATTACTTCGATTATCCGGTTCTTTTTCTCTTCCATCACGCTCCGCATTACCATAGAACCATACATAAATACAAAAAAGTAAATGATAAAACCCATAGCGTAACTGGCAATAAACGCAATAGTCGAAGAACTTTTTTTGGTTTCTCCCGATTCCGATATTTTAAGCGTATTGAGTTTTATACTGGTTTTGGTTCCTGCCAGCCTGTCTTCCAAATCCGGAATCCGGGTCTCTTCCACCACTTTTTGGCGTTTGTCATTCTCGATAAAACGACTTAGTTTTCGCTCAATTTGTTCGCTTAATTCGATAGGAACCTGTTTTACCGATAAGAGCTGGGCAACATTTGCAGAATATATATTTGCGGGGATGTACAACAAGGCGTAAAAATCACTCTCTTTTAAATTCGATTTCAACTCATTATATTCTTCCTCGGGTATAAAATGGAAGGTTGTGTAGCCTTGCTGTTCCAGTTCACCCAAAAACAATTGCGACTCATCGTATACTGCAATAGTCCGTTCTTCTTTATCGTTATTAATGGAAAGAAAAATAATAAGTGCAAACATTCCCGCGAAAAGAAACGGCACCAGCAGTGTAAGAACAATAAACGATTTTTTCTTTACCCGTTTTAAATATTCCTGTTTTAATATTAGTAGTGTTTTATTCATCTTAAACTGATTTACTTTTTATTTGATTCTTCAACAGCGGTAATAAATACATCATTCATGCTTGGAATAATTTCTTCAAACGAGATGATTTCGGCCACGGGAAGCAATTGCTGAATAAGCTTATTATTTGAATCACCGTTTAAATATTGTACCGTAAGTTGGTTTTCTTTTTCACTTTCAGCATGTCCGAGTATTTTCATTTTTTGTCCAAGTGCCTTTTCAACCTCTTCGAACTCCCCCTTGTATTTTACTTCAAAAATATTCTGTTTGTATTTCTCCCGAATTTCATCGGTTGGGCCGTCAACAATTTTTTTTGATTTATTTATCAGCGCAATATGATCGCAAAGTTCTTCAACCGACTCCATGTTGTGCGTTGAAAAAATAATTGTAGCCCCTTCATCTCTCAAATTTAATATCTCACGTTTTAAGAGATTGGCATTAATCGGGTCGAAGCCACTAAAGGGTTCATCAAAAATAAGCAACCTGGGTTTGTGGACTACGGTAGTAATAAACTGTACTTTTTGAGCCATTCCTTTTGAAAGTTCTTCCACTTTTTTGTTCCACCAGGTCATTATTTCAAACCTTTCAAACCAATGTTTCAGGTTTCTGGTGGCCTCCTGTTTGCTCAACCCTTTCAATTGCGCAAGGTAAATGGCTTGTTCACCGATTTTCATCTTCTTGTACAAACCACGTTCCTCGGGCAAATATCCAATCCGGGCAACATCTGAGGCTTTCATTTTACGGCCTTCCAGAAGTACTTCCCCACTGTCAGGGGCGGTAATCTGATTAATGATCCTGATTAGTGTCGTTTTTCCTGCTCCGTTTGGACCAAGCAATCCGAAAATACTTTGCTCGTTTACCGAAATACTTACATCCGACAAAGCTTTTGTGGTGGCAAAAGTTTTATCAACATTTCTAGCGCTAAAAATCTCCATAAAATTTGTTTTAGAAATAGGTAACTTTTTTAACTCAATAGTTACAAATTATAAGGTTCTAAAAATAGCAGAACAATTTATTGAATTCAAATTTAAATCTGGTAAACATCATGTTTTTACCGACGAACCCTGTTTTTCTAAAAAAGATACTGACAATCAATTATTCGATAAAATCATGTATAGGTGTTTTATTGAATATCCCAAAAAGACATTTCTAATTTAAATTATTTGCTGGTGTCAAATAAAATGTAGTAAAAGATATTCAAAAAAAATGAAGATTTTCCCGATGCTGAAAATATAAAAAGCTTCAATAAAAACAGATAAGGTCGCTATATTTATACGGTACCAGATGTAAGCTGGTGGACATACCATTTAAAGGTTTGTAATCCCGAAGGAATCCCTTCTTTTCCCGGCATACATGTTTATAAAGCATGATGGTTCCTACAGAAGTTTTGCTTTTAGAATAAAAAGATGAATCAATATTCTCAACGGATTGAGTGTACTATAAATCTTTATACACCTTTTAATTTTGTATATTTCGTGTAGAAACCGAACGAAACCAAAAAGATGAAAAAGACAGTCCTTTTTATACCGTTCATGTTAACGCTTGCTTTTAGCTGTTCCCAAAAAACAAATTCAGACAAAGCATTAACAGAGGAACTAAACTTGTCGCTTCAAACCGAAATTCTGGATGCCTGGTATCCCCGTTCAATCGACTCCGTGTATGGGGGCTTTCTGAGCAATTTTACATTCGACTGGCAGCCCAGTGGGCCGCAAAATAAAATGATTGTTACCCAAACCCGCCACTTGTGGACACTTTCTGAAGCAGCAATGTTCTATCAAAATGATAAATACCGGGAAACTGCTGATCATGCATTTCAATTCCTGCAAAACAAAATGTGGGATAAGCAATACGGAGGTTTTTATACCACCCTGAACCGCGAAGGAGAGCCTGGTACCACAAATTTTGGTGGCGCAAAAATGGCCTACGGAAATGCATTTGGTATTTATGCCCTGATGGCTTATTATAATCTAACCAAAAATGAAGAAGCGTTGGAGTTGGCAAAACAGACCTTTTTGTGGTTGGAAAAGTATAGTCACGACCCGGTGTATTCGGGATATTTCAATAATCTGGAGAGAAATGGAAATCCCCTTAGTATAGCGAGAATGGAGGAAACTCCGGTTGAACGTCCCGAAGAATTACCGGATTATAAAAGAATGAGTCAGAAAGATCAAAATACTTCGATTCACGTTCTGGAGGCATTAACTGAATTGTATAAAGTTTGGCCGGATGGATTGGTTAAAACCCGGCTTAACGAAGTGTTTAATTTAATTTCAGAAAAAATAGTAACACCCAAAGGCTATCTCACGCTTTTCCTGGAAAGAGATTTTACACCCATTTCATTCAGGGATTCTACAGAGGAAATAATCCGGCAAAATCTTTCCACCGACCATGTTTCTTTCGGACATGATATTGAAACCGGCTTCCTGTTGCTGGAAGCGGCACACTCTCTTTACGGGAAAATTGATAAAAAAACACTTGCATTGGCCAAAAAAATGGTCGATCACACCATTGACAACGGTTGGGACGAAAAAAAAGGCGGAATTTATGATCGTGGCTATTATTTTCAAGGTTCCGATACCATAACGATTATGCACAATGCAAAGGTTTGGTGGAGCGAGGCTGAAGCTATGAATGCTTTGCTGCTGATGTCAAAACTTTTCCCGGATGAACCCAAATACAGGGAATATTTTGATAAACAGTGGGAATACATCCAAACCTTTCAAATTGACCATAAACACAAAGGTTGGTATTCAGAAGGAATTGACAAAAGTCCTGAACAAGTTTCAGCCCCAAAAGGTTCAGACTGGAAAATCAACTATCATAACTTCAGGACGATGCGAAACTGTATTAAAATGCTTCGCGGCGACCATGAATTGACAACAACAAAAAACTAAACAAATTTTCCTTTTTCTAAAAATGATGATAAACACTTTCCTCCATATAGGGATGATTTTTCGGAACCAGATTTGCTTTTGCCAACCAGGTTGAAACAACCCATGCAAACAATCCAAGGTAACCGATAAATGTCCCGATTTCCAGTAGCCCAAATTTTGCTTCATGCACGGTTGCCGGCCAAATGATGTAATATAATTCGGTATATTGACCAATCATTAGTAAAATAATAACAGGTGTAATTATCAGTTTACTTCGTGATGTTTTTCTTGGCATCAATACTATGAAAGGTATAAACCAATTGATTAAAATATTTGCAAAGAATAAAACTTTGTATGCACCATCCCAGCGGTGAACAAACCAGGACGTTTCTTCGGGGATGTTTCCATACCAAATGAGCATAAACTCGGCGAAATTAAAATAACCCCAAATTATACTTGTCATGAATATGTAGCGTGTAAAATCATGTAAATGGCTGCGGTTCAACAAATCAAAATGGCCTGTTCTGGCAAGTATAATTATAATTAATGTTATTACTGAAGAGCCGTGTAAAAATGCAGCAATAAAACTTTTTCCGGCAAACAAAGTACTAAACCAGTGCGGTTCAAGCGACATTAACATGTCGACTGCAAAAATGCTAAAGGAAAAAGCGATGACAAAAATAAACACCTTTGAATAAAATTCAGATTTATGAAAATATTCCATTCCGCCAACCTCATCTTCCTTTAAAGAAATCTTCCTTAAATATTTTGAAAGCAATGTCCATGCTCCAAAGAATACAACAACCCGTGCAAAAAAGAAAGGAATGTTTAAATAGGGTGATTTATGTTGAAGCAAATGGTCGTGTTGAACCACCTCATCATGTGTCCATTCAAAAATAGAGTGCATTCCAAAAAACATAATCAGAAAAAATACTCCGGCAAAAGGGATATAGGCAACCATCGCTTCGGGAATTCGCTTGAACGCTGCCGACCAACCTGCATTTGCGATATACTGAATAGCTCCAAAAAAAGCAGCTCCAATAGCCAGCATTAAAAAATAATAATTGTTTAGCAGATAATTTGCCCAGGTTCTTTTTGCATCAAAAATAAAACCCAGTATAAATGAAAGCACACCTATGCCAATTAATACATATGTGAGCATTTTAAATTTATTCGATACAACTAATTTGTTCTCCATAACCGGTTATTTTTCTCTTATTCGGTATGCTTCTACTGTAATTCCTTTTTAATATACATCGCTATTTTCCAGCGATCTTCGGGTTTTATCATCGAACCATGTTCTCCCATAACACCAAAACCAACTGTTATAACATGATAAATATCGGCTTCCGGATTGGCCAGCATTTTTTCACTCAACAAACTGGCTGGCGGATAAGGATATTTTTTATTGACATACAACGCTCCCTGTCCGTCTCCTTTTTCGCCATGACATTGCATACAGTAAATACCATACATTCTTTTTCCACGTTCCAGATTTTGAGGAGTCGGTTCCAATTCATTCATCAGTGTTTGCGCTGCCAATGCCCTGTCTTCATCTGTTTTTTCAAAAACGTAGGGGACCATTCCCCGTGGGATTGTTCCTTCCACAGGGGGTTGCATGGTTTTACCATCCGAAAAATTGGAATTGGGTGTGTAACTTTCATAAGCTGCAGAGTGTGCCATGTCGCGACCATATTCCCAGCCCGTGGTCCGTCGGTTGTAATCACACGAAGCCAAAAAAATAAAAAGTAAGCTGAATAATCCTATATATGTGGTATTCTTCATAATCAATAAAAGTTATTCAATTTTTCCGTGCTCTTTAATAATTGAATCTATCTCTGCGGCATTTTCTCCCAGACTATCTTTATCCAGTACCATCACAAATTTATCGTCAGTCGCCCGCTCATGAAAAATCTCCGCCTTTTTTCCGGGAAAGATTTTCGCCCGCACAGAGAAAGTAAAAAGTGTAAGCAAAGTAATGGAAAGAATAGTGGCCACAATGGTAACCACAATAAATGAAGGAAATGAATTAAATGGTTTTCCTCCATACTGAAGAGGCCAGTCGATAACCGCAGCATAATAAAGAAAGCCTAAAATACCAAGCGCCGCAAACAAACCATAAAAAAATGCAGCATGCGTAATCCTTGTTTTTTTCTCCATCCCCTCCAAAATTTCATGAATAGGATAAGGAGTATACACTTCAACGGGTAAAATGCCTCTGGCTTTTACTTTTTCAAAGGCCTCAACAAGACTGTCTTCGTCGTTAAAAACACCCAACATATACTTCTCTTTATTCATGACCGGCATGTTTTAAGTGATCTTTGCGTGGCTTATTAAACTTGGCCACACTTTTAATTTCAGAAATGGCAATAATCGGGATAAAGCGAAAAAACAATAGAACACCAGCGATAAACATTCCCAATGTTCCTACAAAAAATCCAACTTCAACCCAGCTCGGTGAATAGGTTGCCCAGTTTGCAGGCAAATAATCATGGCTCAGCGAAGTAATTACAATATTGAACCTTTCAAACCACATTCCAATGTTGATAATGATAGAAATTACAAAAACCATCCACATTTTCTGGCGTACTTTTTTGAACCAAAACAACTGCGGAACAATAGCATTGGAAATAAACATGGCCCAAAACTGAAAAGCATATTCACCAAAAATCCTGTTTTTGAAAAAGGTATATATCTCATATTCAGAACCTGAATACCAGGCTAAAAATATTTCTGTCATATAAGCAGTTCCCATTATCAGTGAAATAAAAATCAGAATCCGGCAAACTGCATCGATATGAGAATCAGTAACAAAATCATTTAATTTATATAAAACCCGCATCAGCACAACTAGGGTCAGCACCATGGCAAAACCAGAGAAAATTGCCCCTACAACAAAATAGGGTGGAAAAATAGTTGTGTGCCAGCCCGGTTCAACCGAAACGGCAAAGTCGGTTGATACAATGGAGTGAACGGATACTACCAGTACCGCAGCAATTCCCCCCAGAACAAAACTCAAACCTTCAAAACGTAACCATTCTTTGCTCGAGCCGGTCCATCCAAACGAGAAAAAACCATAAACCGCTTTTTTAATTTTTGATTTTGTGGTATCGCGAATCGTTGCAAAATCAGGAACCATCCCAAAATACCAGAAACTTGCTGAGATAAGCAGATAAGCCGAAATTGCAACAAAGTCCCAGAAAAGCGGCGAATTAAAATTCACCCAAAGCGGACCCCGCGTATTTGGATATGGAAAAATATAGAAAAACAACCAGGGTCGTCCCATATGGAGTAAAGGAAATAAACTTGCGCAAAAAACAGCCACAACGGTCATTGCTTCTGCAGCCCGGTTAATCGCGGTACGCCATTTCTGCCTTAAAATCAACAGAAAAATGGAAAACGCGGTACCGGCATGTCCGATTCCAATCCACCACACAAAATTAATGATGGCCCAGCCCCAGGCAATGGAGTTATTTACTCCCCAGGTTCCAATCCCTTTTGTAACCGTAATATATTTGGCATATAAGCCAAATCCAAACATCCCCAAACTAATTAAAAATGCGGCATACCACCAAAGCGGTGTTTTATCGTTAATAGGAGCCGTAATCTCCCGCGAAATCTGCGAAAAACTTTTATCGCCATCTATTAATTTACCGCGTACCTCTGTTTTATACATAGGCTTTTATTTAAGCTTTTTTGTTTCTTACTTTTGTCAAATATCCTACTGAAGGAAGTGTGTGAAGCTCTTCAAGCAAATGATAGTTTCTTTCGTTCTTAAACAATTTGGAAATTTTACTTTCCGGATTGTTTAAATCGCCAAAAACGAGTGCATTACCCGGACAAGACTGGACACAAGCCGGCTGAATTTCGCCATCTTCAATCGGACGGCCATCCACTTTTGCCTGCGCCTTTTTCTCCTGAATCCGCTGAACACAGAAAGAACATTTTTCTACTACACCACGTGAACGCACTGTTACATCAGGATTCAATACCATTCTTCCCAACTCGCTGTTTGATGCATAATCAAACTCATCATTGTTGATGTACTGAAACCAGTTAAAGCGACGAACTCTGTACGGACAGTTATTCACACAATATTTTGTTCCTACGCAACGGTTGTAGGCCATTTGATTTAATCCTTCCTCGCTGTGCGGTGTAGCTGATACCGGACACACATTTTCGCAAGGTGCGTTATCGCAATGCTGACACATTACCGGCTGGTGATATACTTCAGGGTTTTCAGCATCGTTTGAAAAGTAGCGGTCTACCCTTATCCAGTGCATAATCCGGCGATTTCGAACCTGTTCCTTCCCAATCACCTGAATATTGTTTTCAGCCTGACAGGAAATTGTGCAGTTTCCGCAACCGATACATGAACTCAAATCAACAGCCATCCCCCAATGATGCCCTTTAAACTCAGGCTCCGGGTAGAGTGTAACGTGGTGGTCTTCCACCTCCTCATGTTTTTCGTTACCTGAAGCCGGATCGATCTTCCACTCATCATAAGTTGTTTCGCGAACAATCGGTCTTCCTTCCATGGAATGATGAGTTTGTGAAAGCGCCAGTTTGTAACTCTTCTCCGTTTTTACCACTTCAGCTCCTGTAAGCCAGAATTTTTTTGCGCCATTTTCGACAACTGTTTGGGCAAACATATTTTTACCCACTCCTTCACCTACCTTCCCGGCAACCAGACGTCCGTAGCCCAACGCAACAGAAATCGTATCGGGCGCCTGTCCCGGTTGCACAAAAACAGGTAATTCAACACCATTAACCGTGATAACACTTTCGTTGGCAACTCCGTTTTCTTCTGCCCATTTTACCGGCACAGCAGCAAAATTATCCCAGCTAATTTTAGCAATAGGATCGGGTAATTCCTGTAGCCACGGATTGTTGGCAAAGCTGCCGTTCACCATTCCCATGTTCTCATAAAATGCAATTTCCCAACCTGTCGATGCAGGTTGGATTGCAGAAAGTGCATTTTCTAATCCATTTTCACTGTAACTTATATTTTGAGAGATTTCCTGTTCTGATTCAAAAACTCCTTTTTGCAGGGCGTCATTCCAAAACATTTGCGTATTTGCAAATTCATCTTGCTGAGCAAATATTTCATTCTCCCAATTGTTTTTCAGAAACGTGTAAAAATCGGGAGACTCCGTCCCACTCCATCTCGCCAACGACTCCTGTGGCTGCCGGCTGTCGAACAATTTTGGAATGGTAGGCTGCGCCAAACTGTATACCCCTGATTTGGGTTCAGCATCGTTCCATGCTTCCAGATAATGTGGTTCAGGGCAAACAAACTGACAGGCAACAGTTGTTTCATCCTTTCTGTCAGCAAAAGAAACCGACAGAAAAATATTTTCCAGGGCCGTTTTTATCGTTTCTCCTTTGGGGTGATTGTACACCGGATTTACTCCCCAACACAAAACTCCGGAAACATTGCCTGAGTTCAGTTCAGAGAGAAAAGACTCGAACTCATCATCCAGTCCCTGGCGGGTATTTAATGTTTTTTTCAGGGAAATAGCGGAGCCATAATTCCCTAATAAATTATTTATTGCATTTACAATAATTTGCACATTCTCGTCATTACTGCCCGAAACCACCAGCGATTCTCCTTCATTTTCAATTAAGTCTTCAACCAGGCCGGATAAATCAACCGAAGATTTTTGACCAGACACTGGTGCCATACCTTTTGCGGAGAGCAACTGATTATACAAATCGGCAATAATTACAGCTTCTTCTGAAGGTTTAACCGGAAAACGCACATCTGCATTCGAACCGGTTACAGTCATCCCTGTTTCGAATTGGTAGTGACGATTCATTTCGTCCGAAGCTTCCAAAACCCTTCTTCCGGCAGTATAAGCCTTTGTATATTCCACCGGCGAAAGCCACGTTCCGAGAAAATCGGCACCAAAACTTACAATTACCTTTGCTTTTTCAAAATGGTAATCCGGAAGGAAAGCCTTTCCAAAACTTGCCTGATTCGCCTTTAAAATTCCTGTTGCCGATACAGCATCATATTGCAGCCACTCAGCATTTGGATATTCTTTAAGAAATTCACCAATTACCTTTTTTGTTGAAGGAGATATAATGGTTGAGGTCAATAAAACCACTTTTCTGTTTTCGGCTTTTAATTCCGCAAGTTTCTGAACGATTTCAGCATCCACTTCTTCCCAGGCAGTTGCACTTCTTTGTTTTAGAGGAGTTTTAAACCGCGCGTCATCGTATAAGTTCAGAACCGAAGCCTGCACCCGTGCTGTGGTTCCCTGTTGAGAAACAGAAGACAAATTATTTCCTTCAATCTTTATCGGACGGCCATCACGTACTTTCACCAATACACTGCAATATTCATTTGCATCAAAATAGGTTGATGCATAATAATTGGCCATCCCTGGAGTAACTTCCTCGGGCTTTATCAGATAGGGAATTGCTTTATCAATCGGTTTTTTACAACTCGCAACAACCGCCGCTGCTGCAACGCTAAAACCAAAAGTTTTCAGGAAATCGCGCCTCGACGAAGCCGACTCTTTTTTGAACAACTCCCTTTTGGTGTCGACTTCAAGCTTTAGCTCGTTCTTTTTAAATGCTACCGGATCTTTTAATTCGTCTAAACTTCTCCAATATTTTACCATAGTCTGAACTTACAAACTTTTGTTTTTACAATTTTAATAGTGACAACGCATACAATCGTTAGCGCCAATATCCTCGGCGGTTATGGTATCAATTCTTCCCGCCTTCAAATCTTCATGTAATTTGATATATTGATCGTAATAGTCATTCTCTTCAAAATTCACCTGTGTTTCCCTGTGGCAATTGATACACCATCCCATCGAAAGGTCGCTGTGCTGACGCATAATATCCATTTCTTCAACCGGACCATGACAGGTTGCACAGTCGAGTTGTGCAGAGCCAACATGCACGGCGTGGCTAAAGAACACATGATCAGGGAGATTGTGGATGCGTGTCCATTCGATCGGCTGCCCCGTTTCATTGGCCTCCACAACTTTGGAAATTTCAAATTTCCCACTGTTTGTACCTTCCCGGATAATAATATGACAATTCATACAAAGATTGGCCGCAGGAATCCCTGCAGATTTTCCCTGCTCAACAGTAGTATGACAATACATACAGTCAATCCCATTTTCGCCTACATGTACAGCATGTGAGAATTTTACCGGCTGATCGGGAGCGTAATTTTCCTGACGTCCCAGACGAATAGCATCCGTTACTATCATTTTTATTTGCCAGCCAAATGCTCCGATAAGCAGAATAACAGGAATAAACTTCCACTTTATTTTTTTAAGGAAAATTAATTCGATGATTGCCCAGGTCAGTAACAAACCTAAAAATAAAAACAGAATTAAATTATTGTAACTGGGTTTCGAAGTACCTGGCCCTTCCGCTGCCATATTATCCAAAAACGATTTTACTGTCCGCAGATCGTCTTCGGTTAATTCAAAATTTTGATGTGACGCTTGTATTTTAACTCCGGTTGGATTCATAACTGCATTTTGAAAAGCAGCAAAATCCATATGTGCATATTTTACGGCGATATCGTGCGCTGAAGGATTCCAGTTTAGCGTATCAACCTGCCGGATGTTATGGCATGAAACACAGGATTGACTTTCACTTCTGAAAGGTAAAAGCCCGCGAAAAAAACGCTCTCCTCTTTTTACTTCATCAATTTCATGCCCTTCTGACACAGCGTGATCAATTTCACCGGGAGTTGCAGTAGTTTCTTCATGCCCGGAAGCAGCACTATCAGTCTCTGATAAATGAGCACTGTCCTTTTCCGGAATTATTGCCTCATTTTCAGAATTTTGACTCCCCGTGGTGTCGTCTGGTTGTTCAGCAACCGTACTACTTTCCAAAACCAAAGCGGAATCATCCTGTGAATAAGCAAATTTTACATAAAAAAAAGGAATAATTAAAACAACAAGAAGAATACGAAAGGATACTTTTTTTGTACCTAATCTCCCACGAAAAAAATTTCTCATTCTGTCCAGTTTAGCATTAAAACAAAGGCCTGTCCAATAAAACATAAGATTTAACAAACTACATCTGCAAAGGTTTCAGAAAAAGCCTAAAAACTTGTAGAAAAGATAATTAAAATCAGGATTCTTTTCAAATTAAATGAACATTAATTTAAAATAAACTTACTCCAAAACCAACAAATGTTTACATAATATCAAACTCATCAGATCATCTTTTCTGAATTTCAACAAATTCAACAATTGAATAAAAAAAAGGGAGTGGCAAATTAACAGGAAATAAAATTTACAATTTTAAACTCTACCTTTATTCAACATTTTTTTCGTTTTCTAATTTCTCAGTAAGTTTCCTCACCAGTTTCAGGTTATCAAAGAACTCTTTGGCGATAACCCTGAGAATTGTATAAACCGGAATTGCCAGGATCATTCCTAAAATTCCTGCAAGGCTTCCCGCCGCCATGATCACCAAAAAAATTTCAAGAGGATGTGCTTTTACGCTGCTGGAATAAATTAGCGGCTGAAATAATACATTATCGATAACCTGAACAGAGGCGAAAACAATGGTCATAAATCCTAATAATGGTAGCGTATGGCTCATAAAATCGGCATTTATATTCAGCGCTGCACCAATAAGCAGACCAACTGCAGCTCCCATCCATGGCCCCAGATAAGGAATTACGTTAAACATTCCGCAAAATAAACCAATTACAACGGCGTGATTAAATTCAATTCCGACAATGGTTAATCCCAGGGTATCGAGCAACATGACCATAAAAACTTCGAAAAGTAAGCCAATAAAATAACGTCGCAATAAATGGGAAATAGAGTCCATTATATGTGCCACCTTCTCTTCCATTTCTGTTGGAACGATAAGCAAAACGCCCTCGCGAAACATATTTTTCTCTTTCAGAAAAAAGAAGGTAATAAAGGAAACGGAAAAAAAAGCAATTAAAAGTTCACCCAGCGTACCTGCCACAACTCCAAAAATATTGGAGAGCCTCGATACATCTATCTCCGAAGTCAACTGTTCTGTCAGTACATCCATAAATGTTTTGTTCTCCAAAGAAAGTGTATTGCTACCGGTAAGCTCAAGTAAATGTGAGATTGGCTCTTCAATGGAATTGATCAGCGCTTCCAGATCGATTTGTGAAAGTGTTTCAACTTCACTGATTAGAAGCGGGATGATAAACCTAAAAAAGGAAATAAAAACAATCCATAACACAACCAGAGTTAAAAATGCAGCCAAACCTTTGGAAATTCTGATGTTTTTAATGTGAATCCCGCTCAGCCACCGCACAAGCGGACGACCAATAAAAGAAAGAACAACCGAAATAAGCACATAAGTAACGATTGCACTAAAATACCAAATCAAAAAAACGGTAAATATTCCGCCAACTATAAATAAAATATTCCGGGTTCTGCCTTTTAGTTGAATCATTTGATTTCGATTTTAAACAAATATAAAGCAAGAAAAACTTACTTCAAATCATTCGTATTGAAAGTATACTGCTATGCCGTGTAAGCCAAAAAAACTGTTCCAACAACGCGAGTATCACAGCACAATAAAAAATAAGATTTCGAACATGTAGTCAACGCCACTACCAAAAATATTTTTTACTTTACCTTCTTTTCCCACTTCGCCAAAATACGCAGAGGAGCGTTATAAATTAAATTCAATACCTGATCCATCTTCTTCCAGCACCAAAAATTAAAAAACTTTAAAAAACCATGCATTCGTAAATGTACAGGAATTTTGTTTCCAAACGTAAAAGACTCATATGACTCCAAATCAGCAGCTTTGTATAAATCTTTTAATATTCTTTCATCAAAAGAATGAATATGTGCATGAAGTGGAGTTGGGTTATTACAGTGAACGCAAAGAGAATAACGAATTTTTTCCTTGTAAGGCGTTGTTACGATCAGGCTTCCTCCGGGTTTTAAAACGCGTATAAGATTCTCCACAAATTTTGCGGGATCAGCCACATGTTCAATAATCTCCGACGCAACGATGTAATCAAAAACATTCTCTTTAAATGGCAAAGAAAATACGTCGGCAACTACAGCGGCATGATTTTCAAAAGGGTATCTTTTCAATGCTTCTGAAGTATTTTCCAATGAAATATCCATGGAAACAACTTCACACCCCCGGGGACATAACTCTTTTGCCACCCATGCTTTACCACAGCCCACATCAAGTATTTTCCCTGATTTATTTTTTATTTGTGAAAGAATATATTCTCCCACTCTTTTATTCATATGTTCGGTTCCTCTATCACGCTCTTCAAAATAGTTAAATTCAACTCCATCCTTTTGGTAATGATCAATATAATTAAAATTGGTTTCCTGTTTTTGATGAATATCAGATTTTGAAAGGTCCTCCTCTTTATCCTGACGAAGAAGAACCGGAACATCATTCCGGATATTATATTTCTGCTTACAATTTTCGCAGACCAATACATTGGACTGCTCCATTATTTTCAAGTCGTGACTTTTGCAATAGATACAAAGCAAATCATTCTTCAAAACACTAATCATCATCTATTTGTCATTAATTGGTCCAAAAACTGCAGATACCACTGTATAATAAAACTATTGTAAGCATTAGGTTTTAGCGGTCTTTTATAAGAATACGTTTTGCCCGAACTCTTTAAATCCGTGGTGATTTCGCGGTAAAAAATATCATCCAAAAGCGGGTAATACATATTTTTCAAAAAAGCCGGAGAAATTTTTAAAACCAGTCTTTTCAAATTTGAAGGAGTTGAGGTTGGTCTCATGCTGTTTTTTAAATGAAAGTCTACCTTATGTGGTTTAAAAAATAGCTTTTCCAATGTTTTGTTGTAAAAACCAACTCCTAATTTTTGCTCAAACGGCAAATTCCGAAATAAATCAATAAAATCTTTATCAAACAACGGCATTAAAACTTCCACACCAAAGTAGAACCAGGCATGGTTGGCGTTACTTATAAATTTACACTGCCTTTCCTGAAAATCCCATTGCTCATATTTTTGCCAGGGCTCAGCCGCTTTATTTTCCAAAAAACATTCTCCAATATAGCCCCCAATATCTCTCAATTGACTGATATTTAGAGGATAAGAAGAACTGTATTTATTTATCATTTTCGAAAACAAATACCGGTTGTTTGCTGTTCTGACGTATGAATCAAGATGTGAGCCTGCAAAAAAATCGCCTGAATAACCTGGCATTGCTATCGTTTTTGTCGTTATCATTTTGTTTTTCTGCAAATAACCGATAGCAAAATAATCCTGTAAAAAAGGCATCGATGAAATATGACCGGCAAACTCCGCATAGTTCAGAAACTGTTGCGTTTTTGAGAATCCAGAGATAACATCCTCGTTGTATTCAATAAAAACATGTGAATACCCCAGCTGTTTTGCCACTTTTTCTGCCGGTTCGACTTCCACATTTCCTTTTCGTCCCCAGGTTGCACAAAGAACATTTTTATGCCCAAATTCCTTTAACAAACAAGCCAGGAGTCTAGAATCATAACCTCCGGTTAGCGGAAGCAATACCTGTTTATTTTTAAAAAAATCAGAATATCTTTCAAACAAAGACAAAATGGATTGATGTAGTTTTTCTTCCTCAACTTTTCTATCCAAAATATCACCCACTACATCAAAAAATGACATGTTAGTCACCCGACCATTTTCGAAAACAACAATCTCTCCCGGATTTACCTGGTATATTTGTTTAACAAGTGTGTTGTTATTGGGTGTTACACCAAACAATAAAAAATAGTTTTTTGAAAACGAATCTATTTCCGGAGTTGAAAACTCTTTTACCAATAAATACGGATCATCCGAAACAGCTATCTCATTTCCATTCTGAAAATAAAAAAGAGGATAACTCCAGGTATGACTGCAAACCAGCCAAACCTCAGAATCTTTTTTTACAACTATTGAAAACTGTCCGTTAAGTTGAGTTAAAAACTTTTTTATGTTTTCAACAGAAGCCGAATGCTGCGATATCAATCTTCGAAAGCCTTCCCCTGAAATATACTCTCCGTTCAACCAGGTAAAACCGCAAACCGAAATTCCTCCGTCGGAAGTCCAGCTATATTTCTCAAGGGTGATTTTTGGCCTTACATCCATATTCTGAGTAAAATTAAAGGAAGTAAAATTACAATCAAGATTTTAAAAACGAATTTCATTATGTCACCAGGTTTTACCCCCGCCAGTTTTAGCGAATAGGCTCCAAGCGCAACAAAAAATACAAAACCGGTGAAACTGTATAAGCCTATTGCCCACGAAATATCTTTTAAAATTATTCCTCCAATTAACAAACCGGCAATTCGGAAAGCCATTAAAAGAATATTGAAAAACATTGAAATTTTCTGTTTCTCCATTACTATCATTATTGCCGACAGCGGTGAGATCAACATAACAACAAATAACCAGGGTGCAATAAGTTGCGCCAAAAAACCTGAAAACTCCCATTCTGCCCCAAAAACCACCCGGAAAATAGCTTGCCCCCACAAGGTCATTACGGTAAAGGGAATTATTCCTATTAAAAATTGCTTTTTAAAAAGCGAAAAAGTAAGCCGGCTCAGATCTGAAACATTATTTTTTAACGACCGGGCCTTTTGTATATAAACACGCGAAACAGAAGTACTTAATAATTGAACCGGAGTACTTACATACCGGTGCGGAAAAGAATATAAGCCAAGTATTGTACTGCCAAAAAAAGGCTTAATCAGAAACACAGGCAACTGACTACTTAAAAAGTTAAAGATCTCGGAAGCAACGGAAAATTTTGGAAAATTAATATACCTTCTTCCATAATTCCGTTCTTCTTTTGTAAAAAGAAATTTACGATTCCATTGTGCCTCCGGAATCATTCGCGCATAAACAAAATAAATCAGCAGTTGCGCCAAAAAAGCGCCCATAAATAATCCGGTCTCAGGAAAGGCAAAAAACAAACACTGCAATATTCCTGTGGTAAGTGAGCGGGTGATTTCCAGAAAAGAAAGTTTTTTAAATTGTTTGTTACTAATTAAAACATTACGTAAAAGTTGCACGGCAGCAAAAAAGAAAGAATACAGAGGGATAAGTACCAATTGCAAAACCGAAGTTATCAGCTCAACTCCTTCAACCAGAATATAAACAAAAATTCCAAGCGCTGCAACAACATTAACAAGCACATTGATTTTCTGAGCCAACCAAAAGATATGTCTCTTTTCCGTTTTTGTTTCTGCCAGAATGATTGCATTTTCATACTTCCCCGTGGAAATTATTGAAAGTGTGGAAGCAATTGTAATATACAGGACAAAAAGTCCAAAATTCTCAGGAGAATAAATCCGGACAATTATTAAAGCAAAAAGCGCCGGAAATAACCGAGCCAGAAACATTCCTGAAAAAAGGCTCAGAATATTTCGGTAAAACTCGCTTTGAAATACTTTATTAATCGACTCTCGCAGGGCAGGCATGTATTTTATTTAAGCTGTGTAAAAATAGAAAATAGAATCGGACTTAAAAACGGACGGGAAATGAAAAACCCAACAAAAAAATTTACATAGTGAGAGTTTATCTCATTCATAAAATTAAAACAATTAATAATCTTTATTTTTGGAAAAATTTTTTTTCATGGATTTTATTCTCGACAATCAGGAAACCGAACAAAAATTTCAAAAATTATTGTCTCTCATCAAATCGCGAAAAAACGGTGATGTTTCTGTGATGATGAGCCAAAAAGGATTAAAATACAAATTAAACTGGGGCGTTTCGCTGATTGAACTAAGGGAAATTGCCAAACAATTTGAATCCGACCATTTACTTGCTTTAAAACTCTGGAACAAACAGTGGCGCGAAACCATGATTCTGGCCTCCCTGCTTGATGAGCCCGAAAAGGTAACAGAAGAACAAATGGATTACTGGACCAAAAGTTTTGAGAACACAGAAATAGCCGAACAGGTGTCAGCCAATCTTTGGGTAAAATGCAAATTTGCTTTTGTAAAAGCATTGGAGTGGTGCCGGGGAAAAAAATACCTGGTTCATTTTACCGGAATTCATTTAATGAGCAGACTCGCTGTAACAGAAAAAAATGCTATCGACGAGATGTTTGAGCCTTTTTATGCTGAATTGGAAGTACTGGCGCGAAACACAAAACTCCACACCATTATTTACCGCTCGGTAATTGCTTTGGGTAGTCGTTCGGCGTTATTAAATACACAAAGTGTAGAACTCGCTCTTCAAATGCAGCAAAGCGACTTTGAAGACACTGTCAAACTGGGGGAAACACTTTACGAAGAACTAACCAGCCCTTATTTTAAGGAGATCGGGAAAACAAATCCAAATAAAAATTTGTAATAATACCTGAAAAGCTGTCAGTATTTTACTTCTGGCAGATTTTTTGAATTGTGTAACAACTGGTTTATATTGAAATTTTGAAAACATTTAAACAAACAGAAAATGAACTTATCAAAAACATCAAATCCGGTTTTTAAAGAGAGGGTTTTTAGCCGGGGATATTCATCGGCATCAGATGTTATGACGGTGAACGGAACAATAAACAAAACCGCTCTGATGTTACTTTTGGTGGTAGCAGCTGCCGTTTTCACCTGGAATAAATTTTTTGACGTTGCCAACATTAATCCGGAGGCTGGATTTTCAGCTGTCGCACCATGGCTGGCCATTGGAGGAATTGGCGGATTTATAACGGTTCTAATCACTGTGTTCCGTCCGCAAAGTTCGGGAATTTCAGCACCGATTTATGCCGTTTTCGAAGGACTCTTTCTGGGCGGTATTTCTGCTTTTTTTGAAATGCAATACAACGGAATCGTAATGCGGGCCGTTGCACTAACACTGGCCGTTTTTGCTGCGATGCTGTTTTTCTACCGCTCGGGGATTATTAAAGTAACAAAAAAATTTATGTTGGGAGTTTTCGCTGCAACAGCCGGAATTGCGCTGGTTTATTTTGTAAGTTTTATCGCCGGACTTTTTGGCGCCAACCTTGGCTTTTTGTATGGAAGCAGTAATTTCAGCATCGGTTTTAGTTTGGTGGTAGTTGCTATTGCAGCGCTCAACCTGGTGCTCGATTTCTCTTTTATTGAACGGGCCGCCGGATCAGGAGCTCCAAAATACATGGAATGGTACGGCGCATTTGGCTTGATGGTAACTTTAATTTGGTTGTATCTCGAAATATTAAGGTTGCTGGCTAAAGTGGCCAACCGGAATTAAAAAATATCTAATATGAGAAAAATGGATATCCATGAGTTAATACTCAGGTATCCATTTTTCATTTTCTGGTTACCTTGTGTTGCACCAGTTTTTTTTTGCACTTTTCAGACACGGTAACATTACACAGCTTTTGTTAGGGTTGAAAAATGACACTTAAAAATAAAAAAACGATACCATGCCAGCCCCAAAAACATTCTTCACTTATAGTCGGCGATGAACACAAAATAATGGAACAATTTTCCAATCTGTAAACTGATATCAGGAAGATATGAGTTATAAGATTTTATATACCGATTAGTTTTCAGAGCTGAAAAAAACATTGTTTCGAGCATTAACAATACATCCAGACTTCAATTATGAAATAATTAAAAAATGAGTTGAGATAAAAAACGATGTATATTTGGTGCTAAAACGCCCAGCCTTATAAACCGTTTTTATTATTATATAAGAACTTCTCCGGCTAAAAGCGTCTTTATTAAGGTCGCTTTATCTGCCGGAAACTTTCTCCTTCCCTTGTATGAAAGTGAACCGGAAATGGTAGATGTGAGACTTATTTACCCCAAACGAATTTTTATAAACAAAAATTCGTTTTCAAACAAACACTTGTTTATTTTGCCATTAACAAATCAAATATAAATAACCAAATCAAAAAATATGGATACTGAAAATCAGCAAGCAAAGCAAACACTCGCAGAAAAATCCCGGATCATAAACGAAGTAAAAACACTGGAAATAACAGACGAGGTAAGCACCTACATGAATGAAGCCGGAAAATGGGGGAAATTTCTGGCTATTCTGGGTTTTGTTTTTATGGGGCTGCTCGTTGCAGGCGGATTTGTAATGAGCATCGTTTTTGCTCTTATTCCCACAGAAAATTTTGGCGGATTGCCTTTCCCCACATTTTTAATTGGTGTATTTTATCTGATTATAGGAGCCATTTATTTTCTACCGATCCTCTATTTATACCGCTTTTCAACAGGAATTAGAATGGCATTGTCGCTAAAAAATCAACGCCTGTTTTCAAAGGCGTTTTATAATCTGAAAGCACTTTATCGTTTTATCGGCATTTTTATGATTGTGATTTTTGCAATCTACCTACTGATGATTGTGATAATGATTTTTGCCGGACTGTTTGCAGGCTTCTCTAATTATACGGGGATGCAGGCTTAGCGACAAAAGAGAGACGCCGAAGCTGGAAAGCATAAAATCAGAAATAGCTGCCGCGTTATTGCAGGGTAACTAAGAAGAAAAGCAAGACGTGAGAAAGTGAAGTTTTATTCTGAAAAAATCATAAAATACGGCCGTGATATTTCACGCTGAAGTTCGCTGATCCCAATATTCCTGCTTTTACGGATAGTCTCCCGACCATCAAAAAAGACTAAAATTGTTGGAGCTGTAAAAATCTGGTTTTGTGCTGCAACATCGGGCAAAATATCCGATTTTACATACACCGGTTTTATTTTAGGAAATTCTTTGCTTACGAGTTCCGCTACTTTTGGTTTTAATACTTTACAAACATTACAGGCATCGGTTGAAAAATAGGCCAGCAAGGCTGGTTCCGTTTCCTTCAATTTTAAAAACTCGTCAAATGATTGAATTTCAATAAACATAGCCGTTTTTTTTAAAGTTCAATACTGCCCCGTGCTCAACAAAACCAAAGTACAGGCCTCAATGGCTTCAATTCCTTTTTCTCTGAGCTTTTGAGAAAACTCCACATTTTCGGTCCCGGGATTAAAAATTACCCGCTCAGGATGCAAAGAAAGAATCGGATCAACAAACTCAGGTTGGTTTTGTGGCCCGACATACATCGTTACTGTATGAATATTTTCCTTTTGCGAAGGAAAGCTGTTGACGAACTCAACATCAGCAACTTTTCCCATTCGTTTTGCCAAAGCAACCACATCGTTTTTGTGCCTGCGAAGCGATTGAATCGCCAAATTTGAGTAACGCACCGGATTGGTACTGGCACCGATAACCAAAGTCTTTTTATTTTCCACTGTCAGATTTTTTTACCAAAACTACGGCGCTGGAAGAAATTCCTTCTTCACGGCCTTCAAAACCTAATTTCTCTGTGGTTGTGGCTTTCACCGAAATCTGCTCTTCATCAATTTCCAGAACCTGAGCCATGGTTTTTTCCATATCAGGAATAAATGATTTCAGTTTTGGCTTTTGAGCACTTATTGTGGCATCAATATTTACAATTTCGAATCCCTTTCCCTTTACCAAATCATAAGACTTTTTTAAAAGGATTTTACTGTCTATATTTTTGAACTCGTTTGAGGTGTCAGGAAAATTTGTTCCAATATCACGCAACTTAAGTGCACCGAGCATCGCATCACAAATGGCATGAATTAGCACATCGCCATCGGAATGCGCTACCGTACCTTTATCGTGTGGAATTAAAATACCGCCAAGCCATAAGGTTTCTCCTTTGGCAAGGCAGTGTACGTCATATCCTTGTCCAATACGAAAACTCATAAGTTATCTATCGCTGATTTCCAAACGCATCAACATCAAAAGTGAGTGAAAAACGCAGCGTATTCTCCAGAGGATGGTTTCTTTGTGTCGGAATAAGGTACGAAAAATCGAGTGCAAAAACATTCATTTTTAAACCTGCACCGGCTGTAATAAATTTACGATTACCTTTATTTTCATGTTCGTAAAAATAACCTCCACGTATTGCAAACTGCTTGTTATACCAGTATTCAACACCTAAAGAAAGGTTAATCTCCTGCAACTCTTCAGAAAAACCACCTGGCGCATCACCAAACGATTTAAAAACACCTGAAATCACACCAATATCAGAGTTAATTCCACCGGGATAAATAACGTCTCCGGGATCGTAACTTGTGGTATCTTCGGGAGGTGTTGGCACCAACAATTTACTGGCTTCAAACACAAAACTAAATGAGTTATAATCGTCAACCTCAGTGGTATATGCTGCCCCCAATTTCAAGGTTGTGGGAATAAAATCTTTTGTAGCACCATCGTCGTACGAAATTTTAGCACCGATATTCTGAATATTAATACCCGCTGAAAAGATATTATCTTTTCCATTTGCTCTGAATTCATTATAAAGATAGAAAGCCACATCTGCGGCATACGAATTCCCTGCATGCGTTTGACCGGTTGATTCGTTGTACTGGCCATTTGTTAAATCAGAGCGGATGTAACGGACAGAAACTGCACCTGCAAAAATATCAGAAAGCTGACGCGTATATCCAAAATCCAATGCAAATTCATTTGGATTTGCGCTCATTCCCGGAGTTCCATATGCATCGCGAAACTGAATGCTTCCTAAAGAAAAATAACGCAGAGATGCACTTAAGGTTTGAACGTCATCCAGCTTTTTGTAACCTACAAGGTAGGCTAAATTAATATCGTCGACCAAAGCCCGCAGCCAGGGGGAATAAGACATACCAACCCCCATATCATTTTCAATAAAAGCGTATTTTGCCGGATTCCAGTGTTGTGAGTTTACATCAGGAGTAGTACCTACTCCGGCATCTCCCATCCCACCAGCCCTTGAATCAGGTGTTATCGACAAAAACGGGACAGCTGTTGTAATTGTATTCGCCCCGGAAGTGGTTGCCTGTCCACTTACATTTTCTGCCATAGTAATTGTAAGGGCGAAAATAAAAAGTAATCGTAACTGTTTGATCATAATATTTTTAAAATTGAGCGCTGCAAAGATATAATATTTGTCTTTGTTGCCATAGTTAAACTAAAAAAGAGAACGGTTTGTTTTATGAAAAATTACCTATCGTTAATAAATTTAATATGAAATAATGAGTTTCCCTGATTTAGAAGCTATTACACCGTCTTCATTTCGAGCAGTGAGCTTATAAAAATAAATTCCGTCTCTGGCTTCCAGCTTAAGCTCACTCAAGTCCCACGGAATTGGATTACTTACCAGACCGTTTGAACCGGCCTCCGTTTCAAAATAGTCGATTCTACGGCCCTGGATGTCAAAAACCTCAATCAAAATTTCAAAGGTTGATCCCGACTGATTGTGTTCAAAAACAAAATAAGTGTAGTCAGTCATGGGGTTGGGGTAATTACTCACTCCTGATATCACAAACCCACCGGAAACAAAAAATTCAATTTCAACTTCCGAGGAATTATTTGCCACATCCCAGGCTTTTAACTTCAGGGTATGCATCCCCTGGTCAAGATTACTAAAAGGATATTTTACGACGCCGCTGGTATAATCGTCGGTATTTGCCTGATAATAGTTATTTAAAACGTAAACACTGGAATAATCATCATCGAGGACAGCTGTAATATCATGCCCAATGCCGGTTCCCGCTGTATTTATGCCATTCTCATCTGAAAGAAAAGCCAATAAAGCCGGATTTTTACTGGTTTCATCACCCGATGCAAATTCTTCGGAATCCATATAAAGTTGAATATCCGGTCCCTGATTATCTTCAATTTGATTATCCGTCCCTCCAATCACAAAATTCTCGAAGGCACCATGAGCATCTGTTTCTCCATTATCGGCATAATAAACTATTTTTCCTTTTCCAAGATTATATGAAATATCTTTAGGGACAACGAAACTAAAAGAAAACTCTCCGTTCGTTACACTTGCAACTCCCTTATAGATTACATTTTCCTGTACTTCAAATTCCATTGGAGTTTCCCCGGCATTTCCAAGAGTCTCCATTTCAATTGCTTTATCAAAAACCGTTGGAATAATTTCTCCGGAGAAACTCTGCAACTTTTCTCCCTCGTAGTCCGAGATATAACCTGAAACAGTAATCTTTTGCAATGCACCAATGGTATCGGGATTTGCTGTTGCATCCTGATTGTTTACCGCTGTAGTAACTACCTTATATTCGGGATACGAAAGTTTCAATGCCGGATCGGCAAGCAAGCTAAAGTTACGTTTATTAGTTGTGTTTGACGTATTTATTTTAGCGAGACGCATTATATCTCCCATCCTGTAATGCACTCCATTTTCATCGCGTTCAAAAACATGGTTATAAAAACTTCTGCTTAATAAATAGTTAGGACCGGAGATAACCAAACGTGTGGTTGAAAAAAGACCAATCCCACCACCACTTGAGTTGAATAACACATATTCTCCCGCCGACATTTCTTCGGAATCAAAACGGCTAAATTCACAGGTGGCTGTTACAAATATTGGCAAATTATTCTCGTTTGACCAGGAATTAATATTACTTACATCCAAAACATGTTCATCGGCTAAAAATCTTTCATTGGCATGCCCCACATAATTTAAAACCAAAACACCATCCTGTACACGTTTGTTAATGGCATCTGTTACATCCGGATATCGTTCTCCTGAAGTACTTGTCTCCTGAACAAACGCATCGAAATAAACTTTATCAGTAATAAATTCTTTATGGTTTTCGTTCACCAAACCGGCAAGTTTCTCTGAATCGCCCATATGAATATTCCCATCCTCATCATCACCGATAAAACAAATTACGTTGCGCCAATTTCCAAGTGCCTGTGTGGAGTGATAGTTTTTTATCTTATCAACCACAGTTTGCGCCTGAAGCAGCGTAGATGCAGGTATTCTTCCAATTCCTAGATCAACGGCCCCGTCATAAACGCTTTCCCCTTCATCCAAAAGAACAAAGTAATCGTCGGTAACAAATGAACCAACAGGATTTAAAGAATTTAGCGATTGATAGGTAGGAATAAAATTTAAATTCTCTGCATTTATATTTTTATTATCAAAACTACCGTCGCCAAAAAGCAAAACATATTTCAATGTGTTTCCTCGATCGTAAAACATCTTTATAAAATTCCGGATTCCTGTTGCATCAAAATGCCCGGAACTAAATTCGTTATATACCTTGGTTGAAACAACAACTTCGGTATTTAGCCCGTCATAGCTTTCATGAAACTCGGCAAGTTCATTTGCTGCACTCAAAAACGAGGGATGTGTAATAATTAAAAATTCAGGAGTTGATAATGCGTGCAGGTTTTGATTTTCAACATCGCCAACCAGTTCTGGTTCCTGAAAGTCGCCTTCGGGGTTAAAAGCCACATACTCCTTTAAATCGTCGGAAGTTGCTCTAATTGTCATCTGACTGCCGGAGATTTTCACGGGCACTTCAACAATATTGTTCATATCTGTCACATCAAAGACCCGGGACGTTGAAGAAGGTGTCTGAATCTCAAATTCGGCAATATTACCAGTTCCTGCTGAAGCCAGGTTTCTAAAAAATAGCGCTCCTTCATCTAAATTCAAATCCTGCGAATAATTAACTTCAATATAGTCAAGCCAGGCCACCGCGTTGGCATTGCTGCCGACAAATGTTAAAGCAACTTCTAAATCTTCACTGTCGATGTCAAATAAAATGCCGCTACTATTTTCTCCCGCATAAGTGTCAACAGCATCATCGGTATCTACTTCTGAAAAGCTAAATTCATCCAAAGTAACTGATTTGGCTTTTACTCTCATCTTGGAAGACTGATACGATCGAGCTGCAGCATTTATTTTCAGATAAGCCTCTTTTGTATTATTTATACCCGGCAGTTCAATAGTAAAATTACGTGTTTGGTTATGAGAAAATTTTTCACCAAACCATTGTTTCCCTGAAGAAATCAGATTTAACGAATTTTTCTCATACAAGGTATAAGCGTCAGAAGCAGATACATAGTGTGTTGGCGTTTCGGTTATTTCTTCTGCCATTTGAGGTGTCTTACCTGAACCAACATCGTCTGTTAAAAAGAAAAATCCATTAACTGCATAATCATGATTGTTATGTTCAAAGTATTCTCCTTCGCTGTTCAGTGTCCACTCAATATTACCGGGCTCATAAAAAAACAGACAATTTTCACTATCGTTTTCATCCGTCCATATTGTATTCTGGATTAAATCATCATAAGTAATTTCCTCTGTTCTTTCTGAAAGTTGACGACCTCCGCTTCCATAAACTTTCACATTTGACGGATTTGAAAAGCCCCATTCAGTGAGCCTGGAATAGGGTAATTTATAAACTCCTTTCCCAGCAGTCTTCACTTTTATCCACTTCCCGGCACTTAAAACCGACTGTGATTTCCATTCATTAGCAGAAACTATCGCAGTCTTCCTATTTCGTACCGGAATCTTTTTCAAACTAAAACCTGTTAAACGAAATAATTTATCACCTTCTCTTTTAAATGGTAAAACCGTCACTTCTGTTTTTAGAGTTTCCCGGGATTTTAATTCCTGCGTTGCTATCTTTACTTCGGTTGGCACATTGTTAAATACGTTTTCCCGGAAATCATTTTCAATTTCTTCAAAGCGTAAATTTTCAATTATAAACCGAAACCTCGATTTCGAATTTGGCTGCGCGTATATTTTAGAAAAGGAAGGTAATCCTCTATTTTCAGGAAAGTAAACAGCATTTTCAAAAGTGTAATCTATTCTTCCTCCGGCAGACGTATTTCCCGCTGAAAGATTGCTCCAGTTGAGAACAATAAACTCACTTTGAACATCGTTTGCTGAAAAACCAACAATAAAAATGGTAAACAGAAGTAAATATCTTTTCATTAAACTTTTAAAAATTGACAACAGTAAAACGCCTCGTTAAAATAAATATTGCTGGACAAATCTTAATTTCCGGTATAAATTATTTGCTACAAGGTGGGCTAAAGATACACCTGTTCTGGTTAATTGTAAAAAATTTTTAGAATATTAAAACAATAAGAATTAGACAAAATAGTTATATTTGTGACGATCAGTAAGTAATGAAAAAAATAAATTCAATGAAGCTAAAAACTTTATTTGTAGTGTTTTTAGCCGCATTCCTTTCAGGATGTGGATTATTTGGGGGGAAAGGAAGCAAAGATGTTTCCCGTACCACAGGATGGGCGTATAATTCAGATGAAACCGGAGACATTCCCTACGAGTCAGGTTACGAACAGGAAGCCGGACCTGGACTGGTATTTGTGCAGGGTGGCACATTTACCATGGGAAGAGTTGAACAGGATGTAATGTACAAATGGGATAATTATCCAAGAAGAGTTACCGTTGCGTCATTTTATATGGATGAAACAGAAGTTTCAAATCAGGATTACCGGGAATATACTCACTGGTTAAGAAGAGTTTATCCGGGAGACAGGGCGAAACTCGAAGCGGCACTTCCTGACACAATGAAATGGAGAAGCGAACTGGCTTACAACGAGCCGTATGTAAATAACTATTATAGACATCCGGCTTACAGCGATTATCCTGTTGTGGCAGTAACATGGGAGCAGGCAGAAGCCTATTGCGCATGGCGAACCGACAGAGTAAATGAGCAAATCCTGGTCGAAAAGGGTATCCTGCAACACGATAATACGCAAAGCGGTCAAAATGTTTTTACAACCGACACCTATCTTGCAGGACTGTACCAGGGCACCGACGGTGAAAGTCAGATAGAAAATACTGATGGAACAACCAGAAGATTAAAATGGGAGGACGGTATTGCTTTACCCAGTTACAGATTGCCAACAGAAGCTGAATGGGAATATGCTGCCTATGGCCTTATTGGTAATGTTCAGGGAGAATTGCTCACCGAAAGAAATTTGTATCCTTGGAACGGAACTTATTTAAGAGAAGCATCAAAAGATGGAAAAGGAAGAATGAAAGCAAACTTTGTTCGCGGTCGTGGTGACATGATGGGTATGGCAGGCGGTTTGAATGACAACGCAGATATTACTTCCCCTGTATTCTCATACGAACCCAACGATTATGGATTATACTGCATGTCTGGAAACGTAAGTGAATGGGTTTCAGACGTTTATCGTCCTTTATCAAATTTAGATGTTGAAGAATTTCAACCATATAGAGGTAACGTCATTACTGAATACAGAAGAGATGCTGATGGTTCTTTGATGAGGAATGAGTACGGCGAACTAGTAAAAGATACGATTGCCGACTATAGAAACTTTAAAGACGGAGATATCAATTCGCAACTTATAGAAGGTACCGACTGGAATTCAGCAGAGAATAGGTCTACAAATGACATGTATGTTCAGGATGATCGCCCGGGGGCATTCTCCTCGTTAATAACAGATAACGTTCGCGTTTACAAAGGAGGATCATGGAAAGACAGACCTTACTGGTTGGTTCCGGGGACAAGAAGATATCTTGAACAAACCAGAGCACAAAACGATTTGGGATTCCGTTGTGCTATGACAAGAGTTGGAAGCCCGGAAGGATTTTAGAAAAAAATAAAGTTAATATATCAAAAACCTTTCATCGCATTGATGGAAGGTTTTTTGATTATGTATTATGTATAACTACCAAAAATTTAATAGAAAGAAAGGTGCAGTGCAAAAAGCGGATTTACGAGCGCTATAATTGATAACAATAAAACCAAACTTCCTTCAAAACAACATCAGTTGAAAATATTCAAAGATTGTACTGGAACACGCCGACGATAAATAAATAAAAAACTAAACAGAGGGTAAAGGGTGATCGGAATCAAAGAAAAGCCCAGTTCAAAAAGTTGAACGCCAAAGTGCTTTTAAAATTTAATACAAGTTTTACATTAGGCACCTTCAGCAGTAAAGGTCTTCGGACAAAATCGGGTAAAATCTCCTTGATATTTTTTCCCGATTTTGATAAAAGAATCTCTTTTTTTTGTGTCGATTGATTTTATGACGAAAAAAGGCCGGAATTGGGCATAGTTTTCCCATTTGCCTAAAGATTTTGAATAAATTGATTTGATTTTAGGCAGCTTGTTTTTGGAGCGCCATTTTTCGGGCTATCCTAACTGCATTTGCTGTATGTACACCAAAGAAAATCCAGAGTTCTTCATTTTTCCGGGTCATGGCCCTTATTTTCTTTAAGCCGTAGTGTTCTTTTTCTGTTCCAAAGCTTCCTTCCATTCGCGTGGCTCTTTCTTTACGAAGTACAGAATGAAGTATTTTCCGGTGCTGTTCATGTTTTCCTGCCCTTCCTTTTCGTTTAAACCCATGGATGATATTCTCTTTCCTGCACCAGGTGCGGTTGGCATTGGTGGCATAAATATCATCGCCCGAAAGGTGTGTTGGTTTACCTACCAGCTGGCGACCGTAACGCACAGATTGCTTAAGCCTTATCCCCTCATGAAAAGCGCTGAAGCTTATGTGCTCGATAAAATTAATCCCTCCAAATTGTATCATATTTACCTTGGCTCCAAATTCAACAGGTTTAACTTCTTTTCCTCGTACAATTGGCCGGATATAAGCTTTTGAAAGGCTGACTATACGGTCGGGTACACTTTTACCTGTATCAAAAATTTCTTGTTGTTGAGATAATACCGTGGTAATTATTTTGATTTGGCGATAATATCTGGCTGGCATGGTAAATTCATAAAGATAGTTCTGCTGGGTTTCTTCCAGTAAAAACAATAATTTCCCCAGTAAGTGCAGCAGGCTCCGGGTAAGTATTCTACGCTGCTTTTTCGATTTCCTGCGCTTTCGGCTGTAGTGACTATACCTTTCTTTTTGCTTGAGATATTTGGTTCGGGGTGTTCGTATCTTTAAATACTTACAGCTTAATTTCAATTGACCGTAACACCAGTCTACACTTTCCCACAGTAGTTTTATATTGGTTGGGTAACGCATCGAAGTTTCGTAACATGTTGCATCGGTAAGCATAATGTTGGGATGTTCAATAAAGGGTTTCCAATGTTTTGCCAATATTTTTTGAGCTTCACTAATAGCTAACCTTGATGACAAAAAAGTACGTATCTGGCTGACAATTTTATAATTGGTAAGCCTTTCACCTTGTAGCCAGATGTCACAAAAAAGCTGAAAGTGGATATTGCCGTTTAAGTGCTCAATTAGTTTTCGGTCTGAACACCCCACATAAGACTTAAGGAACATCAATGCAATCATTCCCCCGGGACTAAAAAAACGGGAAGGTCCTTTCTTATTTTCTTTGATTTTAAAATGCCGGACTAAATCATCCCAGGGTAAGGAGACATAGAGTTTACCAATTTCAGATGTTAAAAATGATTTCCAGTAAAGAGAAAATTCCTGACGTGGTGAATTAAAATTAATTTCAAGGGGCGTTTCATAAATTCTTTGTACTTTCACAATTAAGGATTTTGAAAATTACCCCGATTTTTGGCGATTCAGGCCTTTTTCGGGGTTTTTCTTAAAAATAACAAAACCTATCGTATTTATTGTCAATAGGTTTTGATACTTATGAACATCCCTACATTAGAAAACTGCGATAACTAGGTTGGCATTTGTTTAAAAATCCTTCCTTTTCAAAATCAGAAAACAGTTATCGATTTTTTGAAGATAAATTGCTATTTGAAACTGAACAACAGCGCCGGAATACCCGTCTGTCCAAACAAAAAAATGCTTTTCCCGCAAGAAAAACATTCTCTTTTACTGCCAAAAGCCCAGTAAGATAACTTTCGGTAATATAAAACTACCCCGGCAAAACCGGTGCTTAAAAAATTTAATAGGCTGCAAGAGTTCTTCCGGCATCAGTTTGGAAAAACCCGTATGTTTTAATTGGCCAATGGCTTTTCAACTTTTAAAACATCGGCAATTGCTTTTTCGAAAGTAGGCTTTGGAAGTGCCCCCATCGCCATTTGCGGTTGTCCTTCCTGAGGTACAAACAACAAAGAAGGGATACTCTGAATTCCAAACATTCCAGCCAACTCCTGCTGTTCTTCAGTATTAACCTTATAAATTACTAAACTATCGCCATACTCTTTCTGCAACTCTTCCAAAACAGGAGCAACCATTTTACATGGGCCACACCAGTCGGCGTAAAAATCAATCATACAAGGCTTTGAACCTTCATATTTCCACTCTTTATTTGCTTCCCAGTTAAAAACTTTCTCTTTGAATGTTTCTTTTGTTAAATGTTCCAACATGATTTATAGTTTTAAATTATTTAAATATCTAACAATTTACATATGTCGATTCAAAAATAATGCCGTTTGGTCAAACCTAAAAATTTACTACGCTTTTATTTGAAATAGTTGTAATTTTGTCACAATTTTTTAACAAGTGGCAGTAATTTACTGGTGAAGTTACAAATTTTGTCAGGATAATGGATAAAAGACTGAAGCTCAAAATATTTGACATTATATCAAAGGTAAGTGATGAAATGCAGCAGGAAACATACGTAATTGGTGGTTATGTTCGCGATCTGCTCCTAAAACGCCCCTCTAAAGATATTGATATTGTGACGGTTGGCAGCGGAATTGAACTGGCCCAAAAGGTAGCGCAGGAAGTTCGTCCAAAACCAAGAGTTAATATTTTCAGGAATTTTGGCACCGCCATGCTAAAATACAAGAACCTGGAAATAGAATTCGTCGGCGCACGAAAAGAGTCATATCAGAGAAACTCTAGAAAACCAATCGTTGAAAATGGTACGCTTGAGGATGATCAGAACCGGCGTGACTTTACAATTAACGCACTTGCATTGGGGTTGAACTCCGGCAATTTTAATCAGCTCGTTGATCCTTTTAATGGAATAAACGACCTGAAGCACAAAATTATCCGTACTCCTCTCGACCCTGCTGTTACCTTTTCTGACGATCCTCTTCGGATGATGCGGGCCATTCGTTTCTCAACCCAGCTGGGTTTTGAAATTGAAGCAAAAACACTTCAGTCAATTGCAGCAAATAAAAACAGGATTAAAATTGTTTCGGCTGAACGAATCACGGAAGAATTGAATAAAATAATTCTTGCCCCAAAACCATCTGTCGGGTTTAAACTACTGGAAGAAACCGGTTTGCTGGAAATCATATTTCCTGAACTTTATAAAATGAAGGGTATCGAAACAGTGAACGGAATCGCACATAAAGATAACTTTTACCACACCATCGAAGTTCTCGACAGGATAGCACCAAATACTGAAAATTTATGGTTGCGCTGGTCTGCCTTATTACATGATATTGCAAAACCCGCAACAAAAAAGTTTATTGAAGGACAAGGCTGGACATTTCATGCACATAATTATGTGGGTATTAAAATGATTCCAAAAATATTCCGAAGAATGAAACTCCCGCTGAATGAAAAGATGAAATTTGTTCAGAAAATGGTTCATTTGCACATGCGCCCCATTGTTTTATCAGAAGAAGAAGTCTCTGACTCAGCTGTACGCCGCCTCCTCTTTGAAGCAGGTGATGATATTGATGAACTAATGACACTGTGTGAAGCTGATATCACTTCCAAAAATCAGAACAAAGTAAAGCGTTACCTCTCCAATTTTAAAATCGTCAGAGAAAAGTTAAAAGAAATTGAAGAAAAAGATGCTATTCGAAATTTCCAGCCACCGGTTTCGGGTGAGTTAATTATGGAGACTTTTGGACTTTCGCCCTGTAAAGATGTGGGGATTATTAAAGATGCGATAAAAGAAGCCATATTGGAAGGCGAAATTCACAACAACTATGAAGAAGCCTATTCATACATGCTGAAAAAAGCAGGCGAACTGGGACATAAAAAGAAAAATTAATTTAGCAATGTCAATTTAAGCAGAACGGGTAAGTGGTCACTAAAACCTCCTTTATATGAATACCCGTTATACGTTCTGAATGGTTTTACCCCTCCATATTTTTCATCTTTTTCCAAAAGGAATGGTAGTTTGATAATTTTTGTATTTTCGGGAAGAATTGAATACCCCTTCTTACTATTTACCAGAGAACCAGAAACAATACATTGATCATATACCGACCATTGTGACTGATATTTCAGAGTTTTTATTTCATCTTTCATCCAGCGGAACGAAAGATTATATAAATGGCTATTTTCGATGTTGTCTGAGAGCGACTGAGCATCTAAAGTTTCCCTGATACTCGCATCAGTGGGTTGGTCGTTAAAATCGCCAAGAATGATAATCTTAGAATTTCCAGATTTTGACCTCACCTCTTCTACCTTTGTTTTTAATAGTTGCGCTGCGAGCTTTCGCAAAGGCTCTGATTCCAAAATTCCTTCATAACGCGACGGCCAGTGATTTACAAAAAAGTGAACGGTATCAATCTCATTTATAATACCGGAAAAATACAAAACCTCTCGTGTTTTTATTATTTCATCACCTCGCACCACCGGAAAATACGTGTAATTAAGAGGATAAAGTGTTTCTGACTGATAAAGCAAAGCAACATCAATTCCTCTGTGGTCGGGTGATTCTTTGTGAATAATTTTATAGTTATATTTTTTTAGCGGAGTTGTGTACAAAAGCCTTTCCAAAACTTCTCTGTTTTCGATCTCACATAATGCAATAACATCAGGTGTTGTAAAACCAGAGGAATTCAAAATAACTTTTGAAATGTTTACTAATTTTTTATCTAATTTTCTATTTGTCCAATACCGCTCACCTGTTGGTGTAAATTCGTCGTCCTCCTTGCCCGGTTCATTTTTAATATCAAATAAATTCTCAACATTGTAAAACAAAACAGAAAAATCCTCGGCTTGCGGCTGGGACAACAACGAAAGAGAAAAGAAAAGTAAACCAATAAGAAGTATAAAGAAGTTAATCTTCATTCTTTCTTTTAATAAATTCAAAAGCTCCTAAATCAGGAGCATCATCTGAAAAACGATCTTTATCGAGAATATCCAACGGGAACATGTTCGCGATTTCCACACTACCAATATCCCGCGCAGGAGAAAGTGAGTCGAGCGAATAATCATAATCTTCATAAGGATCAACAAATAAGGGATCAAACTCTACACCCCGGTAAACATTTTTATAATGGTCTTTATTCGAAACATTAAATGTATCCGGGACCTGAATGATACAATGGTCAAACAAGTAATTAAACTGTTTTTCCTCATTTTTCCCCAGTTCCAATTCATTTTGATTATTCCCGTAAATAATACTATTTCCAAAAGTCGCCTTATTCAGGTCGCCCAGATAGAGTTTACTTGAACCATCAGAATTAGAAACCTTTAGTACATTGGAAACCACCAGTGAAGATGTTGAACGTGATTTCCGGGAATAATTTCCCCAATAATTCGCAATAGTAGAATGGTAAAATTCATATTCCCCCCCAATCAACAGTGCAACCGCGTAATAGCCGCAATTTGCAATAACATCGTTGTATCCGTATATTTTCGACTTCAAAGCAAAAACACCGGCATAAGCCATATTTTCAATTCTCGAATTATACAGATGAACTGAAGCAAAACCTTCATTTTCAATAGTACCTACCTGTAGTCCAATATTTGCGTTTTTTATGGTGGTAAAATTGAACAAATTGTCATGACTTCCGGAAAACAAAATGATTCCACTCCATTGATCAGGTATGTCCTTATAAGAATCTTCAAGTCGATCTGCCTGAAAAACAATCGGGTTCTGAAATGTTCCGTCGGCCACAATCGTCCCCTTTACATACAAGCCTGCGCCATCATGAAAATATACTTTTGTACCTGGCTCTATGGTGAGAGTAGATGTACTGTCTACATAAGCATAATCGTAAATAAGATAGGGCTTTTCCGCGTTCCAGGTTGTAGTTTCAATTGTCTCTCCTTTTATCAGTCTGAAATCCTGGCCATAAGCAACCAGGTTTATCCCCTGAATATTGGTATTGGTGGTAAATTCAATAGAATCCTCAACAACCATGGGAAGATTTTGGCCATTCGGATCTATTGTCACTTCAACAAAAACAAAAATGCTGTCTCTTGCAGGTACTTCCACTTCATAAGCCTCATTTGCAGCAATGCCATTTATATTTAACCTGAAACTGGAAAAATCGCCTCCTGCAAGCCTTATTCGCGAAATCAAAACATTCTCTTCATAAGGATTATAAACGGTAAAACGCCTTGTTGTTGAGCCAATTGTGGTGAAAATAGTATCAAAAGCAACGGTGTCGGCTGAAAATTGCAATTGCGCATCAGGAGAATTCAAATATTTCTCATCTTCACAGGCGAAAAAGGAGACAGCGAGTAAAACTACCAGCAATATTTGAAGTAGATATCTTACCAATTCTTAAGGTTTTTAACTATAACGATTATTCCAGTTGCTTATTATTGCAAATATAACAATTCAATTTACAAATTTTAACATTTATTTACAATCGTTAGTTTTTTACAACATATTTTTTAGAAATGAAAAATAAACCTATCATTGTGATTAATCCGTTTAGTATTAAAAGTTCAAATCCAAACCTATAACCGTTAAAAAGAACCTCTGAATATCTGGATAAAAAATAACAGATAACCGGTGCCAAAAAACCAATAACCGGGACCCAAATATCATTAACATTCCTTTTTGAATACATACCAAAAATAAATAACCCTAAAATTGGGCCGTAAGTATAACCTGCCACCCGAAACACAGCAACAACAATACTTTCATCGTTTATTGCCCTGAAAAATAAGATAGTAATAATTAGCAACAAAGAGAAAAACAGATGTGACCACTTTTTAATTTTTTGTTTTTTCTGTTCTTTGTATCTTCCAATATTTAAAAAGTCAACACTAAAAGAAGTGGTCATTGCAGTCAGTGCAGAGTCGGCACTGGAGTATGTTGCGGCCGTTATTCCAAGCAAGAAAGCTATCCCCACTGGTAAACCCAAATAATTCAGAGCAAGGAGCGGATAAAAATCGTCTGTCTTTTCAGGGATTGAAATCCCCATGTTTTCAGCAAAAGAATACAAAATTACCCCGAGACTTAAAAACAAAATTACAGTGGAAAGAAATGACAAACTAAACACCACCATATTTTTTTGTGCTTCTCCTTTATTTTTACAGGTAAGATTTTTTTGCATCATATCCTGATCAAGCCCATTAACAGCTATCGTTGTAAAAATTCCAGCCAAAAACTGTTTAAAAAAATTGTTTCCGGAACGCCAGTCCCATATAAAAATCTTCGCTCTCGAACTTTCAGCAACTTCATTAAACAAGTGCCCAAAGCTCCACTCCATGTTTTGGGAGATTGCTATCATGGTAAACACAACTGCACTAACCAGAAAAAGTGTTTGAAGTGTATCAGTCCAGACAATGGTTTTTATCCCTCCGCGAAATGTATAAATCCAAATTAAAAATATGGTAACGACTACCGTGATAGCGAAAGGAATATTAAAGGCATCGAAAAAGGCAATTTGGAGCACTCCGGCTACCAAATAAAGCCGAAATGCCGCACCGGTAAGTTTTGAAATCAAAAAGAAAAAAGAGCCTGTTTTGTATGAATATTTTCCAAAACGTTGTTCAAGGAAAGTGTAAATTGAAATCAGGTTTAATTTATAATATAAAGGCAATAAAATTCCGGCAATCAGCCAGTAACCAACAAGGTTTCCAAAAACAAATTGTAAATAGGCAAAAGCCGAATTCCCTACTTCTCCCGGCACTGAAATAAATGTTACTCCTGAAAGCGTTGCTCCAACCATACCAAAAGCAACCAAATACCAGGGCGATTTTCGGTTTGCTGTAAAAAAAGTATCAGTATTTGCATTTCTCGAGGTCAGCCACGAAATAAACATCAAAACAAAAAAATAGCCAAGAATTATTCCTAAAACGAGGTAAGGACTCATAATCATTCAAAATCGGGATACAACAAATATTTCTTTCTGGTTTCTTTAAATGTGGTCAATTCTTTTTGCCAGTGAGCTTTAATTTCCCTCTCATTTTTTCCTTCCCTTACAAGCTGAATAAACTCATCGGTTCCGGCAAGGAGATTTAACCATCTTTCGCGGGTAAGAAAATCTTTTTCGTTAGCAAACCGATGATAAAAATCAAGGAAATATTTTAAAGTAAAAACGGGTACAATTTTCAAATTACGAAGATCAATTCCGTAACATTTCTCTCCTTCATTTAGCGGATGTACTGCTACTCCGGGAATCGTTTCGGGAGTAAATTCAAAATCACCCAATTGCGGATCCAAACCTCCCAGTACCTGAAAAGGAAAATCTGTTCCGCGTCCTACACTTACACTTGTTGCTTCGAAAAAACAAAGCGAAGGGTATAAACGAACGGATAAATCGTTGGGCAAATTTGGTGAAGGCGCAACCGGAAGAGAATAAAAAAGTTTATGGTCATAATTCTTTACCGGAATAACTCTCAAATCACATTTTTTATTTGCCTTATGCCACTGCTCTCCATTTATCATATTTGCAAGCTCCCCAACCGTGCATCCATGAACAACGGGAATTGGGTCCATTCCAACAAACGACTGAAATTCTTCTTTTAAAACCGGGCCGGCAACATAATCGCCATTGGGATTTGGCCTGTCAAATACAACCAGCGGAATGTCATTTTCTGCGCAAGCTTCAATAACCAGGTGAAGCGTGGAAATATAAGTGTAAAACCGACAACCCACATCCTGAATATCAAATACCATCACATCAATACCCGCCAGTTGCTCCGGGGTTGGTTTACGGGTTTTTCCGTAAAGAGAGAGAACCGGAATTCCTGTTTTTCCATCCACACCGGCCTGTATTTCTTCTCCGGGGGCTGCCTCCCCTCTAAAACCATGTTCAGGCGCAAAAATCTTTTTCACATTTACCTTCTTCGCCAAAAGAAAATCAACAAGGTGAATCTCTCCCGCCAGTGAAGTATGGTTAACCACCAACCCCACTTTTTTCCCCTGAATCAAAGCCAAATATTTGTCGGGTTGTTCCGCCCCGCATTTTAATTCTCCTGCATGTATTCCAGCTGAACACCCCAGTAAAATAAAAAGAATAAAATATCTTATAAATTTTGTCATCTGTTTATTAAAAACTTATACATTTACGGCTTTCCGATTATTTTTTATTCATTTGATTATTTTAGATAGAACAAAAATAATTTTGGTAAGTTACACATGGTGAAAAAAAGAAAAAAATAATTTTTTATATAAACTGTATTCCTTAACTACTAAACTAAATAAACGAACCAAAAGTTAGTTATATTACCACAAGTGACTATTATTATATTATGAATAAGGTAATCAAGATATTTACAGGTATTATTTCTCTGTTTCTGATTTGCACAACTCATCTGGGTGCTGTTGAGCCTCCTTTTCTGAAATTTTCAAACGATGAGTGGGTGAATAAACAACTGGACAGCATGACTATTGATGAGAAGATTGCACAATTGATGATGCTCACCGCATATCCGACACAAAATGACGCCAGCAAAAATAAAGTTATCGAACAAATAAAAAAATATAAACCCGGTGGTGTTTTGGTAATGCAGGGCGGGCCTGTTAAAACTACATCATGGATTAATGAATTTCAGGAAAATTCAAAAACACCTCTTCTGATCGCGATCGATGGCGAGTGGGGATTGTCTATGAGAATTGACAGCACAGTTGAATATCCCTATGCACAAGCAATCGGCGCAATAAAATACGATGCTTTTGTTTATCAGATGGGGAGAGATATTGGAAACCAGTTAAAAGACATGGGCATACATATGAATTTTGCCCCGGTGGCTGATGTAAATACCAATCCTGAAAATCCTGTTATTAATTTTCGTTCGTTTGGGGAAGACAAAAAAAATGTTGCGAACAAAGCATGGCAGGTTGCCAAAGGAATGCAGGATGTGGGAGTAATACCTGTGGCCAAGCATTTTCCGGGACATGGCGACACGCATCATGACTCTCATAAAACACTTCCTGTACTTACACATTCAAAAGAAAGAATGGACACCCTCGAAAGTTTTCCGTTCCGTTACCTGGCGGAAATGGGAATCAGTGGAATAATGTCAGCACATCTTGACGTTCCTTCGCTTGATGATTCGGGAACTCCTTCCTCATTGTCAAAAAAAATCATAACTGATTATCTGAAAAATGAAATCGGTTTTTCCGGTTTTGTAGTTACCGACGCTATAAATATGCAGGGTGTAAGAACCCAAAGCGGAAATGCAGAACTGGAAGCGCTAAAAGCGGGAAATGATTTGATTGAATTTGTTCCGGATTTGAATAAAGCGATTGAATCGGTAAAAAACGGCATCGTAAGAGGTGAACTCAGCACCGCTGAAATTGACGAAAAGTGTCGAAAAATTCTGGCGTTAAAACGTTGGGTGAATTTAAACGAGTACCAGCCGACTGACATAAAATATTTGAGGCACAGACTCCACTCTCCTTATTTTGAGATGACCAGCCGACAGCTTGTTAAAGGAGCACTTACTGTTTTAAAAAACACAGATAACATTCTGCCCGTTGAGCATCTCGATTCTTTCCGTATTGCATCAATATCAATAGGTTCCGATAATATTACAACCTTTCAGAGAAGGCTTGAAAAATATACTGTTGTCGACCACTACTTCCTTCCCAAAGATGCTTCTGAAAAAGATTTGAGCAGACTCCACGTTTTAATGGAAGATTACAATTTGGTAATAGCAGGTATTCAGGGGATTAATGTCTATCCTTCGAGACAATACGGTACAACTGAAATTCAAAGACGTGCGGTTTCGGAACTGACGCGAAAAAATAATTCGATCGCTGTTTTTTTTGGCAATGCCTATGCAATGAAACACTTTGAAAATATTGAAAATGTACAGGGGCTGATTTTGGCCTATCAGAATAACGAATTAACCCAGGAGTTGGCGGCGCAACTTGTATTTGGGGCAAACCAGGCCAATGGCAGGTTGCCGGTAACAGTTGATTCAAGGTTTCAGTTAAACGACAGTATTGAAGTAGCAAGCAACAGCACGCTGTCATACACAATTCCGGAAGAAGTTGGTGTAAATTCAGGACAACTTGAAAAAAAGATTGATTCAATTGCCCTGCTGGGAGTTGAAAAAGAAGCTTATCCCGGATGCCAGGTATTAATTGCAAAAGATGGAAAAGTAATATTTCATAAATGCTATGGATACCAGACCTATGAAAAAGAGCAGCAAGTGAAAAAAGAGAACTTATATGACTGGGCTTCGCTAACCAAAGTAACCGGCCCCCTGCCAGCGCTCATGAAATTGGTTGATAAAAAAGAAATGAATCTGGATGCCCCATTTAGCAATTACTGGGCTGATTTTGACGGCTCCAACAAAAGAAATATTACAGTACGCGAGGTTTTAGCACACCAGGCGCGATTGGCGTCCTGGATACCTTTTTGGCAAATGACACTTGACAAACAGAAGCACCTGAGTTCTTCTGTCTTTAAACACACTCCCTCTTCTGAATTTAATGTGCGTGTTTCTTCCAACTTATATATGAACAACCATTTTAGGAAGATAATGTACGATACCATTCGCGATTCGAAACTATTGCCCCGAAGCAGGTATTTATATTCCGGTCTGAGTTTCTATTTGTATCCTGATATTATCAGCAATATCACCGGTGAATCATACGAAGAATATCTAAAAAAAAATTTTTATTTGCCTCTGGGAGCATACACTATTACCTATAACCCTTACAAATATTTTCCAATGGAAGACATTATTCCAACTGAAAAAGATGACTTTTTCAGAATGGGAACTATACGGGGATACGTACACGACGAGGGAGCCGCAATGATGGGTGGAATTTCAGGGAATGCTGGTCTTTTTGGTACAACCAACGACCTGGCAAAACTATTTCAGATGTACCTTCAAAAAGGATATTTTGGAGGGCGTAGATATATTTCTGAAAAAACGGTGAATGAATTTATACGTATTCAATACCCTAACAACAGCAACCGAAGAGGGCTGGGTTTTGACAAACCGCTGACAGACAATAATAAAAACAGCCTGAAAGACGCTTATCCCGCAATAGATGCAAGCGCCAACAGCTTCGGACACAGTGGCTTCACAGGAACATTTGCCTGGGCTGATCCCGATAATGGCTTACTTTATATTTTTATGTCGAACAGGGTTCACCCAACGCGTGAAAATCAAAAACTATATCAGTTAAATATTCGGACTGCAATGCACCAGGCAATTTACGATTGCTTAAAAGATAATTGACATTGAACTATTAAAAAATGTTAATTATTGCAGATGTACATTCTGTTAAACACACAGAAATCCACACATAATAATCTGAATTCAAAAAACTTATATTGCCACTCCAAACAGTCTTTACATTTCATTAACGTAAAAACGTTAAAATTTTCAAAAATTACCTTTACATTACATGCAGGTTATTAAATTATTAATTTTAAATTTACGGATACAAAAAGTTCTTTATATAATCAAATAAACTAATAAGACATGGAGCGTAAAATGACATTTAACGAGCTGCGCAAAATCAAAGACAGCTTGCCTGACGGTTCAATAAAAAAAATGGCGCAAGAATTTGATGTAACAGAAGAAACCGTCAGGAATTATTTTGGAGGCGCGAATTATACTAACGGAGCAGCAGTAGGCATACATATGGAACCAGGACCAAATGGCGGAATAGTTCTAATCGACGACACAAAAATTTTAGACAGAGCAAAACAAATCATCGAAGCAGAAGCAGTTTAACAAAAAAGAAAAACTTCATAAAATATTTAGAAAACTGTCCTATATTTGAAGGGCAGTTTTTTTTTAATCTAAACCTTTCTACCATGAAGAATACATTTTTCCTTTTCCTTATTTCGATTTTAGTTTTTAGTTCGTGTTCAACAGAAGAGCCGTGGCAACCGCTGTTTAATGGTCAGGATTTAACAGGTTGGGATACGTGGTGCGGCCCCACTGAAGAAAATGGAGCGCCGGTTGGCTTAAATAAAGACCCTCTAAATCTATTTTCAGTTATTGATCTGGCGGGCGAAAAAGTCATCAAAATTTCAGGTGAAATTAATGCCTCTCTTGCTACACAGGAAGAATTTGAAAACTACCATCTGGTTATGGAGTTCAAATGGGGTGAAAAAGTATATTCAACAAGAAACAGTGGATTACTTTACCATAGCTACGGCGATTTTGGAGTAGGTATTGGTGTTTGGATGAGTTCGCACGAATTGCAGTTAAAATCAGGAAATATAGGCGACTCGTACCGAATGGGAAAATCGTATTGCGAAATACCGATAATAAAAAATGCCGAAGACAAATATGTTTATTCAAAAGATGCCGAAAAAGCACCCTCTGTTCCTGATACCGAAACACGAATTATTGCCAAAGATGCCGATTACGAGAATCCGGTGGGCGAATGGAACAAAATCGAACTTTATTGTTTTGGAAGAACATCGGTTCATGTAGTAAACGGAAAAGTAAACATGATAAATTACAATTCCGGAAAATATTTGGGCCCCAATAATATTGAACCTTTACCAAAAGGCAAGATTCAGCTGCAATCCGAAGGCGGTGAACTTTTTATCCGCTCTATAAAAGTTCAACCCATAAACGAGATTCCTCAGGAATTATTACAATAACAGCAAAACCGTTTCTTTTCAGGAAACGGTTTTTTTGTGCTATCCGGGTTACCAACAACAATCATTCATTTCGTTAATATCTTTTTTTGACGGCTAAAAAAGAAAAAGTTATTCTTGTTAAAAAATAAAACCTTAATAGATGAAACCAATCTCTTTTCGCGAACAATTCACTGTAAAGAACACCGTATTAGGTGTTCAGTTTCTATTTGTTGCATTTGGTGCAACCGTTCTTGTCCCCCTTCTTGTTGGTATCGATCCTTCCGTCGCATTATTTACCGCCGGAATTGGCACGCTCATCTTTCATTTAATAACCAAAGGAACAGTGCCTGCTTTCCTTGGGAGCAGTTTTGCCTTTATCGCTCCTATCATCGAAGCAACAAGACTTTTTGGCTGGGCCGGAACCTTGTCTGGAATAATTGCAGTGGGCTTCGTTTACGGAATTGTTTCTGTATTGGTAAAATTACGGGGGATTAAGTTTATTGAAAGCCTGTTTCCCTCTGTTGTTGTTGGCCCGGTGATTATGATCATCGGACTGTCTTTGGCAACATCGGCGGTGGACATGGCAAAAACCGACTGGCTGCTGGCTACAATAGCATTAATTGCTTCAATTGTTGTGGTTATTTTTGGAAAAGGAATGATTAAACTTATCCCGATATTTGTGGGAATCGCTGTGGGATACATTGTTGCCTTAATTTTAGGCAGGGTAGATTACACTGCAATTTCCGATGCAAAATGGATAATGCTACCTCAGTTTACAATGCCTGAGTTTAGCTGGCAGGCCATTCTCTATATGATTCCGGTTGCTATTGCTCCGGTAATTGAACATGTTGGGGATATGTATGCACTTGGTGGCGTTTGCGACAAAAACTTTATTGAAAAACCGGGCTTAAACCGCACACTTCTGGGCGATGGAATTGCTACTGCTATTGCCGGCTTTTTTGGTGGCGTTCCAAATACTACTTATTCGGAGGTGACAGGTGCAATTTCATTAACAAAAGTAACCAACCCGTTTATTTTAAGAATTGCTGCAATTACTGCTGTTGTTTTTGCTTTTGTCGGAAAAATAAGTGGTTTTCTAAAAACCATACCTCAGGCTGTTTTAGGAGGAATTATGTTGCTTCTTTTTGGTATGATAGCTTCTATCGGTATAAAAACACTGGTCGACTCGAAGGCCAACTTGTCGGAAACCCGCAACCAGGTAATTGTTTCTGTTGTATTGACAGTAGGGATTGGCGGTGCAGTTATTCAGTACGGAAACTTCTCGCTGGCTGGAATTGGGCTGGCAGCAGCAGTTGGAATTGTGCTGAATTTAATTCTTCCAAAAACAAAAAAACAAGACATTTAACTTTTATTACTTATTTCAGGAAGATATTTCCAAAACCTTCGGGGCATATGTTGCTGTTGTAACCGAAGGTTTTTTCTTTCTTTTATATTGATACTTTTAAAATACGATTTCCACAGCGTCTGATAAAATTCCTCATCTTCTTCCAATACATCCTGGTTTACTTTACCAGTTAATGAATGAAATTCCTTTTGCGAAATTTCTACTTCCTCCAGTTTTCCTTCATGAAACAATACGCCGTAATTTCGTTTTAAATCGTACAACAACCAATTTTGATTGGCAAATCTGTCTCGGAAATGGCCTACCGTTAATGGAATAACGTCGTAGCGTGGTTCTATTCCACAAAAATACAGACCATCCTTTGTATGCTGAAAACGAACAAACTGTCTTATTTTCTCGGCCTCTTTTAATACTTTTTGCGAAAGTTGAGAAAGAGACAAAACATCGGAGCCGCCAAAATCGGTTTCAATGGAATATTTTTCCGAAAACAAACGTTGGAGGAAACGAAGAATCTTCATTTCAATTCCCGGTTCTTCCGAAAGAAAAGCATAAAACAACATCTGGTTGTTCCGTTTTGAAAGCTTCTTCTGTGCGCTACTCCAAACGCGCTCTGCCTTGGCTGCATCTGCCGAAACGTCAAAACGCTCTGCAAACATATCTTTCTGTTCCGCTTTTTGTGACACAATATCTTCTGGCGAATCCTTCCTGCGATAACACTCAAAAACAGCGGTCAATAATCCCTCAAAAGTTCCGTCGTACGAATAAATCAACATAACAAGATTGAACCTTTTATTTGAACTGTAAACAAACCAAATATATTCAGAACAGGCAACTAATTTTCAACACCGACTGCCCAATCAGGGAAAACTGTAACATCGATACCAAAAACGAGTGTTCCCCAAAAGTACATTACCAGTGTAGCAATAATAATTCCGGTTAAATTGAGTAAAATACCGGTTCTCACCATGTCTTTCACCCGAATCCGGTTGGTTCCAAAAATAATGGCATTGGGCGGTGTGGCAACAGGCAGCATAAAAGCCAACGAAGCTGCTAATGTGGCGGGAATCATAAGCAATAATGGATTTACTTTTATGGTCATGGCTAATCCGGCCAAAATGGGAAGAATCATTTCGGTAGTTGCCACGTTTGATGTAAGCTCGGTTAAAAAAGAAATCATGGTTACATCGGCCAGTGTTAATACAATGGGTTTTACATTGGCTAGTCCGGCCAGTTGCTCGCCAAACCAAACCGAAAGACCAGAATCGACAAAACCTTGCGCAAGGGCAAAACCGCCTCCAAACAGAAGCACAATTCCCCAGGGTATCTTTTTAGCAGTCTCCCAGTTCATTACCCGTTCGCCTTTTTCGGTTTTTGACGGAATCATAAAAAGTAACAACGCAATAAAAATAGCCACAGTACCATCGTTAATAAAAGAAGGGGTTTTAAACAATTTTGACCAACCGGGAATTTCAACCGACTGAATAGAAAAACCTGCCCTGAAAATCCACAAAAAAGCGAGAAGAACAAAAAGGACAAGAACAATTTTTTCTTCCGGTTTTGATTTGCCAAGTGCCTGATATTCTTTTTTGAATTCCGTTATTTGCAAATCATCCCAACGTTCTTTGGGTTTGTACATTAGAAACAATAATAACCAAGCCGCCAAAAATACAAGCACGGTAACAGGTACAGCAAAAATAAACCAGTCGGCAAATGAAATCTCCGGCATCCCGGGGAAAATAATATTCACAATTCGCGCGAACGACAGATTCGGAGGTGTTCCAACCAAGGTTGTAATTCCACCAATTGAAGCGGAATATGCAATCCCGAGCAGCAGCCCAATGTTGTATTTCCCGGTTTTTTCTTTTCCCAGACTTTCCTCCAACTTTAATATTATTGATAACGCAATAGGAACCATCATCATTGCTGTGGCGGTGTTCGACATCCACATTGACAGAAATGCGGTGGCAAGCATAAAACCCAATAAAATACGCCCCGGACTTATGCCAAAAAGAATCAGTATTCGTAAAGCAATACGTCGATGCAGATTCCAGCGCTCCATGGCAAAAGCCATCAAAAAGCCACCAATAAAGAGAAAGATAAGATGGTTAAAATACATCGACGAAACAACCTTTCCGTCGACCACACCAAAAAGCGGAAAAAGCGCTACCGGGATTAAAGCCGTTGCAGCAAGAGGAATTGCTTCAGTAATCCACCAAACCGCCATTAAAAGAGCGATGGCAAAAGTGTAAGTCACTTTTTTATTTTCCGGATCGAGGTCGGCAAATAAAATAATCAATAAGCTTAGCAACGGTGCTGCAACAAGTGCAATCTGCTGCACACGTCCGTTTTTTTTCTTAAGTGGTTTTGGCATGCCAGACAGGTATAGGTTTTAGTTATGGTGAATAAAAGCCTTATACTTTCAACTGGCATTAAATGTAACAAAAGTATAGCGGAATGCAATACAATTCATTTCTAATAAAAAAGTAAAAATCGGGTTGGAACACAAAAACTCCTGGTAAAAATGGTTAGCAATCAAAGGTTGTTTTTTGTCATTCAGCCAAGGTTTTCAATTACCTTTTTTAATTTTTGCTGAATTTCTGTGGCAACACCGCCAAGTGATTCATTTTGCACCGAACTCATTGAAGCAACCGGATCTACAGCCGAAACCTCAACATCGCCGTTTTCATTTTCCTGAACAATTACATTACAGGGAAGAAAAACACCGATTTTATCTTCTGCCGTTAAGGCCTGATAAGCATGTTTAGGACTGCATGCCCCTAAAATTTTGTACTTTTTAAAATCAACATTCAGCTTCTTTTTTAATGTTTCGCCAACATTAATCTCAGAAAGTACTCCGAAACCTTCTTTTTTTAACTCATCGGTAACTAACTCTGCTGCCTCTTCAAAACTTTTACCAGCAACTACTTTACTAAAATAATAACTCATAGTATATCAGTTTTTAAGTTTATACAATGTACTCAAACAACAAACAAATTAAACTCATGTTCAAATAAAGAACTAAACATTATTGATGTACCAGTAAAAGAAATCTATTTCCTGTTGATGGTATTCTTTAAAATAAAATCGACCAGTGGTTTGGGATCCTGCAGACTGTGCGGGTGGTGCCCTACCCCTTCTTTTAAAATCAGCTCAACTTTGCCTCCTGCATCCTCAAACTTTTCTACCAATTTCTCAGTATTTTCAGAATAAGGAACTACTTTATCAGCTAATCCGCAAACGTGAATAGCGGGAATATTTGCTTTTGCGATTTTTACCGCGTTGTTAATCGGAATTCCCTTAAAATCCAAAACCGATTTTTCATCCAAATCATAGGCCTCTAAACAAGCTTCCCAATCCGGCTCACTGCCAATTCCACCATATAATCCGCCTGGCCAGCTTCTGATATCGCACACCGGAGCATCTGCATAAATACACGCAACCTTCTTTGTGTTTTGCGAAGCCCAATTATAAACAATCAGGCCACCACGGCTCATTCCTTCTAAAACCGCTTTGCGATTTAGATGATATTCTTTTCGAAGGAACTTATAAAAACCGTTCCATAATGCAACAGCCTCGTCATTTCCGTACAAACCGGAAACATCGACATAAACTACGTGAAATCCTTCTTCCAGAAGGGCTTTGTCCAATTGTGGTTCGTGACTCCAAAAACGGGCCCGCCAGACCCAATATTTTCCGTCGTTACTTTTCTTCGGAAAAACAATTTTTGCATCGTGTCCCCGAAATGAAAATTCCTTACACTCCCAGCCTTCAAAACTATTTTCCTGACTAAATATTTGAGATGAATAAAACAAGCTGAATAAAATGATAAACAGGAAAGAAAGAATTTTCATTGGAATTTGATTTACAGGTTTCAGAAAAGCAAATGGTTAATTCGACTTCATCAGTCCGGCGAAGTTACCCATTTTTTTGCATCATCGGTACTTGTAAAAGCCTTCATTTTCATTCCGGCTAATTCACAGTAAATAGTGATTAATTTTGCTATAATATTCAGATTTTGTCTGGTTATAAGAGCCACTTTTTCCTTAAATGTTTCTTTCAGGAGTTTTAGTGTATCAACAATTCCCATTAACTCATCATAACTCGGATGGTAATCCATTTCGATCAGATTTATAATCAATTTGAAATGAGATTTAATTTCCGGATTATTTATTAAACTTTGGATAGCTTCAGTTAGATTGTAATAGTCGGTAACGCCAACACATCGCGCTATACAAATCGAATCCTCAACATTACATTTGAATTCGAAACTGGGTGTATCCTGACTTTGAGCCATTAAGTTGCTTCTGGTTTTTTTCTTCAAAAAAGTAAACAAACTTAATCATTATTTTTGACATACATGTACCTTTCCAGCACCTCAAACAGCTCCTCTTTTACTATAGGTTTTGTTATATAATCGTCGACGCCAGCTTGTTTGGCATTTTCAATTTCACGAGCTGAAGTGTAAGCAGACTGAGCAATGACAGGCAACTCCGGATAAATTTGTTTTATTTTTCTCGTTGCTTCCAATCCATTTAATACAGGTAATTTTACATCCATAAAAACCAAATCTACGGGATAGTTCCTTTTACATAAATCTATTGCCTCCTCACCATTTGAAGCCTGAATAATGTGAATGTCTCTGTTTATCTTTTTTAATAATGTTTCCAAATAAAGAAGATTTACTTCTTCGTCCTCGGCAATGATAATTTTAAATTTGTTGTTGAGTTCTGCAGTTCCGGTCTTATTATCATCAACTTGCTTATTTACGTGTTTAAAAGGAATTGACAGATAAAATGTTGAACCGCTCCCTTCCTTTGAAGTGACTCTTATTTCCCCACCGAGTAAAGCTGCATTTTCACTGGCAATGGCTAATCCAAGCCCTAAGCCTCCTGACTTTCTTGAAAGTTTACTATCGACCTGTGAAAATCTTCCGAATATACTCTTTTGTTTTTCTTTATTAATTCCGATTCCGGTATCCTTTACATAAAACTCAATTTCAGCATCGTTACAAACATAGCCAAATTCAATGTGTCCTGAATTTGTAAATTTCAATGCATTTTCCAACAAATTACACAAAATTTTACTCAGTTTCAATCGATCGGTATAGGCGTTACTGAATTCGTCGGGCAAAGCTCTTTTTAAATAAATAGGAATTTTACTTTCTTTTGATTTGAGGTTAAAAATATTAAACAGCTCAATCATAAAGTCGTTTATATTCACCACCTGTTCATTCAGTTTCACCTGCTTGGTTTCCAGCCTCGAAATCTCAAGGATGTCATCAATAATACGCAGTAACTGATTACTGCTGTTTACAATTATTTGAGTATAATTCTTCCTTGTTTCTGTAGAAATGTCATCTTCATTTAAAAGATTGGCAAATCCAATTATGCCGTTCATCGGGGTTCGTATCTCGTGTGATAAATTGGAAATAAAAATTGATTTTAAACGATTACTCTCCTCAGCGGCCTTTTTTGCCTCCTCAAGTTGTTTGTTTAAGCGTTTAATTTTTTTGTTCTCTTTCTCAATCTTTTTCGAGGATCCAATGTCATCAACCATCAAATTGAATCCCATCGCCAAAGCGTCCAAATGATCATTCTTCTCTGAAAGCGGAACCTGAACGGAGTAGTCACCGCGAGCTACCTTCATTAAAGCACCAATCAATTCCTCAATTCGTTCTATATCTGGTCTATCTTTCAATTTACTTGATTTTATATAAAACGTCAATCGTTATTTATCGTACCATTCATTTGAGTCAACCATACAAGGGCTTCCTCCCGACGGTTAAAGAACCTGAAATTCTTTTTTCCTGATGCCCCCATAATAAAAGTTGCCAGAACCTTTGCAACCGGATGCAGACCATACAAAGCCACAAACGATGTTCTCTCCTGGCTATTCATTTCAATCCACGTAGCTCTGGCTTTTTTGGAGTTCTTACCACATCGGTTTAAATCAATAAGATAATTTATTTTCCCTGTTACCGGCGCCGCCAGTTGCTCGCATACCTTCTTTAGGGCCAAAGCAAGTTCATCCGTTTGATCGCCGACTGCCTCTACAAGAATAGTGTTTGGATTCATTAGGGAAGTGATGTTATTTCCAACCAAATATTCGTTTTCCGAAATTTTGGAAATCTTAATCTGTTCTTTCATATTAACTCGAACAAAGTATCAAATATAAATATTTTTTCACTGAAATACAGGGGCTTAAATAACAAAAATCAACTCTGCTTGTTAGTAAAAAACAAAAAAATACCTTAACTTTTATATTTAAATTAATGTGCCATGTATCAGTATAAAGCTACAGTAAAAAGGATTGTTGACGGAGACACGCTTGATGTTGTTATCGATTTGGGATTTAAAATCACCACAAATCAACGTATTCGGCTCGCGAATATCAATACTCCTGAAACTTATAATGTAAAAAAAGATTCGGACGAATACTCCAGAGGAATGGAGTCTAAAATTTTTGTGGAACAAAGAATTGCCGCAAATAACTTTGAAGTAATTATTGAAACAGACAAGGATGTGGGTAAGTATGGTCGTTACATCGGAACAATAAGACTGGCAGACAATGAAATTACATTAAACGATGAATTGGTCAAAATGGGTTTGGCAGAATATGCGAAATACTAAAGCCAGACAAGCTGTTTGATTTTTCAGTCTTTATTTTTTGCAAATTTTATCATTCGGCTCAATGCCAGTTACTATAAGGATTCTGAACCCCTCTTTATAGATTAATTCAAGAATAAATATGGTGAAATTGACCTTATTTATTAGCAAATCTGTTTTCATTTTTTTAACTTTCTTACATAATATTTGATTAAAATTCAGAATGAATAATAATCCCAAAAAATTTGGAACAGCTCCGGTATTTTTTACGGCTATTTCTACCATTTTAGGAGCAATTCTGTTTTTGCGCTTTGGCTACGCAGTGGGAACGCTGGGTTTCTGGGGAGTGATACTAATTATCTTTTTAGGTCATCTTGTCACTATTCCAACAGCTTTAGCCATTTCGGAAATTGCCACAAACAAACGTGTTGAAGGTGGAGGAGAATACTTTATTATTTCACGCTCCTTTGGATTAAATATTGGTGCAACAATCGGGATCGCCTTGTTTATGTCTCAAGCTATAAGTGTTGCGTTTTACGTTATTGCCTTTACCGAATCCTTTGAATTTCTGTTTAACTTTCTGCAGGAAAAGTACAACTTTGCTTTACGCAGGCAAGTAATCAGCTTGCCTGTTATGGCTTTGCTGGCCATTTTAATCATCAAAAAAGGAGCCAATCTTGGTGTAAAAGCTTTGTATTTTGTTGTCGCCATTTTGCTGGTTTCCCTGGTTTTATTTTTTCTCGGAACAACAGGGCATGCTGATTCAACAACATACAGTCTTTCGCATGCTGAATTAAGAAACCCGCAAGACTTTTTTATTGTCTTTGCCATTATTTTTCCTGCATTTACAGGAATGACGGCCGGAGTCGGACTTTCAGGCGATTTGAAAAAACCTTCCCGCGCTATTCCGCTTGGAACAACACTGGCAACCATTTCAGGAATGATTATTTACTTTTTTATTGTTTACAAACTGGCCAAATCGGCGCCCGTTGAAGACTTGATTGAGCACCAGTTAATAATGAGCAAAATTGCTGTGGGGGGGGCAATTGTTATTCCTCTTGGCCTTGCTGCCTCAACAATTTCGTCGGCATTAGGTTCGGTTATGGTAGCTCCACGAACATTGCAGGCATTGGCGCTCGACCATGCTTTCCCATCTAAAAAAGTGAACCGCTGGCTGGCTGCAGCAAATGTAAAAGATAACGAGCCTAAAAATGCTTCTGTTGTAACGGCTGTGATTGCGTTTATCTTTGTTGCACTTGGCGATGTTAATGCCGTTGCCACTATTATTTCCATGTTTTTTATGGTTACTTATGGTTCGCTCTGTCTGATTTCTTTTCTGAACCATTTTGGCTCATCGCCTTCCTACAGGCCTTCATTTCGGTCGAAATGGTATATCTCACTCACCGGTTTTCTGGTTGCTGTGTGGGTGATGTTTAAAATAAATACGCCTTACGCACTACTCTCATTTGCTGTTATTTCTTTAATTTATATTTATATTAATCACTACCACAAATACCGAAAAGGATTTGCCTCCATTTTTACCAATGCCCTTTTCCAGTTAAACCGAAACCTTCAAATTCTGATTCAAAATAAAAACAGTAAAAAAACACATAAAGAGTGGCGTCCCAGTGCCATCTGCATTTCGAAAGACTCTTTTAAACGCGACAAAGCATTTCTGTTGCTCAACTGGATTGCCTTCAAATATGGTTTTGGAACCTATTTGCATCGTATCGAAGGTTACTATTCAAAATCCACTGTTCAAACAGCAAAAAATGAATCTGAACGACTGCTTTCGATGTTTAGCGACGTGGGAAACCATGTATACATCGACACGCTTATTTCGCCATCATACACCTCTGCAATTGCTCAGGCCATACAAATTCCAGGTATTGCCGGCATGGAAAATAACATGATTATTTTTGAGTACGACAAAGATAATCCCGATAATCTGGAAGATATAATCGACAATTTCTCGTTGGTAAACTCAGGCGATTTTGACATCTGTATTTTAGCGAGCAGCGGGAAATCCATTCCGTTTAAAAATGGGATCCATGTCTGGATAAATTCGCTGGATTCTGAAAATGCAAACCTGATGATTCTTTTGAGTTTTATCATTTTAGGTCACCCGGACTGGAAGAAAGGGTACATCCAGATTTTTGAAATTTGTTTGCCCGAAAGAATGGAAGAAACCCGCCAAAAGATGAAAGAGCTGGTAAATTCCGGACGCCTGCCAATTACAGCAAAGAACATAAAAATCATTCCACAGGAGCCAAATGTTTCAAGAAAAGCAATCATCAATCAATATTCTGAAAAAGCCGGTTTAACGTTAATTGGCGTCCGCGAGGAGTTGGTTAAACACGAAAAGGAAAAACTATTTGAAGGATACGATACAATTGGAACAACCCTGTTTGTTCATTCCAAATATCAAAAGGAGATTGAATAATGGCACGATTTTTAAAAAGCCGCAAAAGTTCGCATGGTGCTTCACCCGGTTCACTGATTTTTATCGGGAACAGAAAAATGGAAAAATCAGAGATCCATTTAATAGCATACAACAAAGAAACACTTATTGAGAAACAGATTGATAACCTGGATGAAATACAAAATGGTCTTCCCGATGAATCGGTTTTATGGATAAACATATATGGTTTACAAGACACACAACTCATTGAAAAAATTGGTGAAAAATTTACCATCCCGCCACTTGAACTGGAAGACATATTAAACACAGACCAGCGTCCAAAAATTATTGAAAATGAAAACAACCTCACCGTTTTTCTGAAAGTTCTGGAATACGATCAGGAAAATACCCGGGTCGCAGGAGATCATATTTCAATGGTAGTGGGGAACAATTATGTAATAACGTTCCAGGAACGGGTAGCACGTTATTTTGAACCGGTGCGCGAGCGTATCAGGAACAATAAAGGAAGAATCAGAAAAACCGGCCCGGATTATCTGGCATATGCTTTAATTGATACCCTGGTAGATGGATATCTTCAAAGTATTGAAAATTTGGGAGCCGTTATTGAAAATATGGAAGAAGAAGTATTTACGGAAACCAGAAAAGAAATTGTTCAGAAAATTTACCGGCTCAAAATGAATGTCAGTTTTATTCGCAAAAGCGTTTTCCCTTTAAAGGAAATGATGCTCGTCCTAAATAAAACCGAATCAAAATTTATCCAGAAAAAAACATACTCTTTTTTTAAAGATTTACTCGATTTGTCGACGCAGGCAATGGAAGCTGTGGATATATACTACAACATGACCAACGACTACCTTAATATTTACCACGCAAATGTGGGAAATCGAACAAATGATGTGATGAAAGTACTCACCATTTTTGCATCGATATTTATTCCCCTCACTTTTATTGCAGGAGTATACGGAACTAATTTTGACTTTTTGCCCGAGTTGCATTTCAAATACAGCTATTTTATTATGCTTGGTCTGATGGTGGTTATTGCGGGGGCTATGTTGTACTATTTCAAACGAAAAGACTGGCTTTAAAAACAGAATCAAAAAAATAAAAACTATAATTTAATAATTAAGCAATGCAAGTAATTTTAGGATCAGGAGGTGCAATAGGAGTTGACCTTGCACATGAAATAAAAAAATACGATAAAAAAGTACGTCTAGTAAGCCGAAACCCTCAAAAAATAAATGATGACGACGAGCTTTTTCCCTGCGACCTGACAAATAACGACGAAGTTGAAAAAGCGGTTCAGGGAGCAGATGTTGCTTACCTGGTAGTAGGCCTACCTTATAAAGCAAAAGTATGGCAGAAATTATGGCCGCTGGTGATGCAAAATGTTATTTCGGCCTGTAAAAAACATAAAACAAAACTGGTCTTTTTCGACAATATTTACATGTACAACCCGGAAGCACTAAATCCGATGACCGAAGAAACAGAAATCCGGCCATCGAGCAAAAAAGGAAAAGTACGGGCCCAAATCGCTCAGATGATTTTAGACGAAGTAGCTGCCGGAAATATCGAAGCTTTGATTGCACGTTCAGCCGATTTTTACGGCCCGGCTATCAATAATGGCGCTTTAAACGAAACCGTGTTCAAAAATCTTAAAGCAGGAAAAAAAGCCATCTGGTTTTGTAGCTTAAACACCAAGCACAATTATACCTACACACCCGATGCAGCCAAAGCAACAGCGCTTCTCGGCAACACCCAAAATGCATACGGACAGGTTTGGCATTTGCCCACTGCCGGGCCGCATACAGGAAAAGAGTGGATAGAAATGGTTGCCTCTGAAACCGGTGTAAAACCGAAATTTCAGGTAGCCTCAAAATTCCTGATTTCTGTTATGGGATTGTTTAATCCAGTTATGAAAGAACTTGTTGAAATGTTGTATCAATACGATAGGGATTATGTTTTCGACAGTTCGAAATTTGAAACTGTTTTTAAAATGAAAGCCACTCCCGTAAAAATTGCAATCAAAGAAATTGTGAAAGCGGGTTAAAATAAAAATATTTCGTAACTTCCTCTGCTACTTTTTAAAGCGTTTTAAACAATGGATGCCATTCGCACCTATTTAACAGAAACCACCGGATTAACCCACGAAAGCCTTAATAAAATAATATTGTCGCTTATTATTATTTTTATTTTGTGGCTTTTGCGTTTAATCATTCTGCGAATTGTCTGGCGTCAAACAAAAAATGTAAAAACACGCTACCAGTGGAAGCGGTCTATTTCTATGATTATTCCGTTTATCGGAATTATTTTGGTGGGCAGTGTCTGGGTACAGGCTTTTCGCCAGTTTGGAGCTTTTCTTGGTCTGTTTTCGGCAGGTTTGGCAATTGCATTAAAAGACCCGCTGACCAATCTTGCGGGATGGTTTTTTATCATGTTTCGAAAACCTTTTATTGTTGGCGACCGGGTGCAGATTGGAGAACATGCCGGAGACGTGATTGATATCCGGCTTTTTCAGTTCACCATTCTTGAAATTGGCAATTGGGTGGAGGCCGACCAAAGTACAGGAAGAATAATTCATTTGCCCAACGGAAAAGTGTTTATGGAAGCCCAGGCCAATTACAGCACCGGCTTTGAATTCATCTGGAATGAAATAAAAGTAACCCTCACTTTTGAAAGCAACTGGGAGAAAGGGAAAAACATTCTTCAGCAAATTATAAATGAACATGCCGAACATATCAGCAAAGATGCTGAAAAAGAAATATTTAAGGCAAGCAGAAACTATATGATTTATTACCATCATCTTACACCGATTGTATACACTAGAGTAAAAGATGTTGGTGTGCAACTTACGATTCGCTATCTGTGTAATCCAAGAAAACGAAGAGGATCGGAAAACGAAATCTGGCAAAACATTCTGCTACAATTTAAAAATCACGATGACATTCAATTTGCTTATCCAACAACCCGTTTTTATAAATATGGTGAAGAAAAAAATTAAACAAATGAAACAAAAAAAACTATCCGGATTAGCTGCTGTAGTTTTATTGACTATTTTGTCCATACAATTTTCAGTCGCACAATCGCACAACCAGCTTTCACAAAAAGAAAAAGCAGAAGGATGGCAACTCCTTTTTAACGGAAAAGACTTTACCGGATGGCGGGGAGTAAATAAAGATGTTTTCCCGGCAAAAGGCTGGGCAGTGAAAAACAACACGATAACCTGCACAGGTGAAGATGGTGGAAGTATCATTACAAAAGAAAAATTTGGAGATTTTGAACTCTCGTGGCAGTGGAAAATGGTTTCGCCTGCAGCCAATTCAGGTATCAAATACTTTGTTGCAGAAAGAGAAGGAGATACCGGTGGTTATGGTTATGGAATCGAGTACCAGTTACTCGACGACCCGGAATATATAAAATCGGGGCAAATGAAAACCAACGATTTTCATACCACCGGCGCTGCCTATGAATTGTATCCTCCATCGCCCGATAAAAAAACAAAAAAAATGGGCGACTGGAACAGCAGTAGGATCGTTTCAAAAAACGGGAAAGTTGAACACTGGTTAAATGGTAAAAAAGTTTTGGAATACGACCGATTCAGTAGCAGCTTCGAAGAAAAAGTAGCGGCCAGTAAGTTTAAAGATGTTACCAATTTTGGACAGCATACAGAAGGACACATTTTATTACAGGATCACGATAGCGAAATCTATTTCAGAAATATCAAATTAAAAAAACTATAACTTACTAACTCAACTTATGGAACGACGGAAATTTATAAAAACAACAGCGGCCGGTAGTTTGGCGGTGTCAACTGTACCTACAATCCTCACCGGCAATCGATGGAAAGGCGCTAACGACAGGGTAAATGTGGCTGTTATTGGAGTCAGGGGAATGGGACAAAATCATATTCAGGAATACCAGAAACTTGAAAACGTAGAAGTAGCTGCGCTCTGCGATGTGGACCAAAACCTTTTTGCCGAGCGAATAAAAAAACATTTTACGGATAAGGACTTGAAGGCCCCGCAACTTTACTCCGACATGCGAAAATTGTTTGAAAACAAAAACATCGATGCTGTTTCAGTAGTAACGCCCAATCACTGGCATTCGCTTGCTGCCATTTGGGCCATCCAGGCAGGGAAACATGTTTCAGTTGAAAAACCTTGTTGCCATAACATTTATGAAGGACAAAAACTGGTAGAAGCTGCAAAGAAGTATGATGTAATTGTTCAGGATGGTGCCGAACAACGAAGCAATCCATGTGCCATTTCAATGGCCGATTATCTCCACTCGGGCAAACTGGGCGAGGTATATATGGCCAAAGGTTTGTGTTTTAAATGGCGCGACTCAATTGGCAGTTATCCTGACGGGCCAATGAAAAAAGACGAACAATTTGCTTTTACAGTGGGAAGTAAAAATTATGTTACACCCTATACCAAAGAATATTTATCAAAAGTTGATTATAATATGTGGCTGGGGCCAACACCTGAGTTACCTTTTAACCGAAACCGCTTTCACTACAACTGGCACTGGAACTGGCTTTACGGAAACGGAGATATGGGAAATCAGGGCGTTCACGAAATGGATATCGCCCGCTGGGGACTGGGGGTAAAACTTCCCGCCAAAATAAGTTCAATTGGCGGTCATTTTGTTTTTAACGATGCACAAACCACTCCCAATGACCAGATAACGGTTTTTGAATTTCCAAATCCTGATGGTAGCGGCGATAAAAAGAAAATCTTACAATTTGAAGTGCGCCATTGGATGACCAACCGGGAGTTGGCAAGCAAAGCAGGCGAGACCGGCAATACTTATATGGTGAGCGATACTAACGAAATTGGAAATCTGTTTTATGGTTCAGATGGTTTTATGAGCAAAACCGTAAACAACTGGCGGGTTTTTGAAGGACAAAAGCGAGAAACGGGAGCGTCGGGTGACGGATTGGGCAACCACTACCAGAATTTTATTCATGCTATTCGGGCCAATGATCAAAAACTGGCAAAAGCAGATATCGAAGAAGGTTTTTACAGTTGTGCGCTCATTCACCTCGGGAATATTTCTTACCGTTTGGGAAGAACACTGGAGTTTGACCCGGAAACGATGAAATTTATAAACGATCCGGAAGCAGATACAATGCTTACGCGCGAATACCGTGAACCGTTTGTGGTGCCGGAACACGTTTAAGTGCAGGCCGGCTTATGCCTAAAACAGAATAACCGGAAATATTGCTCCCGCAAAAAATGCGGTTTGACACGGTGGCATGATGCCATTGTCTGCGCGGAAGAAAAAGCCGGCTTTTAAGATTTATCCATTGCTTTCCCGGAGCAAAGGGAAGCTTTTAAGATTTGTTGATTGCGGTTGAAAAATAATTTCTATTTGCAAATTCCCACAATTAAATATCTTTCTCAATTATCTCACCACCCGCTTTTTCTTTCAGAATCACCTTTTTACGTCCGTCGGGCAAAATTTCCTCTTTTACCAGCCAATGGTTTTCGTCGTATTCAACAAAAGCCGAAAGCGGTTCCACCTCATCCAATCCGCGCCACTCCTTTATTTCTACCGGCTCCCACTTTTTGGTTTTGACTGATTTGTAGCAGGCATCCATAATCGCATTTACAACATAACCGTCGTAAAAATCCTCGATCGGTTTTTTCCCTTGTTCAATAGCATTAAACATATCGGCAAACATGTCGTTATATCCCAACTCATGTACTTCATCACCCACAGGAAATAACCAGCCCGAATCAGATTCAGCCTTTTCTGCCACATATCCCTTTTTCCCCGGAGCAGAAAACATTTCAAAACCGGTGCGCAGGAAATTATCCAGCCGGATGGAGCCATCCACACCGGCCACTTCATCCTTCAATTCCATTCCTCCACGAAAACACCAACTCACCTCAAATTGTCCGATGGCTCCATTCTGATATTTTACCAAACCAATGGCATGATCTTCAGCAGCGATAGGTTTTACCTGCGTGTCGGCCCAGCAAACCACTTCCACAGGACGAATATTTTTCCCGATAAAACTCCTTCCGATTTCAATACAATGGCATCCCAAATCGATAATGGCTCCCCCACCCGATTTTTCCGGATTCCAGAACCAGTCGCTGTGCGGACCGGGATGTGCTTCACGTGAACGCACCCATAACACTTTCCCGATAGCACCATTTTCTACTGAAGCGTGTGCCTTCAGATGTTTGGGTGAATAGACCAAATCCTCTAGATAACCATGAAAAACACCCGCCTGTTCTACTTTTTGTAAAATCTCCCACGCCTCTCTCCCATTTCTGCCCAGCGGTTTGGTGCATAAAACAGCTTTGCCCGCGTCCGCAGCGGCGAAAATTGCTTCCTTATGCAAATCGTTCGGTAAACCTACTACCACTACATCTACTTCAGGATCTGAAACAGCTTCCTGTAAATTGGTGGTCCACCTGGGAATATTATTCTCTTTGGCAAATTTCGCCCCTCTTTCTTCCGAGCGTGAGTAAACCGAAACGACTTTGTCGCGACTGCGCAGCCCGTGAAGTGACATCGTATAAAATGTACCGATTAATCCGGTACCTAACATTGCTATATTCATTTACTCTGATTTAATTTGTTTAAAGTTACAAATTGCATTTTTGTTGTAAAAGTTTGTGTGAACTTTGAGCTACGCGACGCTTTCAACTGAAAGTTTTTCTTAGATTTTATAATCCAGGGAACACTTACTTTGATTTCGTTGTTTAGGTTTATAAAAAAATGAAATAAATCAAAAACGTTATGGCACGGATATTTATTACCGGCTCAGCAGATGGACTGGGACAGATGGCGGCTAAGATGTTGGTTAATCAGGGGCACCAGGTGGTGCTGCATGCACGAAATCAAAAACGCGGCGAAGAGGCGCTGAAAAAGGTTCCCGGCGCGGAAAACGTTTTGACGGCTGATTTGTCAGATATGGAAGAGACAAAACAGTTAGCTGAAAAAGTAAATGTCCTGGGTCGTTTTGATACAATTATTCATAATGCCGGAGTGTACCAGGTAAGCGGTGATCTGATTTTTGCGGTAAATACTCTCGCACCATATATTCTTACATGTCTCATTCAAAAACCAAAACGTTTGGTGTATCTCAGTTCAGGTATGCATCTGAGCGGAGACTACGGCCTTAAAAATATGGAAAGTGGTCGTGTAAGTTACTCCGATTCAAAACTACACGGTGTAATCCTGTGTATGGCCACTGCCCGCAAATGGTCCGATGTATACTCCAACGCGGTGGACCCGGGATGGGTGCCCACTAAAATGGGGGGACCCGGTGCGCCCGGCAACCTTCAGAAAGGATTTGAAACACAGGTGTGGCTCGCAGTGAATAACGATGAAGAGGCCAAAGTAAGCGGCTGCTATTTTTACCACAAAAAACAAAAATACCATGTACCTGAAGCGACTAATGTTCAAGTTCAGGAACAATTTCTAAATCTGTGTAAAAAAATTACAGGAGTTGGTTTTCCTGAATAATAAGTCAAAAAATTGGCACCGGTTGATTATTTTTATTTGTTAATCCTGATGTTGCCGATGTCATACCCAAATGACTCCCAGTTTCTAATTTGTTCCAACAGTTCACCCTCTTTTTCTGAGCTCTCAACCATGAACCGGCATCTGAATTCAGAATTATCTTTCCCCATCGCCAGATAATTGTCAATTCCTGAGAATGTATTAAATGGACCAATAATATCTCCCCTTAATATTTGTCCGCGATGTCCGCTGTAAATTAGCTGAAACTTATCAAGGCCAACTAAATTAATCTGAAAATCATTCGACTCTGTTTTCACCTTAATTTGATGGTTTGTTAAATAAATTTTACCGATAGATTCATCTTTGTCATTTTTAAGCGCGATGTATAAAATAAACACCATAATCGGTATGAACAATAAATTACGATTTATTGCAGGGAAAAGAAGGTATAAAATAACTATTGTACTCCCTAAAATAAGGGTTTCAAAAGTCAAAGAATTTTTACTCTTCGATTTATATATGGAAAGTTCTAACATTTTATTTTTCAAAAAAACCCGGATTTAACAACAGTGATTTAATCTGTCAGGCTATCAGCCCCACATGTCACATTCCAAATTGTCGGGAGATGCCGGTTTACAATTTTAATTTTTATTTCACTCTTTTTAAATGATAATTATATCGGTCGCAACAGGGAGAGTTTAGATGTAAAGTATCACTTCCGCTAAATTCCACATATTTCTCGCTGTCCGAAAAAAATAAATCTGATTCCTCATCGGCTTCAAAATCGACTTTCAGCCGCAAGTCATTCGTTGTCTGCACCGCAGGAGAAATTTTGCCGTATTCGAGAAGAGTGTCATTACTCAAAAAACCATATATTCCATATTCTTTAATCTCCAAATACTCAAAATTTAAGTCATGTCCATTTCCCGCAAAACCTCCTGAAACCTCAAACAATTTCCATGTACCGTAAACTTTTAAGTAGGGCTCGGCAAACACCTCTGCGTCAAAATATTTTGTCGCTTCCATTTTTTGTAGGTCACCGGAAATTTGAATCGTATCAGTTTCGCAAGAAATCGATCCACTTAGCAAAATGGAAACAATTAGTGTAAATTTAAAGATTTTCATTTCCAACATTTTAATACCTGTTTCTATGATGTTTTTTATTCTCATATGGTTGCTTCAGGCAGCAAAGCAGTTGCAATCTGAATTATAGACTCATACGGTCTCAACTCCGCCAAGCCACACAAAAACAGAAGCGTCACGACCCTATTAATGATTTACCAGTAACTTATTTTAAACATCTACATTTACTTCTTTAGTTTCATAATAATCAATCCAGGACTTTATCCTGCCAACAAACATTTTAAGGTAATTTTCCGTCAAGAATATATTAGACCAATCAAATCTCTGTGCTTGTACTCCAAGATAAAAAATAAAAACAGAAGCTCCAGCTTTAGGTATTAAACGAAGTTCGTTCTCTGATAATTCTCTTTTTTCCTGATAGCCTTTTAGAAAACTTTGAATTTTTGATTCATACTGTTTCTTGTCTGTTTCTATAAAAAATAATTGTTTGCAGAAATATGCAATGTCTAAAACCTGCCATCCGTTTCCGCAAAAATCAAAATCGAAAATTGTAATTTCATTTTCATTTACAACAGCCATATTATCATACCAAATATCCATATGTACTACTCCGGTTTGAATATGCTCAAAATCCGAATCGTGAAAAGACTTTTCAAAATCTTTAATAAACTCCATTTCCGGTAATTTTTCGGAAAAGAACTGTGCTAAATGCCGATATGGAAACTCAATAAGCGATCGCCTGTTATAAGAAATTCGGTCAATAACTTTATTTAAAGTGATATTATGAATTTTTGCCATTTGTGAACCAATAGAGAAACAAGTCTCTTTGTCCATAAATCGAATTTTGTCACCTCGGGCAAACGAAAAAAGTACTACATATCTGACTCCTTCCGGAGCAAGTATTTCTTGAATGAACTCTCCATTTCTGTCTTGAATTGGAAAAGAAACACTTAAATCATTTCCCTGAAGAAACTTTAATAGTTTTAACTCTTCATTAACTTCATGTTTAGACCTCCAATTGTGACTGTAAACGCGTACAACATATTTCATTTCTGCGGATGAAAAGAAATAAGTGTGATTCATCCCTGTTCTAAATAATTCACAAATAAAATCTTCGCTCAACTGATATTGGTCTTTTATAAACTTTCCTAATTCTATTGCGGAAAGCGTAGACCTTACAACGGGAAGTTCTTTCATTTTTTACTTATTAGATTGAGTGTTTGTTAATATAGTTTGTTTTACCTAAAAATTGTAGGCACAGTAGTCATTTTAAATTCAGCGGCTAATTTCTGTTTTAAATCTTCAAATTGTTTCGACCTTTCAGGTTTTTCCACAAATTGCCAGAGATAATAAAAATCCATCCAAAAAGGTCAAATTAACTTTATCCGATAAAATAAGCACAATTCAACAAAATGATGCAAATTATTTTACATTTTATTTCTTCGCTTCTTTATAATTGTAAACTCAACAAAGATAAACAATCCCGATTTGGCAATAATGAAATAAAACGGAGCTAAACCATCACTTGCTTATTTATCCGAAAAAGTTAAACATGCAATAATGATTCTTAAAAAAATATGCCCGCCATACTCATTCATTTTTTTAATTTCGCCCTTAATAAAAATTCACCGAAATGAGTACCAGAATTTTCTTTATCACAGGTCTGCTGATTTTGGCTTTAGGTGCCTGCCAACATTCACCCTCAAAATACGTCTACAATGAAGGCTTTGTATATGGCACCATTTATCATTTTGTATATGAAAGTCCTCAGGGGAAAGATTTACAGGAAGAAATTCAAAAAAAACTGAGTGAGTACAACTCCATGTTTTCTACCTATGACAACGCGTCGGTAATATCAAAAATAAACAACAATGAAAATGTAAAACTTACACCTGAATTTGTCAACTGTTTTGAAAAGGCTATAGAAATTTCGAAAATTACCGGGGGTGCTTTTGATATTACTGCCGGACCACTGATAAACGCCTGGGGTTTTGGCCCGGACGACAAAGAAAAAATGACGCAGGAAAAAGTAGACAGCCTGCTTACTTTTACCGGGTACCAGAAAATAAAACTGGAAAACAAAAAAGTTATCAAAGAAAATCCGCAAATGAAAATAGATATGAGTGCCATTGCCAAAGGATATACCTGCGATTTAATTGGTAATTTCCTCGCTGCAAAAGGATGTAAAAATTATATGATTGACATTGGCGGAGAAATCGTGACCAAAGGCATAAACGAAAAAGGAAAAACATGGGGAATCGGGATCAGTCGCCCTGAAGAAGATGCTTTTTTTGCCGCCAACGATTACGACGCAGTGGTTGAACTGCCGGAAAATGCAATGGCTACATCAGGAAATTACCGGAACTTCTATATTGAAGACGGCAAAAAATATGCGCACACCATTGACCCAAAAACCGGCTACCCTGTTCAACACAGTATTTTAAGCTCCACAGTTTTGGCCGATAACTGTATGACAGCCGATGCATACGCAACTGCATTTATGGTTTTGGGACTGGAAAAAGGAATTGAAATTGCCGGGAAGGTTCCGGAAATTAGCGTGTACTTTATCTATGCCGACGAAAATGGTGAAAACCAGATTTACATGTCGGATGGATTTGAGCAGTTTCTCCGTAAATAAAAAAACCGGGAAAAATCCGGCTTCTATTTTTTATCTGGTGCAAAAGTCAAACTTTCAAACTCTACTTTTTTACGGGCATCCCGCTGTGCCATTTTATCCTGTGTTTGCGAACAATACACTCCCTGGCTTTTTAAAAATTTGTTTCCACTCACATGTGTATTCGGAAATTTTCCGCCTTTCAACAACAAAATCCGAATGGCTAACCCAAACATTGCAATGGCTACCAATGCAACTGATAATAAGATAATTTTAATAACTTCCATTTCTAACCTCCAAATTGACCGCAAAAATACATCTTTATTTTTAGTTTCCCTATAAAATAAACTCGTTTACCTAATGAAATGTTGTGCTTATCTAAAAAAAAGAAATCCCTTCCTTCTTTCGCCTTGTTTTTTGTAATTTTAATACCAAACAAAAAACAAAAGCATCATGGAAAAACACATTAATATTGTTGCTGCCCTTCAAATTGGGTTTAGCATTTTGGGAATAATAATCGGAGCTGTAGTTTTTGCAATCCTGCATTTTGCCGGAGATATATCCGGTGACCACGAGGCGCAATTCATTTTATCGATTGTGGCCAATATTTTAATCATCTTTTTTGCTGTTTTAAGTATCCCCGGTATTATTGCCGGTATTGGTTTATTTAAAAGAAAAGAGTGGGCACGCATTCTCACTTTAATTATTTCAGTGCTCGATTTGTTTAATTTTCCTTTAGGCACTGCAGTTGGAGTGTACTCCATCTGGGCGCTTGTTCAGCCGGAGACTGTGGAGCACTTTAAAAAGTAGGCTACAAGTCATTTCTGAAAAGTCACTTTACCCCAAAATAAAGGAGACAATATCTGCCTCCTGAGATTGTTTGTTGATTCAAACAAAAATAAATCAACCAAAAAACAGTTTACAACTTATATTGAATCAGCATAAAATCAATAAAGGAAATCTCCTTCTTTTTCCGTTTTCTTCAATAATTTTGTTCCTCTGAAACAAATTTGAATGTTTCATTCATAAAAGCATTTTCATTTTTTTAATGAAGACAAAAAATTAAAATACCAATGAAAGAATACGAGATAAAAGTATGCGGACGCGTGCAGGGAGTGTGGTTTAGAAAATTTACAAAAGAAAAAGCAAAAGAAACAGGCATAAAAGGATGGGTGAAAAATTTGCCCGACGGCAATGTTTTAGTGATTGCTCAGGCAGAGAAAACCGACCTGGATACTTTTATTGATTATTTAAAAGTAGGGCCGCCTATGGCGCGAGTAGATAAAATATTCACCTCAGAAAACAATGTTTTAAGCGATTTTGATAATTTTAGCATCAAATACTAAAAACCACTAAAATTGAATCATAAAAACTACCACATGTCGCCGGAACAGTTCCGCGAAGAAGGCAAAAAAATTATCGACTGGATTGCTGATTACTACGAAAATGTTGAAAAATACCCTGTGCTTTCGCAGGTAAAACCAGGTGAAATTATTTCGTCACTGCCCGAAAATCCTCCTCAAAAAGGAGAAGCAATGGATAAAATGATGCGGGACATTGAAGAAAAGATTATGCCGGGAATTACACACTGGCAATCGCCAAATTTTTACGCCTATTTCCCATCAAATACATCGTTTCCGTCCATTTTAGGAGACCTCGTTTCTTCCGGGTTAGGTGTTCAGGGAATGATTTGGGCAACCAGCCCGGCAGCTACAGAACTTGAAACCCGGGTTCTCGACTGGCTGGCTGAAATGATGGCGATGCCGGAAAAATTCAAATCAAAATCAACCGGGGGTGGTGTAATCCAGGATACAGCTTCAACATCGGCATTAACAGCCATTATTGCGGCACGCGAAAGAGTTACAAAGTTTGAATCAAATGAAAAGGGAGTGCAGCAAAAACTGGTCGCATATATTTCCACACAAACGCATTCCTCACTTGAGAAAGCCATAAAGATGGCGGGTATTGGAAAAGAAAACCTGCGTTTGATTGATGTTGACAAAAAATTTGCCATGAAACCGGAGGAGCTGGATACGCAAATTCAAAAAGATAAAAATGCGGGTTTTGTTCCATTTTTTATCTGTGGTGCTCTGGGTACAACATCATCTAACGCAATGGATCCGTTGCGGAAAATCGGTGAAATTGCCCAAAAGGAAAACTGCTGGTTCCATATCGACGGAGCCATGTCAGGAACTGCAATGCTTTGTCCTGAGTTTCGATATTTAATGGACGGAGTTGAACTGGCCGACAGTTTTGTATTTAACCCGCACAAATGGATGTTTACCAATTTCGACTGCGATGTGTTTTGGGTAGGCAACCGGAATGAGCTCATCCATACCTTTTCCATTCTTCCCGAATACTTAAAAAACAAAGCTACAGAGTCGGGTGCCGTGTTTGACTACCGCGACTGGCATGTGCAACTGGGGCGCCGGTTTCGTTCGCTAAAACTTTGGTTTGTTATCCGGCATTATGGCGTGGAAGGGTTACAATTTCATATTCGAAAACATGTAGAACTTTCTCAAAAGTTTACAAAGTGGGTTAACGATTCTGATGATTTTGAACTGTTTGTTGAACCTCCCTTAAATTTGGTTTGCTTCAGGCATAAGAAGGGTGACGATTTTAACATGAAACTAATGAACACAATCAACGAAACAGGAAAAATTTTCTTCACCCATACAAAGCTAAACGGACAAATTGTTTTGCGGATGAGCATCGGGCAAACCAATACAGAAGAAGCACATGTAAAAAATGCGTGGGATTTAATTCAGAATACTGCAAAGTCGTTGTAAAAGCCACTTGGAAAGCAAATGTTTTTTTCAAGCGAACAATTTGACAAAAAATTAAAAGTGTAAATTCTACCTTTAAAGTATTTTTACTACATTTACCTGAAATTAAATCAATAAAAAATGACAGATACTAAGCAAATGGAAGTTTGGTTTGTAACAGGAAGCCAACACTTATACGGCCCCGAAACGCTCAGGCAAGTTGATATTGATTCTTCGACCATCGTAGACGGATTAAATACGTCGGGGAAAATGCCCGTAAAAATTATTTTTAAACCAGTTGTAAAAACACCCGATGAAATCCTTGATATTTGCGTTCAGGCCAGTGCAGACAAAAACTGTATTGGATTGATAACCTGGATGCATACCTTTTCACCTTCAAAAATGTGGATTGGAGGTTTAAAAGCACTAAGCAAACCATATATGCATTTGCACACACAATTTAACCGCGACCTTCCGTGGAGCGAGATCGATATGGATTATATGAACCTGCATCAAAGTGCACACGGCGGCCGCGAATATGGTTTTATAAACGCCCGAATGCGCAAAAACCGCAAAGTGGTTGTCGGGCACTGGCAGGACGAAAACGTTCAGGATCAGGTAGCGGTGTGGTGCCGTACTGCAATTGGCTGGGCCGATTCTCAGGGACTAAAAGTAGCCCGTTTTGGCGATAACATGCGTGAGGTTGCTGTAACCGAAGGTGATAAAGTAGAAGCCCAAATAAAATTCGGATGGCAAATCAGTGCATACGGAGTGGGTGATTTAGTTGCTTATGTTGAAAAAGTTACCGAAGAAGAAGTAGATACACTTTACAAAGAATATGAAAGTTTGTATGATGTAGCAGAAAACTGCAAACCCGGTGGCGAATTTCATGAAAATGTGCGTGTTCAGGCGCGATATGAAATTGCAATGAAACGTTTTATGGAAGACGGAAATTTTAAAGCCTTTACCACAAACTTTGAAAATCTAACAGGTCTTGCTCAATTGCCGGGATTGGCATCTCAACGCCTGATGGCTGCCGGCTACGGATTTGGTGCCGAAGGAGACTGGAAACAGGCTGCTTTACTTCGTATTGTAAAAACAATGTCGAAAGGAATGGAGGGTGGAAGCTCATTTATGGAAGATTACACCTATCATTTAGACCCGGCCAACGAAGCTGTTCTGGGAGCACACATGCTGGAAATTTGTCCTTCAATTGCTGCCCAAAAGCCTCGTCTGGAAGTTCAGCCTTTGGGAATTGGAGGGAAAGATGCTCCGGCCCGACTGATTTTTGAAAGTGCAACCGGCGATGCCATGAACGTTACATTAATCGATATGGGAAATCGCTTTCGAATCATCGTAAATACACTCGACGTTATTGAACCGCTGGACAAAATGCCAAAACTTCCCGTCGCAAGTGCTTTCTGGAAAACACACCCCAATCTGGCTGATGGTGCAGCAGCGTGGATTTATGCAGGCGGAACACATCATTCTGCATTTACATTGGCGTTAACTCCGGAATATATCGAAACATTTGCGGAATATGCCGATGTTGAATTTGTTATTATTGATAAAACCACAAATGTAAGCGACTTCAAAAAAGAACTTCGCTGGAACGAAATATATTACATGTTGGCAAATGGATTAAAATAGTTGGTTTAAGTAAATTATATTTAAAATGGTTGTCTGATTTTCAGGCAGCCATTTTTTTATTCTGATTTTAAATAAGCAATGGTTTTTAAAACCAACTGTTATTTTAATTAAATTGTAGCAAAAAACTAAACCAAACAACATCATGTTAAAAAAAATCATTGTAATACTAACTTTGACACTTCCGCTTTTTACTTCAGCACAATTTTTCAAAGTGTATCCATACATGACTCCCGAGGCAGGCGAAAAAGAACTGGTTTACTGGTTTAGTGCCATAAACTCCGATCATCAGTATTCTTTTTTTGGAAAAGACGTTGACAGAAACGGGCTCATGGCACATTCGCTGGAACTGGAATATGGTTTAAGTAATAAATGGACTGCCGGCTTATATCTCGATTTTGAGCAACCTGCCGGGGAACAACTAAAACACATTAAAACAAAAGCCCTGATGTTTCACGGTAGATTTTGGGAAAAAGGGGAACGTCCGGTAGATTTGGGACTTTATGTAGAATATATTCTTCCAAAAAAAGAATACAAAGATGCCGAACAAATTGAGATTAAAATCATAATGGAAAAGGACTATGGTTTTCATACCGTAGTACTTAACCCAACTTTTGAAAAAAACATCGCCGGCCCTGATGTTGATGAAGGTGTGGAATTTGCTCTAAACGGCGGATGGTATTTTAAAAAAAGCCTGACTTTTCAACCTGGCGTTGAGTTCTATACTAAATGGGGAGAACTGGCAGAAATGGCCCCTTTTAATGAATCCAAAACATACATTTTCCCCGCTATTGACATAATAATGGGGAAACACGGCAGATTAATCTGGCACACAGGAGCCGGGTTCGGACTAAGCGATCCGGCAGATAATTTTGTGTTTAAATCCATTTTATCAATCGGGTTCTTTTAATCAGCAAACGTTCAAAAACCAAAAATTATGAAAAGACTTATATATACTATTGTACTGATATTTATTACGGGAAATATTATAGCGCAAACAAAAGCTGAGCTAAAGATGCAGATTAAAAATCAGATCAAACCTTATAATTATTTTGAAGACCCAAAAGTTTGTGAAGGTTGCCATGTGGATAAATTTAAACGCTGGAATGTATCGCAACACTCCAGAGCATTTACCGGCGATTTTTTTCAAAAACAATTTTACGAATTGGTTTTGGCTTCGGAATCATTTGCTCCTGAAGTAAAAGAAGCCATAAAAGGATGCATTGGGTGTCATGCACCAAGCGCTTTTTTAGCACAGGATTTTGTTCCTTCCCGAACAACAAATCCCGATAATTTCTGGAATAAAAGCAACGGCGACGTATCGATGGCAGATCGAGGTGTTTTTTGTGATTTCTGCCACACCGTTTCACATTTTAAAAATGAGCCGCCTTATAATCACGATTATGTTTCAGCGGCGACCGAAGCCGTTGATACAAAATTTGGCGATTTGGAGTTTCCCTGGTCGCCGCATCACAAAACAGCCACTTCTGAAATCTATGAAGACCCGATGATGTGTTCATCATGCCACAACGAATTAAATCCTTATGATACATGGGTAAAAGCAACTTTTACTGAATATGAAGAAAGTGTCTATCCTGAACAAGGAATAATTTGCCAAACCTGCCATATGCAACCCATGGGCGGGAAACCTGCTAAAATGGGAATACTTCGCCCGGTGAATTCCGATCACTGGTGGGGAGGCGGATTTACTGAATTTGTTGAAGGAGCGGCAAGAGTTGAAATTAAAGTAAACTCCACTGAGTTAAAAGCAGGAGAGGAAGTTAACTTTTTTGTTGATGTACAAGCAGTTGCGACCGGTCATAAATTTCCAACAGGTTCTACAGAAGAACGTGATGTTTGGCTTCGTCTTTCGTTGGTTGACAAAAATGGGAAAGAACTGTTTCACATTCCGGTTCCTAAAAATCCCAATGACCCGAACGACAAATATTTTATTACCAGCAACCAAAAGGTTGCTTATCCATCACACAGCAAAATATCAGAACCAATAGCAAGAGATGCACTTCCTGAAGGCGACCGTTTGTATCATAGCGCCTTCCTCGACAGCGAAGGAGAATTTACTTTTGCTCAATGGTTTTGTGTAAAAGAAATAGAAAACCGATTAAAACCGCTGGAAATCAGAAAAGAGAAGTACTCTTTTAAAATACCTGAAAATATAGAAGGTGAAGTCTTTCTGCAAGCAAAATTAAACTACCGAAGAATGCCTGATTCTTTTGCCGACTTTCTGAAAATTGACAGAAGGCCCGTAATTCAGGTAGCTAAAGACCTGCGAAAATTAAAAATCAACTAAATGAAAAATGTCGGGCATCCCGGCGGACTTTTTTTATGGTAATTCTTCAAAATTGATTTGAGGTGGATTGTCGTTCTTTTCTCGTTCAAAGAAAGTATCGATGGGTGTTGTTTTGCTAAAAAAGCCACAATTTTTTAAAAAGAAATTAATGCCTTCAACACCTCCCGCATAATCCATTCTTGATTCTTTTCGGGCAGTAGCATCAGCGGTAAACTTGATTTTTGAAAGTTCTCTCCAGTCCCCGGTTCTGGTATAAACCCATTGATTTGAATATTTTGCCATCCGGGTTATATTTCCGGTTTCTGTCTTAAAGTTCTCAAGAAAAGAATAGAGGTGTGTCAAATAGGTATCTGTTTTTGGCCTCCGAAAACTTGCAATCAGCTTCCACTCGCCAACTTCAGGAGCAAAAAACCAGGCAGTAAAATCAGTCTTCCCTTTCTCACTCGGATTTCCTTTTAACAGAAATTTATAAGTTGTCCCGGCTTTCCACGGAAAAACAAGATAACTTTGGCCGCCCGAGCCTTCGTTACCAAACTCTCCTGTATACACACCGTCTCCCTTTTTTAACAATGATATTTTATACTCGTCCGGGATTTCTCCGGGATTATCAGTTTTGAAAGGACTCCAAACCGAGAATAATATTCTGCGTTCAGTGGAGGAGTTTACCTGCATTCCAAAATACCCCTGGGCAAATCCATCAGCCATAAAATACGATCCCTGAACATCGTTATTTTCAGGTACGGTAATTTCACTATAAAAATACTTAAGGTCACCGGCATCTTCCGGGACTTCAAAGTTTAAGTGAACAGAAGGCCCCCGGCGAGCCCAGTAAAAATCATCTTTTGCGAAATATACCTTACCTTCCGCCGCTTCTCCGCCAATTAAAAGTGATTTCACTTCTGCAAAATATTCGCCTTCTTTTTTTAATCCACGAATATCAACCTGGTGGTATCCGGCTTCCCCGACACTAAAACTGCCAACATAAACGGTGTCAAAATCCGTATTTTTAATGAAGCAATTCTTTGTTTGGCCCTCCAGCTTTATGGTCAGTTCAGACGGGCCGGAGACAGCTTTAGCAAGCAAAGCCAACTGTAATTTTCCGTTATGTTCCGTTTTGAAATAGATTTGCGCCTGAGCATTAGAATTTGTCCAGTTTTTTAAACCACCTTCATCAATTTTGGAATTATTTTGGCTTGTATTTGTAAGCCAGCAGTTTCCTTCAAGCGGAATTGAATAAGTGAGTGCCCGGTATTCAGAGAGAAAACTGCTTTGTTTCTGACAAGTAGAAGCTATAACTGAAAACGCAATTAAAACAGCAATACTAATAATACTTCGAAATATTTTCATTTTAAATATCTATTTAGTATGTCAACCTGTTCATTAAGATTTGCCTTTAGATAAAATTCTTCGTGAACAAAATTCAGATATTTTAAAATTTTGAACGCATTAAATTTCTGAAAAAAACGCCTTTTAAACGTTTGCTGATTTGCACAGTTGTTGTTTACGTCGTTTAGTTCTTTCCAAAAATTATCATGCAGGAGAAATTCAAAAACAGGTTCCGGTAATTTTGAAATTACAGCCTCATATTCCTTTTTGTTTATTTTGAACAGTTTGCCCTTCGTATCAAAAAGTTCCTTTAAATCTGCAAAAGCCTGAAAATTGTAGGTTTGGGTGAGGTCTTCAGTTTCATTCATCCACTTTTGAAGAATAGGACCGGTGCCAAACGGAACACGGGCTGACAAGCGGGCTGAGGGATAAACTTTGGTTGTGCTAATTTCACCTACTTCACCCAATTGAGCCAGATTCTGCAAAAAATAAAAATCCTCGCCTGCCTGCCGCCGGTTCATTCCACCTCTTTTTACATAGGCCTCTGCTTTAACCGCAAATGCAGAGCCTACCGTAAACATGGAATACGGATACCCTGTAAAATGAATTGCATTTTTATAAAACCAAAGATATTTTTCGTAAAGTTGAATACCCTTTAAATGCCTTGCTTCCAACCCAGTGGTTTGATGTTGAAAGGATATAGTTGCTCCTACGTTTTTCGGATGCTCGCTAAAATGTTTTTCAATTTCAACAAAATAATTTTCAGCGACTAAGGTGTCAGCATCCAGCGAAACAATTAATCCGTTGGGATTTTTGAGTAAGTCGAAGCGGAACAAGGCTTCATCCATCCCTGTTTTTCTAGCTAACCCTGCCCCAGCCCATTTTTTTCTTAATTCAACGGGGCCCACAATATAAAAGGTGATGTTACTAAACTTGTTCTCCGAAAGCCAGAATTCAACCTGCTTTTTTGTTTTCCAGTTAAAATCCTTGATAACATCATTTTCAGTCTCTGAATGATTTAGAACAATCAATACTTCGACAGGGTAATCCGGAATTTTACAGGCGGAAAGTGACACCAGCGTTTGCAAGATATCCGGTTCGTTATAACAGGGAATTACTACAATCAGCTTCGTCCCTGCTTTAGGCGCAATCCCGATTAAAGATTTCTTATCCTGTTTCAAAAGATATTTTTCTGCAAACATTATCAGGTAATTTCAATACAAAACTAACTAAACGGGCAAAAAAAATCCGGGAAAGTTCCCGGATTTAATAAAAATATATATTAATATTTTATTCCTTTGACCCTGAATATCTTTCGTTTAAAGCTTTCAAAACATCAGCGGTAAGATTGTTCGCCTCATCACCTACTAAAATATTTGAAGCACTAAAAATATAATCGTATTTTTTTTGAGCATTTATAATTTCAAGATAGCCCATCAAACTGTCCAGTAACTGTTGATTGTTATTGGTTTGCAATTCGGCCAGCTTTGTCGATAACTCCTGATCCAGTTTTTGGATTTCCTGCTCTTTTCCCAACAATCGATCGCGCTCCTGTATTGCCCGTTGTTCGGTTAAAAATCCTCCGCGCTGAACTTTTTCCTGAAAAGCTGCGGCTTCTTTTTCAAAAGATTGTCTTTTCGTTCCATACTCACTGGTGTAAGCTTCCTGTTTTTTTGAGAAATCGTCATGCAGATCCTGAGCTAAGTCATAATTTAAAAGAACAGAGTCAGCTTTTACGTAAGCAATTTTCAAACCTCCTCCTGATTCAGATTTGCTAACATTTGTTTCTGCAATCTCAGGGCTGTTGCCTCCTGAACCGGTAAAGTGAAGTACATACAAAACAGCTACTGCTACAAAAAGTACAATGCTTACGATTAATGATGTTCCTTTCATTCTTTAACAATTTTAAAGTGTAAAAATAAAGTTTGACAAAGATAATTTTTTAGATGAAAACGAATAACTGAATCCACTACTTTTTTTACTTCATTATAAATCAACTTATTTCAAAAAAAACCTGCATTAAATCATAAGTTTATGCTGATAAACATCATTGAAAAAGGCACGCTTGCAGTAGTATTTTTACGTCAACAACTATTTCTATTTCAAACGACTTAAAATTTATAATGTTGAATAAGTTGATTGCGAACATCCTGCCTTATATGCCCAAAAAACTGGTCTGGGTATTTTCAAAAAGGTATATAGCTGGTGAAACCATCGAAGAAGGCCTTTTAGCTTCAAAATTGCTCAATGCAAAAAATATTGAAGTAACGGTTGATTTGCTTGGCGAATTTATTGAAACACTAGAAGAGGCGGAGCAGAATAAAGACTACTACATTAAAATTATTGACGAATTTACCAGTGAAGGAATAAAAGGTAGTTTTTCGTTAAAACCTACCATGTTTGGTTTACTTATTGACGCCGGGGCCTGTTATAATTATGTACATGAAGTTGTAAAACATGCAGCTGAAAGAAACTCATTTGTAAGAATTGACATGGAAGATTCGCAATGTGTCGATATGGAAATAGAAATTTTCAGGAAACTCCGGACCAAATTTCCCAAAAACGTGGGGTTGGTATTGCAGGCTTACCTGAAACGAACTTTGGCTGATATAAAAAGTCTGCAAGATTTAAACACGGACGAAAATCCGATAAACTTCAGACTCTGCAAAGGAATATATATTGAACCCGCAAAAATTGCGTTTAAAAATTACCAGGAAGTTAGGGAACATTTTCTCGAAGATCTGGAATATATGCTGCAGAATAATATGTATGCAGCCATTGCCACTCATGATAAATTCCTGATTGAAAACGCAAACAAACTATTGGAAAAATACAAAACGCCTAAAAACAGGTACGAATTTCAGATGCTTTATGGTGTGACTCCTGAATTACGTCAGTCGATTGTTGATCAGGGACATTTAATGAGGGTTTACGTACCTTTTGGAAAGCATTGGTTTGGATATTCCACACGCAGATTAAAAGAGAACCCAAAAATGGCGAACCATATAATTAAGGCAATCTTTATAAGGGGGTAGTATATTTTGGGAGTTAAACTATAAAAGGATGGCTTTTGCCATCCTTTTTCATTTACAATTTTTTGTATATTATTTCTTTTGCCGGTCGTTTAGGTACATGATGAGCACCGTTTTCATCGCGCCAGTATTTTATATCATTTTCCTGCATCTCTTCTAAAACAATTTCTTCTGCCGGTTTCCCCAAAGCAATAATCCACAGTATCTCCAAATGTTCCGGTAATTCAAGTAACTTGGCAACCCTGCCTTTGTTTACCGAGCCAATAATACATCCACCAAAGCCATCTTCGACGGCGCCAAGCAAAATATTCTGCATGGCCAGACCGTCGTCACAAAAATAGTTTGTAGCCAGTGATTTGTCGTTTAGAACAATAATATATGCAACAGGTCTTTCGTTTTTAGCCGGGCCTTTCCAATTGGACAAATAGCCTGCCCATCCCAGATTTGGAAAGATCTGTTCATTTGTCTTTTCGTTGGTAGAAATTAAATATTTGAGTGGCTGCATGTTTCTCCCGCTGGCTGAAAAGCGCGCCAGTTCAATCCAGTTTTTTAAATTTTCTTCCGGAATTTTAAATGAAGAGTCAAAACGACGGTAACTGCGGTTTTTAATTATAAGGTCTCGTAGCATTTTTATTGATTTTTAGTAAAGAATATCAAAATAAAACTTCGAAAAACGTAAAGTTATTTTAATTTTGCTTCAGAAAAAAAGGATAAAGCCGACAGTTAAACAAAATTGCTGACCAAACTTAACCACTTAGAAAGTTTAACTATGCTCTATCCTTTTTCCTAAAACGCTATTTCCGAACATCTATTGCATTCAATTCCAAATAATCCGATTAATTCGAATTTATTTTTAGTTTTGTAGAACAGAACAGAACAGCAACTATTCTGTTTCAAAATTTAAATTCTGCAAATGAGCAAATTCAAATTTACAGTCGACGACAATTCAAATGTTTTAAAATTTCAACAGTTGGTAGATTGGATAGTTGATTCAATCAGTCGAAACCAGTTAAAACAAGGCGAAATGTTACCTTCTGTTAATCAAATCATGAAGGAGTCGCAACTCTCACGCGATACTGTTTTTAAAGCCTATGCAGAATTAAAAAAGCGTGGAATTGTAGAATCGGTGCCCAATCGCGGATATTTTGTGACCAAAAATATAACCAAAGTCTTTCTGTTTCTTGACACTTTCAAAGCATACAAAGAAGTTCTTTACGGATCATTTTTGAAACACCTTCCCAAAAACATCAGTGTTGATTTGCATTTTCATCATTATAATATTGGCGTTTTTGAAAAAATCATCAACGAAAGTCTGGGAAAATACAGCAAATACATTGTCATGAACTTCGACTCGCCAAAAGTTCCGGGAATTATAAAAAAAATCCCCAAAGAACATTTATTAATTATCGATTGGAAAATACATTCAACATCCTCTCAGTCGTTTGTTTGTCAAAATTTTGGCAATCCTGTTTATAAATGTCTTGAGCAAAACATATCCAAAATATCAAAATATAACGAGTTCACTTTTTTCTACCCTCCGTTTACTTATCATCCAAAAATCACAATCGATTATTTCAAAAAATTTTGTGCTGCTTATCAGATAAAACACGAATTGATTTTTGAACCGGAGCAATTTAAAATCAAAAAAGGAGGATTATATTTTTTAGTGAGCGACCGTACACTGGCTGGTTTTCTTGATCAATGTGCTAAAAAAGGATTTGAACCGGGCCGGGAAGTTGGCGTCATTTCATATAATGAAACTCCTATGAAAAAATATGTAAAAAACGGAATTTCTGTTATTTCCACTGATTTTGAGCAAATGGGGCAAAAAGCAGCTGAATTTGTAAGCTCGGGAGAAAAAGTACAGTTTGAAGTTCCTACCACGCTAAAATTGCGCTCCTCTGTCTGACATGTTAAAGAACATATTTTTAAAATTTTGAAACCTTCAGTTTTGAACGTAATTTTGAAAACATACCAGAACAGAACAGTTCAACTTAAATTATAAATATAACACGTTTAAAAAATGTATTTACTTGGATTCGATATTGGAAGTTCTTCGGTAAAAGTTTCCTTAATTGAAGGTGAAAGCGGGAATTGTATCGCCTCGTCGTTTTACCCGAAACAGGAAATGAAAATAACCGCGCATCAGGCAGGATGGGCAGAACAGGACCCGGGACTATGGTGGACTAACCTTAAAATGGCGTTAAAAGATGTGTTAAACGAAACCAGGGTAAATACTGAAAATATTCTGTCAATTGGTATTTCTTATCAAATGCACGGCTTGGTGATGGTTGATAAAAACCTTCAGGTTTTGCGACCTTCCATTATTTGGTGCGACAGCCGGGCAGCCTCAATTGGTGATAAAGCTTTTGAAGAAATCGGAGCGCAACGCTGTCTTACGAATTTGCTGAATTCGCCGGGAAATTTTACGGCTTCAAAATTAAAATGGGTGAAAGAAAATGAACCGGAATTGTTTGAAAAACTTTATAAGATTATGCTTCCGGGCGATTACATCGCAATGAAACTGACAGGTATTCCACAAACTACCGTTAGCGGACTATCAGAAGGTATTATGTGGAATTTTAAAGAAAATTCGCTCGCCAGCGTTCTTTTTCAGCAGTATGGTTTCTCTTCTGATATTATTCCGGAAATCGTCCCTTCATTTGCAGTTCAGGGACAACTCTCAAAAAAAACTGCTGCTGAGCTCGGGCTTTCATCAAAGACCACAATAAGTTATCGTGCAGGAGACCAACCCAATAACGCACTTTCGTTAAACGTACTGAATCCAGGCGAAATTGCTACAACAGCCGGAACTTCCGGCGTAGTTTACGGTGTTAGCGACGAAATAAAATACGATCCGGAATCACGGGTAAATACGTTTGCACATGTTAATCATTCGCTTGAAAATCCTCGTTTGGGTGTTCTGCTTTGTATAAACGGAACAGGCATTTTGAACGCGTGGTTAAAGAGAATAATTGGGGAAAATCTTTCTTATGAAGAGATGAACAAGCTGGCCACTAAAATCCCAATTGGCTCAGAAGGTATTTCCATTCTTCCTTTTGGAAACGGATCGGAACGGGTACTGAACAATAAAAATATTTCTTCAATTTTCAGCGGGATAAACTTTAACATTCACCAGAAAGGACATTTACTGAGAGCCGCGCAGGAAGGCATTGTTTTCTCTTTTAAATACGGAATGGAGATTATGCAAAATATTGGCATTGATGCAAAAATTATCCGTGCCGGTAAAGCCAATATGTTTTTAAGTCCTGTTTTCAGGGAAACACTGGCCGCAATTTCAGGTGCAACTATCGAACTTTATAATACAGATGGTTCTGTTGGTGCAGCGCGGGGAGCCGGTATTGGTTCCGGGTTTTACAAAAATTTTGATGAAGCTTTTAATAATCTGACAAAACTCGACATTGTTGAACCAGATATTTCTAAAAAAGCGCAATACGAAGCTGCTTATGAAATATGGAAGCTTCAGCTCAAAAAAGCAATCAGTTAAATTGACAGATAATTATCTGAATAAATTACCCGATGGTAATTTTCAAAACAAAAAATAATAACTCATAAAATAATTTATCATGGAAGTATTAAAAGGAAACAAAGAGTATTTTAAAGGAATCGGCCAGGTAAAATATGAAGGCCCGGAATCCAGAAATCCACTGGCTTTTAAATGGTACGATGAAAATAAAGTGGTTGCAGGAAGAACCATGAAAAAACATTTGCGCTTTGCGGTGGCATATTGGCACACCTTCTGCGGAACAGGAGAAGATCCCTTTGGTCCGGGAACGCAAATTTTTCCATGGGACGGAGCGACCGACAAACTGGACGCAGCCAAAGAAAGAATGGATGCCGCATTTGAATTCATAACAAAAATGAATATTCCGTTTTATTGTTTTCATGATACCGATGTTGTGGGAGACGGGTCTGTTTTTGAAATCGAAAAAAGGCTTGAAACCATGATTGAAGTTGCAAAAGAGAAACAGGAAGCTTCCGGTGTAAAACTTCTGTGGGGGACAGCCAATGTTTTCAGCAACCCGCGTTACATGAACGGAGCTGCTACAAACCCTGACTTTAATGTGCTTTCCAATGTTGCTGTTCAAATTAAAAATGCGATCGATGCAACCATTGCTTTAGGCGGAACAAATTATGTTTTCTGGGGTGGACGTGAAGGGTATATGACATTGCACAATACCGATACCAAACGTGAACTGGCACATTTGGGACAATTTCTGAGAATGGCTCGTGATTACGGTCGAAAACAAGGCTTCAATGGAACTTACCTCATTGAACCAAAACCAATGGAACCAACAAAACACCAGTATGACTATGATGCACAAACCGTAATCGGATTCCTGAAAGCAAACGGGTTGGAAAACGATTTTAAACTAAATATTGAAGTAAATCATGCAACACTCGCCGGGCATACATTTGCGCATGACCTGAGAATGGCTGCCGATGCAGATTTGTTGGGTTCGATTGATGCCAATAAAGGTGATTACCAGAACGGATGGGATACAGACGAATTCCCTACAAATGTATACGAAGTTACTGAAGCGATGCTTGAAATTGTGCAAGCCGGAGGTTTTACAAACGGAGGTATAAATTTTGATGCAAAAACCCGCAGAAACTCTACCGATTTGGAAGATATCTTTATTGCCCATGTCTCCGGGATGGACATTTTTGCCCGTTCATTAATTATTGCCGACAAGATATTGAGTGATTCAGATTACCTGGAAATGCGCAAAAGCCGTTATGCATCGTTCGACAGCGGTAAAGGTGCCGACTTTGAAAATGGAAAATTATCGATTGAAGATTTACGCGAAATTGCAAAAGAAGTTGGTGAGCCAAAACAAATCAGCGGCAAACAGGAACTGCTCGAACAACTGATCAACTGGTACATTTGATGAAAGATAGAAATTCAGACACTGTTTCATAAACTAAATAAGTAAAAAATATCGAGGGTTTAGCTATTTACGGCTGGACCCTTTTTTTCTTTTCATATTTTTTTGAATTGTAGAAATTATCTCTTTTTTAATTATTGGCTTTGAAATATAATCGTCGCATCCCACATCAATTGCCTTTTGTTTATCTCCTTCCAATGCAAATGCTGTTTGCGCAATAATAACGACGTCCCGGTTAAATTCCCTTATTTTTTTTGTAGCATCCAGACCATTCATTTTTGGCATTTTAATATCCATCAAAATGACATCAATGTCAGGATTCTTTTTTGCAATGTCAATCGCATCAATTCCTGTTTTTGCAAATAAAATTTCCCGAACCTCATTTTTTAAAATAATATCCAAATGTATCAGACTCACCTCATCATCTTCAGCAACAAGAACTTTTAGTTTCTCATATTTCTCCTCTTCTGAACTTTTCTTCTCTCCTTCTTTTTTTAATTGAGCCTCTGCATTGTGGTACACTGTAAAATAAAACGTGGAACCTTTATTTTCTTCTGATTCGACCCATATTTTTCCTCCAAGCATTTCCGTATAAGATTTAGCAATAGAGAGCCCCAATCCGGAGCCTTCAAAAACCCGCGAATCGCCAATATCAGCCTGCTCAAATCGATTAAAAATTGCTTCCCTGCGATTTTCAGGAATTCCTATCCCGGTGTCACGAACAAAAAACTCAATCATGTTCGCTCGTTTTACACATCCTATTTTTATTGTTCCGCTTTTTGTAAATTTTATTGCGTTTTTTAACAAATTTGAAAGAATCGAGCTTATTTTACTTTTATCGGTTTTTATTAAAGATTCATCGCTTGAAAGCTTGTTTTCAATAAGCAATTTAAGCCCTTTTCTTTTTGCCTCTAGACTAAAAAATTCATACAGCGTTAAAATATGCCTGGTAATATTTACAACTTTCAAAGTAACTTTTACGTTTCCTGTTTCGATTTTAGAAATTTCCACAATATCATTTACTGTATTCAACAAACGCTCACCACTCTTTTGAATAATTTCAATATATTTTTTTTGTTCTTCTCCTGTTAATCCCGGTTCTTTTAGCAGGCTCGTGAAACCTAAAATCCCATTCATTGGGGTACGAATCTCGTGGCTCATATTTGCAAGAAAAGCAGATTTCAATTTATCAGCGTCTTCTGCCGTTTTCTTTGCATTGATTAATTCTATTTCAGCATTTTTCTTTTCTGTAATATCCTGGTTAACACCATAAACTTTTACAATCTCTCCCAGCGCATTCCTTTCAACAAAAAAACGCACTCCAATATATCCGCTTCCCCCGTCAGAATACAAAATCCGATGTTCAACATATCGATTAAAACCAGGTTCTTCAGATGTAATAGCTTTTTCTATTTCATCCAAAACTACAGATATATCATCAGGATAAACAAATTTTTCAGCATATTCCTGAACGGTCATTTCGTACCCCCCTGATTCTTCAGCTGTGGTGTGAAATATTTTATAAAAGTTGTCGGTAAAAGTGAACATTCCGGTTTGTATATTAAATTCCCATCCGCCCAATTTTGCGATTTCCTGTGAATTCTTCAGATTTTTCTCGTTTTCTTCTGCGTTCTCCTTTGCTTTTATGAGCTCTTTCTCCGTTTGTTTTTGTAAAGTAACATCCTTCAAAACGCCGGTCACTTTAAGCGGATTATTTTTTTTATCCCGTAACAATTCTGCTGTAGAGTGAATAATTCTACGTTCAGTGGTATTTTGCGGTATAACTGTAAATTCAATATCATAGGGCTTATTTTCATTTATCAGATCGATAAGTGCCTGATTAACCCTGTCTTTGTCTTCTTCGACTACTAAATCCATGACCTCTTCTCCTGAGAACGCCTCTTTTGTCAAATCAAGATTGTAAATTCTTTTACCCTCATCAGACCCCCAAAAAGTACCATCTTGTATATTATATTCCCAACTACCAATATGTCCGGCTTCCTGTGCCTTTCTATATCTTGACTCATTTGTCAGCAAGGCGATTTCAGCTTCCTTTTGAATTGTAATATCAATCCATTGGCAAACCACATTAGTCAAATTTCCGTTTTCGTTCAAAATTGGAAACATGGTAACATCAATCCAGGGGTTATTCGCCTCTGATAAAGTTGAAAACCCCGAACGATAGCCAAACCACTTCATAATAAACCTAACAGATTTCTTTTTTTGAAATACAGTTCTGACTTTCGGCATTAAATTTTGTTCCACCAGATTTTTATCTTTCAACAGATTGTATTTCCCAACAACATCTTCATTATTAATTTTTAAATGTTTGAATAAAGCGTTATTAGCCCTTACGAGCGTTCCGTCAACACCAGTAATAAAATTGGGTATCAAACTGTTATCAATAATGGCATTTAAAAATATATTATGTTTTTGAATTTCATTTTCTGCTTTTTTCCATTCTGTTATATCTTCACCAGAACTAAGCGTACCGATAATATTACCTTTCTCGTCTTTTAAAAATGTATTATGCCATAAAAGAGTTTTATATTCCCCTGTTTTTGTGACAATTTCCGAATCAAAGTTCAGGAACTCCTCCTTTCTTTCAATTCTATCATAGAAACGATTACCAAGCTCCCTTCCTGTTTCAATTGGCAAACATGTATTAAACCAGTTTTTACCTTCCAGTTCACCTTTTTCATATCCAAGTAATTTATATCCACTATCATTGAGTAAAATTACTTCTCCTTTACGATTTAGTCTCAAAATAATTTCAGCAGCAATATTAAGATAGCTTTCGGCCATTTCTTTACTTCTCCGAAGTTCTGCATCATTTACAGCTAAGCGCTGGTTGGAGTCTTCTAATTGATGTTCTCTTGCCTTAAGATGTTCATTAACGGAAGTTATTTCTTCAAGTGTCTTTTTGTGTTGGGTTATATCAGAAAAGGTTACTGTAAACTGTCCCTTTTTCTGAGAGAAAGCGGTTCCTTCAAAATACCTTTTGTTATTTTCAGAATAAATTACATATTTTGTTGTCTCGCCTTTTAAAGCCACCGGACCAAAATTTTCCAGCCATCTTTTCAATTCTTCAGCCGGCAGAATTTCACTTGCTTTCCTCCCAACAACTTCTTCTTTTTTAATATTTAAAAGATTTTCATATGCTGCGTTTACCTCCAGAGTTTCATAATCGATTGCATTTCCCTTTTTATCACAAATAATTTTGTGTTTTGCATACCCGTCAATCATTTTGTTGATCAGGATTTCAAATTCATCTTTTTGTCGGGATACTTCCTCCTCTGTATTTTTCTGATGTGTTACATCCATTAGTAATCCATTCCAAATAACCGTTCCATCTGCTGTTTTTTCCGGCTGAGATTTACCGTGTATCCATATATACGAATTGTCTCTGTTTGATTTTACACGATATTTATGATCCCATAACGACATTTCATCCATCGATTCTTTTATGGATAACAAAAATTCATTTTGGTCATTTGGGTGCAGTCCCCCCATCATTTTATTCGGATCCTGTAATTCGGAAATCGGCTTGTTAAAAATCTTCTCCGCTCCTTTGCTAAGATAATCCATATGAAAATTACCTTCTTTGTCTGCTGAGAATTGGAAAGAGGCTCCCGGCATTAGATTAGAAATTGTTTCCAACTGCTGAAGCTTCTTATTTTTTTGTTGAATCTCGTTTTCCAGTTTTTGCTTTTGCTTTAGCAATTCTGCAACCAACTCTTCATTTCCTGATTTTCTTTCTTCCGGAAGATCTTTCTTTCTATGGGAGGATTCTGATTTCATATGTTTACCCTGATTTTCCTCAAATATATTAAAAAAACATACGCATCTTTATAATTCAATGATTATCAACACTCGATACAAGTTACAGCTGAAGTTAGAGTACTCACAATTCATTGTAAACTGACATCAGCTTGGAAAATTTACAAAAAAAAGCCGGCCACTTTCTCAGTGGTCGGCTTTATTGAAAAAAATATAATAGTAGTTTTTTACAATCCCAGCTTTTCCTTTACTAAACCTGGTATTTGGTTTGGCTCTTTTGCTACAGGAACCCCAGCCTCATTAAATGCTTTTACTTTTTCCTCTGCTGTACCTGCACCACTTGAAATAATAGCCCCTGCATGTCCCATACGTTTTCCGGGAGGAGCCGACTGGCCTGCGATAAATGCCACCACAGGTTTGGTCATCTTTTCTTTGATAAATGCGGCCGCCTGTTCTTCCGCATCACCACCAATTTCACCAATTAAAACGACTGCATCTGTTTCCGGGTCATTTTCATATCTTTCGAGCAAATCGATAAAATACAATCCTGAAACAGAATCACCACCAATTCCTACACATGTTGACTGCCCCAACCCATTTTCGGTAAGCATATTTACAACTTCGTAGGTCAACGTCCCCGAACGCGAAATCAAACCAATATTTCCTTTTTTAAAAATCATAGCCGGAAGAATTCCAATCAAACACTCTTCCGGAGTAATCAGGCCGGGGCAATTGGCTCCTACCAGTTTTGTTCCGTTACGTTTAAGAACAGGAGTAACTTTAATCATGTCCTGAACCGGAACATGTTCGGTAATACAAACCACCAGTTCCACGCCTGCATAACTTGCTTCCAAAATAGCATCTCCCGCAAACGGAGCAGGAACAAAAATAACAGATGCATTGGCTCCGGTTGCTTTAACCGCTTCTTCAACAGTATTAAAAACCGGAACTCCGCCAACATCACTTCCTCCTTTTCCGGGAGAAATTCCGCCAACAATATTGGTACCGTAATCCAACATTTTTGACGTGTGGAATGCACCGTCGCGACCGGTAATTCCCTGTACTAAAACTTTGGTATCTTTATTTATTAAAATGCTCATTGCTTCCTTCTTTTTGACATGTTACTTTTGACTTAACTCGATCGCTTTCTGAGCAGCTTCACTCATGGTTGAAACTGTTGGCAACCCATAATCCTTAATAATTTCCAGGCCTTCTTTGGCGTTGGTTCCCGACAAGCGGATTACAACCGGAATTTCAGTTTTAATCTCAGTAAGAGCCGTTACCAAACCTCGTGCAACATCATCGCAGCGGGTAATACCACCAAAAATGTTAATCATTACTGCTGTAACGTTTTTATCGCTTAGCAGGATATTCATAGCATCAACCACCTTTTGCGGATTGGAAGAACCACCGATATCAAGAAAGTTGGCCGGTTCACCACCATACAACTTAATCATATCCATCGTAGCCATTGCCAGGCCAGCGCCGTTCACCATACAGCCAATATTACCGTCGAGCTTTACATACGAAAGTCCTTTTTCGTTGGCATCAATTTCTTTTTGCTCGTCTTCAGTAACTTCGCGCATTTTCAGAATTTCCTTTTGACGATACAAAGCGTTATCGTCAAAATTCATTTTGCCGTCGATGGCTAAAACCTGTCCGTCGGGTGTCAGAACCAGCGGGTTGATTTCTGCCAGCGAAGAATCGCTTTCAACATACAATTTGTACAATTTTACCAAAATAGCTGCTGCCTGACGCACCTCTTTCGGGTCGCTAAATAGTTGTAAAGCTATTTTCCGTGCCTGCCAATCCATTAATCCCATGGTGGGATCGATTGCCATTTTAATAATTTTTTCCGGAGAAACACGGGCAACTTCTTCAATTTCAACACCACCTTCGGCACTGGCCATTAAAGTCACCGCTTTTGCATTCCGATCATTAATTAACCCAACGTAAAACTCTTTTTCAATGTCAACTGCGTCGGCAACCAGCACTTTTTCAACTGTCAGTCCTTTGATGTCCATACCGAGGATTTGCTTTGCTTTTTCAACTGCTTCCTCTTTGGATTTTGCCAGTTTTACACCACCAGCTTTCCCGCGGCCACCAACATGAACCTGTGCTTTAACCACACGAAGTTTGTCGTCGTTAGGAACTTTTTCTAAAACTTCTTCTACCGAATGGCAAACAACACCATCCGGGACAGGAATCCCGTACTTCCTGAATAGATTTCGGGCTTGATATTCGTGAATTTTCATCTTTATTTATTAGAATATAGAAGTAAAAAAATATCCCGCAAAAGTACCAAATATTAATATATTCATACCTATCAATATGTAGATTTTTTTTATGACATTTAACATGTGTGCATTATGAACAAAAACATACGTGTAATTTATTATCAACGAAAATTTCATTACTATCCTGAAAATATAAATTCTGTTTGCTCGTTTTTTTCACTTAGATTTGCGACAAATTTTCGAGTATGAAAGAAGCCATCAGAAAAGTAATTGAGCAGGAAGCAGAAGCCATTAAGAGTATTCCTGTAACAGACAATTTTGTAAAAGCCGTTGACTTGATTTTTGAAAGGGTACATAAAAAAAAGGGAAAACTGGTTGCCAGCGGCATGGGGAAAGCTGGTCAAATAGCACTTAATATAGCCACAACATTAAGTTCTACAGGCACTCCATCGGTATTTTTACATCCAAGTGATTCGCAACATGGAGATTTGGGTGTTGTACAGGAAAACGATGTATTATTCCTGATTTCAAACTCAGGGAAAACCCGTGAGATTATAGAATTGGTTGAGCTGGCAGAAATCCTTCATCCCGGTTTGCCGTTGATAGTTATCTCCGGAAACCCGGAAAGCATTCTGGCAAAATCTGCAGATGCATTTATTTACACCGGAAATCCTTCTGAAGTATGCCCTCTTGGGCTTTCTCCAACAACATCGACAACCGTAATGACGGTAATTGGTGATGCATTGGTAGTTTCACTTATGAACAAAATTGGTTTTACCAGCGAAGAATACGCCAAACGTCATCACGGTGGCTATCTGGGCGATAAGTCTCGTTTGCAGGCGAGGATATTAAAAGAAGAACAAGACAAGACAAAAAAGTAAACAGAATGCCAGCTAATAATTTGCTGGTAAAAAAAATTTAGTTGATTAAAAATGAGGATTACAAAAGAAAATACAGTAGGATTGGTTATTGATATTCAGGAACGTCTGTTTCCTGTAATGTGGGAAAAAGAAAATTTGCTAAAAAATTGTGCGATTTTACTAAACGGGTTAAAAGAGCTTTCCGTGCCAACCATCGTAACCCAACAATATACCAAAGGTTTAGGTGAAACACTTCCGGGAATTAAAACAACAATTGCTGATTTTGATTACGTTGAAAAACATGATTTTAGCTGTTGCGACGAGCCTAAAGTAGTCGAAAAGTTAAAGATATCGGGTGCTGAAAATGTAATTATCTGCGGGATTGAATCACATGTTTGTGTGTTACAAACTGCGGTTGATTTAAAAGAAGCAGGTCTAAACCCGTTGGTTGTTATGGATTGTGTTTCGTCGCGCTCAAAAGAAAGCATAGACACAGCAAAAGAACGTTTTCGTTATGAAGGAATTATGATGACTTCGTATGAATCGATTCTGTTCGAACTTACCCGGACTGCGGGAGCACCCGAATTCAGGGCTATTTCGAAGCTGGTAAAATAGTTCAGTGTACTAAAACAATTTTCCGGGTTATAACGGTGCTATTTTCAGTCATCCTGAAAAAGTAAATGCCTGCAGGTTTTCCGGTTAAATCAAGGCTTACTGTATTTGAGTCGTAAGTTACTTCGCGTGTACCTGAGTATATTCTTTTACCGTTAACAGAAAATACGTCCAACTGAACGTTTCCCTCTTTTTCATTTGCGAGTGTTATATTAAAAACTCCGGTTGAAGGATTTGGGTAAATTTCAATGGAATTACTTATCAGATTAATTGTTAGTTCACCATAATCACCATTGTATCCGTCAACCTGAAGCCAGTAGGTTTGAAATGGTGTAACTTTCAGGTCTTCAATAACGGCTTCGTTGCCCGATGATGTATTGTCGGCTGCAGCCAGAATGGTATAATTATCATTTAACACATCGCTGTATGAGTCGGCTTCATACAACGCTATCTGCGTGTCAAATCCTTCTGTTCTAATGGTGATTCTCCCGCTAGCCGGTCCCTGAAAAGTAAACCATATCGAATTATCGACAACTCCGCTTCCCGAAGCCGGACACCAACTGTTTTCAACCAGGCAGCCGGAGGCAGGCGGATAAGGCTCATTGTCCTCCGCTGTAGCACATTCATTTGAAAAATATGCGTTCCTTCCCAAATGCAAAGCGATTGCATTTCCAATATTGTCGTTTGCCTGCTGGATAACATGGAGCAACACACTATCAGACGTTGTGCAAGCGCCGTGGCTTCCTGTAACTTTTATATACGTATCAAATGAACCATATTCTTTGGCAGCATCCTTTAGTGACAAAACGAGCGAATCGGCTCCGGCTTCAATGTCAAAATACTCCTCTTCCGCTTCAAACAAAAATTCATTAGCGCCAGTAGCATGAAACACATAATTCTGAATTTCGCTTCCGCACAATCTTACTTCATCGGAGAAATCGATAAAAGATACATTTAGATTTGCAACTGCCTCAATTAAGTTTTCTGAAACAAGTGTGTCGTAACCATTCGTATTTCCCGCAATTAAAGTAACCGAATATACCCCCTCTTCAGCGAACACAACTTCCGGGTTTTGCGAATTTTTATCTGTTCCGTTTACAAATGCGACTGTTGAAGGGCTAAATTCCCACGACCAAATGGAAGGCGAAAAAGTGGTTTCGTCAGTAAAATAAACGGTTGTATTCAAACACGCAACAGACACATCGGCACTAAAATCGGCAGAAGGAGCGCTGCGATAATCAACACCGTCTAAACGAAGAAGCCCGGTATCGTCAGGATCCAGCCAGGTTTTAAGTTGTTCTTCGGATTCGGAACTGTAATCCCAGGAAACAGAAAATTTCCCAAAAAGTGAACTGGTTTCATCTCCTCCATGTAACTGCCCTATAATTCTCTTGTTTTCATCAAATAAAGGGCAACCAGACGAACCACTTTCATCGGTTCCTGCGTCATAAAACACTTCCCAGTGTGTATTTGGCATAGAGCGACTATTATCTTCCCACTGAATCAAATAACGGTAACTCTCCGGAGCATCATACTCCAATGCAATACATTTGTAACTTCCTTCCGGGTGGTGAATACTGGTTCCTTCCGAAGGTTCATCATCGCTTGCGTTCCATCCGGCAAAATAAGTTTGATATTCTTCCGGCGGATGCTCAGAAAGCTCCAAAAGGGTAAAATCGGAATAGGAGTTCGTTGCATGTAATTCAGCCCCGGAGAGAGATTGCTCCAGTGAAGCATCATTACTCTCGCAACCGGAGTTCTCATAGTTAAAATATGTGACCAAGGTACTGGCAACCGAATTGGAGCTGATACAATGATTTGCCGTTAAAAAGTAGGGCGTTTCATCCTGCCTTGCATTATTTACCAAAGCCCCCGAACAATAATAAGTATAAGGAAATTCAACAAACGACATTAAACAAACCGCATGTTTTTCGGTTTGCCAGTCTTCACCTTCAGCACAATTTATCTGAATCCATTCATTTGCAGCCGAACTTAATTCCTTATAAGCTCTTGACACATACCCCACGACCAACTCCCCCTGAAACACTGCATCATCAGGTTCATTGTATTCAATTACCAGCTCATTTCCGGGAAAATCAGCAAGCATGAGTTGGGTCCCCGAATTATTATTTTGGTTTGTAAAGCCTCCTCTTAAACGTTTCCGATCAGGGCTGTAAATGTACACGGCAGCGCCATCGGGCAGTTTGTAAGTTTTAAAAAAAACACCCAATGAAACAGCATCCGGACATCGAAGCTCATACCTCCATATATTAACACCGTTATTGTTGCTTTTTATACCTTCTTCAGAAATATTAATTTGAACTTTTTGAACAACTCCAAACCGGTTTGGAATTCCTGAATCGGTATCCTCTGTCAATCTTTCATTTATTTTAACCGAATCGAGCAAAACAGATGGTACTATTTCCAAACTTTTAGTTGTTGAATAAAAACTCTCCGGAATACTACCATTCGATACCTGAGCAACAAGCTTATCATGATTTATTAGCACCAATATAAAAAAGGACAATTTCAAAAATATAAATAATGGTTTTAGTCTCTGTTGCATACTTTTCCGAAAATTATCAATTGATACTGCATAATACAGGAAAGTATATACAATCCCCTTCTTTTATGTTGTAAGCAGAAATAAATTTTAACACAAAATAACTTTTAAAATATCCGGCAGTTTCTTACCCTTCTTATTGTTTTCTATTTTAAATTTACAGGAAAACCTTCAGCTATGATTGACAACCTGAAAATCTATTATTTTACCGGCACGGGTAATGCCAGGGCTGTTGCCAACTGGATTGCTGAATACTTCTCTGAAAACAAAATCGAAACAGAAATCACAAAAATATCTCCTTCTCTCCGCGTCGGTGCTGATGAAGTTGGGAAAAATTCTTTAATTGGCTTTTGCTATCCCACACACGGTTTTAATGCCCCTCCTGTTGTTATTGACTTTTTGCTCCGCTTCCCAAAACAGAAAAACAAAGTTTTTCTTATAAATACGCGGGCGGGAATGAAACTTTCAAAATTATTTACGCCAGGCATGAGCGGGCTTGCTCAACTTTTACCGGCTTTGATTTTAAAATTGAAAGGCTTTCGAATTATTGGGATGCAACCCATGGACTTGCCATCAAACTGGATTTCAATTCACCCGGGCTTACGGGAAAAAGTTGTAGAGTCTATTTTTATGCGTTGTAAAAGAATCACTCAAAACGTTGCCGTAAAATTGATTACAGAGAAACAATTTTTTAAAGGATTACTCTCGCTTCCTCTTGATCTGATGGTCAGTCCAATCTCAATAGGATATTATCTCTTTGGAAGATTTGCACTGGCTAAAACATATATTGCAGGAAACAAATGCGATGGCTGCCGGATTTGTGAAAAACAATGCCCGGTTCAAGCCATTCAGATAAAAAACAATCGTCCGTTTTGGACCAAAAAGTGTGAAAGTTGTATGCACTGTATGAATATTTGCCCCCGAAAAGCCATTCAAACACCACATCTTTTTGTAGCAGTTGTATGGTGGTTAATTTTTTCCATAATTCCGCTTTTTCTCACTTCAAAGTTAGCCCCCAAAGACAGTTTTCTGCATGCCCATTTTAATCTCGTTTTTTGGACAACGATTTTTATTACCGGGCTTCCTTTTGTGTTTTTAAGTTACAAAGTCCTGCATTTCCTGCTTCGCTATCGTCTTTTTAACTGGCTGATTACATATACATCATTTACCCGGCTACCTTTTTGGCGGCGATATTTTGCTCCCAAAAAATATTTAAAAGGGAAAAGTTAATTCTCTTTATTATTTTTGAAAACAATAAACGAATTGTAACCTGAACCATGAAAAATTTTATACTTATCGCTTTCATCTTTGTTTGTTTTTCCACTTTTGGTCAAGATTCTTACGAGCCAACTGGTTTATTAACAGAACTACTGAGGGCTCCCGAAATAGCCGTTATCACAGATTCAGAGCCTGAATTTGGGTGGATTTTCCCGCAACAAGGGGTATCCCAAACCGCCTGTCAAATTCTTGTAGCCAGTTCACCCGGTTTACTTCAGGAAGACAAAGCAGATTTGTGGGACAGTGGCAAAATGCAGTCGGCAAACTCACAGAATATTTCTTATCGGGGGAAAAAACTACAGCCAAACACAAGTTACTGGTGGAAAGTAAAAGTGTGGGGAGAAAATAGTTATGAAAGTAAATACAGCCAGGCGCAAAAATTTATCACAGGTGATTTAAACCAAAATAAAGAATGGCCGGGGCAAAGCAAGTGGGTTCAGTTTGAGGAAGAAAAATGGGTTGCCGAAGACCGCCAAATGGCAAGTTTCTTTTCGTTGCTTCCGGTTACTTTTGAAAAATCTTCGGCCAACAGTTGGTTTGCTGACTTTGGAAAAGCTGCTTTTGCTACACTTGATATTCGGGTAACGGCAAAGAAGGAAGGGGAGAGACTCATTATATTTCTGGGCGAGCGGAAAAACTTTGATTTTACAGTAAATAAAAATCCCGGGGTTTCCAACATCGGATTTTATAAATATGAAACCGTTTTAAAAAAAGGAACGCACAATTATCAGGTCGAAATTCCGCGTCACGATGCACGTTATCCACACAGTCAGAAGCTCGCACCCTTTTACCCGGAAGTTCTTCCTTTTCGTTATGTTGAAATAAACGGCACTGAAAATATGGAAGTAAACAGTGTAGTTCAAAAGGCGCTCTTTTATTATTTCGACGACGAAGCATCACATTTTGAAAGTCCGGACAATAACTTAAACAAAGTGTGGGATTTATGCAAATACACATTAAAAGCCACTCCGTTTCTGGGAGTATATTGCGACGGTAACCGCGAACGTATGCCGTATGAGGCCGATGCCTACATCCAGCAACTGGGGCATTATTCCGTTGACCGTGAATACTCAGCAGCACAATATACGGCAGCTTTTTTAATCGCGCATGCAAGCTGGCCAACTGAGTGGCAAATGCATTCGGTAATGATGGCCCGTGAGCACTATATGTACACCGGCGACACGGAATTTCTGGCAACAGTTTACGACGATTTGAAAAAGAAAACGCTTATTGATCTTGCGCGGGAAGATGGATTAATCAGCACAAGAACGGGGAAAGTAACACCTGAATTCCTTAAAAGCATTCATTATACAGGAGAGGGTTTTAGAGATATTGTTGATTGGCCGGCAGGAACGCCTGTGGGGAAAAAGCAGGCCAGCAATGCAGGCCCAACTCCCGAAGGCGAACGCGATGGATATGTTTTTACAGATTACAATACAGTGGTAAACGCCTTTCATTTTTATGCGCTTAATTGCATGAGTGAGATTGCCGGCGCCCTGGAGAAAAAAGAAGATGCAGATTTCTTTAAAACTCAGGCCAAAAAAGTTCAGGCAAGTATTATGAAAAACATGTTTAATAAAGAAAACGGAATCTTTACAGACGGCATTGGTACCGATCATTCAAGTTTACATGCCAATATGCTTCCTCTCGCTTTTAATCTGGTTCCGCAGGAGAACATAAAATCAGTTGCCGAATTTCTAAAAACCAAGGGGATGGCCTGTAGTGTTTACGGTGCGCAATACTTGCTGGAAGCGCTATACAATGCAGGCGAAGCAGAATACGCTCTGGATTTGATAACATCGGAAAGTAAACGCAGCTGGATAAACATGTTAAATGTTGGTTCAACCATGACCACTGAAGCTTGGGATGAATATTACAAGCCCAATCTAACCTGGAACCACGCATGGGGCGCAGCGCCGGGAAATATTATTCCCCGACGTTTGCTGGGTATCCAGCCTCTGGATCCGGGATTTAAAACATTTACGGTAAATCCTCAGCCAACCGGACTGGAAGAACTTGAAATCAGGGTACCTACCATTCGGGGGGGCATTGAGTGTTCTTTAAATTCAAACGCTGGCTTATGGGAAATGGATCTGTCGGTTCCGGGGAACAGTGAAGCCTTTGTTCTTATTCCTTCAGAGTTAAATAATATATTGGTAAACGGCGAAAATCATACTCCTGCTTCTCAAATCCACTATCTCGGTATGTCTAGAAATTTGTTGCAGCTTAAAGGTGGAAATTACCGGATTTCAGCAAAAAAATAATTACTTTCGCGAGCGCAAAAAGAAGGAAAAATGCTGGAGATTTGTGCAATAGCATCAGGGAGCAACGGAAACTGCTACTATATTGGAAATAAAAAAGATGCCATTTTAGTTGATGCCGGAATTTCGTGTAAACAAATTCTGCTTCGTATGAAGGAAAAAGAATTGGATTCGGCCAAATTAAAGGCAGTTTTTATATCGCACGAACACAGCGACCATTTGCGAGGAGCAAGGGTTTTAGCTAAACGATTGCATGTTCCTGTTTACATTACTGCAAAAACATACAATGCAGCCTACAAAAATCTCAGGCCCGATTATCCGCGTTTTTTTGAACCTGCCAGCGAAATTAATATTGGAGAATTTGCAGTTTATCCGTTTCTAAAAAACCATGATGCAGTTGAACCTTGCTCATTTAGAATTGAATACGCTGGAAAAAATATTGGTGTTTTTACCGATATCGGAGAAGCTTGCGAAAACGTTCAGTTTCATCTGGAAAAATGTGACGCGCTTTTTCTCGAAACCAACTACGATGAAAAAATGCTCTGGGAAGGGCGTTATCCTTACATATTAAAAAGAAGAATAGCCTCTGCATACGGACATCTTTCCAATAATCAGGCTTTTCAACTTCTCGACAATCATGCGGGGGATCATCTGGAATGTGTTTTTCTCAGTCATTTATCAAAAGAGAACAATTCACCTGAAATTGCTTTTAAAGAAATCCAAGCTCTGGAAACCCGGTTCAAGGTAAAATTAACTTCGCGCTACGAAGCGGGTGAAGTGATACAAATAAAAATTTAAACAAAAAAATGACACCCCGTGATAAGATGCCATTTTTCTTTTTTGCAGTTATTTAATTTCCATTGTTTAGCAAATCGTCGCTAAGTGCCTGAAGCGTTTCTTTTTTTCGCGAAGTAGGAACAAGTACCGAAATGTTGTGTCGGCTCCCTCCGTAAGAAATCATACGAATTGGAATTCCATCAAGCGCATTAAATACTTTTGATGCAAAACCTTTCTCCTCCTGAATAATATCGCCAACAATACAAATAATAGTCATTTCATCGTCGATTTCCACAGTTCCGTACTGGTCAAGCTCAGCTCTGATCTGACTTAAATTCCATACATTATCAATTGTTAGCGAAACGGCAACCTCTGAAGTTGAAATCATATCGATGGGCGTTTTGTATTTCTCAAAAATCTGAAATACATTTTTCAAAAACCCATAAGCCATAAACATTCTTCCGGAGCGAATTTTAATCGCTGTAATTCCGTCTTTTGCAGCAACAGCTTTAATACCTGTCCCGTCAGACTCCGCTGTAATCAACGTTCCACTATCAGAAGGATTCATGGTATTTTTCAAACGAACAGGAATATTATGAACCCGGGCAGGAAGCACCGTGTGCGGATGCAAAATCTTCGCTCCAAAATAAGCCAACTCAGCCGCTTCGTTAAATGAAAGCTGTTCTATTTTCTTGGTATTTCCCACATACCGCGGATCATTATTATGAAACCCATCAATATCAGTCCAGATTTGAATTTCTTCCACATCAACCGCCGCTCCAATTAAAGAAGCGGTATAATCACTCCCCCCTCGTTGCAAATTGTCAATATCCCCGTCTGTATTCCGGCAGATAAATCCTTGAGTGATATAATAATCGGCTTCTCCGGTTTTTTTAAGAACTTTCTTCAGATTTTTCCGAATAGCTGTCTGGTCTGCTGATTTATCTTCATCTATTCGCATAAAATCAAGTGCAGGAAGCAATTTTACATTGAATCCGTTTTCTTCCATCAACAAGGCAAATAATTGGGTAGAAATTAATTCTCCCTGAGCCAAAATAGTATTTTCACCTACCAGGCTAAATTTCCCCGAAGTAAACGATTTTATGGTGTTAAAGCTTTCTTTTAGCACCTTTTGTCCGAGTGTTTTATTCTCTTCTGTTTCGAAGAGCTTTTCAACAACCTTTTTGTATTTGGTTTCCAGTTTCCCTATAAAAATACGGGCTGTGTCCTTATTTCTTTTATGAAGATAATTTGCTATTTCAACCAAAGAGTTTGTAGTACCCGACATGGCCGATAAAACTACAATTTTTTGTTCTCCGTCGGTAACCAGTTTCATTACCGCTCTCATATTTTCGGGCGAACCAACCGAGGTACCACCAAATTTTAAAACCTTCATTGTATTCTTTTCGTTATCAACATTTTTATCGGCCGCAAAGATGAATATTTTTATGTGATTTTAAAAGTTTTCAGAACAAAAAATGAATATTTATTCAGACACATTGAATAAATATTACTTCTCTTCCAAATTGAATTTACCCAGGAAAAAATCAACCAAATCCTTTCCTGAAGGATCAACGATTCCAATTTCCGGAGCATAAACAATGGCTTCGGCTTCCACCTCCTTTGCTCTTTCCAGTAATGCCATGGCATGATTTGGATGATGATTTAATTCGTCCTGATTCATTGGTGCGCCACCTGCTTGTTTATTAAACACAAAAAAAGGAGAGGCATTTTTATTCATTTTCTCCAAAAAATCGAGCTCCTTTCGAACGACTTCTGCCTCCGGGGTTTTTATGTAATCGGCCGAGTTAAAACCAAATGCCTGTGCAATTTCCAGCATCTTCTCCGGTGAATTATCTTTAGGCAAACCTATAATTTTGTCCCAGCGGCAAATATCATAAGTTGATTGCGTTGCAAATGCTCCCGCGCACGTTATTCTTGTCGACTCGCGAAGCACCGGATTTTCGCTTTCCGGTTCTGCCATGTCAACAGAAAAAGCAAGCCACAATGATGTGCCTGCTCCCGCAGACCCTCCTGAACATGCAACACGATTTTTATCGATATTATATTTTTTTGCATTGTAACGGATATACTGAAGACAACGCTTTGAATCATTTAAACTGGCTAAAATCCCGTAGGGCGCCTCGTTCATAAACCGGTAATTAATAACCGCAACTGAAACCCCCGAACGAAGAAAACGAACCATATCATCAGATGAGTAATATTTTGATTTATCTCCGCCAATAAAACCTCCGCCATGAATGTATATAACCAAAGGTGTGGGTTCTATAGAATCAGCCATCCATATATCAAAGTTATTCCTTGGGTGCCGGCCGTATTTTTCATTTTGAAATGTAGCCCTTATTCCTTCTTTATTAACCGGTTCAACCAGTTCTAAATTCTCTGCAATCATACTTTTACTTTATTTCCCGCCCGATAAATACATTCCAAAAAATTCCCGGGCAGAACAACATGAGTAAATTCTAATTCATTTTTGCACTGTAAATGAATTGGTTTAAAAAAAATAGCGGTCAAAAGTAGGATTATATGATTGGAGTTAAAAATTTTTAGGCGCTTATTTTATTGAAGCCTGCTTATTTAGATTTAAAAGCGGCCGAAAATTGCATGCTTTTCCGAATTAAAATATATAGTAGAATAAATATTAAATCCTTCTTTGTTTGTTGCAAGCTTTCGTTCGATATACAAAACCGGTTGGCCACTTTTAAGTTGAAGGAGTTTTTTAATCTTAGCATCAGGTTTAATAGCCTTAAGTTTTTGCTCACCTCCCAATATTTCAATCTGATAAGTCTGCCGTAAAATGTCAAACAGCGATTTATTTTCAAATGAACGATTGGTAATCCGGGGAATATGAATATTCGGAAGATGATTAATATCGTAAAAAACAGGAGCTCCTTCAACAAAACGAAGTCGTTCCATATAAACACATCCGGCTTCCTGTTCCAGTTCCGAAAGTTCAAAGGGAAACGATTCCTCCCATTTCTGAATAACCGGCTTTTGTAAAATATCGGTTTTCAGATAACGAACGCCAACTGCTGACGCTGTTCCGGCAATAGATAAAATGCCGATATCCCGAACCGGCTTTTTGACAATACTTCCTTTCCCCTGCTTTTTCAAAATCAATCCGTCCTTTACAAGTGAATCAAGCGCATGCCTCACTGTCGGGCGGGTCATATTATGTGCTGCACACAATTCATTTTCAGACGGCAGTAAACTTCCTTCCCCGTAAACACCATTCATGATGTGTTTTCGAAGAATCTCATATAATTGACGGTATTGTGGTATGCTCCCCATTTTGCTCCAAAGTTAAAAAATTTTTAAAACATATTAAACAACTTGTAAATACAAGTTATAAAATATATTTTTACACCGATTTAAACAATGTAAATAATTACATATTGATTTTCAACATATTAAGAATAATCGATAATTAAAATTTGTAATAACAAGTAAATCAAAATAACAAACCAGTAAGATTATGGCAATACCAGTATTAATGCCGCGCCAGGGCCAGTCAGTAGAATCATGCATTCTTGGGCAATGGTACAAATCGGTTGGAGAAGAAGTTAGTGAAGGAGACATCCTTTTCTCTTACGAAACCGACAAGGCATCGTTTGAAGAAGAAGCAAAAGAAAGCGGTGTGCTTTTAGCCACATTTTTTGAAGAAGGTGATGAGATTCCGGTACTCGCGAATGTTGCGGTTATCGGAAAAGCGGGAGAATCTTTTGACGAGTTCGCTCCTGGAAACGAAGTAACTCAGGAATCGGAAGAAAAAGAAACTGAAGAAGAAGCACCTAAAGTGATTGAATTCGAGATGGAAGAAAGCGGATCTGGTAGTCGAATTCGAATATCCCCATTGGCAAAAAACATGGCGGAGTCGATGGGTGTTGACATCTCAACATTAAAAGGCTCCGGCCCCCGCGGCAGAATTATTGCCCGTGATATAGAAGAAGCCTCAAAAACAACAACACCAGAACCGGCAGTAAATACAGAAACAAAAGCCAAACCGGCACCTGTTGCAGCTGCTCCGTCAAAACCCGCAGTTGTTCTTGAATCGGGAAGTGATTTCGAGGTAAAATCGATTCCAAATATTCGCAAACTGATTGCAAACGCCATGCACCAGTCGTTGCAAAACTCGGCACAACTTACACACCACATGAGTGCTGATGCGCGACAAATCATGAAATTGCGCAAAAAATTCAAAAAAGAATATTCCGAAGGAACAATCAAACAAAATGTTACAATTAATGATTTGGTTTGTTTTGCTGTAATTCGTGCGTTGGAAAAATTTCCACAGGCAAACACGCATTATCTGGGCGACAAAATGAAATGGTTCAAAAAAGTTCATCTTGGACTGGCAGTTGACACGGATCGTGGCCTTATGGTTCCTGCCGTTCAAAACGCTGACGATTTATCGATCACAGGACTTTCTTACCAACTGCAGCAAGTTGCCACACAAAGCCGTGCCGGAAGTATCAATCCTGACTTATTAAGTCCGGAAGCAGCGTCATTTACAGTTTCTAACCTTGGAAATTACGGCGTGGAAATGTTTACTCCGGTAATAAATCTTCCGCAAACTGCTATTTTGGGAGTTTGTACAATCATCCCACGCCCAAAAGAAATTGAAGAAGGGGTTTACGGTTTTGTTCCAATGATGGGACTTTCGTTAACTTACGATCACCAGGCGCTCGACGGAGGAGAAGCAACTCTATTCCTTGCTGAAATTAAAAATCAGATTGAAACTCTTTCACTTTAAACATTAAACTTAATACGATGCCAAAAGTACAATTTATAAATCCTGAAGAGGTCAGAAAACCTCGCCAACTGGAATTCAAACCAATTCCAATCAATCAGTACGAAAAAACGATTGAAGAAGAAAAAGAAAATTTTTCAAAAGAAGATTTTATCCGCATATTTCATGACATGGTTGTTATTCGCGAATTTGAAACCATGTTAAACCTGATAAAAACCCGCGGAGAATACAACGAGATTCCATACAATCATCCGGGACCAGCTCACCTTTCCATCGGGCAGGAAGCTGCTGCTGTTGGAATGGCTTACACTTTAGATGTTGATGATTTTATCTTTGGTTCACACCGCAGCCACGGTGAAATTTTAGCAAAAGGTTTGTCTGCTATTTCAAAATTGGATGACAAAACACTGGAAGAAATAATGGAAACCCATTTCGATGGAAAAACTCTGGCTCCGGTAAAAGCGGGCCACAAGGGCTCCACAAAAGAGTTAGCTATTAAATTCCTGATTTACGGAACACTGGCTGAAATTTTTGCCCGCGAAACCGGATTCAACAAAGGACTGGGTGGTTCGATGCACGCGTTCTTCACTCCGTTTGGAGTTTATCCGAACAACGCTATTGTTGGTGGTTCCGGCGATATCTCAGTGGGTGCAGCTTTGTACAAAAAAGTGAATCGCAAAAAAGGGATTGTTGTCGCCAACATTGGCGACGCATCCATGGCTTGCGGTCCGGTTTGGGAAGGATTAACTTTTGCCACCATGGACCAATTCTCTGAACTGTGGGAAGGCGATATGAAAGGCGGACTTCCCCTGGTTGTCAATATTATGAATAACCAATACGGAATGGGCGGACAAACCTGCGGAGAAACCATGGGTTATGAAATTGCAGCCAGAATTGGTGCCGGATTAAACAAAGATCAAATGCATGCCGAACGCGTTGACGGTTACAATCCGTTGGCAGTAATCGACGCCTACAAACGTAAAAGAAAAATCATTGAAGAGAAACGCGGCCCGGTCTTACTTGACGTTCTTACCTATCGTTACAGCGGGCACTCTCCTTCCGATGCCTCTTCGTACCGGTCAAAAGAAGAAGTGGAAGCCTGGGAAAAACAGGATTCGATTGTTTGGTTTGGCAGCGAACTGGCAAAAGCCGGCATTGCCACACAAGAAGAATTGGAAGCCATTAAAAATGAAACTGTAGAAATTATTACAAGTTCGCTCAAACTGGCTATCGACGACGAAGTTTCGCCACACATGGATATGAAAAAATATCCAAATTTGATTGGCGATATGATGTTCAGCAACCAAAGCCTGGATAAAATGGAAGAGCGTCCGGTGGAAGTAAATCACCCGATGGAAGAAAATCCACGTGTTCAGCAACTGGCAAAAAAAGAACGGTTTATGTTTGATAAAAACGGAAAACCTCATTCAAAAATAAAAACCTACGGATTACGCGATGGAATTTTCGAAGCAATCGTTGACCGTTTTTATAAAGATCCAACTTTAATTGCCTACGGAGAAGAAAACCGTGACTGGGGTGGCGCATTTGCTGTTTACCGCGGGCTAACAGAAGCACTGCCTTACCACCGATTGTTTAACTCTCCTATTTCTGAAGCATCGATTGTGGGAACCGCCATTGGTTATGCTATGTGCGGAGGCCGTGTAATTCCTGAAATTATGTATTGCGACTTTTTGGGTCGTGCCGGCGACGAGGTTTTTAACCAACTTCCAAAATGGCAGGCCATGAGTGGAAATGTACTTAAAATGCCGGTTGTAATTCGCGTTTCTGTTGGCTCAAAATATGGGGCACAACACTCGCAAGACTGGACAGCGCTGGCTGCTCATATTCCCGGATTAAAAGTCGTTTTCCCGGTTACGCCTTACGATGCAAAAGGGTTAATGACCAGCGCACTTCAGGGAACTGACCCAGTGGTTTTCTTTGAAAGCCAACGTATTTACGATATTGGCGAACAATTCCACGAAGGTGGTGTACCGGAAGGTTATTATGAAATTCCAATGGGCGAACCGGATATCAAAAAAGAAGGAAGCGATGTTACCATTTTAACCATTGGGGCAACTTTGTACCGCGCTCTGGATGCGGCTAAAACACTTGAGGAAAAATACAATCTTTCAGCTGAGGTAATTGATGCCCGCTCACTGGTGCCATTTAATTACGATCTGGTGATTGAATCCATCAAAAAAACAGGAAGAATTGTAATTTCGGGCGATGCTTCCGGACGCGGTTCATTCCTGCGCGATTTGGCCTCAAATATTACAGAACTGGCATTTGATTATTTAGATGCTCCACCAGTTGTTGTTGGTTCGCGTAACTGGATTACACCGGCACACGAACTGGAAGACTACTTCTTCCCGCAACCCGAGTGGATTATTGATGCCATCCACGAACGTATTCTTCCAATTCCGGGATATACACCTGAAAATGACTTTACGGAAGAAGAACAGCTTGACAGAAATGCAAAAGGAATCTAAAAAAATAACGGGGAATTTTAAGTAAAAAAGGAAGTTCAGAATTCCCCGCTTATACTACTTTGCCAAAAGTAATCTTAATCCGACTTTGAAAAAGGTCGGATTTTTTGTTAGTACAACCGCAAAGGCTGCCCAATCTGAAGCACAGAATTTTCAGTGAGCTGATTTAAACGACAAATTTCTTTGATTGAAGTTTTAAACTTTCGGGAAATCACCCAAAGCGAATCGCCTGAGCAAACTTTATAATACTCAGGTACTGCAACACTGTTTGAATATCCTTTAGGTTTTAATTCCTTGTGCAGGGCCGCCAAAGTTTTGGTATGACAAGCATCATCTCTCACTTTCTGATTCTCGTAGTCAAACACCAGTTCAGAGTCAAATACACGTCCGTTCTCGTGTATCTCAAAATGTAAATGACTTGTAGTTGCTCTTCCTGTTGAGCCTGCCAGTCCAATGGCTTCGCCTTTATTCACCCACGAATGTTTTTCCACTAAAAATTCAGACAGATGTCCATAATAAGTTTCCAAATTATTTTTGTGCTGAAGCACGACCAAATTTCCAAAACCATAATAGTAACTGGAACGGGAAACAACGCCGCCGCATGCTGCATAAATGGTATCGCCTTTTTGCATTTTTATATCGGTTCCGTAATGCATTCTACCCGAACGCGGCCCAAAACGACTGATTATTTTTCTGCCTTCACCGGGAACATCAAATTCAGCAAAATAAGATTGATTAGTGTCGGTCTTTTGTTTTTGAATAGAATCAAACTGAAAAATCGTTACTGCTGAAAGATATCCAGGGACAACAATTAAAGAATCCGTATTTACATACTGGGCGCGCACTTGTACAAAGCTCAAAACAAATAAGCATAGCGGTAAAAGGTATTTTCCGGACATAAACTCCAATTTCCCGCAATACTAATTAAAAAAAGAATTCTGTAATTTTTTCTTAACAACTTTTTGTAAACACTAACCGTTTATTTGCGAAGCATTAATTAACAATTTACATCGGAAATTTCCTCCAAACGCCAACAAATAACAAAATCCATCCGGCGATAAAACTCAAACCGCCCAGCGGAGTTATGGCACCTAAAGCTTTTATTCCCGAAACTACGAGAACATACAAACTTCCTGAAAACAAAACAATTCCGGCAGTTAATAAAATAGCTGACCATTTTAAATATACCGAAGGCATTGAGATTGATAACACACCAACAAGCAATAATCCCAAGGCATGGTAAAAATGATACTCAACCCCGGTTTTGTATGTTTGTAACATTTCATCAGATAAGTGTGATTTTAATCCGTGTGCCCCAAAAGCACCAATGCCAACAGCCAGTGCCATTAACAAGGAGGCAGTCATAAGTATTGTTTTGCTCATTTCCTTCAATTTTTAAATGATTTAGTTTGATTAACAATTTAATTTAATAGAAGTTCTTTTTGAAAAAATCAATTTAAAAACGCTCTAAATTACCCCCCCCAAGAAATTATCTAAAAAATTGTTTTGATAAATAATTATCCTTACTTTCACATAAAACTAAAAAACCTCGTTTCAGTACTATTTTATGAAACCCAGACAAAATCAGACACAAAAAAGACCGGAGTTTCCTCCGGCCCAAATATTTGTTTTTATAAACCGGGAGAAAGAGGTGCAACTCCTAATCCCACAAAACTTTGTAAAACTATGAAAAAATCAACACTTTTATTTCTACTATCAGTTTTTATGCTGTTTATTAACTCTTGTCATGAGGATGAATTTCAAATTGAAGAAGATGTTTTATTGAAATCGGCATTACAAAATGATAAAGAAATCATTGAGGAAGCTCAGGCGTGGTTTGAAAGTAATCCTGAGAAAAATAAATTTAAATTGCTTGAGTCAGCAGATAAACTGAAATGGGGAAAAACAGTGGTTAATGATTTGGATAGTCTGTTATTAGTAGAAGTGCCAATTAAATTTAAAAATAATTTTAAATTGCAAATCGATGGAAATGAAAAGTTGAATATTGAAAGCCGAATAATATTTCTAAACAAAAATGGTATTTATTCATCGTTACTTGAATTTTATATATCATACATGGATAAGGAAAAACTACAGGACGTACAAAAAATTAATTATAACAACCGATATAAAAATTTCGAAGGCACAATTTTGCAAATAAACAACAGTGACGAAGTAGTTTCCGTTGAAAAAATTGAAGAAAACTATCTTAAATCTGCCAGTAGTTATAATTGTTTAGTATTGGTTGAAGATTTAACCGGAAGAATTGTTGGTGTCTTATACTGTTATCCTGTCCCGGAAGACTCGAATAATTCAGGCGGTGGCGGTGGAAGTAGCAGTTCTGGGACAACAAATGAAACAATTACAGAAGAAATTGAAGCTGACAATTTAGATTGTAACTTTGCCAATTCGATTGGGATTGATTGTGATGTTTTTTATGCTTTTGAGCAAGACTATAAATCTCAAATGTCCACGTCAGAGCAAGAAATATTTGACAATATGGCAAGAATAGATCAATTAAGTTACCTAGCTAATGCACAATTTGCAACATGGGAAGCAGAAAATCTTTTCCCAAATTCGTTATACAACGGTAAAGGAGATGCATTTAGACATGCATACTGGAATGCATTAAATAGGATAGATCTTGGATATGAATTAGCAGAGAGTTTAACAACCGCCCATGAAAATAAACCATCAACTTATCATTTCAGCTATAAAGAAAAAGAGATGGATTTATTTAACAATGAAGTTGGTCGAGAGAAATATAAATATTTCAGAGGACATTACTCTTCTCTAGAATCTTGCATATTAGATGCTTTAAATAATGGAGAATTGAGATATTTGAGCAACCTTGCTCCAGATGGCAAAGCCACAAATAGATCACAACTTACACCAACCAATCAATAACAGTTTTATGAAGAAGCTTATTTTTTTTATCTCACTTATTCTATTTGGCTGTGTTTCAAAGGAGCCGAAATTAAAAATTATAAATAACTCTCCTATCAGTTACGATACCATTAAAATTTTCTCAAATGCGGATAAGCCGTTCCTTCTCACAAATGTTAAACCCAATAAAGTTCTAAAAGGAAAAATTCTTTTTGATGAGATGGACCAATCTGATGGAGCATATATTATTGAGCTTATAAAACAAGGAGATGTTGAACGACAAAAATCTTTTGGTTATTATACAAATGGAGGTGCTTTGAACAGAAAATTTATTATAACTATTGAACAGGATACAATTAAGATTATTCAAAAATAAAATAAAAAACTGACCTTTGGGTCAGTTTTTTATTTTATAACAGGATACCAAAGGACAACAGAATTATTTCACTTTTTTTATTTTGCAACTGGATTAAATTGATAAAAATGAAATTAAACAAAAGTAGTTTTACCACTTTCCCAGAGCAGGAAGAACTGATAAGCTGGTATAAAACACAACCGCAGAAACCAGTTCCCGAAATCAACGGGCATATCCATACGCCACACTCATTCAGCGCTTTTTCTGAAATTGAACAGCCCTTTCATCTGGCAAAAAATGAAGGTGTTTCTGTTTTGGGGATAAACGATTTTTATACCACTGATGGGTATAACGAATTTGCTGAACAGGCAGAAAAATATAAAATCTTTCCACTGTTCAACATCGAATTTATGGCACTGCAAAATGATTTACAGGAAGCCGGTGTGCGGGTGAATGATCCCAACAACCCGGGGCGTACTTATTTTAGTGGAAAAGGGTTACGGCAACCTGCAAAAATGAGTGAATCCTCATTGAAAAAAGTAAAAGATCTGCAGGAAGAAAGCAACCGCCAGACATATGATATGGTGGAAAAACTAAATGCTTTTTTTGCTGAAAATGAAATTGACATTCAGTTTGATGCGGCAGAAGTGCAACAGCGACTGGCAAAAAACCTGTTTCGCGAACGGCACATTGCGCAGGCCATTCGGATTGCAGTTTTTGAAAAAGAAGAAACAGACCTTGGGCGCGCTGCACTTTTAAATGCCATTTTTCAGGGGAAAACAATAAAGTCGGCCATTGACGATTTTGCCGGCTTGGAAAATGAAATTCGCGGAGTCCTCCTAAAATCGGGAGGTGCGGCTTTTGTCCCTGAAGATCCGAAAGCGTTTCTTTCTTTAGAAGAAGTAAAAGAAATTATTATCGACGCTGGTGGAATTCCGTGTTATCCGGTTTTACTCGACTTTGGAAATGGAAACTTTACCGATTACGAAGCCGATAAAGAAAAGCTACTTCAGGAATTACTAAAAAATGATGTTTATTCCATTGAACTTATTCCGGCAAGAAACAACTACGATATATTTAAAAACTTTGTAAAATTCTTTAATGAAAACGGTTTTGTAATCACCTTTGGAAGCGAACACAACACGCCCAAACTCGACCCGATAAAATTGAGTGGCGGCGGCGGTGTTGAACTCGACGACGAATTAAAAACAATTAATTACGAAGGCGCAGCAGTGGTTGCAGCTCATCAATATTTAATTGCGAAAGGAAAAGAAGGTTACCTTCACGGGAAAAAAGCAAAAACGGGAGAAAAAGAATATTTTATTGAACTTGGAAAAGCAATAATTGCCTATTTTCAATAAACCTAATAGACTCGATTAAACCTTGAAGGCTTAAAAATCTTCAAGGTTTTTAAATGTAAAAACAAAAATCATGAAACCGGAAATAAAAGATTTAATCGACGTTTCACGCTTTTACGGACAAAACAAGGGATACGTAATTGCTGGGGGCGGAAACACTTCTTATAAAGATGAAAGTAATCTTTGGATAAAAGCCAGCGGCACCAACCTCGGAAATATTGATGAAGATGGATTTTGTGTGCTTGATCGTCAAAAATTAAACGACATTCCGAAACAACAATTTTCTGAAGATTCGGCCGCACGCGAAGAACAGGTAAAAAATGCACTTTTAAATGCGCGTGTTAATCCGGATTCCGGCTTGCGCCCATCGGTAGAAACTTCGCTGCATAATTTATTTAGCTACAGTTTTGTTGTACACACCCACATGACTTTGGTAAATGGCTTAATGTGCAGCCAACTGGCAAAAGAAAAAACGCTGGAAATTTTTGGAGAAGAAGTGCTTTATGTTCCTTATTCTGATCCAGGATACATTTTGTTCAAAATAATAGCCGACGAAATTGCAAAATACAACGAAAAATATAGCTGCGACCCGAAAATTGTGCTTATCCAAAACCATGGAATATTTGTGGCTGCCAATTCAATAGATGAAATCAACGGCATTTACGCAGGAATAGAATCAAAATTAAAAAGCACTTTCGATGCATTTCCTGAGGAAAAAGAAATCGCTGTGTCCGACAAAATGGTAGAAGTTCTGCCGGCTGTAAGGATGTTGCTTTCGGAAGAAAAATTAAAAGTTGCCACCGCTTTTAACAGCTCCTGGGTTTCCGGTTTTATTGAAAACAAAGAAACTTTCGAAAAAGGACTTTCCCGTCCGTTCAATCCCGACCAAATGGTGTATTGTATGGCGGAATATCTTTTTATTGAAAATAGTGAGACTTCGGAAAATATTATTTCAGAAGCACAATCGAAAATCAAAGAATTTAAATCGCGCAGAGGCGTGATGCCCAAAATCATTTTTATTCAAAACGAAGGCGTGATTGCAGCGGAAGATTCAGCAGCTTCCGTTGAATATTTAAAAGACATCGTAAACGATTTCTGCCAAATCAGTAAACTCTCTGAAAACTTTGGCGGTCAGCACCCGATGACTCCCGAGCAGGTTGCTTTTATTGAAAGCTGGGAAGTAGAAAATTATCGTAAAAAAGTTTCGCTGGGAGGAAAACCGCAAGGCCGGCTGGAAAACCGGATTATAATTGTTACCGGCGCGGCACAGGGATTTGGTGCCGGCGTTGCACAGGTTCTCCACAATGACGGGGCTAACATTATTGTTGCCGACCTGAATGAGGAGAAGGGAAAGGAATTTGCCGGGGAACTCAACGCAAAAGGGACAAAAAACAAAGCCTTTTTTGTGAAAGCAAATGTTTCCGATGGCGCTTCTGTGGAAAATCTGATAATTGAAACCGTACTTAAATTTGGCGGTTTGGATGTAATGATTTCCAACGCCGGAATTTTACGCGCGGGCAGTTTGGACGAAATGGATCAGGCTACTTTCGAGCTAATGACAAAAGTAAATTACACAGGTTATTTCCTTTGTTCGAAATACGCGCAAAAAGTGATGAAAATCCAGCACAAATACAAACCAGAATTTTATATGGACATCATCCAAATCAACTCAAAATCGGGTTTAAAAGGCAGCAATAAAAACTTTGCATACGCCGGAGGAAAATTTGGAGGAATCGGCCTCACACAGTCGTTTGCACTTGAATTGATGCCGTTCAATATCAAAGTAAATTCCATTTGTCCGGGGAACTTTTTTGACGGCCCGCTGTGGAGCGACCCTGAAAATGGATTGTTTGTTCAATATTTAAAAGCAGGAAAAGTGCCGGGGGCCAAAACCATTGGCGATGTTAAAGCGTTTTATGAAGCACAGGTTCCTGCCGGACGTGGTTGCACCGCAGAAGATGTGGCAAAAGCCATTTTTTATGTTATCGATCAGGAATACGAAACAGGACAGGCAGTACCCGTTACCGGCGGACAAAATATGTTGAAATAAAAAGCCTCCCCCAGCCCCTCCGAGGGAGGGGAGCAAGAAAAGCCATTTCCAAGGAAAAGGATAAAGAAAGTACCGAAACGATTAAAAACAAAAGATATGAAAAATACAAATAACACTCAACCAACTTCGTCTTTTTCCTCCCCTTCGGGGAGGTCAGGAGGGGCCCTCACAAAAGCAGTACGATTATACGGAAAAAAAGATTTGCGATTGGAAGAATTTGAACTTCCGCAAGTTAAAGATGACGAAATTTTAGCAAAAGTAGTGTCGGACAGTATTTGTATGTCGAGTTACAAAGCCGCAACACAGGGAACTGACCACAAGCGCGTTCCGAACGATGCCGCCGAAAATCCGATAATTATCGGGCATGAATTTGCAGGCGAAATTGTAGAAGTTGGCGCGCAGTGGCAGCACAAATTTAAATCGGGGCAAAAATTTTCCATTCAACCTGCTATTTATTACGAAGACGGGCCCGTAGGGATTCTAAGTGCACCCGGTTATTCTTATCAAAATATTGGTGGCGATGCCACTCATGTAATTATTCCGAAAGACGTACTTATTCAGGACTGTTTGCTGGCTTACGACGGCCCTGGTTTTTATCCGGCCTCGCTTTCCGAGCCACTAAGCTGCGTAATCGGCGCAATGCATGCAAATTATCATACTACGCCTGGTTCGTATATCCACCAAATGGAAATTAAACAAGGTGGAAAAATGGCGATTCTTGCGGGAGTTGGCCCGATGGGACTCGCTGCAATAAATTACGTAATTACCCGCGAAGACCGCAAGCCCTCGTTAATGGTAGTTACTGACATTGCCCAGGATCGTCTCGACCGTGCAGCCGACATTTTCCCGACAGAATGGGCAAAAGAAAATGGAATTGAATTAATTTATCTGAATACCGGTGATATTGAAAATCCGGTTGAAAAATTAAAAGAAATTTCCGGTGGTGGTTACGACGATGTTTTTGTTTTTGCTCCTGTAGCTCCCGTGGTTGAACAGGCTGATGCAATTTTGGGCCACGATGGTTGTTTAAACTTTTTTGCAGGTCCATCGAACCCTGAATTCTCCGCAAAATTAAATTTTTACAACGTTCATTATGCATATACACACATCGTGGGAACATCGGGCGGAAACAACGACGACATGGTTGAAGCACTCGATTGTATGAGTAAAGGATTGGACCCGGCAGGATTAATTACGCACGTTGGAGGGCTGAATGCTGTTGCCGAGACCACACTCAATCTTCCAAATATTCCCGGCGGAAAAAAATTGATTTACACACATAAAAACTTACCTTTGGCAGCCATTTCCGATTTTGAAGAAATGGGAAAAACTAATCCACTTTATGCGGAACTGGCAAAATTGGTAGCAAAAACAAAAGGCTTGTGGAATGTGGAAGCTGAGGAATATTTGCTGGCAAACGCGCCGGAAATTTAAATAAATATGTGTGTATGCTCAACCTTTCCAACGATTTAGAAACAGCGCTTAAAGCCGCTCGTGCGGCGGCTCAAATCATTGAAAAGAATTATAACAAAACCCAGGATTCCAGTGTAAAAGACGGGTCGAAAGGACTGGTTACAGAAACAGATTTAGAGGCTGACAGGGCCATCGTTAAGATTCTTACAGAAAATTCGGCATATCCTATTTTGAGTGAAGAGAGTGGTTTTACCGGAAATTCCGACGGTCCGATTTGGGTTATCGATCCGCTGGACGGAACCAATAATTTTGCACGCTCTATCCCGCTTTTTGGTGTTTCTATTGGGCTGATGTCGGGCAAAGAATCATTGGTTGGAGTAATTATCGATCCTATTCACAAAGAAGAATATTACGCAAGCAAAGGAGACGGTGCTTTTTGTAATGGAAAGCGTATACAGCTTCCGGCTTTCGACACAGAATACATTCCTATGATTTTTCTGAATCACGGCTACGATGAAAACCACCGCGACAAATTCAAAAAATTTACTGCGGCCACTGCCTCTTCCTACAATACGTTAAAATTGGGTACCACAGCTATCGAACTCATTCAGGTAGCAAGCGGAGCTGTAGATGGATTTATTTGTGTGGGAGATGAACTTTGGGATTTTGCCGCCGGAATGGTTATCACCCGGGAAGCCGGTTGTGTTTTTACCGATTGGCAAGGAAAAGCATGGGATGGAAAAAACAGTCAATTGCTGGTTACCCGCCCGGAAATTCATGAAGATTTGGTTGAACGACTAAAATTCATCTAAATTAGATATCCGGTTTTATAGCCCCCACCAAACCATAACAAATTTAATTTATGCAAACTTGCGTTTCAAAATTTAAAATATGAAGATATTTTACACAGTTATTGTTCTACTGATTGGCTCTTTATTGGCTATCCAGGGAAGCATAAACACGCAGTTGACTACATTTCTCAAACATCCGTTACAAGGAGCATTGGTAAATTTTCTGGTTGGTTTTTTATGTTTAGTGGCCCTTAATATTATTTTCAGAACACAAATACCGGATTGGGGACATGTAAAAACAGCGCCGGCACATCTTTTTATCGGCGGGTTACTGGGAGCAATTTTTGTTTCATCGGTTATTTTTTTCATACCAAAAATTGGCGTCAGTACGGTGTTGGCGGCATCCATTGCCGGACAGTTAATCGCGGCTTCTGTCATCGACCATTTTGGATTTTTGGGTCTGGCTACTCACCCGATTTCTGTTGGGCGAATCGCAGGGATACTGCTTCTGCTGGGTGGAATTTTTCTGATTCAAAAATATTAATCCGCTTCAAAATGCCATTTCCAACTAATCACTTATTGTTTCAAAGTAACTCAGTCCCATACGCAAATCGGCGTAGCTAAACGCTTCGCCCAAAGCTTCCCGGGCTGGTGTTAAGTTTCGGTTGTCTGTATGTTTAAAATATTGAACTATTTTCTCCACCTTTTCTTTATCGAGAAACAGCGCCACATCCAATTCATTCTGCCGAACAAAATGAGCTAAATGCCCCGCAATGGTTGTTTCTGCCAAACCACGTTCATTCGCAATTTCAACAATTGACTTTCCTGCCTGAAACAATTCAAGGCTTACCCTTTTTGTATCGGGTTTTGGCATTTTCTCTGCTTTTGGTTTTTGTTGCAACGGGATTTCGCCCCTTTCAACATTATTTTCAGCACAATAATTTTGAATTATTTCGAGGATGTCAGCGCCATATTGTTCAACTTTTCGTTTCCCGAGTCCATTAATTAACTGCAACTGGGCCGCACCCGATGGCAAATAAGTTACCAGCTCAACCAACGATTTTTGAGAAAACACCATATATGCCGGAATATTTTGCTCCACTGCAGTTACTGTTCGCCACTCGCGCAACTCCTGATACAATTCAGGGTGAGGAATATCGCCATAATTCAGGATTTCGCGGGCTTTTTGTTTTTTAGGTTTAACACCACTGCTTTCAATCATTGCCCTGGCGCGGGCCTCCATAATTTCTTTCACCGAAAACTGATTGCGGCAGACGGCCAAAACGGCCAACTTCGTTTTCGCTTCTCCTGCCAAATCGTTCACGCGTTGTTTTATTTTCTTTTTCACAGTGCTGTTATCAATATCCCAATCGACCTGTTCTATTCCATCAAGCAACACTTCCTGCACTTTTTCAGAAAAATAATCAGCTGCCTTTTTTATTCGTTCCAAAAGCTCGCTGTTTTTCTCCACATTGGGCTCTTGTCTCAGGTATTTATCAATCTGTTGCTGAAATTTATCGCCAACATCAGCCAACTGATTTCGCAATCCATTCCGCATTTTTCGGAAATCCCCGACAAAAATATCGGTAAAACTCCCCGGATTCTCCTCCATTATTTTAGCGATTGAATTTACCAAATAAACAGCTCTGTAAAAACGGAAAAGCTCGCTTAACTGCTCACGCTGAAAAGCTAATTTCGCCTTGTTCAGTTCCGTTTCACCCGGCTGATTTTCTTCCACTTGTTGAATAAAACCACCCACCGTCTTGTCAGAAATAATGCTGTGCTCCCGAATGGGTGTTTTCAGCACCAGTCCTTCCAGGGTCTTACAACGGCTAAGCGCTACATAAACCTGCCCGTGGGCAAACGAAGCTTCGGCATCAATTATCGCGCGCTCAAATGTAAGTCCCTGGCTTTTGTGGATGGTTATCGCCCAGGCCAGTTTTAAGGGAATCTGGCTAAACGAACCTTCTAACTCCTCTTTTATTTCAGCCGTTTTCTTATCGATGGAATATTTTACATTTTCCCATAATAGTGATGTCACTTCAATCTCATCCTCTTCACCAGGGCACTGCACAAAAACGGAGTTCTTTCCTATACTGGTTACTTGTCCGATTTTGCCGTTAAAAAAACGTTTCTCCGGGTCGGGATCGTTCTTTACAAACATCACTTGTGCACCAATTTTTAAATGCAGTTCATAATCCGTTGGGAATGAATATTCGGGGAAATTCCCTTCCACATGCGCCGTAAACAATTTTGCTTTTGAAGGCAGCTCCTTTAGCTTTGAATCATTCATTCGATGTGCCTGTGCATTGTGTGTACAAAGTGTAATGTACCCTTCTTCGTCTCCCGGAACAAAACGCGGATTGCATCGCAGGTTTAACTCCTCCTGCGCGCTCTTATCAAGAATATTGTCGCGCACTTTATTTAATATCGAAATAAATTTATCGTCCTGTTGCCGGAAGACGTGTGTAAGTTCGATACTCACATAAGGTGTCTCTTTTAGCGCCTTGCAGCTAAAAAAATAAGCCGTTTCATATTCTCTTTTCAGCAATTCCCACTCTTCACGTTTTACTACCGGAGAAAGCTGCTGCAAGTCGCCAATCATAAGCAACTGAGCACCGCCAAAAGGCTTCCTCTTGTTTTTAAACCGGCGCATCACTTTGTCGATAGCATCCAGAATATCGGCGCGAACCATACTAATTTCGTCAATAACCAACAAATCGAGACTACGGATAATATTGATCTTTTCTTTATTAAAACGCATCTGCCTGTTTGGTTCCTCTTCCATACCAACTTGCGGTGCAAAAGAAAGCTGAAAAAAAGAATGAATAGTTACTCCCCCTGCATTTATCGCAGCAACACCGGTTGGCGCCACTACAATCATTCGCTTTGGTGAACGTTCTTTTAAACTTTTTAAAAAAGTGGTTTTACCGGTTCCGGCTTTTCCTGTAAGAAAAATATTTTGCCCGGTATATTGTACAAAGTCAAAGGCTAGTTCCAGTTGTTTGTTGGTTTGCATTTTACAACAGTTTTCAGAAAAAAATAAAGGTAACTATTTTAAAAGAATTACTAAAACCTGTATGTAAAACTATAAGCGGCTCAATAAAACAATATTTATTCCCAAAGAATATAAATGCCCTTCCAAAGTAGAATTAAATACAGGCGTAAAGGAATAACGAAAGAAAGGTCCGGCCTGAAGTTGTATGTGATCTGAAATGCGTGTTTCCATTCCTAATCCTGCCAGGCCAACAAAATTTACTTTATTAAAATCTGCATCAATTTTGTATGCGCTTTCTTCAATCCTATCTTCAAATTTTGAAACAGCCATAGATTTTCCATAAAGAAAAAAGTCGCTGGCAACTCCGGCAGAAACAAAGCAGCGAACATTCCTCTGCAAAAAATAATAATTTATTTTTACAGGAATCCCCCAATAATAGTAATGATATCTTACTGTATGCTTTTTTGGTATTAGCGGATCATTTTCAGCAGGATTTTCATCAAAAGTTTCAAAATCGTTAAAATCTATTTCATATTTCTCTCCTTTATCTGAAAACCGAACACCCGATTCCAAAGCTAGTCTGTTACTTATTTGGGAATGAACAACAATCCCGGTGGTAAATCCCAACCGAGCAAATTCATTTTTATTCCTAAACGAAATGAAACCGTCGAAATCCTCTTCTGAGCTGTTAAGGTATCGATAAGAATAATCAGGAGAAAACAGGATTCCGACTGAAATCTTTTTGGATAAACCCGCGTTTTCTGAATTTTGGCCGACAACAAAAAACGGGAAAAAGAGTAGTAAAAAAATTGTTGCAGTGTGGTTTGGTTCCATTGGATAAGATTTGATTAGATTGATTTTTAATCGTAAAACGTTTAAGCGACAAAAAAATTATGACACTAAAAGCTTTAATGGCCGGTATTCAACAAGCACTGACAAACTCCCGGAATATTGCTGCAAAAGACGCGAAAATAATTTTAAACCGGCTTAATTATTTCTCTCTTCTTTAATGTACATCGGATTAATGTCCTCCCAATCTGAAGTGTTAAAATTTTCAAGGCAATTTGAAATCACCTCCCGAATTCTTTGTTCGTGCGTTTTTGTGACATTTACTGCGGGCTGTTCAACAAAGGCTTCCGCCGCGTACAATTTCCCCAAACTGCCGTTTTTTTCCTTGTAAAACTCCATCTTTACCTCAGCTTTCCCTTTAACCGGCAGGCTCGAACTTTCTGAAATGTTCAGTTCCAAAATGCCGATAACAATTGGAACGCCATCTGAATCCTGCTCAAAATTCTCCTTCAAAAAGTTGAATACTGATTTTTCTACGCCCTCTTCAAAGTTGGCTGCTACCTTTGTCTTTTTAAAAACACCTTTTTGCACAAACCCAATATTCTCTTTGTTGTCTCGTTTATCAACAACTTCCTTTACATAAAATCCATCTGCACCAAAAATCACCGGTTCATCCTGTAAAACAATCTTTTCTTCCTGACTCCATACTATATTCTGTATGCCGACAACAAACAATAAAATAATACAAATTCTCATAGCTTCTAATAAATTTAAAACGTCAAAAATAACCAGAATAAAACGGTTTATAAATTACTTTCGCATATATTCTGGTTAAAAAACAATAAATATGAACCGGTTTATCATTTTCCAAACTCGTAATCGCGTTCCACTTTGGCTATTCTCGTTTTGTACGATTTATACCAAACAGATTTACCCTTTTGTTGTGCTTCCTGATGCTCAACATTTTGCTTCCATTTTTTGATGGATTCCAGATCTTTCCAATATGAAACCGTTATTCCAAGACTCTCGCGAGCCGATTCGACGCCCAGAAAACCTTGCTGTTTTTGCGCCAACTGTGTCATTTTTTCCGCCATCCCGGCATAACCACTATCTTCTTTCATTTTCAACGAAGTAAAAATTACAGCATAATAAGGAGGTTCCGGTGTTTTCGCTATCATTGTTTAAGAATTTAGTTGAACAACATGTAAAGGAATATATTGTGGTCTGTTGGTCTTCAGAATACTTTGGTAAAAAACAATCCCGGTTACCGTTATAATCTGAAATGTTTGATTTTTATACTCTTCCACAAACCGATAAAAACGCCTTTTATCTTTTAAAAATTTTATTCGTCCGATTGTTAAATGCGGTTTGAATTCCCTGTTTTCTTTTTCAAATCCCAAGTTATTTAAACAGGCCTCCAAATCGGCAACAAACAATTTCATTTGTTCAAAGTTACGGATACCCGAAAACAAAACCCGTGGTTGCCCTTTTGATTCAAAATACCCCAAACCATTCAATTGAAATACAAAAGAAGAATATTTTGCACCACTATTTTCAATACAATTTTTTACCTCTTGAATTTGAGCAGGAGAGGTCTCTCCCAAAAATTTTAAAGTCAAATGCAGATTGTTTTCTTCCACCCATTTTATTGCTTCCCCTTCAAACACATCCCTGCAATTGTGAAGTAAATTAACCAACTCTGGTTCGGGTTTAATTTTAACAGCGATAAATGTTCTGATATTTGAACTTGAATTCATAAATCTAAATGGGGCCGTAATATCCAACTTCAACCAAAGTTACTATCTCTTCCAGCATTCTGTCTTCTCCGTAAGGATCGTATTCATCTTTCAGGTTATTTTTGAAAATACGGGCAATTCCCTGCCAGAATACAGCGCTGAATTCACCTCTGAAATCCCGAATCAAACTATAGGGTGTTCGTTCCGTTTCGCGATTAATCAACTTCAAAAGTAAACGCCCGTCGGACATCGACCACCTTTTTAACTCATCTTTATGTTTGTCAAGCAACTCCTTTTCGAGTCCTTTCATTAATTTTCTTCTGTCGCGCTGATCTTCCAAGGCATAATATCTGGGTTCATATTCCTTTAGCAGATGGCGGGCTTCAACAGCCAGCGGATAAACCTTTTTTACTTTGGCCACCAAACGACTGTATCTTCTTTGTTGTCTTCGGTTCAGTTCTTTGGGATTAATGGTTATTTCGTCAAGTTTTTTGTAAACAACCGTATCTCCCTCTTCAATCAAACCAATAACAAAATCAGCTGAATCCTTCTCCTGCCCCACAACTGAAAAAGCAGGTAAAACAATGAAAATCAATATGTAAATATTTCTTTTCAGCATATTATTCTTTCAAGTGTAAAAGTAGAACGAATAATTTATTTTTCAATTATCAGAAAAACAAAGTTTATATCTTTGTTCACTATAAAATAAAAATGAAAATCGAAGATGCAAACCAGTATAAATTCTGAAATTGGCAAGTTGGAAGGTGTTGTTGTTCATACACCGGGAGCAGAAGTTGAAAATATGACTCCGGAAAATGCTGAACGTGCTCTCTACAGCGACATTCTTAATCTTTCCATTGCAAGCCGTGAATATGCACAAATGATTGGCGTATTGAGAAAAACAACGCAGGTACTGGAAGTAAAAAAATTGTTAAGCGATATTTTAAAAAACGATACATGTAAAGCACAACTTTTAAAAGATGTTTGTGTTCATGAACAAATCCCCGGCCTCGAAGATGAATTGCTCCAGCATAATGAGGAAGACCTTGCCGCTTTATTGACAGAGGGGCTAATTCTGGAAAAAAACAATCTTACAAATTACCTGAACAATGAGCGTTTTTTGTTACGTCCGCTGCATAATTTATTTTTCACCCGCGACTCGGCGATGGGAATGAACCAGTCGATGTTAATCGGTAAAATGGCTAATCCTGTGCGCGAAAGGGAAACGCTGATTATGGAAGCCATTTTTAAAAATCATCCGGTATTTGAAACGCAGGTAGTAAATCCGTTAAACAATAAAAGCAGCATTTTAAAAAGCGCCCAGATAAAAATTGAAGGTGGTGATTTTCAGGTAGCGCGTCCCGATGTATTTGTTATAGGAACCGGGATGAGAACCAGTACACAAGGCATTGATTTTATTATTGAGCACATCAAACAACAAAAAAAAGAACCACATCATATCATTGTTCAGGAACTGCCTTCAACTCCGGAGTCTTTTATCCACCTCGATATGATTTTTACCTTTTTGGATGTGGATACCTGCATGGCCTACGACCCGGTTATTTTTGGAACCAGTCGTTTTCGCACCATTCATATTCAAATTGAAAACGGGAAAGTGATTAAAATTGGTGAGGAGGCCAATATTCCTTCTGCCTTACGAAAACTGGGAATCGATCTGAAATCAGTTTCCTGTGGAGGAAAAGAAGATTTATGGGTTCAGGAACGTGAGCAGTGGCACAGCGGCGCCAACTTTTTTGCACTGGCTCCCGGAAAAGTAATTGGATATGAGCGTAACGTTCACACTGTGGAGGAACTAAACAAAAACGGATTTGAGGTTTTAAAAGCAACTGATTTGACAGAAAATAAAGTCTCAATTGATGATTATAAAAAATGTGTAGTTACCATTGCCGGTTCGGAACTGGCACGCGGAGGTGGTGGTGCCCGTTGTATGACAATGCCGGTGCGAAGAGCAGAGGTAAGTTGGTAGGAAACCTTCCCCGCCCATCCGAAAGAGGGGGTGAAAAAACATTACATGAAATTGTCAGTTTTAAAAATCAGAACTTTTATCTTTTTTCAGAAAACATAGTCGAATGCGAAAATTACGAAACAGCGAACTAAACAGATTAACAGTTGACGAATTCAAAGAGAAATCAAAAACTCCCCTGATAGTGGTGCTCGACAATATAAGAAGCTGTAATAATATCGGCTCTGTTTTCCGGACTTCGGACGCCTTTCTAATTGAAAAGATTTACCTCTGTGGAATAACAGCTACCCCTCCCAACAAAGAAATTCATAAAACTGCTCTCGATGCTGAAAAATCGGTTGAATGGAAATACCTCGAGAAAACGGAAGATGCTGTTACGGAGCTGAAAAACGCCGGTTTTAATGTTTACGCAATTGAGCAGGTAGAAAACAGTATTTCTTTACCCGATTTTAAACCGGAAGCCAACGAAAAGCTGGCAATTGTATTTGGGAATGAGGTAAAAGGAGTGCAGCAAAAAGTGGTGAATTTATGTGACGGAAGCATCGAAATTCCCCAGTTTGGAACAAAACATTCTTTTAATGTCTCGGTAAGCGCCGGAATTATTTTGTGGGATTTATTTCAGAAAATGAACGAAGAAAAAAATGCGGGAAAACTGAGGTTGACGAAATTAATTTGACATTACTGTTTTTTTGAATTAAATTCAAAAGCAAAAATAAACTTCGTTAACCCGGATATTATGTCTGAAGAATTCCTCCATTACATTTGGGAACAACATCTTTTTAATTCCCGGCCCTTAATAACTACTTCAAATCAATCGTTTGAAATTTTGGATACCGGCAAACGGAATTTTGATTCCGGTCCCGATTTTTTCAATGCAAAAATCAGAATTAATGGAACATTATGGGCCGGGAATATAGAGATTCACAAAAAATCATCTGATTGGTTCCTGCATAACCACCAAAACGACAAAGCTTACGACAATGTTATTTTACATGTTGTTGAAGAACACGACAAGCCTGTCTTTCGCACGTCAGGAGAAGAAATCCCCTCGTTTGAAATAAAATATCCAGGACATTTGAAAACCAATTATCAGAAACTGCTTGATGCCAAAACCTGGATTGCCTGTGAAGAACAATTTCACAAAATAAATCCGGTAATTCTGCAACTCGGATTTAACCGGCTGATGATTGAACGGCTGGAAAATAAAACAGATGAAATAATGCAGCGGCTGGAGCAAAATAACAACAACTGGAACGAAACATTTTACCAGGTACTTGCCCGGATGTTTGGTTTTAAAGTAAATAATCTTCCTTTTGAGCTACTTGCAAAATCGCTGCCCATTTCAACGCTGGCGAAACACAAAAGTAATCTTTTTCAACTCGAAGCTTTGCTATTTGGAAATTCGGGTTTGCTAAACCAGCAACTTCTCGGCGATGATTATTATCTGAAACTCAGAGAGGAATTTTCCTTTTTATACCAGAAATACAAATTGGTTCCCATTGAAGGCCACCTGTGGAAATTTATGCGATTACGCCCGGCTAATTTTCCAACAGTACGAATTTCGCAACTGGCGGCATTGATTCATCGTTCACAAGGTTTGTTTTCAAAGATTATTGAAATTGATTCTCTCGAAAAACTAAAAGAACTATTTGATGTTCAGGCTTCGGAATACTGGAATTCACATTACAACTTTAATAAAGAATCTCAAAAAAACACAACAAAAAGACTTGGGGAAAGTGCTGTAAACATACTAATTATTAATGTAGTAATTCCGTTTCTATTTGTTTATGGCGAAACACAAAATAAAACACAGTTAAAAAACCGGGCGCTTGATTTTCTTGAACAATTGCCTCCTGAAAAAAATTCGATTACAACAAAATGGGAAAAACTGGGAATAGAAAGTCGTTCCGCATTTGAATCACAAGCACTGATTCAGTTAAAAAACATACATTGCGAAAAGAAAAATTGTTTAAATTGCCAAATAGGAGTTAAACTTGTAAAAATCAATATTGATTCAACCGGATGAGCCAACCGTATAATAAATTCCAGGAAGTATCGAGCCGAACCTTACAAATCGGAGTTGGTCTTTTGCTTTCGATTGTTACATTCGGAACTTTAGGTTATCACCTTCTGGAAGGGATGAATCTTCTCGACAGTCTGTACATGACTGTTATTACCATTTCTACCGTGGGATTTAAGGAAGTGGGTGCCGAACCACTTTCCCAGCAGGGAAAAATTTTTACAATGGGTTTAATCATTACAAGCCTGGGGAGTTTGGCCTACGTAGGATCAAATATGGCGAGGTTTGTTTTTGATGGCGAATTGGCAAACTATATAAAAACATACAGGGTGGACAAAAAAATTGCAAAACTAAAAAACCACGTAATCATTGTGGGCTACGGCCGGAATGGCGAGCAGGCTGCCTTGGAACTGGCCGAACATGGAGTAAATTTTGTTATTGTAGACAAACGCGACAATGTGATTTCAAGGGTGCGCGAAAATCCCGAATTACTATACATTAAGGGCGATGCAACACACGAAGAAATCCTGGAACAGGCTCAGGTATACAACGCCCGTGCTTTAATTGCCACAACACCCGACGATGCCGACAATGTATTTGTTGTATTAACCGCCCGGAGTATGAATCCGAATTTGACCATTATCAGCCGCGCCTCCGAACTGGAATCACAAATGAAACTAAAACGGGCGGGAGCTACCAACGTGATAATGCCCGAACGGATTGGCGGACAACGAATGGCAAAACTGGTTCACCAACCCGATGTGGTAGAATTTCTGGAATATGTTCTTTTGCAAAAATCGCAGGATGTGAGCCTCGAAGAGCTTTCCTGTAAAAACCTGGCACAACGTTTTGTTGGAAAGTCAATTGCAGATTTGCGGGTAAGAGAAGTTTCAGGAGCAAATATTATTGGCATAAAAATTAGTGGAGCCCGGTATGTTTTTAATCCCGACCCCAAAATGATATTATCACGCAACGACCAGCTTTTTGTTTTAGGAAATCCAACACAGATTAGCAAGCTAAAGGAAGTAATGATTTCTGATGAATAAAAATTACAGCCACTGACTTTTTTAAACCCTTCAAATCATGAAATTTATATACAACAAATTCCCTGACGATGAAAATTTTAGTCCTGAAAAAGATGAATGGATCCCATTAAAAGAACCTGATAATTTATGGACTTCGCAATTATGGGCACTTCCATTTATGATAATCAATCCCCTGGTTATCATTCTTATTTTAAAAATTATGGGGATTACTTTTATATTAAAGTCGGCCAACATATTTTTGTCTTTCCTCATATTAATGCCGATTCACGAATTCATCCATGCTCTTTTCTTTCCCGAGAAACTAAAATCAGATAATATTTTCGTTGGATTTACGATGGCAGGTTTTGCATTTTTTGCTGCTTACATTGGCGAAATGAAACGAAACCGTTTTATTGTAATACTGCTTGCTCCGCTTATAATTATTTCATTACTCGGAATTATTATTTTGGCGCTTGTTGGCAGTAATAGTCTTTTAGAGCATATTATTGTATGGAATTCATTTGGCGCCTGTGTGGATTGCCTGGGCGTTTTTATGGTATTAAGGCAAGTGCCCCGCAATGCATATGTCAGAAATAAAAAAATCAGAACTTACTGGAGGTTATAAAAAGATTTCTCTTTTTATGTATCACTTTACTGATTGGTATAAAAATTGTGTTATCTGAGAATGTTATATCACTCTTATTTTCAATTAAAATCTAAATAATGAAAACTTTAATTCCCCTTATTTCATTTATTTTTCTTTTTTCGGCCTCAATACAAAAAAAAGAACAAACCCGGGAAAATAAAAAAGCCGGAGACAAATCCAGAATGGAACTTGCTGGAGAAGTAATTCAAGCCGGCAAGAAAGATACAACCCTGGCTTATAAAGTTATCAGAAGCAATCCAACCTTACGATACACTGTTCGAAGAGTTGGAAATGGAAGCACTGTTTTGTTTTCAATAAATAACGGAAGAAACAGTATCCCCAACTATGTTGATTTTTCGAACAACGCTGGCGTGTTCCATGTTACCGGAAATAAAAAAGGATATGAGAATATTACTTTCCCGTTCAAATGCAAGGTAAATAGTTCTGTCAACTACATGGTTAACCAGTTTAACAATAAAGGTGCCTTATTAAACGATTTTGAAATAGAAATTTACGAGCCCGGTTTTTGGGAAGTAAATTTCAGATTCAAAATATAACACTCATTATCTCTCTGGTTCTGCATCATATTTCTGAATAAAATCGGTAGAAAGCACTCTGAATTCTGTGCGCCGGTTGATGGCTTCTGCAATTCCCTGTTGTTCCGGTGTTAACTGGTTGATAAATTCTTCAGTTAATTCATCGTTTCTTTTTAGAAAATCGTATTTACTGGCCATTTCTCTTGTTACCGTTTTGGGCCACGTTTCTCCATATCCTTTTGCGACCAACCGTTGGGGATTAATCCCTTTTTCAATGAGGTAGTCAACAACACTTTGTGCACGTTTCTGTGAAAGATCGAAGTTAAACTGGTCACTTCCAACGTGGTCGGTATGCGCCATCAATTCAATTGTAATTGTTGGATTAAATATAAGAATCTGCACAAGTGTATCAAGCGCAACTTTTGATTCGGGTAACAACTCCCAGCTACCAAATTCATAATTAATATTCTCCACTTTTATCGGAGCATCAGTGGGAGTAAGATACATATCAAATGTAAAATCTTTGCTGTCTTCCAGACCAATTGTATTTGCTGCCGCTTTATCACGTAAATAACCATCTTTAAATGCTGCGAAAATATATTCGGTTTCCGGTTGAAGTTTTAGTTGAAATTTTCCGTTTTTGGTTCGCATTTTCAGATTTGTACCATCGGTTCCAATAATTCTGACTGTTACACCATCAATTTTGTTTCCGCTTTCCTTATCAAAAACTTCACCACTTGCCTGAAAAATTTTTGGTGGAACCAGAAAAGAATACAAATCATCTCCCCGGGATCCTTTCCGGTTGGAGGAAAACATTCCTTTGTTCTCCCCCTGAACAAATGCAATTCCAAAGTCATCGCCGGGTGAATTCATTGGCGAGCCCATATTATTAACTACCCATTCTCCATCTTCGTTTGTGTTCGCGACAAAAATATCAAACCCACCCATCCCCATATGATAATTGGATGAGAAATACAATTCACCGTTATCTCTTACAAATGGAAACATCTCATCGCCAGGTGTATTAATAACCGGTCCCAGGTTTACCGGATTACTGAAACTCCCACCGGAGCCCTGCGCCATCCATATATCTTTTCCTCCCTGCCCACCCGGCATATCGGAAACAAAATATAACACAGTTTCATCCGGACTAAATGCGGGATGTGCAGTAACAATACTGTCGCCGGCAATTTGAACTTTTATAGGTTCCGACCAATTTCCTCTCGATTGGGATGTGGAATATAATTCGGTTCCCATAGCCTGTGTTTTTTCATAACGACAGCGGGTAAAAATCATCTGTTCTCCTGTTGATGACAGTGTGGCTGCACCTTCCTCATCGCCTGTATTGATTACAAAATTTTCCTCCAACAATTTCGGCTCTTCCCATTTTTGGCGCTGGATGCCAAAAGTTGCGCGAAACAAATCAGCATAATCCTGTCCGGTAATCATACTTTCCTTTTTACCGGTAGCAGCTTTGCGGGTAGAAGTAAAAATCACTTCATTGTCGCGGCCACCAACAAACACCGGAGCATAGTCACTTTCCCGCGAGTTGATTTCCTTAATTGGATTAATGATATGACGTGTGGGGTGAGCCACCCACTCCTGTGTCTTCCTAATTGCCTCCAAACCAGCTTGTCCTCTCTCGTCACCCGGAACTGAATCAAGGAAAATACGGTAATTTTCAATCGCCTCTTCATAGTCCTGGGCGGCTCTCAACATTTCGGCATTATAATAGATGGCAATTGGATCGGGGTAACCGCGTCGGATAGCATTTTTATAATACAAAGCTGCCATTTCATAATCGCCTATGTAACGGTAACATTCTGCCAGCGAAAAGGCATATTCCATCCGCTTTGTACGATCTTTTTCCTTTCGGCTGGCCTTTCTGTATTTTTCAATGGCTTTGTAATATTCACCGATATCATGAGCCAACAATGCGTCTCTTCCAAGCTTGCTGGCTCCGCAGGAAGCCAAAAATAAAACGATTAAAAAAAGTAGCGCTAATCTGATTAACTTCATACCCATCCAAAATTTCGGGAAGTAAAAGTAAATGTTTTTTTTTAATGACTGTTACAATAACGTCTCTTTAGACAGATAAGTATATCAGATTTGTCTGAATTTTCATTAATTTACAATCATCTTCCTGATCGATAAAAAGTCTCCCGCTTCGAAACGGTAAAAATAAATTCCTTTCTCCAATTTTGAGGTATTTAGGTCGATTGAATACTTTCCAACCGAATGATGTTTTGCGAAAGAATGCTCAATCAATTTTCCAGTAATATCAATAATCGAGAATTTAACAAACACTGGTTTTGATACAGCATACTCAATTTTTGTTTGTTTGGTGCACGGGTTTGGATAATTTTGACTTACAGAAAATTTATCGACACCGGATAAATCGGTAACGGGTGTTGATATATTGTTTAAAGCGCTCTCAATCACAGCGGCAGCATCATCTGCATCAGAGCTTGCGGCAGTTGTTCCTTTAAAAACCATGGTTCCTTCAGCATCGATTACAATAATTCTGTCATATGTTGAAGACCAATTATCTGCTACTGATTTTCCTTTTTGAAGATAAATTCCACTTAAATTAGTAGTATTTTTAAAGGTGGTGAAAGCTGCCGCACTGCCATCCCAGGTGTCGATTATTAATGCCTGGAAACTGGAATTTGAATTATAAACATCCAATATGTCAGACTTTATAGTAGGGGCAGACGCAATACACAAGGGGCAATTGTAACCAACGAGAAAAACAAATACAACTTTCCCTTTGTTATCCGAAAGCGTATAATTTATCTCATTTAGTGTTTTTAGCGTAAAATCGGGTGCTGTTTCCCCTACATTTTGCGAAAATATTGTGTGAGCAAAAAGTAAAATTATTGTCGTCAAAAAAATAAATTTCTGTTTCATGACTTTTCTTTTATAGATTAAATTCTCAACATCCATCTCAATTCAGCTCCTTTAAAATCGAGAACTTCGTAGCATATTCCTGAAGTACAGGTAGGTCCGCCCCTCCGTTTCCCTACAAACAATTGCAATGTATTTTTTCTATTTGGCTTCAATGAAAAATTCAGTCCCGGGTAAAATTGATGTGTTTCAATTTCTTTGGTGTTTGCAACATCTGCAACTTTTTCATCGTTGGTAAATTCCAAAACAAACGCCGCCGAAAAGCGGGACGATTTATTCAGAATAAAGCCGGTATATAAATTTATAAACGATTGGGTTTCGGTAATTGTTCGCTCAATCTGTTGAATTTCAGACTCAACTGTCCCTGACCAATCTCCCGCAAGAATATGCGTAAAATAAAATCCTGTTGCATACCTTGCGTTTTCAAACAGGATATCGTCGTATGAATAATCGATAAAAATTTTAACCTGATTCTTTGACCGGAAAGTAAATTGCCAGTCAGCAAAATATTCTCCAGAATCATAATCTTTATCCCCAAGATCATTTTTTGAGTGGGAATGATTTACTGTGATTAAATGATTTTCAGCCGGAACAAAAAAGAGCTCAAATTGGTAACCACTTTCATCAAAATAATAAGGGACGTGGGTACTGCGATTAAGTAATTTATAAAAATGTTCTTTTACCAGCGTAGGCGGATCGGAAATTCCTGAACCTATAAAAATATTACGGTAGTCTTTGAGTTCGAGCGAAGCCCCCAGACCGGGTTTCGAAAACCCAAGACTAAAATAGGCGCCGTACGAATCGCTGTTTTCAAAGCTAAAAAAATTTTCTCCCGCATTTATTCTGTGCGCCAACTCGCCGTAATAATCAAAAAACCGAAGTAGATTTCCACTAATCAGGGCAGATAAATATTTCGATTTCTTTTCTTTTGTTTCATTTTGTAATCCGATAATACCGATGGCTTGATTCGCGATTTTAAATTTTGTTTCAACAGCTGTAACCAAATCCAGTCTTCGGTCATGAGCTGTTGGAGGCAACTGGTTGATTAACGATTTCCCACGCAAGGCTTTTACATGCATCAATTTATTTGAGTAGCTTCCGGAAAACCCCACCGCATCGCGATAAAAACCCTGTTTCACACGATAAATCTGATCTTCATATATTGAATTTTTTATTTCGTATCCCCGGAATAAGATTCCTTTTCCCAATGTTTCATAAAAATGCCCGGCTTTAAGGTTTATCCCTTTGCTCCTGTAATTAAGCGCATATTGGGTAATTTTTGTGTAAGCTATTCGTAATGAATCTCCTGAGTAATAATTCTCTAACCGGGCTGACACCCTAAATTCTTTAAACCGGTAATCTAAATTCAGCTGGTCGTAAACAGAGTTTACATATTGAGGATCGGTTCCGGGAATATTTCCAATTTGATATTCAGCCAGATTGTTTCCTGTGAGTTGTGCTTTTAAAGAAATCACACCGCAACAAAAGGCAAGCAGTAAAGTTGTGTGTTTATTTTTCATTGGCTAACAATTTTTCCAGATTATTTTTAATGGCTAGCTCGTCTCCCGGGTTGTAGCCTTCGTGAATAAAAACTTCATCGCCTTTACTATCAAGAACAATCAGCGACGGAAAAACTGTGATATTGAATTCGTTTACCAGCTCCAAATCGGGATCCAGGACAACCGGATATTCGATATTTAAAGAGTTTGCAAAAGGCTTTACTTTTGCCTGGTTTCTGGGTCCATCGGTATTAACACCTACAAAAGCTACCCCTTCATTTGAGAACTGATGATAAAGTGCGTTTATTTTAGGAATAGATGAAACACATGGTTTGCACCAGGTAGCCCAAAAATCGAGTACTGTCAATTTTTCACCGTTTAATTTCTCCAGTGAGATCCAGTTTTGCTCAAGGTCCTGAACCTCCATATTACGAATCTGAGCACTGGTAAGCGTTACAAAAAAAACGGAAAAAATTAAAAGTAGATACTTTTTCATGGTTGCTGTAAATAAAAAAAGACAATTCATTCTTCTACTACAACAACTTCATTAAAAATTAGTTGCAAAAAAAAGGTCCCGCATCAGCGAAACCTTTCTCACAAATTATTATGCAGTTATTTAGCGAACAAACAACAACTCGCGATATTTTGGAAGTGGCCATTTTTCATTATCAACGATCAGTTCCAGCTTATCGACATGATAACGGATTTCATCAAGAAAAGGTTTTACTTTGGTATCGTAAGATCTTGCTTTTTCTTTAACATCTTCCACAACGTTAGCAACTTTTCTTGCCTCAATCACCTCTTTTCGGAGCGCTTTTATTGCAGAAATATGTTCCCCGATTTCTTTTATCAATTCTTTTCTTGCTCCCGCCAGAGAATCAAATTCATCATCAGAAAATACATCTTTCAGGTTTTTTACATTTTCCAGCAGCATGGTTTGATATTCGACAGCAGTTGGAACGATATGATTGATTGCCAGATCTCCCAAAACACGAGCCTCAATCTGTATTTTCATTACAAATTTCTCGTATTCAACTTCCACTCTTCCGTGTAGCTCCGACTCGTTAAAAACCCCCATTGAATTAAACAGAGCGATACTTTCCGGACGAAGATAAGATGCCAGCGAATCAGGCACATTGGTAATATTTGTAAGCCCTCTTTTTGTCGCCTCATCCACCCAGTCGGTACTGTATCCGTCGCCATTAAACCGGATAGGTTTCGAGTCAATTATCAGGCTTTTTAAAGTCTGAAAGATAGCTTCATCCTTTTTTACTCCCTCTTCGATGAGTTTGTCAACCGCTTTCTTAAAATTTATTAACTGATTGGCAACTACTGTATTCAGTACAATAAGCGCCGATGCGTTGTTGGCCGAAGACCCAACAGCACGAAATTCAAAACGGTTACCGGTAAATGCAAAAGGAGACGTGCGGTTACGGTCGGTATTGTCAAGAATAATTTCAGGAATCCGACCAATATTTAGTTTTAATGCTGTTTTTTCATCTGGTGTCATTTTTCGGTCAACCACTGCTTCTTCCATTAAATCGAGCATTTTTGAAACTTCAGTTCCCAGAAAAACCGATAAAATTGAAGGAGGCGCTTCGTTTGCTCCCAGGCGATGTGAATTCGAAGCATTCAGAATACTAGCCCTTAATAAATCCTGATTGTCGTAAACTGCTTTTAAAGTGTTTACAACAAAAGTGAGAAACTGTAAATTTGTTTTTGGATTTTTCCCGGGTGAATACAAATTCACTCCCGTATTTGTGGAAAGTGACCAATTATTATGTTTCCCGGATCCATTAATTCCCGAGAAGGGTTTTTCATGAAATAGTATTCTGAATTTATGACGACGGGCTATTTTTTGCATAATGTCCATCATCAATTGGTTATGATCATTTGAAAGATTTGCTTCCTCAAAAATCGGAGCCACTTCAAACTGATTGGGAGCCACCTCGTTGTGTCTTGTTTTAATGGGGATACCCAGTTTGTAAGCCTCATTTTCAACATCCTGCATAAAACGATTAACACGTGTTGGAATGGATGAAAAATAATGATCGTCCAACTGCTGATCTTTTGATGATGCGTGCCCCATTAACGTGCGTCCGGTCAACACCAGGTCAGGGCGAGCCATATACAAAGCTTCATCAATAAGAAAGTATTCCTGTTCCCAGCCCAGATTTGCCTGCACATGAGTAACATTTTTATCAAAGTACTGACAAACAGCGGTAGCAGCTTTATCGACAGTTCCCAATGCACGTAAAAGCGGAGTTTTAAAATCAAGCGCTTCACCTGTATACGATATAAATATCGTAGGGATGGTTAAAGTTGTTTCGCTGATAAAAGCCGGAGAAGTCGGATCCCATGCAGTATAGCCGCGGGCTTCAAATGTTTGACGAATTCCTCCGCTTGGAAACGATGATGCATCGGGTTCCTGCTGAGCAAGCAATTTCCCTGAAAACGATTCGATAACACCTCCGTCGGCACCGTTGACGATAAAAGCATCATGCTTTTCCGCTGTTCCGTCGGTCAACGGATGAAACCAGTGGGTATAATGTGTCGCTCCATTTTCTATTGCCCAGGCTTTCATTCCCTGTGCCACCTGATCGGCCATCTTCCGATCGACGGTTGTTCCGTTTTCTATCGCGTCCACCACTGACTTATATGCTTCACGCGATAGATATTTTTTCATTTTTGTCTGGTCGAATACCAGCATTCCAAAATAATCGGAAACTAAATTGTCTTCTCTAACAAATTCCACAGGTTGGCGATTGAGGACTTCCTTCAACGCATTAAATCTGAATTGAGCCATGTCTGTAAAGTATTAAGTCTGTTAATTTTATTAAGTTGAATTCAAAATTAATATATTTTCCATCACACCCCATCAAAATCTCAAACTCAAACTCAAAAAAAATTACATATTTCCAATCCACACCCCTAAAAACCGACAACCTATAGAAAAAATTAACAAATTCTCAAAAATCATAATATCTTATCTCTTTATTTCGATTTTTACTTTAAAAGCGTTTTTATGCCCTTCTGTATCGATTTTCGACAAAATGAATTTGATATTTGCTGAAACATCAATTATTTTACTTAAAATTTCAGAAAGAAATGAATGAGGAAGAAATTATAAAAAAAATCAAGGAATCAGACCATTTAAGAATTAAGTACGGTATACCCGATGTAGATGGGATTTTAAGAAGCAAATACATTCACAAAAATAAATTTTTAGAAGCTGCTAAAAGTGAAATTGGATTTTGCGACGTAGTTTTTGGCTGGGATTCCGGTGACCAGTGCTATGACAACTCAATGGTTACCGGCTGGCATTCGGGTTACCCGGATGCCAAAGCAAAATTAGATTTTGCGACGTTTCGTGAAATTCCATGGGAAAATGATGTTCCTTTTTTTATAGCCGATTTTAGCAACGATGAAAAATACGCATCAGCCTCTTGTCCGCGAAGTTTATTAAAACGCGTAAAAAAACAGTGCAGCGAAATGGGATTTAACGCCATTTTTGCCCAGGAATTTGAATGGTTCAATTTTAGGGGTACACCTTCTGAAATTCATGATTCCAATTTTCAGCAATTACAGCCCATTACCCCCGGAATGTTTGGGTATTCCGGGATACGGACATCTTTAAACCATAATTATGTCGCCGAGTTGTTTAACCTTCTTGAAAAATTCAATGTCGCTATTGAAGGAGTTCACACTGAAACCGGCCCGGGAGTTTATGAGGCAACTGTAATCTATGATGATATTCTGGCAGCGGCTGACAAAGCAATGCTTTTTAAATCGAGTGTAAAAGAAATTGCTTACCGGCATAACTTTGTTGCCACTTTTATGGCTAAATGGAATACAAATCTTCCGGGCTGCGGAGGACATATTCATCAAAGTTTATGGGATGAATCGGGAACCAGAAATTTATTTTTTTCGGAAAACGGCAGTTCAGGAACAACAGAATTACTGGAGCATTATATTGCAGGACAGTTAGTTTGTCTCCCAGAAATTTTACCCATGTATGCTCCGAACGTGAACAGTTACAAACGAATTGGGCACGGCGACTGGGCTCCGGCAACGCCAACATGGGGTATTGATAACCGAACTGCAGCAATCAGGGTGATTCCGGGCAGCAAAAAATCGTCAAGAATTGAACTTCGTGTACCTGGTGCCGACACAAATGCTTATCTTGCTATGGCAGCCTCGCTGGCTTCCGGACTTTACGGCATTAAGAACAAATTAAAACTCAAAGAACCGGAAACAAAGGGGAATGCATACAATGAAACAGAAAAAGGAACACTTTCCACAAACCTGGCTGACGCAACAGAAAAGATGGTAAATTCAACCATCGCCAGAGAACTGTTCGGAGCGGCTTTCGTGGAACATTTCACAAAAACACGTGAATGGGAATGGCGGCAGTTCGAAAAAAATGTTTCCGACTGGGAATTAAAGCGATATTTTGAAATAATTTAACCGATATAAAGAATCTGAAGAACAGATGCAAAAAATAGATCCGCTGTTAATAATAAGACATGCCTGGCGCGAATTTGACGACAGACATGAAATAAAAGGTATTTACGATGTAAGTGCACACGTATCTACCAACCAGGTATATAAAGTTTCGTTTTACGAAAGAGAACCGGTTTTTGCCAAACTTTCTGATTATGGCAGATTTGACGATTTCAGAGAAGATCATATTATCATCAACAACCTGGCAAACAACCTCGAAATGCCATACCAGAATTTTCTCGCTCAATCATTGGTAAAAAAGAACGAACTTTTTATTTACCGTTTTCATCAGGTAGAAAACAGCGCATGGGTCATTTTTTATAATCCGATAAAAATTCGAAACAAACTCCCGCGCCGCCTGGAAGAAAAACACATTAAAAAACTTGGAAGAGAACTCGCAAGGTTTCATAAAGCTTGTACAAATATTTGCAACCAACTCCCCAATCCTTCAAAAACGGTAATTACCGATATCCATCAACTTCAGAAATCGATTGAGAGAGATGAAATTGAAATGGATGAATCGCACAAAACCACGATTCAAAAACACTGTGAATATTTTCTTGTGAATGCAGATAAGGTAAATTATGCAAGTGAATTTGAAAACATACCGGTATTTGTAGACTGGAATATTGGAAATTTTTCGATTACCGGAGACGGAAAATTTCAATCGCGATGGGATTATGACTGGTTCCGGATGTCCTCACGGGTAATGGATTTCTATTTTTTCAGCCGGGTTGTTTCCGATGTAGGAGATCGCACAGTATTCAGTTATCTTGTAGATACTTTGATGGAAGACCGGTTTATGATGTTCCTGAAAGAATATCACAGAATTTATCCTTTAACCGAGCCGGAAGTACGTTTTATAAAGGAAGCTTACCGTTTTTTTATTTTAAACTATGTTGTAAAAGATGGTCCGTATTTTTTTCGTCAATACTATTCGAGCAAATTGATAAAAGAGGCTTATGAAACTTATTTCCCTGCTCTGGATGCAAATTACAGAGTAGAAAAGATATTAAGAGAATTAAATATTTAATCAAAAATAAAATGCGAACAAAAAGTTTCAGAAGTGTAGTTAAAAACTACAAAGCCGTATTTTTTGATGCATTTGGTGTGTTGAAGAATCACAAAGGTCTAATCCCTGATATAGAAAAAACGTTTGAATACCTCGAGAGAAAGGGAATACATTATTATGTATTAACCAACGATTCGTCGAGAAGTCCAGAGGAGCTCGCAAAATGGTACCAAACAAGAGGAATACGGTATATTACTACCGATAAAATTCTTTCTTCAGGAATGCTGGCCATGGAATTTTTTAAAACAAAAGTTACCAATGGAAATTCAGTTGCCTATCTAGGAACAAGTGCTTCAGCGCATTACATTGAATCGGTTGGATTGAATACGATACCGGTTGCCGATATTGATTTAAACAATCTGGATCATATTGAATCTTTTGCTTTTTTGGACGATGAAGGGTTTAGCTGGAATGATGATTTAAACAAAACGATTAACCTGCTTCGGAAAAAAAACATGACGGTTGTTGTTGCAAACACCGATATTAACTACCCTGTAAGCAGAAACGACATTTCTGTTGCCATTGGCGGACTTGCAGACATGGTTGAAAATATCATCGGGAAAAATTTTATCCGTTTTGGAAAACCCGATGCACAAATGTTCCTGCTGGCCTACGAACGTGCGTTACAGGATATTCAGGTAAAAAGAAACGAAATTTTAATGGTTGGTGACACGTTGTTTACTGATATTATTGGCGGCAACAAATTTGGACTGGACACTGCGCTGGTTCTTTCAGGAAATACACTACCCGACATGGCCAAAATAAGAATTGGGAGTTCCGGAATTATCCCAACCTATATTTGTGATTCGGCGGTTATTGAATAGTTTTTGAGCCAAGCACCTTTTTCAGCGCCCGAATCAAAATTTTGTCTTTTTGTCTTCCCTGAGAAGCAGCACGAATATGAAATTTATCCAGACCAACTTTATTGCTGCAGTCGCGCACATAAACACCGTATTCTTCAAGCAGTTGCTTTTGAATTTCGGTCGCCGTTGGGCCATGGCATATTTTTATCAATAGAAAATTACTCCCCGAAGGATACACTTTTAAGCCGCCTATTGCTGAAAGTTTATCATACAAAACGCCCATGTCATCAATCACCTTCTTTCGGCCGATATGATATTCATGATCCGTACTTTTTAATTGAGTCAGAAAATATTCTGCTAAGGTATTGATGTTCCAAACCGGCAGTGCATTTCTGATTTGTTTTAAAAAATCTTTGTTGGAAGTACAGCAATATCCCAACCGTAATCCGGGGATACCACAGTGTTTACTCATACTACGAACAATCACCAGATTTGGAAAACTCTCCACAAATTGAATCAAGCTTGGAATTTCCTTTCCGGAAAAATCAATAAACGATTCGTCAATCAAAATGAGCTTCAGATGTCTCATTTTCCCAAGAAATTCAACCATTTCCTTCACTGAAATAAACTGCCCGGTTGGGTTTCCGGGATTGATAATTAACGCAGAAGTTAATTCTCTCAGGTTGATCCATTCTGCGTACTCTTTCAAATCGAGCTGATAATCATTTTCAGCAGGTAGTTGAAACAGTTTTGCCTGATCCAAACTTCTTAATTTTTCAATATATTCTCCAAAAGTTGGAATTGGTATGGCAATACTTTCAATGATATGCTTCTGAAGGAGTGTTATCAACTCAGTCGCACCGTTTCCAACAACCAGATATTCAGGATTTACATTAAGTACCGATGCCAAATCTTTCTGCGCAAGAATAGGATTACTCGACGGATATGATTTAATAACTACCGGTAACTTTTTTTTGAGCTTGCGAAGTAGTGAAGTTGTAGGATAATACGGATTGGCAATAAAACAAAAATCAGTTACGTGCCCCAGCATTTCCTCTCCAACAATATCAACAAGCGAAGGTGAGTGTGAAGTGTCATAGAATAAATGATGATTGATTTTTATTTTCTTTTTATACATTTCGCCGGAAAAGTTTACGGTTAAGGCCTAAAAAAAGCTGCCCGCCAATAGACGAACAGCTTCCGAATATATATAAAAATTCAGTTAAATTCTAGCTTGCACTTTTAACCGTTTTAATAATCCTTGCAGCAATTTTGTAAGGATCGCCATTTGAAGCAGGACGACGGTCTTCCAAACGACCTTTCCATCCATCTTCTACTGTTCCAACAGGAATACGGATTGAAGCACCACGGTCGGAAACACCATAGCTGAACTGGTCGATTGATTGAGTTTCGTGTAAACCGGTCAAACGCTGATCGTTAAAAGCTCCGTAAACCTCGATATGTTCCATAATATGTTTTCCAAATTCTTCACAAATCGATTCAAACACAGCTTTATCGCCACATGTACGCATCAATCCATTTGAGAAGTTTGCGTGCATACCTGACCCGTTCCAGTCGAGTTCCTTACCCAGTGGTTTTGGATGCCATTCAACATCAACACCATATTTTTCAGCTGTACGTTCCAAAAGGAAACGCCCCATCCAGATTTGGTCACCTGCGTTATGTGCACCTTTGGCAAAGATCTGGAATTCCCACTGGCCTGCTGCTACCTCAGCATTGATACCTTCAACATTCAATCCAGCTTCCAAACATAGATCCAGGTGTTCTTCCACAATTTGACGACCAAAAGCTTTTGAACCTCCAACACCACAATAATATGGTCCTTGTGGTCCGGGGAAACCTCCAGCCGGGAATCCTAACGGAAGACGGGTTTGTGGATCATACAAGAAATATTCCTGTTCAAAACCGAACCAGAAATCTTCATCTTCTTCTTCAATATGAGCACGTCCATTGGTTTCATGTGGCGTTCCGTCCGGATTCAGTACCTCAGTCATTACCAGATATGCGTTTTTACGATCCGGATCAGGACAAATAAAAACCGGCTTTAACAAAAGATCAGAAGCCCCACCAGTTGCCTGATTGGTTGAAGAACCATCGAATGACCAAACCGGACAATCTTCCAGTTTACCACTAAAATTTTCTTCAATTCTGGTTTTTGCTCTTAGCTGTTGAGTTGGTACAGAACCATCAAGCCAAATGTATTCCAATTTTGATTTCATGATGTAATAATTTATTTATTAATTAAGATATTTTCTAAAAATCCAATACAAAAATATTTTAAAATGAAATTTCCAAACGCCTTTTTGTAGCAATTTGTAAAAAATTAATACTAATTTCACATTAAAACTAGACTTTTGTCAACTCCCCCCAAGTCCAGGCTACCTAAAAGTAAAATTATATACAATTTTCTGAAAAAAAATTACTTTTAGGCAAGTAAATTCCACAAAATCTATATTTTTTTCAACACCACCCCCTGAAAAAAATTGTCGACATATGTAATTCCCAACCAAAGAAAGCAGAGCCAATAAAACCCAACAACAATCTTTTTAACCCTTAAATTTTATATCCTATTTTCCTTTAGTCAATATCAACCCGAGCAGAAACTTTATTTCAATCGGAACGTTAATAAAAAACTGTAATTTTGCCGGGGTCATTCACACCTATTGATTTTGGACGTAAAAAAAACTAAAATCAAGATAGTATGAATGCCAACAGACGAAATTTTATAAAAACCAGCGGGGTTGTGGCAACAGACGGTTTATTCCTGTCGCCGTTTTTTACAATCATGGCAAACAATTAAAAATTCTTCTCACGTGAGAAACTATTTGGATCATTTTGAAGTTTCAACAGAAACACTACAGAAAGTTATTGCTGCTGCAATGAGCAAAGGAGGCGATTATGCCGATTTATATTTTGAACACAAAACTTCAGGAAACCTCGGACTGGAAGACGGAAAAGTAAACCGGGCATTCTCAAACGTTGATTTTGGAGTTGGCATCCGTGTTTTAAAAGGAGATCAGACAGGCTTTGCTTACACCGAAACATTGTCGTTAAACGAAATGCTAAATGCAGCGAAACTGGCAGCAAGCATTGCGAATGAGAACAGCACTTTTAAACCCAATAAAACAGAGGAAAAAATTCCTTCAGATTTTTACTCCATTTCTAAAAAATGGGACGATGTATCGGTCAAAGACAAGGTCCCCTTTGTTCAGAAAATAAACGACAAAGTTTTTAAACTGGACGAAAAAGTGATAAAAGTAAATGCTTTTTTAAACGACGAAACCAGCTATATCCTTTTTTACAATTCGGAAGGAAGACTCACCTACGATTATCGGCCGATGGTTAATTTTGGCGTAGTTTGTATCATGCAAAAAGGCGACAAAATTGAAAACTTCTATTCCGCCCGCTCTTTTAGAAAAGGATTTGAATGGCTTAGCGATGATTTGGTTAGCGAACTGGCACACGAAGTTGTTGACGGGACCAACCTTTTATTTGAGGCTGGGAAACCAAAAGCAGGCGAAATGCCCGTGGTAATGGGAGCAGGTGGCTCAGGAATATTACTTCACGAGGCCATCGGGCATACTTTCGAAGCTGATTTCAACCGCAAAGGCACTTCCATTTTTAGTGACAAAATGGGCAAAAAAGTGGCTGAAAAATTTATTAATATTATCGACGACGGAACCTTGCCAAACAATCGCGGTTCCATAAACATTGATGACGAAGGGAACGACACACAGAAAACATATCTTGTAAAAGACGGCGTATTAAACAGCTATATTCACGACAGAATCAGCGCCAGTTATTATTATGTTAATCCAACCGGAAACGGGAGAAGGGAATCATTCAGAAATGTTCCTCTTCCGCGAATGAGGGCAACATACATGGAAGCAGGACCTCACTCAAAAGATGATATTATTTCCAGTGTTGATTACGGTGTTTATGTTGACAACTTTAGCAATGGAGAAGTTAAAATCGGAGCCGGTGATTTTACATTTTTTGTTAAATCAGGATTTTTAATCGAAAAAGGCAAATTAACACAGCCTGTTAAAGATATAAACATTATCGGCAACGGGCCCGAGGCACTTGCCGATATATCGATGGCAGCCAATGATTATGCAATTGACAACGGAACATGGACATGTGGAAAAAGCGGCCAGTCTGTTCCGGTTACCTGTGGCTTGCCAACAGTTTTGGTAAAAAGTCTTACCGTTGGCGGAACCAATGCCTAAATCAATTGAACAAAAATCCAAAATTTTGAACATCATGACAAAGGAAGAAAAATATATCCTGGCGGAATGGGCCATGAACCATGCTCTTAAAGCCGGAGCCCAGCAGGTTAGTGTAAGTATATCGAACAGCAAAAACAGCAGTATTGAAGTACGCGAAGAAAAAATCGACAAGTTGGAACAGGCAACACAAAATAATCTTACCATTCGCTTGTTTGTTGACAAAAAATACTCGGCACATTCTACGAACCGTCTAAAAAAGGATGAATTAGCGGGGTTTATAGAGGAAGCTATTGCGGGAACAAAATATTTGGCTGAAGATGAACTCCGCACTTTACCTGAACCTGAACGATATTATAAAGGTGACGGAAAAGATCTGCAAATTCTTGATGCAGCTTTTAATTCCATTTCTCCTGAAAAAAAGATAGAACTGGCATTTGCAGCTGAAAAAGAAGTTTTAGGAACAGATGAAAGGATAATTTCTGTTTCCACCTCATATTACGACGGGCTAAATGAAAGGGTGATGCTGGCAAGTAATGGTTTTAAGGGAGATACATCCAGTTCGTATTATGGAATTGACGCCTCTGTTTCAGTAAAAAGTAAAGATGCGCGACCTTCGGCAGGCTGGAGTGAAAGTGCAATATTTTTTGATAAACTCCCCCGGAATGGTATCGGGAAAATTGCACTTGATAAAGCATTGAAAAAAATAGGGCAGAAAAAAATCGCGTCGGGAAAAATGTCGATGATTGTGGAAAATCGCCAAATGGGAAGAATTTTTGGCCCCTTAATTTCAGCGCTTAGAGGTTCTGCAATCCAACAAAAAAACTCGTTTCTGATTGATAAACTGGATAAAAAGGTGATTTCAGAAAAACTCTCTGTAACCGATAATCCGTTTGTTATTGGAGGTCGTGGCTCCCGTCACTTTGACGGAGAAGGCCTGGCAACGACAAAGAGGACTGTTTTTGAAAAAGGTGTTCTGAAAACCTATTACATAGACACTTATTATGCAAAAAAGCTAAATACCAAACCAACAAGCGGGAGCATTACAAACCTGGTTTTTGAAACAGGAAATAACGATTTACAAGGCTTGATACAAACCGTAGAAAAAGGAATCCTGGTTACCGGATTCAATGGGGGAAACAGCAATGGGACAACGGGAGACTTCTCTTTTGGAATTGAAGGTTTTCTGATTGAGAACGGTGAAATCAAGCATCCTGTCTCCGAAATGAACATCACAGGAAACATGTTGGAATTATGGTCAAATGTTAGTGAATTGGGAAATGACATTAACACCAATTCATCGTGGCTCATTCCCTCGGTATTGTTTGAGGGAGTTGATTTTAGCGGTACATAAAAACACTTCGAATAAGTTAAAATAAAAAAAGGCACCCGAGTTGGTGCCATTTTTTTATTTTGAGTTGTATTTTTAGTCCTTTACCTGTTGTCAACAATCAGCTTTTTGACTACTCTTTCTCCGTCAATTTTCATATTCACAAAGTACATTCCGGCTACCTTTCCACTCATGTCAAATACAATACGTTCCGATGCCGAATATTGTTTTTGCAGTACAACACGGCCTGCGATATCAACTACTGCAATATCCACAGCATGAATCCCTGAACTCATCTCAAGGTTTACCTGACCATTGGTTGGGTTAGGGTACATCTGTATTTCCGGACCTGCTGCTTCCAATTCGCCAATCGCTGTCGGGTAACCTGCTACACAAACTTCAAAGGTATCGCTTGCACTTGCCCCGGAGCTGTCTGTTGCCATTACCACAATATTTACACATCCCGTATCCGCAATCATCGGCTCACAAACCAATATATCAGCCGACATCGTTGCCCATGACGGTAAAGTGTCTGTCCCTTCAACCATTACCGACATCTCCAGCTCATCGTCATCAACATCATCAAATATTACTCCCAGCACCGAACTGACAGGTATATTTAACTCATAACTTGCATAAATTGTCTGGTCAGGAATCGGGATAACCAAAAAAGGAGCATCGTTAACAGGGTTTATTGTCAGCGTAAAGTTTTGCGATACGCTGGCTCCTTCTTCGTCTTCAACGGTAACAGTAACAACTGTACTGCCACTCATATCAGCTGCCGGGCTAATGCTTAAAGTGCCTTCCGGGTCGCCTGAAGTATAATCAACTCCCATCGTGTCAATCATCGCAGAGTCTGAAACAGTAACAGACACCACTAAATCCTGGGCTTCACAGTCATCTCCGTAAGAAATTCCCGTCAAATCAACCGTTACTGCCGAGTCTTCATCAACTGTTACATCTGCTATAGAGTTTAAAGCCGGCATTTTATTTACGGTCAACACTGTTACTTCTGATGTACAGCTACTCAAATTCCCGCTCGCATCACCAACGGTTAATGTAATCGTATCTTTTCCCAAATCAGCGCAGTAAAAATTGTATTTATCAAGTACCCGGTTTTTTATTCCACATGCATCGTAGCTGCCATCATCTATTTGTCCGCCAAAAATTGACGCTTCCCCGCTGTCATCCAGAGTTACAGTAATATCCTTACATTTTGCCTCCGGTGCTGTTTCGTCATAAACCAATACATAACCTGAAAATGTAGAGGGGACTCCACTTGTATCCACAACCGATATTGTAACCGGAACCGGTTCGCCAACACTGTTACAGTCAAACGAGCGTGGGGAAACTTCAATACTCTGGTACTTTTCAGGGTCGCCCGATAATATCTCTTTATCTTCCTGGGTCAGGGCATATTTGCCATTCGGAAAAAGAGTGACTTCAAGAGAGTGACTTGATAACAAAACAAAAGGGACACCTTGCTGACCGACATCCCAAATTTCACCCCAGCCTCCTGCATTTTGTATACCATTTCCTGTAGTTGTTTCTCCGTTTATAGAAACAGTCGGACACCAGGGTCCCGAAGCTAATGGTCCATTCATCTGTATTTCCAGCCAATAGGTTCCGGCACTGAGATACGCATCAACATCACAAATACATTCCATTATCGGCCGTTGATTATTCCCGGAATCATAATCCATTACACGGTAAATACCCGACCACTTACTGGAAACCAATCTATTGGTAACAAAGTCACCCCAGATTATATTTCCTCCGGTTCTGGGATCTCCATCATAAATTCTCAGATAAACTTCAGTAATAGTGGAAGCTGTAGATGAGCCTGTTTGATATCCAAAAACAACGATACTGTCAATAATCTCATTTCGGCTTAATGTAAAATCATCGGCAACCGAATTGGAATAAAACTCCTGAAACCCAAACCCCAGGTAAATCATTCCCAAAGAAGATTGAACTACACTCTCATCAGCACCACCGTAACCTGTCCCAGGACTGTTAACTAACGGACCATTATCCCAAACGACAGTCGAAACAGATGATTCATACGTTTTTGCTTCGGCACCTATACCTGTTTTTAAACTCAAAACCGAAGACTTTAATGAAACAGATTTAAGGCTACGCACTTTCCCTAAATCAGCCACCTCAGCTCTCTGAGCAAACAGAGCCAGATATGACAAACCAAAGCAAACAATAAGGTAAAACTTTTTCATACGCTTAATAATTATAGGTTTTAAAATAAATTATGATAACTTTTTAATTCAAATCGAAAACTGAAATTATTGTCTCTAAAATTAATATCGTTTATAATAAAAAACAAATAATATTTTAAACACATGATTGATATTATTTAAACTTCCCCGGGAATAAATCAACAACTAATTATCTGGCTTTACAGATATCGGGCAAACAAAAAAGGCACCAGTCCCGGTGCCTTTTTCTTTTTATTTTGAGTTGTATTTTAATCCTTTACCTGTTGTCAACAATCAGCTTTTTGACTACTCTTTCTCCGTCAATTTTCATATTCACAAAGTACATTCCGGCTACCTTTCCACTCATGTCAAATACAATACGTTCCGATGCCGAATACTGTTTTTGCAGTACAACACGGCCTGCGATATCAACTACTGCAATATCCACAGCATGAATCCCTGAACTCATCTCAAGGTTTACCTGACCATTGGTTGGGTTAGGGTACATCTGTATTTCCGGACCTGCTACTTCCAAATCGCCAATCGCTGTCGGGTAACCTGCTACACAAACTTCAAAGGTATCGCTTGCACTTGCCCCGGAGCTGTCTGTTGCCATTACCACAATATTTACACATCCCGTATCCGCAATCATCGGCTCACAAACCAATATATCAGCCGACATCGTTGCCCATGACGGTAAAGTGTCTGTCCCTTCAACCATTACCGACATCTCCAGCTCATCGTCATCAACATCATCAAATATTACTCCCAGCACCGAACTGACAGGTATATTTAACTCATAACTTGCATAAATTGTCTGGTCAGGAATCGGGATAACCAAAAAAGGAGCATCGTTAACAGGGTTTATTGTCAGCGTAAAGTTTTGCGATACGCTGGCTCCTTCTTCGTCTTCAACGGTAACAGTAACAACTGTACTGCCACTCATATCAGCTGCCGGGCTAATGTTTAAAGTGCCTTCCGGGTCACCTGAAGTATAATCAACTCCCATCGTGTCAATCATCGCAGAGTCTGAAACAGTAACAGACACCACTAAATCCTGGGCTTCACAGTCATCTCCGTAAGAAATTCCCGTCAAATCAACCGTTACTGCCGAGTCTTCATCAACTGTTACATCTGCTATAGGGTTTAAAGCCGGCATTTTATTTACGGACAACACTGTTACTTCTGATGTACAGCTACTCAAATTCCCGCTCGCATCACCAACGGTTAATGTAATCGTATCTTTTCCCAAATCAGCGCAGTAAAAATTGTATTTATCAAGTACCCGGTTTTTTATTCCACATGCATCGTAGCTGCCATCATCTATTTGTCCGCCAAAAATTGACGCTTCCCCGCTGTCATCCAGAGTTACAGTAATATCCTTACATTTTGCCTCCGGTGCTGTTTCGTCATAAACCAATACATAACCTGAAAATGTAGAGGGGACTCCACTTGTATCCACAACCGATATTGTAACCGGAACCGATTCGCCAACACTGTTACAGTCAAACGAGCGTGGGGAAACTTCAATACTCTGGTACTTTTCAGGGTCGCCCGATAATATCTCTTTATCTTCCTGGGTCAGGGCATATTTGCCATTCGGAAAAAGAGTGACTTCAAGAGGAAGTATACCTGCACCTAAACAAACAGCCACCGGTTCCCGGTACCCATATCCTTCCTGATAAGATTGCCCTTGCCCACTTGGAGCGTTTATCCAATAACTAGACGCCGAATTTTTTAACGACCCGTAAATTGAAATCCACCCATCTGCATTAGCAATAGGGGTGATGGAAGCATTACATTTAAAAATATCATGCCCAACAACAGCAAAGCCTGTGTATTCAAGTGAAACCTCAACGGTATCAGAACTTAACCGGGAAACAGGCAAGGGACCTGCCTCAAACACCTCAATTATAAACTCAAAAGTAGGTGACGGTTGAGTATAAGTACTAAAAGCAACCCAAAAGGCTACTTCATTTGTGATTCCGGACAGGTTATCAAAAGTTTGATAAACTTTATAAGGAGTTTTCAAGTCTGATGTATAACCATTGTCAAACAATACCGGAGGATTGCTGAAAGCCGAATTATCAGAGCACTCCATCAGCTCTGGATCGACGATTTCGACTGCTGAACTCGCCGATTTTAATCCTGAAGTTAATTTGATTTCTTTTTGCCCGTTCGCCTCAACCAAACTATGTAAATCAGAATATGTTGTTACAGTGCTGATATTAACATCTGCGCCTTTCAAACCGTTTGGTGTTTGCGCTTGGATCAAATATCCAAAAAACAAACCAGATAACAATAAGTAAAACTTTTTCATACGCTTAATAATTATAGATTTTTAAATAAAAATTATGATAATCTTTTAATTCAAATCGAAAACTGAAATTATTGTCTCTAAAATTAATATCGTTTATAATAAAAAACAAATAATATTTTAAACACATGATTAATATTATTTAAACTTCCCCGGGAATAAATCAACAACTAATTATCTGGTTTTACAGATATCGGGCAAACAAAAAAGGGTTAAGAATAAATGACAATGATTCAAATGGTTGGTTGAAACTTTCAATAATCAAAGATAAAAAATTATGTTAATCAATCATTCGTTTTTATACTCTCCGGTTCAATACAGAATCATATTTAAAATCGTTCAAAATAGAAACATATGAACAACTCACGTTATGAAAAATTAAAGAAAGAATCAGTGAACATTCTGTTTGATTAAATCGTTTGTAAATCAAAATCTTTTGCTATTTTTGCACCCGATTAATTTTAAGCTGTTGTTATTTAACGCGATGCTGCGGCTTAAACATTGTATAATTAAAATTGTTCTTTAAAAAATGTATTTAACATCAGAGAAAAAAACAGAGCTTTTTACCAAATATGGTAAAAATGAAAAAGACACAGGCAGTACTGAAGGCCAGATTGCATTGTTCACTTTCAGGATTAACCACCTGACGGAACATTTGAAACAAAACAAAAAGGACCACAGCACACGACGTGCTTTGATTAAATTGGTTGGGAAACGACGCAGTTTGCTTGACTACCTGAAAAGTAAAGATATTGAACGTTATCGTTCGCTGATTAAAGAATTGAACTTACGTAAGTAAAATAATCGAAAGGCAATGCAGTGTATTGCCTTTCTTTTTTGTAAATTGCAAAACCTCACCACCCATTGTATTATTTAATATTTATTGATGTAAAAAAATTATGGTAAACGCAACAGTTAAAACAATTGAACTCGCCGACGGCAGAACGATTACCATTGAAACCGGTAAGCTTGCCAAACAGGCCGATGGTTCAGTTGTAGTAAAAATGGGTGAAACCATGTTGCTGGCCACAGTAGTGTCAGCAAAAGAAGCAAAAGAAGATGTAGACTTTATGCCGGTATCGGTTGATTACCGCGAAAAATTCTCGGCTGCAGGCCGATTCCCCGGCGGATTTCTAAAACGGGAAGGAAGACCAAGCGACGACGAAATTCTTGTTGCACGTTTGGTTGACCGGGCATTACGTCCGCTTTTCCCCGATGACTATCATGCAGAAACTGCGGTGATGATTTCGTTGATTTCTGCAAACAAAGAAGAAATGCCGGATGCCCTGGCAGGATTAGCAGCCTCTGCTGCAATTGCAGTTTCCGACGTTCCTTTTGAAACCCCCATCTCTGAAGTTCGTGTAGCAAGAGTTAATGGGGAATTTATTGTAAACCCAACACGCTCACAAATGGAAGAAGCCGATCTGGAAATCATGGTTGGTGCTTCATTTGACAACATTATGATGGTGGAAGGGGAAATGCAGGAGGTTTCAGAAGAAGTGATGCTTGAAGCCATAAAAACGGCGCACAATGAAATAAAAAAACAGTGTAAAGTACAAGAAGAACTGGCAGCCGAACTCGGTGTAGTAAAACGTGAATACAGCCACGAGAACAACGATGAGGAACTTCGTGAAAAAGTAAAAGCAGAAACATACGATGCCTGCTATGAAGTTGCAAAGAAACAAATCGCAAACAAAAGTGAACGCCTGGAGGCCTTTGAAGCAATATGTGATGAATTTATTGAAGCTTACACCGAAGCAAATGCAGAAAACGAAGAAATAGATCTGGAACAACATATTGGTTTAATAAAAAGATATTACCATGATGTTGAAAAAGAAGCTATGCGCAGAATGATTCTCGACGACGGTATTCGTTTGGACGGAAGAGCAACAAATGAAATTCGCCCAATTTGGGGTGAAATCGATTATTTACCTGGAGCACATGGCTCTGCTATTTTTACCCGTGGAGAAACTCAGTCTTTAACTTCGGTTACATTGGGTACAAAAATGGACGTCAAAAAAATTGACAATGTAACTTTTCAGGGCAACGAAAGCTTTTTATTACATTATAATTTCCCTCCGTTTTGTGTCGGAGACCCCAAAACACCGCGTGGAACAAGCAGACGCGAAATTGGACACGGAAACCTTGCTTTGCGGGGATTGAAGAATATGATCCCTGAAGATCTTCCTTATGTTGTCCGGGTTGTTTCCGACATCCTTGAGTCCAACGGTTCATCATCGATGGCAACGGTTTGTGCAGGAACAATGGGATTGATGGATGCCGGTGTGAAAATGAAAAAACCGGTTTCGGGAATTGCAATGGGGCTGATTACCGATAAAGGTTCTGATAAATACGCAGTTCTCTCCGACATTCTTGGAGACGAAGACCATTTGGGAGACATGGATTTTAAAGTAACCGGAACAACGAACGGGATTACGGCCACACAGATGGATATTAAAGTTGACGGACTGCCTTACGAAGTTTTGGCGCAGGCCTTGCAGCAGGCAAAAGAAGGCCGTTTGCATATTTTAGGAAAAATGCTGGAAGTAATTCCCGAACCCCGTGCCGAATATAAACCAAATGTTCCGCGTATCGAAACCATTCAGATACCAAAAGATATGATTGGTGCTGTCATCGGACCGGGAGGAAAAATTATTCAGGCTATCCAGGAAGAAACCGACACTGTAATCGTTATTGAAGAAAATGACGAAGTTGGGTTGGTTGAAATTTCAGGTGCAGGCCTCGAACCAATTGAAGCGGCAAAAGCACGCATAAAAGCCATAACAGCAATCCCCGAAGTTGGCGAGGTTTATACCGGAAAAGTAAAATCGGTAGTTTCTTTTGGAGCATTTATCGAAATACTTCCCGGAAAAGAAGCGCTGTTGCACGTTTCAGAAATGGACTGGAACAGGGTTGAGTCGGCAGAAAAATTTACCAAAGAAGGTGAAATGATGGAAGTTAAACTTATTGGTGTAGATGAAAAAACCGGCAAGCTAAAACTTTCAAGAAAAGCCCTTCTTCCAAAACCGGAAGGATATGTTGAGCGTCCTCCAAGAGGAGATCGTCCACCCCGCAGGGACAACCGTAATGACGACCGCAGAGGAGGCGACCGCCGGAACGATCGCCGTGGCGGCGACCGAAGGGATTTTCGCCCGCGTCGCGATAATGACTAAAGTTAAGCGAAAATAATATAAACGCTCTGCCAACCGGCAGGGCGTTTTTTATGCCGATTATATCTGTTCTGTAGTAATTAAAATATCTGATTATGTGACTAAAACCAACTCTAAAAAAGTACAAACGAGATTCCCTTCTGAAGAAATTAATAGTGAAAGAACAACACAGTAAAAGCCGTTCAAAACAGAACTTTTTTTATTTTCTCTCCTGACTATATTTCCATATTTCCAAAAAATTAAACATTGGTTCCGGCATAATTTTTACCTTTGAAACAGGTTTTAAAATGCACATTAATGGAAAGCTGGGCAACAAAAACGATTGCGGAGATTGACAAAAATCTTGAAGGAATCAGGGACAAGGAAATCCGTTTTTACAGGGTTGAAGAACTCAAACGAAACATAAAAAGAGTGGGAGAATTCTCCTCAAGTTGCCCTTATTGCCAAAAAGAAAAACTAAATATTACCGAGGTAACAAAGAAAATAAATGAGGCTATAAAAGTACCCGGAAAAAGCCGGCGCGAATACGATCGGTTGATCAGTCGTATTTCGAGCCACATGCACAAACAACACGGCTTTATTGCACCTTATTATTACACCTACCTGTTTTCTTTTTTTGGGATGGTTGCCGGCCTCCTGACAGGTTATATTTTACAAAAATTTATACCCGCCCAAAACTGGGAAATGCTCATACTTGGTTTTGTAGTGGGTTTACTTCCAGGGTACTTTATTGGTTTTTTTAAAGACAAAAAAATCCGTTCAAACAAAAAACTGATGTAATTTAAAACATCAAATATTCTTTTCACATTATAAAAAAATACTTACAGAAATATTCCGGTAAATGCAATTTTTAGTTATTGAAGGAAATATAGGAGCAGGAAAAACAACGCTGGCAAAAATGCTGGCAGAAGAATCAAATGCCAAACTAATTCTGGAACAGTTTGCCGATAATCCGTTTTTACCAAAATTTTACCAAAATCAGGAAAGATATTCCTTCCCGCTTGAACTTTCATTTTTAGCCGACCGTTACAATCAAATAAAAAAAGAAGTCCTCAATCTCGATCTTTTCCATTCAATGCTGATTTCAGATTACTATTTCTCGAAAACTTCAATATTTGCGCAAAACACTCTAAAAGATGACGAATACAGATTATTTCGGCAAATTTACGACATCGTATCAGAATCGATGCCCAAACCCGACCTGTATGTTTATCTTCACACCAATATTGAAAACCTGCTACAAAACATTGAAATCAGAGGACGAGATTATGAAAAATATATCCAACGCGATTATCTTGAAAAAATTAAACAGGGATATTTCAATTTTTTTAAACAAGTTCAAAACTTCCCCGTTTTAATCATCGATACAAATAATTTGGATTTTGTAAAAAATCACGAACATTATATTCAGTTGAAAGAGGCAATTTTCGATAACCAGTATAAAAAAGGGCTAAACCGATTAATATTGTGATAAAAACTCGTTTAGCGGCTTTTTTATAAAAAAAAGCTTGTTATTTTTGTGTGCTAATTGGAACAAATTTTAAAATTTTAAATATTGTCTGTTATGAAAGAACTCAACTTTAAACCTTTTATGCTTGTAGCAGTGGCAGCAGTGCTACTTTCGGGATGTGCAGGGTTACAAAAAATGAAAAAAAATGCTGATCAGATTCAATTCAAAGTAACCCCGGAAATTCTCGAAGCCCACGCCGGTGATGTGGATGTTGCTATCGATGGTCGATTCCCAGCAAAATATTTTAATAAAAAGGCCACTTTGGTTGCTACTCCGGTTCTGAAATATGACGGAGGCGAAACCAAGTATGAACCGGTTACTGTTCAGGGAGAAAAAGTGGAAGCGAATAACAAAGTTATCAGTTATACAACTGGTGGAAGCTTTAGCTACAAAGATGCCGTTGAATATGTTGACGACATGAACAAATCTGAACTCTACGTTTATATGACTGCTTCAAAAGGGGCTAAAACATTGGATTTTGAACCAATCAAAATTGCGGATGGTGTGATTGCTACCAGCGAATTGGTTATGAATTATCCAAAACCGATTTTGGGTGTACAGCGTGAAGAAAATACTTCAGGCAAATATGATCCAAATATCGATGCGTTCCAAAGAATTGTTCCAGACGAAATGGTTGCTGATATTCACTATCTCATCAACCGTTCAAATCTTCGCAGAGAAGAAACAGAAGGCAGCGACGTGAAAGCGCTGGAAGATTATACCAAAAATGCAAATGAACAAGAACGTATCGACCTTAAAGGTGTTGAGGTTTCAGCTTACGCTTCTCCCGATGGTGAAATTGATTTCAATACAGATTTAGCTGCTGACAGAAAAAACACTTCTTCTGCATTCCTTGCCAAAAAACTAAAAGAAGCTGGAGTTGATATCGAATTAAAAACCAAATATACTCCGGAAGACTGGGATGGTTTTAAAGAGTTGATGGAAAAATCAAATATTCAGGATAAAGAATTGATTTTACGCGTTCTTTCCATGTACAATGATCCTGAAGTTCGCGAACGTGAAATCAGAAATCTTTCTGAAGCATTTACTGATGTAGCTGACGAAATTTTACCACAATTGCGTAGAGCAAAACTGGCTACCAGCGTTGATTTGATTGGAAAAACGGATGAAGAACTGATGGCTGCGGCTAAATCAAATCCTTCTTCTTTAAATCCGGCAGAATTGTTGTATGCGGCAACTTTATTTGAAGATTTGAACGAACAACTTTCAATATATAATTCATTTATTAAAGTTTATCCAAACGACTGGAGAGGACCAAACAACGCAGGTTATGTTTTGGTAAAACAAATGAAATACGAAGATGCAAAACCAATGTTTGAAAAAGCAGAACGTTTGAAAAACAATGAACCGGTTGTTAAAAATAACCTTGGCGCAATTGCTCTTTATGAAGAAAAAGTTGATGAAGCTGAAACATTGTTTGGAGCTGCTTCAGGCGCAGGCGATGAAGTAAATTACAACCAGGGAATTGTTAGCGTTAAAAATGCAAATTACGATCAGGCTGTAAGATATTTCAGCAAATATGAAGACGTTAACACTGCATTGGCAAAAATATTAGCCGGTGATAACAATGGTGCATTAAAAGACTTGGAAGCTTTTGATAATCCAAACTGTTTTATGAAAGAATACCTGAAAGCAATTATCGGAGCACGCACTGCAAAAGAAAACCTGCTTCTTGAAAGCCTTCAAAAAGCGGTTGAAATCAATCCTGACCTGAAAGACAAAGCCAAAAACGATATCGAATTTGCAAAATATTTCGACAATCCAAAATTCCAGGCAATTGTAGGATAACAGTAAACAAAAAATTATATTGAAAGGGTAATCTGAAAAGGATTGCCCTTTTCTATTTTAAAAACACCCCTGCTCCCCAATTTTGTCAGCAACCTTTTCCCACTGAACTACATCTAAAAAAGTATGAATGCTGTACTTCGGATTTTGGCCCTTTGTACCTCTCTTGCAATGCTGCTTCCCTTGCAAGCATTTGCTCAATATTCGTATTGGGGACGAACCAGTGATTTGGCAACAGAAAGGCCAGTTGCTGATGTTTCCATATTTCATAAACGCCTGGCGATTGAAATCACCTCCGACAAGAACGGTGCCTTTACCTGGAATTTTAATAACCCGGAAAATGAATCAAGATTTCAAATTGTATTTAACATGTTTTTTTCACCACCTGAAGAAAATGTATCGTTGCAACTGTTTACCGTTGATGGAAAACAAATCTTACAAACCGGGAAACTGGGCCAGGGTGGAACTTATCTTTTGCCCCATCTGAAAACGGGGATTTATATTTTACAGGTGGTTTCTGAACACCAGGCAGAGACGCTAAAACTTTATTCAAACGGCATAGAAATGACACTCCTTCAGAATCTAAATACTCATAAAAATTCGACAATCCGGGATACCGTTGTTTTTTCAAAAGAAGGCTATTACAGTGCTGAAATTATTGTACCCTCCACCGACACAATCATACACGCAAAATTACTGGCAAAATCAGAAAATGATGTAAATTATTTAAACGGGCTTCCCGATTATAATGCCTTTAATCTTTTGCAAAGCAGCCCTTTTATCACCAATCAGGGAGACGTACAATCGGTAAAATTTATATACAGCGAAAAGGAAAACCTTATTTATTATATGAACAGCAAACGTTATGAGATTCATTACTTTTTTGCTGAACAATTCCTTGGATATAAAAAAGGACACTACCATTTTAATATGACGCAATACTCCAACTCCGGTCAAAGATATCTTTATCCGGGTGAGATTAACTATTATAAATCATTAAATAAATATGTCATCCGGTTTTATGCCGGCGACGAAATGGGCTGCAATAAAATACAGGAGATTTTTGAGAAAATATATTCCTCCACGTATCTGGCCGGAAAACTTTTTTTATACCCAAACAACTCAAAGTGGGAAGAATGCAGCAGTGTCCCCATTATTACATCCGACGAATTATTTGAAGGACAAAATTATCAGGCACTGAACCTTGCTGAAGGTTATGGCTATTTACGAAAGGTTAAGCTGAATGAACTCAATGAAACCTACCTGGGCAAACACGATATTATTATTCTGAACGGTATTCCAAACGATGTTTCTGTGGTTTCGGGAATAATTACGACCGAATTTCAAACGCCGCTCAGCCATATTAATATCTTAAGCCACAACCGCGGTACTCCCAATATGGCTTTGCGCGATGGCTGGACAAATCCAAAGCTCGACTCGCTGGCCGGGCAGTTAATTTACCTCAATGTGCTCGCCGATTCATTTGTTGTAAGAAAAGCAAGCCTGGAAGAAGCCACTTCATTCTGGCATCAAAACGAACCACAGGCAACGACAGTACTGGCAAAAGACGAAACAACATCAGGCCTTGTTAATCTGACAGAAGTTAACCACTCCGCTGTAAATTTAGTTGGCGGTAAAGCAGCCAATTTTGCCGAACTTCTGAAATTGAGCAATCCAAAGATTCCCACTCCGGAAAATCCTTTTGCCATTCCGTTTTATTACTATTCCCGGCATATAAAAAGTAATCAGTTACAAACATTTGTCGAAGAGCTTTTGGCTGATCAAACATTTAAAACCGACCAGGAATACCGAAAAACAAAACTCGAAGAATTAAGAAATAAAATTATTGATGCACCAATAGACCCGACTTTAGTTAATATGGTAAGCGAAAAAATCGAAAATTTTAGGGATTTTGATGCCTATCGTTTCCGCTCCTCAACCAATGCCGAGGATCTGGAATTTTTCTCTGGTGCAGGTTTGTACGATTCCTATTCAGCAAAAAAAGATCACGATACCAAATCCATTGAAAATGCCATTAAAAAAGTTTGGGCCGGTTTATGGAATTTCAGGGCTTTTGAAGAACGCGAGTACTATAAAATCGACCACCTTTCAGCAGCAATGGGAATATTAGTACACCGCTCCTTTCCCGACGAAGATGCCAACGGCGTGCTTATTACCAAAAACCTTTACAATATAAATCCGGGGTTTATTGTGAACGCCCAGTTTAAAGAATACAGTATCGTTTTTCCCGAGCCCGGAGTTTTGCACGATCAGGTCATTTTATATACCTACTCTCTCAGCGAGTCAGACAATTTCACTATTGAATATCTTTCACATTCCAATATTGAAGAGTTTAAAGGCCAAAATGTGTTAACAGATTCCGAACTGTACCAGCTTGGAAGATACTGTATGCATATCAAAGAACATTATTTCTATGAAGTACCACACTCGTGCAATTGCCTTTTTGATAAATTTGGATTGGACATTGAATTTAAAATCGATTCTCCAAATGGGAAAAGAAAATTATACATTAAACAGGTTCGTTTATACCAGTAAATATGTATAAAATCCTTTTTTATATTGGCGATAAACCCTATTTTCCGTTCAAATAAATTTTTAGCACTATTATGGAATATATCAACAATTATATTGAAGAAAATAAAGATCGTTTTTTGGAAGAGTTGTTTGGATTAATCCGGATCCCCTCTGTCAGTTCAATCAAAAGCCATAAACCCGACATGTACAAAGCAGCGGAATACTGGAAGGAAATGCTTTTAAAATCAGGAGCTGACAAAGCGGAAGTTTTTGATACTCCCGGAAATCCGGTTACTTATGGCGAAAAAATGATTGACACCGCTTTACCCACAGTTTTGGTTTACGGACACATGGATGTAATGCCTGTTGACCCAATTGAAAAATGGGATTCCAACCCTTTTGAACCGGAAATTCGCGGCGGCAAAATATACGCACGTGGAGCCGATGACGATAAGGGACAAAGTATGATGCATGCCAAAGCATTTGAGCTGATGGTAAAAACCAACACGCTCCCCTGTAACATAAAATTTATGATTGAAGGCGAAGAAGAAGTTGGTTCGCCAAATCTGGGAAAATGGTGTGAAGAAAATAAAGAAATGCTTGCTGCCGATGTAATTTTGGTGTCGGATACAACAATGCTTGCTCCCGACACTCCTTCGATAACAACAGGTTTGCGGGGCCTGGCCTATTGGCAGGTTGAAGTTACCGGCCCGAACAGAGATTTACACTCCGGAATGTTTGGTGGTGCCGTTGCTAACCCAATCAATGTTCTTTGTTCAATGATTGATAAAATGGTAGATAAAAAAGGGAAAGTTACTATCCCCGGTTTTTACGACGATGTTCTGGAAGTTTCCTCAGAAGAACGAGAACTGCTGGGACGTGCTCCTTTTGATGCAGAAAAATATAAAAAGGCAATTGATGTAAAAGAGCTGGCCGGAGAGGAAGGATTTTCCACAACTGAACATACCGGAATTCGTCCTACTTTTGATGTTTGCGGGATTTGGGGTGGTTATACCGGTGAAGGGGCAAAAACTGTTTTGCCTTCAAAAGCATATGCAAAAATTTCGTCGCGTTTGGTACCCAATCAGGACCACCTGAAAATTGCTGAACTTTTTAAAAACCACTTTGAGAATATAGCACCAAAATCGGTAAAAGTAGAAGTTACATCACTTCACGGCGGACAGGGCTATGTTTGTCCCATTGATATTCCGGCGTACCAGGCAGCCGAAAAAGCTTATACCGATGTTTACGGAAAACGACCGGTGCCGGTTCGTTCGGGTGGAAGTATTCCCATTATTTCAACTTTTGAAGAAGTACTGGGCATAAAATCGGTGCTGATGGGCTTTGGACTTGAGTCGGATGCGATCCACTCTCCCAACGAAAATTATCCGCTGGAACAATTTCTCACCGGCATCAAAACCATTCCGCTGTTCTACAAATATTTTGTGGAAATGAATAAAGTGCAATAAATTTTTAAACCCATGTGTAGTAAAAAGAAAAAACCGTTCTTTTAACAAAAAGGGACGGTTCTTTCTTTTATTTTCAAAAAAAAGAGAACTGCTCCTTCAATTGAAGAACAGCCCTCTTATATTAAAATTACCCCAAAATTTTAAACGATAAGGTATTTCAGAATAATTCTGCCGTATGACTATTTCTCTCGAACAAAAAGGTACCCTGATTTCCTGATTCTATCTCCTATATTTCCGCTCTTTTCAGTCAATGACGAGGTTTCATATGCTTCATACACACAAATCACATCCACTTCGCCACTACCATAACTATAAAAATCTATTCCCTGTGTATCATACCAATAGGCAGTATAGTCGCTGTCCTCATCGGTTGACTCAGGTTCTCCGTAAAGCGCAACAACATTATCCATGTCACTGCCAATAGAAATGCCTTTTTGAGTTGCGCCTTCAAAAGGTTCCAATACCCAAATATAATAAACCGGGTCGGAGTTACTCAAGGTTGAACTTTCCGTTAAAAAATCAAATTCAATTCCTTCGTTATAAAAATAAATGATATAATAATAAAAACCGTAATCCTCAAGATAATCGTCATAGATGTAATGTACAGTATCGGTTGAGGAATAAACGGACTGTATTTCTGCCCATGTATCATAAATATCTATATTTTCAATCCCTTCTCCTTCCATTATAGTAATATCGTAACCGGCTTCTACATTTATTGAAACCGAAGCAGAATCCGAACCATCGTTCCCAATCGCTACGAGCTTAACAGAATAAGTTCCTGCGCTTGTATATTCATGTTCCGGCTCTTCGTCAAACGAATAAACACCATCACCAAAATCCCATTGATAGTAACCGGCATTTATAGATTCATTACTAAAACTTACCGTTTCGCCTGTTTCAATCTCGGTGCTATTGGCTGTAAATGCAGCGGTAACAATCTCCTCCTCTTTATCGCACGCAAAAAACAAAACAGCCGAGACCACCAGGACTTCCCAGAGAAATATTTTTTTTGTTTCCATATTTTCCAACAATTATTGTTTAATAGTTTTTCGGCTTTTTTAACATCAATAAAATCAGATATTTTTGTTACCGGCGAAACCTGCATTTACCCTACTTTTATTATAAAATAAAGATTACGCTGTCGTGTTTGTGGTCTCTCTTACCCCAATAAATTTTGCCGCACCGGGCTAATTGGAAAAATACGCTGGAACGAGGCATGTAATAAACGCCTTCTTCTTTAAAGCAAAATATACAGGAAAAACAACTTTGAGCGGTTATAGGAATACCTGACTCAATAGTCAATTACTGAAAAAAGATTTGTTTTTTAAAAGGTGTAAATCCCGTCAGGTAAACGCACTTTCCGTTTGGTCTTGGCAGAGCTCCTCTTATTTCGGTCCATTCATGAGCAGCATTTCCGGGGCCAAATTTAATTATATCGTCTTTAAACTGATAAAATCCATTCTTCGCTCTCAGAAGAAATACATCTTCTGCCTCCGACACCTTCTCACCCCCCTGCAAGGTTCCCTCATTCCGAAAAGCCAGTTCTATCGCTAAAGGAACATTTTCAGTTCCTTCCAAATCAAAATCAAGGGTAAAAATACCTTGGTTTTCACTCACAACAACCTTCATTTTTAAATGTTGAACTTCACTTTTTTCGCGACGTTTCCGGTCTTCATCAAAAGGGATTTCATAATTGGGTTTTTCTCCTTTTGGCAGAGGTTGAAAATAGCCCCAGTCAAAACTCCAGTTTAACTCAAGACCATCTTTTGTTCGGTTTATTTTTTCAGACCGGAATTGCCCGCGACCAAAAAATGCCGAGGCCAGCCGAACCGATGCGAGCACTGCTTTTCCTTTACTTAACGTAAAAAATGTGGGATTGTCGCCAAGAATCGTTGCGTCTATATTTCCCCGGCGAATACGCACAAGATTGGAATATTTAAACTCCTTCACATAATTCCGGGGTAATTCATCCTGGGCCGGTAATTCTTCTCCCAGCTCTTTTGTGGTAAGAAAATAAGGTAAATAGGTCAGTAATTTTTCAGGAACCGTACTTTCAATCTGGCTGACCATTGCACTAAAACACCCGTCGGCAAACGTAAGCGCTGCCATGCGATAAGGAATATAATAATGTTCCATAAACCCTACCCTGAATTGATCCTGTCGGCCCGATGCTTCGGTGGCTACCTCTCCATTCGGATGCACATAATAAAGCGTCATTTCCAAATTTTTCCGGACAATATCCATTAATTCCGGACGGCCCGCCAAAAGCGATATATATATTAAACACCGATTGGTCAAGGGGGTGTAAATATATGTGCTTCGTTCCTCGTACTGCCCGTCAGCATCAATATCAACACCTTCCTGCAACCACTGGTCTATTCGTTTTAAATAACGTTCATCAGGGAAAAGCGTATTTAGCCTGGCCAATGCCATACTCACTACCCAACGGTGGTTTGGCGTATGAATCCCTCCAACAACAAATGCCTCCCCTGCATTTTTTAAAAACAGCTCCAGAGGTCGCAGCAAACTTTCTTTCCGGGGAAACTGAAGTTTTTTCAGCAAATCATAACTGGCACACAGTGGCTCAACCACAAAACCGGTATCAGGTGTAGAATGAAAATTAGTGGAAAGCAAGTCAATGGTTCCATCCGAATGCTGAACCTTCAACAGGTATTTTACCGCCATTTCCATCTTGCCCAACAGTGAATTATCCAGATAATATTTCGATTTAGGCTGAGAATAAGCAATGGCCAGTGTTTTAAACAATCCCCCGGCTGAATGTGGTGTAACTATTTTCCAGGTATCGTAAACACCACCGTAATATTTGGAGCTTTTGTCCAGGTTTTGTTGTGCCGCAATCTTTTCTACCTGCTCATCGTTTAGCAGAACAAGATTATCAACAAGTTCCTGAAAACCGGAAAAACCAGGAAACGGATGAGTTGCCATTAATGTAGCTGGCGAAATAATTCCTGTGGTGATAAGTGAAGCTGCTCCTGTATAATGAAGAAAATCACGTCGGTTCATAAGAAATGATGTTTCAACCAAAGATAGTTTTTTATACTGAAATCACTAAATTGAAAGATAAAGCTGATACAATTTTCAATCGTATCAAAAAAAGGTAGTATTCATAAAACTGTGTCAGTGCTTGTTTGAAAGATGACAAAAGATCGCGTGGGAGGGTCACGTATAAATACCTGTTTTTGAAATTAGTTTATGTTATCGAACAAAATGAAAAGTGTCCATTTATTAACAGATGAGATCCCTGACACATTTTCAAATTTCGCTTCTTTATTGTAAGTTTGAAACCAAACCAATTGTACCTGAAATGTCCGGAAGAATCATTTTAATACTACTAGTCGCACTGTTCATTACATCATCGTGTAAAACAGATATCGAACAGCCAAACATTGTTTTTATTCTGGTTGATGACCTGGGATGGGCGGATGTTCAATGCAACTACCCGGAAACGTTCTATGAAACACCCCACATTGACCAACTGGCGAAAAGTGGTGTTCGTTTTACACAGGCCTATTCTGCCAACCCGGTGTGCAGCCCCACACGCGCTGCTATTATGACCGGGAAACATCCCAACCGCGTGGATATTACAGATTGGATTCCCGGTGCCGACCCGAAAATGCGCCCCTTGCTCGGGCCTCAGGACAGAAATGAATTGGCTTTGGAGGAAATTACGATTGCAGAAAAGCTAAATGAAGCGGGATACCAAACCTGTTTTATCGGGAAATGGCATTTGGGTGACGAGGGATTCTTTCCGGAAGATCAGGGCTTTGACATCAATATTGGAGGGCACGAAAAAGGAAGCCCTCCGGGAGGTTATTATTCGCCGTACAACAACCCCAAACTAACTGACGGCCCGGAAGGGGAATACTTAACCGATCGGCTGACCGATGAAAGTATCCGGTTTATTACAAAAAATAAAGACAATCCATTTTTTCTTTATCTTGCCTATTACACAGTTCACACGCCCATTCAGGCTTCCAATAAACACATTGAAAAATACCGAAAAAAACGTGAGAGCCTGAATATAGAGCAGGTTCCGCATAAAAAGGAAGGGGAAGGTTTTACAAAACTCTTACAGGAAAATGCGGACTTTGCATCGATGGTGGCAGCAATGGACGAAAATGTAGGACGTATTGTTGAAACACTAAAACAACAAGGGTTGGACAAAAATACATGGGTTATTTTCACCAGCGACAACGGAGGGCTTTCCACGCTTTACCGGGAAAATGCCCCAACCAGCAATGGCCCTCTGCGTGCGGGAAAAGGCTGGTGCTACGAAGGCGGAATCCGTGTTCCGCTAATTATAGCAGGCCCGGAGGTAACAAATCCGGGAAGAACGGAAAATACGCCGGTGGTGAGTATGGATTTCTTCCCCACCCTTTTAAACCTGGCTGAAATTGAACCGCTCCCAACCGACGGCGTTGATCTTTCACCTGTTTTAACCCAAAACACAGCTTTAACCCGAAACGAACTTTTTTGGCATTATCCGCATTATCACGGGAGTGCTTGGAAACCAGGTTCTGCCATCAGGAAAGACACGTGGAAACTGATTGTGCATTATGAAGACAATAAGATTGAGCTATTTAACCTGGATAGTGATCCAGGGGAAACAACGGACATTTCCACAACTCACCCGGAAAAAGTGGCTGAGCTAAAAAAGCTTCTGGATAAAAAGCTGGCTGAAACAAATGCCAAATTTCCGGAACCCAACCCGGATTACGCGCCGAGAGATTAAAAATGAAATCAAGCTTTCTCCGCTTATCCCAAAAACAATTTTAATTTCTATAATTAAATAAACCGACGTCGGATTTTAGATTTTTATCAGTTCCAGATACATCAGTCCCACATTTCCCCAGTTTTCCTGAACAGGTGTTAAAGAAATAATTTTGTCGTCAGTCTCGTTAATCTCAATTTCACCAAGATTAACGATTTCAAACTTATCATTGGTTGCCGGTATTTCAGCTTCCAGACTTTTATCTCCCATTTTAACATTCAACTTGCTGCTTTTTTCGGCTTTTACCAATACTTCCATTCTGTAATTCCCGGCCTCAGCGGCATTAAACATCCATTCCAGACGCGCCCGGTGATCTACCCAGTTTTGGATTACCGATTCAGTTCCGGAACCGGAAAGAACGGCATGTGTTCCATATCCCGGATTATGAATATCAGCAAAATCTGCAGGCATTAAAATCTTTCCATCTTTTAATGACGGCATATTGCTGGTGATTTCCATTTTTTTACCCGTTTTCACAACAACAACCGTATTTATTGGATCAAAAATCACCGACGGCGCATGAATCAGCAGATCTTCACCTTCAAATTTATAGGAGAATTTTTGCTTTTTGTTGGTTAGCAAATACACGTCCTTAATACGGGCATCCAGTCCGGGTACACGAAGAACTCCATCTCTTGGCCAATCAAAAACATGCAGATAAAGCAGGTTGCCCGACTCAGCTTCTTT